>DATJCU010000155.1:0-51338 GCA_035497795.1 Edaphocola sp. | reverse complement strand
ACCACTAAAAATAGAAAAATTATGGAAGAATTATTATCAGAAAAAAACTACATTTGTAAACCAATGTCAGGACTAAAAAACTACTGTAAACTTATAGCAGGATTTAATCTTTAACCTGTAAACTTTTTTTAGGACGAGTCATTATGACCAAAACCCTCAACCAGGCTCACGCACATAGTGGCACATTGGCAAGACACACAAAGCCACAGCACAAAAGCCAACCTTGCCAAAGAGCCACAATTTTTGCTAACCTACAATCAAACTTTGACAAAAAAAGTACATTTTTATAATAAAGTTACATTATTTTCGTTATAGAAATAGCAACATCTCGAAATAAAAATTATTCACTCTTTAAAACAACACAAATTATGGCAAATCCAATTCCGGTAAAACAAGATGTATTTAGATTTGTCTCATTCAGGTCACCCAACAAAAACATCTCTCAAGATTTTGAATTATTTCTTGCTTGTCATCCAAATTTAGAACAAAGCTATTGGGCAGCCATTCCCCAAGACCCAAGAGGAGGAGAACAAGAAATTATTACACTTGTCAACAGCTTTCCAGCAATCCAATCAACACAAGAATTAAAGTCTATTTATGGAACTATATATGCTTTGGCTGTCGAGGCATTCAACAAAAACTTCAAACTTTCTGACGAGAGAATAAGAAACGCCACACCGCTTGAATTACAACAGGAAATAGAGATTTTCGACCAAGTAATCTATCAGGTTTTAGCAAAAAAATCGGTTGCTTTAAGAGAAGATATGTCTCAAATCGTAGCAACCAATAAGGCTATTAAACAACAAGATTTTTCTCAAATTTTTTTAGATAAACGAGTTAGTGATATTAAAGTAATTATTCCTAATGGAATCATTGATATAATTAAACCGGTATTTCATAAAAATTGTGATGGAAAACTTCACGGAGTTATTAATCTTGGCATTGCAGATTACAGAAGAGTAGAACAAGAAGTTTGTTGCTATGTGCCAGGAGAGGTTTCTCATATCGAAAATGTAATGGCTCGTGAATACAAAGAACGCTCTACACGTAATCTTGTGAGAACAGAAGATACTATCGAAACAACGAGAGAAACAGAAATCGAAAACCTTACAGATACTACAACTGCCACCCGTCACGAACTCAATTCAGAAGTAGCTAAGGTATTAGATGATATGAAGACCAATGACTATGGAGGTTCATTGGGTGTGAATGCAGATTGGGGTACCTACAGTATGAATGCCAATTTTGCCGCCAACTTTTCAAGCAGTAGTGCATCTTCATTGTCTAATACAGAATCTAAACAATTTGCAGAAGAAGTTACCGCAAAAGCATTAGAAAGAATTGTACAAAAAACTTCGGAAAAACGTACTTCCAAAATCATTAAAGAATTTGAAGAACAATACAAGCACGGTTTTGATAACAGAGAAGGCGATGTACATGTTACAGGAATATACCGTTGGATTGACATAATATATAAAAACAGGCTTATTAATTATGGTAAACGCCTAATGGTGGAATTTATGGTACCTGAACCTGCTGAGCTCTTTAAACGAGTACAGAACTATAGAGTAGTAAATGATGCAGAAGTAAATCCAGAAGATATTGCCAATTCAGCACCCAAAACACTTGCAGAATTAGGTATCAATTCTCCAAGTGATATTAATAGAAACAATTACAATGTAATCGCACAAAATTATGGAATTATTTTAAATGGATCACTTGCTGAATTTAAAAATAGTCAATATATCTATGCTGCCTCCATGTCCTAAAAATACAGACCAAAGTGCGAAATCATATAGCCAAGATATTATGATAGAGCCTGATTATGAAGCCGATTCTGTATCAGGAAAGGTTGATATAAATTATACCTGGCATAAAGTTATGGGAGGTGCCAGCCCAGTTTTCAAAATGGATATTGGCAGTAACTTCAATATTACTATTGGTAGCTTTCCTAAGGGAGCGAGTGTGAATCAGTCTAAACCATTTGGGGGTATGTTAAACCCTAAATATACCGGAACAGTTTCTGTGAATTTTGATTACAAAAAGATGAATTCCATTACAGCCTCTATTGAGCTAAAATGCAAGCTAAAAGCATCAAAGTATCAGGAGTGGCAAAATGACTGCTATCAAAAATTATTAGCTGCATACAATGCTTTACTGAATGCTTTCGATAATACAACCAATCCTGGAAACGGTGATGACGAGCAAACAGAACTGGAAGAAAGATATGTAAACCCTGCTTTTCACAGAATTATTGAGCAGCGAGAGCTAAAACGCATTTGTATAGAAATGCTGATGAAACCTTTCTGTAAAGAACAAGGCATAAAAAACTATACTGAATATATTCAATGTGAAGGATTTGAAATACCTCAAATTAACCAAACAGAATCTTTTGCCACTTATGCCGAGATGGTCAAGTTTTTTGAACAAGCTATAGACTGGCAACTAATGTCCTATCTTTTTTACCCTTACTATTGGGCAGACAAATGCGATTGGGCAAACCTGATGTTAAGAGAAAATGACGACCCTGTTTTTCAAGCATTTTTACAAAGTGGTATGGCAAGAGTGGTAGTACCTATCCGCTTATCTTTCTCCGAAGCATTTGCTTTGTATCTCGATACAGGAGATATTACGATTGGCACTACTATCGGAAGTGAAAACTATCTTTCTATTGTAGAAGAATTACAGACTATTGAAGGCACATTAGAAGATACTTGGGAAACAAGAGTGCCTACTTCACTCGCAATCATTCAAGGAAAATCTGCTTATTTGGAAGAGGAAGGACTACCTTGCTGCCATACAGATGAAGGAAACAATATTACGCCTTCGGAGAATATATTGGGTAATATATTGCCACCTTCCACACCAGAATAATTCTATCCTATCCACTTATGGCAATTTCCATTAATGCCATAAGAGGATTTTTATCTTAACTCAAAAAAATATAAAAATGGGAAAAAGTATTTTTTATAATCCCGATTATGAAAGCCCTTTAGGGAACTGGTTAGCAAATGATTTTGCAAGCTCCGGTTCATCAACAACAAAGGCATTAACAATCCGATTCCTTTCATATAACTATGATGCAAGCAATTATTATCTCACATTTGAGATTTATGCTAAAAATCTAAACTCTTATGATGCTGTTATCTTTGTGCAGGAAATGAATGCTTTTAATGAAATTGCAGTCCCAAAAGAAACAATTGAACTGAAAAAAAATGACAAAACAATATGGACAGGTTCATTTCCCAGAAACAAGAAATTTGACAAATATCCTTGGCAGGATGGATTTGTTTATATGGGAACGGTTGAATGTGATGGATTGTCTAAAAACACCAATGAATTTAGCTTGAAAAATGCTACTAAAGGAAATTTTACAACTAAAGACAATAACAACGAGAAAGTAAAGGATAAGGATAAAAATACTTGTTTTTGTAATAGGGATTTCACGGAACAGGAACTTAAAAGTATTGTGGTAGAATTAAGGAAAAATACAACAGACCAAAAAGGGAATAAAATCTATCCTGTACATAAAGAGAAAATATTTTATTTAAATGTTGGCAAACTATCCAAAGGAGAACAAAATAACTATATAGAGTTTACACGAGTTTTAAATATAGCATTTAATGAATTTAACATCAACTCCTGTATAAGAAAAATACATTTCTTAGCACAAAGCTACCCAGAAACAAGATATTTTAGCGTATTAAAAGAAGAGGGACACAAACTTAAATATGACCCATTTAGGGGAAGAGGACTAATTCAATTAACAGCAGCCAAAGATAGAAATGGTAATTGGGTTGCAGGCATAACAGATTCTAGGACTGGTAATTCTACATCATATCTCGGATATAAAAAATATTCAGAAAAAGATGTTGTATCAAATCCTGATATAATTTCAAACTCGTTGTATGAATCAGCAAGGTCTGGTGGCTGGTTTTGGAAATATGGCAAACTATTAAGTAATGGAAGCATACTTGATTTAAATACATTAGCAGACAAAGACAATATTGATGATGTTTCACATAAAGTCAATGGGGGAAGTGAAGCTAAAAGGGAGAGGAAAGAAGCATTCACTATTTTAAAAAAGCTATTTAATTATGATAAATGTGTTAACAATAAAAAGTAAAATATTGTTTTTTTTCATACTTATCTTAATGAATATTAGTTGCCAAATTAATAGCTCTAAACCCGATGTTGTTCTTAATAATACAAGTATTGTAATTGATTCAACTTATAAATCATTCAACAATAAATCTATTTATATAGAGCTGTTAGAGGCAGATAAAGATTCTACAAGATTAATATTGAAAGTTAATAATAATAAAATATCAAGCATTTATTTACCCAATAGCCAAGGCGGTTATGCTTATGGTTGCGGTTTTAATGATTCATTTGATGCAGATAACTTAATTAGCCAAAACTTTAAAAGAGCACTTCAAAATGATATAATTATTGTTCAATATTTTAAGAGATATAGCCATTATTACTATTTTAAAATTGACAGCTTAGGTTCAATAGTTTTTGATAGGATATTTACTATTTTCCGGTATTCTAATAATTATGGAATAGAACCAGAAATTATTGAAATCAATCAATATCTGATTGGTAAAGATATTGTCGAATTTGATTTTAATGAAACCCTAAACATTGAAAAAAGAATACAACAAGAAATATCAGACAATCAATGGAAATATCAAATCAAACCTAATTCAGAAACAATTGAACTAATATTTAACTAACTTATTTTGTGCTGTCGCAAGTCTTGCAGAGCAGACGTGTGATGATATTTATAAAGTTTTAAAACTTCAAGAATCAAACCTATAAGTTACACTTCGCTAAACTTGCGAGAGCAGAAAACCCTCATAAATAAATTTAAAATGAATATGATTAAATTATTGGTATTTTATAGCATTTTAATATCGGGATGTACAAATCAAAATAACACACAACAAAATATATCAATGTATAATGGGCGTTTTGAAGGTACGGAACCCTTTTGGTTGTTAGAAATTGAAAATAATAACTATACACTACATTGCAACAATGAGATTAGTACAGGCAAATTATATTTTTCAAATAAAAGCAGTAGAGGAGAAAGTATCGCTTTTAATAATTCCACTATCTTTGGAATAATAAACAGGAGTGAGAATGGTATTTGTGACTACGCAATATTGGAAAAAGATAGTGTAAATTTTGACATTATATTCAGTTATAATAACCAAACCTATCGAGGATGTGGTGATATTTTCACCACGGTAATATCTATTGAAGAATTTGCAGATTAAAATTTCAAATTTCCCAATACTTATAATCTCAATAATACAACATATTAATTGAGTAATAGAAAATGGACACGAAAATCAATTGATAATGAAGAAGAAATAATCAGAAAACACTATTTCTTTTCATCAAATTAAACTTCACCAATATTTCTCTCAATCCTATATTCCTATTTAAATAATAGAATTTTATAAGAAATCCTGTACAAAAAATAAATTTAGAAACGATACCTAAACAAACATTTAATTATGAAACCAATCCTTTCAATCATCACCCTTTTAATAGTAACATCATTTACAATTAAAACTTACGCCCAAGACATAAAGCTTAAAAAAGATTTCGTAATAGTAGATGGCGAACAAAAGTTTCAATACGAAAAAAGAAGTAGTGCTACAGAGTTTACACTTTACTCTTTAGACAAGGATAAAGAAATTCTAACTATTATTAGAAATAAAGGAGGTACAGCAGGATATAGTTATGATGATTATGTACAGTTAATCTTCACTGATTACAATGTACGAGTAGAGTCTGTCCGTTTTAAAGGTTATAGTTTCAAATGGTTTATAGAGCTATTACTAAAAGAAAAAGTACTAAACCCCGATGGAAGTATAGACGAACAAAAACTCCAAACTTTCTTTACCAAATACGACGAGAACGTTACCAACCGAACGATTAGATAATCATTAAATATCACCTTCATCAAGGATAAAGCAACTGTAAAATCAATCTACGGAACGTCATTAAAATAATAAAAATTCATAAAAGAACTAAAATATAACCAACTAAAAACTAAAAATGTCAAGCACTATGCAAAGCCGCACAAAGCCAACCTATGCATAGAACTTTTATTTTTATTTATTATATCAACTACTAATCATTAATCAGCAAGGCACCGAATGAAAAATATGGCTGCATACAACATTGTATAAGAGCAATAGCGGACGAAATGCCAAATCGAAGGTCTGTCCCATTAATAAGACTTTGGTGGCAACGGTCAGGTAATTGCTTTGAATTCCGCTACTGCTCCTATACTTGACCGTTATGTGCAATAAAACAGAACCGTATAATTAGAAAAGTATGAAGACAATATTTTTGATTTTAGCAACAATTTTTATTTCCAATCTCACCTTTGGACAGACTGAATTTTGTAAAGATTTTAAAACTGGAGTGTTCCAATTTCTTGGGTATAATGGAGGTGTTTATACCATCATAAGAACTGACACAAATCAATTCGAGCGAAATTCTAAACAGGCAAAACATTCTTACATGAAAATTAAATGGTTAAATGACTGCCAATATGTTTTATATGATAGAACAGAATACAAGTGGGGAAAACAACCAGAGAAAGACACAACTATTAAAGAAATTTACAACACAATTTACAAGTTTGAAAAACCTGACAAATACTTTGTAAAATCTTATTTCTCTGGTTTCGCAGACACAATAGAAACAGTTTTTAAAAAGTTGGACACTTCTAAATGCTATAATAATTTATTTCAACTATCGGAATTTTCGGAGTACAAAAATTCTAAATCATACGGACAGACAATGCTTGGAGAAATTCACTCCATTGATTTTTACGAGAGTAACAAGAATAAAAACAAATATTTAATAACTTTTGAAACTACATATGAGGCTGAGAAGCTAAATTGGACAAGACTTTTAGACAGCACTACAATTTACCTTAAAGATGGACAACAAATAACTAATTCAAATTGTAGATTTAAAGGAGAGTATGAGGACGAGATTTTAGCTGTTTATTCTTCCTCAGACCAAAACAAAGAAGCCAAAATTATAATGGCTTTTCGGTGTAACAGGCAGACAGAAAAAATTGAACCAGTGGATATTAAACTCGTACAGTACAAAGAAATTGACAGACAACGAATAAAATGGTAGTATATACTGCACATAACATTATACCGAATAGGAGAAAGCCCAGATAAGGAAAACCCCTACCAAAGGTTTGGAAGGGCTTTTTGCTATTCGGTGTTCAGCGACACAGGATAAGGCTTAATATAGGTGGTTTTGTAGCGTTTTAGGCTAGATTATTGAAAATTCAAGCACGTATTTTAAATAACAAACTATCTTTTCATTGCTTTTTCTTGATATATGTGCATAAGCTCCCCTACCCAATACTATGCATTTAGAGGAACGATTGGAGTAGTGTTCTACTTCGTTTTTCACCTTAATATTGACCCAGTTTCCCAGTAAGCTTACACTTCCCTCTCTCATGCTGAAATGGGTGTTTTTCTAGGCGAACCACGGTTCTGCAATTGAGCTGTATCCCCCAGATGAAGGCCCTATTTCGCTATGTTCACATAAGCCGCTCTCAATTCTAATTTCCCTTTTTCTATAAACCGAACATTGAGTAATTTCTTTGCCGTAAGTCATCGCTGCAATTTCTGCTTTGACAACTAAATTGACAATAATAGTTTGGAATATGGTAGTAAAAAACCAAGCTTCTATAAATCCAGAAGCTTATTTATTTTTAGATGAAAAAAGAATTGAGCGAAGCAATATCGCGAATAATTTTAAAAAAATAAAATAAGTAAATTTGAAAGAGGTAAAGCGAATTCAAAAATTAATCACTAAATTTGGTCTGAATTATAAAGAGCTTAATTTTACAAAAAATGATATTCAAAATGAACTTAAAACGTTAGTCAGAATTGTAGCGTAACAGTACGTTCTGGAAAATTTTCAAAATAAATTTGTTATAAGTGTGACTTTTTTGCACGATTGTACACTAATAAAGTATCGAAAACATAAATGAGGAAAACTTAGTGGACAAAAAAGAAAATTTTATTGCGGCAATAAAAGAAAATGAAGGATTTATTTTCAAAATTGCATCAGTATATACCAATAATAGAGAAGACAAAAATGATTTAATCCAAGAAATTTTATATCAACTTTGGAAATCTTTTGGCACATTCCATCAAAAATCAAGTTTAAGCACCTGGATATATAGAGTGGCTTTGAATGTTGCACTTTACCAACTCAAATTATCAAAGAAAAGAGTATTGACTATTCCTATTGATGAACAAATTTTAAATAATCACGAAATTGATAATAACGAAAACGAAGAAAAATGGAAAGTATTTAAACAGCAAATTGACAACCTAAACTTACTTGACAAAGGTATTGTGATGCTTTACTTAGACAATAAAAGTTATGATGAAATTGCAGAAATTATTGGAATTTCAAAAAGTAATGTGGGAACAAGGCTATTTAGAATAAAATCAAAATTAAAATCACACATCAATAAAAATTTATAATTATGGAATTAGATGACTTAAAAAATACTTGGAATAACGGAGGTAATAAAGAACAGCAACAAAATTTAACGTCAAAACTTATTGACCAAATGACACAAAAAAAATACAATTCGAAAATTAATAAAATTGCTTATCCAGAAATTATTGGAAGTGTGATTTGTTTACTTGCTACAATATTTATTGGGCTTAACTTTTATAAATTAGACACCACTTTTTTACAAGGTGTAGGCGTTATATCAATTTTAGTATTATTGACACTATCGGTAGTTAGCTTTTTAAGTCTTCGACAACTAAAAATTACAAATGATTTTAGTAAGCCTTATGCAGAAACACTAAAAATATTTGCAACTCAAAAGTTAGAATTTTACAAACTGCAAAAAATCAATATGACTTTGAGTTACTTGTTATTGGTAACAGTAATTATTTTGGTATCAAAGTTTTTTAGTGGTAGAGACATTACAGATAGTAAATATTTTTGGACATTTTCATTTAGTTTCGGTTACATCTTTTTGTTATTTTTCTCTAAATTCGTAACGAGGTTCTATAAAAGCACATTAAGAAAATCAGAAGAATTATTACAAGAATTGCAAACTTGACGAGAAACAACTGCAGGAAATATTAGGTTTAGCAATAAGCTGTAGTTTACTATCAGCAACAGTTCCGTGATGTAGAAGCAGTCCCTATTCCTTTAAATTGTGTTGAAGGTTTTCAAGAAGCATATTATGGAAAACCTGAAGCATTTTTAGAAAAAGAAGTCCGTTTATCACAATCTGCTTGGGGATTTTTTGTCTGAAGAAGTATAAAATGTGTTAGTGAAAAAACAGAAGTTTTATATTAACAATAATATAGGGAATCAACATGTTAATAATAACAACTTATACATTATTAGAGACTCATTTTAAGAAAATCTATTTCGGGCAAAATGATAATTGATGATTACTACTATTTAAATCATATTTTTAAAGATAATTCAATTTCAATTGAAATTGCGTTAATGGTTTTAGATGTTTATAATAGTGATTTTTACGATAAATTGTCTAATTTTAACGATGTTGAATTTCAAAATAACATATTAATAAATGATGCAGACAAAAATAAAATTGTTAAATTATTAAATAATTCAAAATCGTTAAGTGACGATAATAAATCTATAAGTACAATTGATAATGTTATTTCGAAAGTCAATTTATCAACAAATAAAACTATCTTAGAAATAAAAAATGAAAAATTTAAAATATTCTTTACTATTCTTTTAGTAGGCTCCTGTTTTTGTTTTCTTTATATTTTTGGTCAAAAAAATAATAGATTAACAGGTAAATATTGTAGTAAAAAAAACAATAGAATTTCAAGTGTATTTAATTTAAAAAAACAATACCCTCATATTATTGGAGTAGAGCAAATATTAAAGCAAGATGCAACTTTTTATTATAAAACTTGTGATCTTGAGGTAGAAGGGATTTGGACAATTTCAATTACACAAGACTCCCTTCTTCTCTTTTGCGAAAATTATAGAATATTTGGAAGAACAAATGACACAAATTGGCTTAATTGTAAATCCAAATTTTTTTGGGAATCATTTGTAATTTTACCAAGTAATAATTTAGTTGACACAATTAAAAGTGAAAAAAATATTGCAATTAATTTGCTAACAAAATGCCAATAGTATATATTTATTTTATAACCAATTTAAATTTATTACTTGAATCTAAGATTTGACATCGGTTCACTTCTCGCTCATTTTTTTGCCAATGAACCCGAAGATAAGGTTGACCAGGATCACCGTTCCGGTAAATAATATTAAGTCTGCAACCAAATAAAACGCAGCCATACATCCTGCTGCGGCACTGCACCATACAGTAGCTGCAGTGGTAAGTCCCTGCACCGAACCACCTTGTTTGAGAATAACCCCTGCGCCTAAAAAGCCAATTCCGGTAACTACCTGGCTAAGAACCCTGGTGTGATCAATAGAAATCTCACCCTGAAATTGAAGAGATAAAATAACAAATACACAAGCGCCAACAGAAACCAGCATGTTGGTTTTTAAGCCTGCATCCTTTCCTTTGTATTCCCGTTCGACACCGATAAGCAGACCGGCTGCAATCGCCAACAAAATCTTGAAAAGAAAATCTGCACTAAACGTGTAATCAGGCTCCTCTCCTATTCCTGTTATGACTTTTTGAGTGTTTTGAATAGCACTTAAGAAAATGGAAGAAATCATAAGGTGTTTGTTTTAATTTTTTGTCGATGAGAGATTATCTTCTCTGAATGTTGGTTATGTTCCATCTATTAGGAAGAAATGGGGTCTAATGTAAATTTCATGCCGCTAACAAGAAATAATTCATGACTCAGGTTCTGTGTAAAATTGGTTATTCTGTATTCCATTATCAATTCAAGTTTTATATAATTATTCAAGACCCAACCTACGCCAGCGCCTATTCGTTGCTCGTATTCAGGCTTACTCGTTTTAGCCAAGGTGAAAAAAGTTTCTAAACCTCCAAATATATAAGCATAACCAGAGTCAATATCTCCCCCTTTGAAAGAACGGGAAGTAGCAATATTATACTTAAGCCTATGAGATGTTGTTGACGATGTGATACGCTGCTCCGCCCGAAGTCGAAATTCAAATTCAGTAACCTTCGGCTGTATAGAATAGGTATATTCTTCAGTAAATCTGAGTTCAGTCTCTTCACCTTTAACAAAGTTTTCCTCGAATCGGTATTGAAATCCCACTGCCAATGCATTTTTATCGTCCAGCTTGATTTTAAAGAAATGAGAAATATCTATTTGCTGATTTAAATCGGAACGTAGATTTTTTATTTTTCACAATTGTTCTATTTTATATTCTTTACAAAGAAAGGATGTAAAACTGTAAGGAATTGGGAATACCGTAAAATGAACTATAAAGTTTTGTACTTAAGTTGTTGTGCCTTAGTAAGCATACTCCAAATTTCTTCCCGACTGAGGATAACCGGAAGCTTTTTGTCTCTTGCTATCGAAAGTAAATGTAAATACTGATAAGAAAGCCTTTCAGTTTTAAACAGAAATCGAAGACCATAAACAGTGTGTTTAAAATAAGTTTCTGAAGGTGTTTTACTGCCTTGCTGCAATTCAAAAAGATAATATTTAACCAGTTCGGGATCCAAATCAGTAGGAAGACAACCAAAGTTTAGTGACATTGCAGCCACATGCCCACTATAGCATTCAAAAGTTCGTTCACTTCTCCCTAAAATGGAGATATTACGTTGAAAACGATTTAGAAGGTCTTCAACACCTAATACTTCTTTGCAGTCACATTTAAGAAACTTATTTGCTCAAAGTTCTTCCGGAGATTTTTTTTGTAGTCATAATTAAATTGTTTTAACTTAGCAATAAAATTACAAGTTTTTGACACTTAAGAAGCTACCGAAGGTTTAGTTCAACACTCGTTTGGTAAAAAAACGAGTTCAGTGGTTAATTGAACATTCTACCTCGTACAAACCTTTTTGTTGGGTTGACCGTTAGTGCTTCGAAATCCCCTACGCCGCCAAGCGCTAAACCATTGCACACAAACAAAAAAATAACCAATATGAAAAAGAGCGATTTAAAAAATCAAACTACGGAGCAATTGAATAAAAATATAAATATGCTCAAGGGCATATCAGGATTGTTAATAATAATGACAATTATTGTATTAACGATTTCAATATATGGGCTGACAATTGGAGATAATAATATGATATTCATTGCACTAATTGCGCTAGGAACTTCTTGTTCGGTTATTCTTATTGTCCAATTTATTTTGATGAACAATATCTAGACTGAATTAGAATCGAGAAAAACTGAAAGTTGATGTTTTTTACGAAAAAGAATATATAAGTATAAAGATTATTGATATATTAATTATAAGAAAACCGACTATATTGAATTTAGTAAGTCTGTGGACAAAACGAGTATATTGCTAATGCGGGATTTATAGTTAAATTAAACCTTTCATATTGAAGGAGAATTTTAGATAAATCAGAAAATTTTGTTTTCGAAAACCCGTACTACGTTTATACCAAACGTTATGGGAAAGCTAAACAATGACACAGCACAACACGGATTGAACAGAGAAAAAGTAAACAGATATATGAAAATATTATTTTACGGGGCTGGAGTTATCGGGCAGATTTATGCAGCTAAACTTTTTGAAATTGGGATTGAAACTACTTTGTTAGCACGTGGTGAAAATTACCAGAACTTGAAAAACAATGGGGTAACTATCCACAACGTCCAGACTCAAGAAGAAATAAACGTAAATATTCCGATAACTGTTGAATTCAAGGATACTGACACTTATGATTTGATTATAGTAACCGTTCGATTAGACCAATTGGAAAGCATAAGAACCAGTCTTGCTAATAATACAAATTGCAAAACGATTCTTTTTATGCTTAACAATCCTATTGGAATGGAAACTTTGGATATGGATTTTCCTGACAAAAAAATTATTTTAGGCTTTCCGGGAATTGGTGGAACCCGTCAAGAGAATCAAATAAATTATGTGCAAATCAAAGAACAAAAAACAACTCTAGGAGATTATAACGGAAACATCAGTGAATTCACTAAAAAACTAAAAGTAACTTTTGAAAAAGCAGGTTTAGAGGTGGTTATTGAAAAAAAGATGAATGCTTGGCTGATTGTTCACGCTGTGTTTATAGCCTCTGCATCTGCGGCAATTGCTTTGGAAAACGGAGACAGCAGACAACTCGGAAAAAACAAAAAAAGTGTCGAGAATATGGTGCAAAGTATAAGAGAAGGATTTAAAGCCTGTAAATCACTTGGCTTACCCATTATTCCCAAAAATCTAAAGACAATTTTTTTAACAATGCCAAAGTGGTTTTCTGTATTGTATTGGTCAAGAGCTATGAAAGGGGAAATAGGCACTCAATCTATAGCTCCTCACGCAAACGCAGCGAGAAATGAAATGCAATTGCTCGCTAAACAAGTTATACAAATAACAGCAAAATCAACCATTAGAACACCAACGTTAAGCAAACTTCTATCAGACTATATTAATCAAAAATAAGAGATAGCCAGCACATAATAACTAAGTTTTCATCTTGCCCTAAGATCTAGAGATGAACACGCTGTTGAACTAAACCGCCTACAGTCCATAGCCTATGGATTACTCATTTATTGTTAATAGAATTTTTGAACAAGCAGGATATTTGTTTTTTGTAGCTTGGAGCTTATTTTTACAAATATTTTTATGTATTTTTATCAACAAATACGGAGGTTTTTTCACAAACTGACTTTAGCGGACATTGTACAACAACCCGAAATTAGGTCAAGTAACTCATTAAAAAGAAATAGAATGACAACAAAAGATATTCTTGATTTTTATTATAAAGGATTTGCAGAAAAAGCAAATTGGGAAAGTGTAATTGCTGATGACTTCGAATACATTGGAGGAGATATGACGAACTCAAACCCAATCGTTGGAAAACAAGCATATATTGAAGTTATCAAACGTTTTTCGAGCGTTTTTGAAACGATGACAGTTAAAGAAATGATTATTCAAGATGACAAAGCTTGTGTAATTGGAAATTACTATTTCCAGTTTCCAAATGGAAATGAAATAAATGGAAACGTATCAGAACTCTGGACAATTAAAAACGAAAAATTACAATCTTTAAGAATATTTTTTGACACCTTGACTTTTGCAAATAACACAAAGTAATTTTCAAAATGGCTTACGATACTAAACTTGCAGACAGAATTAGAGCATATCTAGCTGAAATTCCAAATTTGAAAATTGAAGAAAAGAAAATGTTTCGTGGTTTATCTTTTATGGTAAACGGAAAAATGTGTATAAATGTAAGTAATGAAAACTTAATGTGTCGTTTTGATCCAAAATTACAATCAGAAATTGCAGACAAGAAAGGCTACGAACCTATGATTATGAAAGGGAAAGAGTATAAAGGTTATTGCTATGTAAATCCAGAAGGAATTAAAACAAAAAAAGATTTTGAATATTTTGTAAACTTATGCCTTGAATTTAATAAAGTAGCAAAACCATCAAAGAGATGAGAATCGAATCTAAAAGAAAGAACTGCCAACATAATGTCGAATAGCAGAAAGCCCTAACACATCCTATGTTTGGGCTTTTTGCTATATTTACTGCCAAAATGAAACTATAATCTCTTAAGGAATTTTTGCTTATAATGAAAAACAATTCTTCGCCTCCTACTATGCTTATATTCATCCGTTTTGTGCAAGCGAAACAAAAAATCTTGAGGAATAACATCAAATTTCTTCTCTGAACTTCATTAAAACTTTAAGTTTAATTCTAGACTATAAAAATTTTGTACAAAAAAAGTGTGATTTTTGTAAGCATGATGCGAATAATTAAGAAAATAAGAATACTTCTTAATAAAATCTAAAGAATGAAACACGAAAACATCAAATTAATTATTGTTGTTACTGCATTTACAATACTTACAACAGCTTGTAGCATTTCAATAACCAGAAATTATTACAGTGCAAAATCAACAACACCAATAAAGACCGAAAGCACAAACTATGTTTTAAAGTTAGATTCTGAAATGTACAAACCGAATGATGGACAAAGATAGAACAGCGAAATTTCTCGAAATTATTGAGAACAATAAAGGCATTCTATTTAAAGTGGCAAACTCATATTGTCGGAACATTGAAGACAGAAAAGACCTCCTACAAGAAATTATCTTACAGTTGTGGAAATCATTAGACAGTTACAACGAGAAATTTAAACTTTCAACTTGGTTATACCGAATTTCATTGAATGTGGCTATTTCGTTTTACAGGAAAGAGAATAGTAGGAAACGTATTTCGAACCCGATTACAACAGACATTTTCGATTTTTCCGATAAAGAAATATACAATGATAAAGAAACTAATTTGGGAATATTGAATCATATAATTTCTGAATTAAATGATTTGAACAAAGCGCTAATATTGCTATATCTCGAAGAGAAAAGTTACAAAGAAATATCAGAAATCATCGGAATTACCGAAACCAATGTTGCAACAAAAATTAGTAGAATAAAAATCAAACTAAAAAATGAATTCAATCAACTTAAAAGTCAATAAAATGGAAAACATAGAACTTATAAATATTTGGAAAGAACAAAATGTCAAAATAGAAAAAACTTTAGCCATAAATAAATTAATTTTAAAAGAGACCATTAGTCGAAAGGCAGCATCTTCTTTAAACGGCTTGGTTCGATTAACTACAGCAGGAATAATAGCTTTTGTAATTTATCTTAATATTTTAGGATACGCACTCTTTTATGCAATAACAAATTACTCCTCAGCAAATAATTACTTTATTTTGTCAATATCAGCAATCACTTTGATAAATTTAAAAGGGTTTACAGACTATATCAAGCATCTAGCTTGGACAAAAAATATAAATTACGATGGTAGTGTAATCGAAATTCAGAAGCGATTATCAAAGCTACAACTTTCTATAATTAACCATAGTAAAATTATGATTTTACAGATTCCATTTTGGACTACATTTTATTTAAGCAATAGCTGGTTTCCGCAAGAAATTGGATTGTCATACATTATCTTTCAAACAATCTTAACCGGTAGTTTTATTTATTTTACAGTTTGGCTGTTTAAAAAGCACACTCCCGAAAACTTAAATAAAAAGTGGTTTAGAAATCTAATAGCTGGTTCGGGAGGAAAGTCTGTTGAAAAAGCCATTGAATTCTACAGAGAAATAGAAGAGTTTGAAAATGAAAATGCTTGAATAAAAAAAGCCAGCACCTAATAAATTATATTAAAAATAACGGTTTAGGTGCTAACTTGAACCGTTTTTATCTTTAATGAAGTATCTTGCTTTCTGAAATTTAGCAATTAAAAATTAATTAATTTCATATATTGAACGTTAAGTCCAATATTTCTCAAACTAAGGCTCTTAAATGAAAATAAAATCGACAATTATCTTATTGAATCTTTTACTTTATGGTTGTGGATTTGGAACAACAGAATGGAGTATAGAAAAATTATACGTTCAAAAAATTGAAGGAACATCGAAAGTCATTTATAATTTTAGTGCTTGGGGAGGATTTGACTCTAATCCACACGGATTTATTGTTTTAGATTCCACAAAATCTTTTAAAGTTGACGTTGAGAACATACTTCCGATATATAATTTGTCAAATATTCCAAAGAAAGACAAAATAGAAGGTGTAAGTCACGACTGTTTTGGAACTTGTGGAGAGAACTATTACAAAAGTACTCCTTTGTACAAACCAATGAAAACAGAAGAATCTGAAAGTAATGGATTAAAGATAACCAATAGAATTTATCAATATCGAGGTTATTCTGAACGTGAAGGAGGTTTAGAAAGATATACTTTCGAAAAGTTTACAGAAACAAAAGACAGTTTATATTTTTATAAATTAGAAGATGTTGAAAGTATGGAGGGAATTAAATTAGAAGAATTAAAAGTGAAAAAAGGGGAAATTTATTTGAACTTGGATAAACATGGAGCAGTAAAGAAGATTATTATAGAACAAAGAGATTTAGCGACAAATTCAAAAGAATTTATAGAAGGGAGTACTTTTTTTCTTATCCCCAAAAATAAAATATTTGAGAATGATTTTTCAGAGAGAGGAATATTTCGAGAAATTATTATAAATAAATAATGCGCAAATGACTAAGTTTTTGTTTTACTCTAAGAGCTAGAAAAACTCTATTGAATCCATTCGAAATTGTTCAGGTCAAGCACAGTTCTGATAGCCGTACTTTTTATAACTTTCATCAAAAGTTATCTTAAGGCATTTGATGAAGGTTAATTACAATAGTTTGCACATAAACACCCCCTACCTTCTAAGTTATTTTAATTGGTAAGGTTTGGGTTTTCAATAATACTTGCACCTGCATCTAGTTTGTTTCCGGAATTAGAGTTAAATAGTAAAAATTTATTATCCAAATCTTTCTTTTGGATCGACCGGATCGTTTTTATCTTTTGTACAGGATGAAAACAGAAGCAATCCAAGCAGAAACACAATTTGATGTCTGGTTGTTCATTTCATAGTTTTTTTTTATTTTTATGGTTTTAATTAGAAATGTGCTTTAGAATTATTTAGGTTGATTATTTTATTATGAATCTTTTCATAATAAAATATTTCTCGGAATGTAAAGTCAGAATGTAAATTCCAGGATTAAATTTTGAAATATCTATTGTTGTTTTCAAATTGGAGATATCTACTTTTTTAATTACTTGTCCATGCATATTAATAATTTGGATTGTTCCGGATTGCAAACCGTCAATCGTGATTACTTCATTTGCAGGATTGGGATAAATCGATAACCGACTATTGTTAACATTCATTATATTCACAGTATTTTCGGTAAACAAAAGTTGTATTTCTTGTTCATTTAAAGCTCTTTTATATATGCGTATGTCATCAAGCTTTCCAATAAAATTATTATTAAAGGGAGAATAATGTGCAGCACCGATTAGAATTGACAAGTTATTGAGTGGTGCATGATCAAAAGGCTCCTCACCATCCAAAATGCCATTTAAATAAAATTTAGCTGTACCATCTTTAACAGTAACCAACAGATGATTCCATACATCTAAATTGTAAGTAGTATTGGCAATTGCATTATTATAGCCCATTAGTCGCATTCTATTCCCTTCACCTTCACCATAAGTGTCAAAGCCGTATCCATCATTCTCACCAGCTGTTATTTTATCAATTAAGCGATAGCCAGAGGTGGTAGTGCCATTTTGATTAACCCATATGGATATCGTGAATTCATATTGGAGATCAAAAGGAGAGTTGTCTTCAATTTCAATGAAAGCATTTCCATCAAAACTATAAGCACTATTTGCATTGCCAAATCTGTCCGTTGTCAACACAGCACCAGTTACGGTTCCATGATTGCTCCAGACGCTTTCATCATTAGCATTGCCATTGAAATAATATTTTGCAACTAGACTACTGTCTAAATTGACTTGTGAGAAACCACTTAAACTACTTAGTAAAAGTGAAGCAAAAAACAAGAACTTGTTTGTTTTCATAATAGGAAGATTTTAAACTATAAAAGGATTATTTAAAATTGTTATAAAGAAAAATAGGAGCTATAAATATTTTAAAAGAAAAATTGAGTTATTTGTTTAAATTTCAAAGTAGTTATTTATTTTATGATCTATAGTTTAATGTTTTTATTTTAAATTGTCTGAATAACAAAATTAGCAACTGAGTAATTATCATTTTGCAACTTATGTTACACAGCAATATTTAAATAAATATATTTCTCATTTTTAATTTTTAGAAGTACAGTTATTGAAACTTTTGTTCCTTTTTACTATATGATATTCATAATAAAATAAGGTTTAAGAATTAAGCATACACTAAATTAAGTAGCTAGTTTCTATTTCGTTTATTTATTATTAAATAATATCCTTTTTTGCACTTTGTGAAGAAAAAAAAGCAACAAACTGTTATTAATCTTTGTTATCATTTAAAAACAGAAATGAATACCAAAAATTCTTTCTGTATATTTGAGTTACAGTTATTTTGTAAAAATATTCAGTCCAATATGTAAGATAATTTTATGTTCCAACTAGAATAAAATAACAAACCATGATTGAAAAGATATTTAATTCAAGAAAATTAAATTATTCTTCAAATTTAAATGAAGAAAATTTAAAGCAAAAAATAGAAGATCTCTTTAATCAAAGTGACTTAGGTTTTGTTGGAAAATTTAGAAATCAAAATGAGTTTAAAGTTTATGATCAGTGGACTTATATCACTTGGTATATACCAAATTTTAAACGAAAAACAGCTTATATTAATGGGCAAATAATAAAATCAGGAAATGGCACACTATTAAAATTAAACATTAAACCTAATCCTGTTATAGCCATTTTACCTATTTTTACTGTATTAATAGGAATAATTAGCATTATGATGGCAGAATCAAATATTAAAACCTTAATCTTTGGTCTTATTATAATTGCTATTGGAGTTTTATTTTATCTGTTAGGAATGTTTTTAACACATCGAATACAAAGTAATTTTAAAAAATATTTTGAATTAAAAATGGTTAAAATATGAAATTCAAAAACCATTCATTTATTAAAAACAACTAAATGCCGTTGAACCCATTGCTAATAAGTGAGGTTCTGAATAATTTTTTTGTTTTTAAATTAATTCTAAAACTTCACAACTTGGATTTTAAATATGATAATTATGAATAAATTTGTATATATAATAATGATAGCGTTTTTAGTTAATGCATGTAATACTAAATCGAACGATATGACACATAAAAAATTAAATGACTTTTCTGTTAATAATGAAATAAAGACTGGAAATAATATGAATATACATCATTACACAGATGCGGTTGACCAATACATGCGAAGTTTGAATGAAAGCGATTTGGAGGGCATCTTATCTTTATATGCAGATGATGCAACAGTAGAAGATCCAGTTGGTAGTGAAATTGTATCTGGAATAGACAGTCTTCGTAAATTCTATACAGGTGCTGTTAATATTGAATTAAATGTGGAAAGGACAGGAGCCGTTCGTATTGCAGGTATGGAAGCAGCGTTTCCTTTTGAGTTAGAAATGAATATCAATGGTGTTCACACCTTAACCGAGGTCATTGATGTTTTCCGTTTTAATGAGGAAGGCAAGATTATTTCTATGCGAGCATTTCATGGGCCAAGTAACCGTAGGCTAATTGATAGTGCACCATTATCATCAGATTAAGAAAAGCCTATTTCAGTTTATATTAAAGGATGAGCCTATTTCTTAACAGAAATACTCCTACATATTTTGGATATAATAAAAAAACTTAAAATATAAATTTGACAAACCATCATATTAACATATCTTTGATAAGTAAATATTCTTAATTTATTGAGCTTAAAGATATAATCTCAAAAATAATATTATAAGATCAGAGTAATATAATAGACCACAACTACAAATCAACCTTCCGCATCAATATAATAATATAAGATTATGAAATACTGCAATTTAGATACACATTTAATTATACTAATTGCCATTATGATTATTAGTGGCGCCTTCGGAGGTTTTTTAAACTATTTACATAAATTTGATACAAGAGCGGATGAAGAAACTCATAGTGTGACTAAATATATTTTATTAGGAATAGGAGCCGCCTTTGTAATACCTCTTTTCTTAAAAATGATTTCAAGTGATTTAATAAGAAGTTCTGATAATTTAGACTACTTAATATTTGCAGGTTTCTGTTTAATTGCAGCAATATTTTCAAAGCGATTTATCACCACCATTGGAGAACAAGTTTTAGAAAGGGCAAAAAATGCTGAAAAAATGGCAAAGGAGAGCATCCGAAAAGCTGACAATAATCAACTTGACATTGCAACAACAAAAGAACGAGTGGAAGATGTTAAGCTAGCAGTTGATATAAATAAACTGACAGTTGATAAAGATAATACAGACACAAGAATATTTAAGTCCGTTGAAACCAATAATTCCCACTTAATATTATTAGAATTATCTAATAATTATGTTGAAAAGACAGATGTGGTCGATAACTCAGCAAGGATTAGACTTCAAGCTGAAATGGGTAGAAAAATGGGTGAAATTATTGTAAGAAATAACATTTCAAAACCTGAACTTTTGGAAACCCATAAATCAGAAGGCATGTTTTTAGCTTTAGCTTATTCAATACAATTTAGACCAGAAGAAGGAGACGTGTCAATTTTAAATAAAATTGCAAAATTAGCGGTTCAACCCTATACAAAGTATGCTATCCTTATTGCTTATGATACATTAGCGAGAAATAGTTTTCTCGATAAACAAACTATTCCGGATATATATATATTAATGAAAGTATTTAGGAAGGGTGCTGATAAAATGCTGAATGAAAAAATAGACAAAAGTGTTACCCTATTAGATCTTATCGATCCTCATATTACAGGGTAATAATAAGCGAAAATTTAATTTTCAACTAAAAATACATTTTTTATGAATAGCTTGTTTTTATTCAGAACTAAATCAGCAATGTGGACAAACATTTATTTTAATAAAATTATATTAAATTATATTCAGAACTGATTTTAGTTTAGTCATAAGCTTATTTTTAATTTTAAAACAATAAATTAACCAAAAGAAAAAGAAAAAGTTCTTGTATTTTTTATAAAAAAATCAGAACTCTCTACCTAAAAAGTATTATTAATTGCTACAACTAATTTCATTTATAAACTAAGGTCTACCTTTGTAAACTATTTTCTTACTCAGATTTACTAATTTTATATTTTGATTCATACATGATAATTCAAGATACCTAAAAAGTTTAAATATATTAGTAGGTCAATAAAAACAAAGTAATTTGAAAAGAATTATTCTTATCCTTAGCTTATTTAGTGCAGCAAGCTTAACAAATTTAAATGCACAGATTACCAATCCTGCACCTTATTGTGTAGCAGATTTTGATGATGGTGTTTTCAATGTACCTAATGCAATAAATAGCGTAACATTTGGAACTTTATCAAATGTAACAAATGCTCATTATGCATTGCCACATTATGTCTTTTACAACAATTTGCCTACTGCGAATTTTACAAAAGAAGAGACTTATAATTTATCAGTTTCATTCGAGGTGAATGGTGGTTGCGGATATGGTATCTGGATTGATTATAATCAAGAAAATATTTTTGATCCTTCTGAAAAGGTAAGTGATACTGATATAGCTAATTCTATGGATATTTCTGCAATACCGTTATAACAGAAACGATTACAATTCCTGAAAGTGCCATGACAGGTGAAACTAGAATGCGTATAAGAATTGTTGAAGACGACGATTATACCTTCGGTCCTAATGGCTATTCCATTCAACCTTGTAATGCTAGTACATCTGCAACGGACGTAATGGATTGGGGAGAAACAGAAGATTATACCATTAATATTGTATCTTCATCTGTTGGAGTTAATGATATTACTACAAACAATTTTAGTATTGCTCTTAATCCAGTGAACTCAACACGTAATGTGATTCGCAATAACGCAACGCGAATTGCGTACCAAATTGTTAATATCATGGGTAGAAATGTTCAAACAGGAACACTAAATAACAGTGAACAACAAATAAATGTTTCAAAATTAACAGCTGGTGTCTATTTTATTCAATTATTTGGTGACAAAAAAGTTACTCAACAGAGATTTATAAAAACAGCGAGCAATTAAGTCCATTTAACACACTAGGGTGTAGTTAAATGATAGAATTGACTTTAAACTCCACTAATTCAGTCTTATAAAGATTAAATTAGTGGAGTTTTTATTTTAAAACTACTAATTCGAACCTGATCATATAAGAATTCCTTAGCGTCTTAACCCTTTAAAACTATATTTTAGATTATTATTTATATTTAATTAAACATCATTTTAAACAATATTAATAAATAGTAATATTTAATAAAGGGAAATATTCTTTTGTAAAGGCTGAAATATCTTGTATAAATTTTAATTTTCTTTATTGTATTATTGCAAAGTAATTATATCAATTAACGATCAATCTAATATGATTGACAAGTAGGAATAATATAAAATGAAAAATTCAATATTTAATTCTCTCAACCTTAATAGCGGAGAGGAAAACCAAGATAGAGTTTTAGAAAACGTAAAATCAAGTATCTCTTTTCGGGGTCCAAATTTATGGATTTTAGCTTGTGCTATAGTCATTGCATCGGTAGGTTTGAATATGAACTCGACAGCGGTGGTAATTGGTGCGATGTTAATCTCGCCATTAATGGGACCTATTGTCGGAGCCGGTTTCGCTTTGGCTATTTATGATTTTAGCTTATTAAAGAAATCTTTAAAAAACCTCTTAGTTGCCACTATTGTAAGTTTACTTGTAGCTTTATTGTATTTTTGGGTAAGCCCATTAAAAGACGCACAATCTGAATTATTATCCAGAACTTCACCTACAATATATGACGTTTTAATTGCGTTTTTTGGAGGATTAGTAGGTGTCATAGCAATTACACGTGTGGAGAAAGGTAATCCCATTCCAGGTGTAGCGATTGCAACAGCCTTAATGCCACCACTATGTACCGCAGGATATAGCTTGGCGATTGGAAATTATTCCTACTTTCTAGGTTCTTTCTATTAATACACTATCAACTGCTTTTTTATCTGTATTGCAACCTTTTTTATTGCAAAATTTTTGAAATACAAACCTATTGCAAGCCTAAATACGAAATTCGAAAAGCAAATTCGATATGGTATTACTACTTTAATTGTCATAATGATTGTGCCTAGCTTTTATTTAGCCTATAATCTTTTCAATAAGAAAAAGTATAGTGAAAAAGTGGAGGATTACATCACCAAAGAGTTTACAAACAAAGGATATCTGCTTATTTTCAAAAATACCAAATACAATAATAATCCTAAAAAAATAGAAGTAGCTTTTCTGACCAAAGTTTTCACTGACAATGAAATTAAAGAACTACAAGAAAAATTATCAACTTACCAATTAGATAATACCGAGTTGGTTATCCGTCAAGATACCAAAGATTTAAAAAGTGAAATTTTGAATGAAATTGGTAACCAAAACAAGAGTTTATCTGAAAAAGATATTTTAATTAATAACCTTCAACAAGAATTGGGCGAATATAAAGTAGATGATACTGAACTTTTATCAGAATTAAAAATTCTATTTCCAGATATAAAAATAATTTCTGTAGGAAAACAATTGCAATACGCACATACGGACAGCGCACAAACAATGACGATTCTAGTCTATAATGCGGAAAAGGAAATACAAAAATTAGATGCTGATAAAATACAAAGTTGGTTGAAAATTAAATTAAAAACCAATCAAGTGGCCTTGCTTAAACAAGAAATAACTGAACTGTGAAATGAAGTGACTGTATAATTTTTGAATTAGAATAAATACTTTTTAAAAGAACACAATCTTTTGACCTATATTTCAGTATCAATGATAAAAAAATATAATAAAGTATGATTCTGAAAGTAAAAATCAGCAAACTTTAAGCCATATTATTGTAAATCACAATAATAAAATGTATTTTAGCCCTTAACTTAAAATAAACTTATTATGAAGAAAATGTTACTCTTAGTAGGAATGGGCTTCTTACTTTTCTCTTGCAATTCTGATGGCACTTCATCCTCTGAAAAAAATGGTCAAAATACAAGTAGAAAAGGTAAAGATTTAAATTGCAAGGCTTTAGAGCAACTCAAAGATGATTATAGCGGATTATTAACTAAGGAGGAGATGGCTTCGGTTTATCCAATAGATTTTGAGAATGCAAAAGAAAAACTTCGTTCTGGCAGTTATGGAGAATACATCTTTTATTGGCCTAGCGATAGACCTCAATTAAATCTTGAGGTAGTAGGTAAGAAATTGAAAATTGCTGATAATAACGCAATTGGAATTAAAAACTTTTCCTATTCCGATAGTGATATTGACTTGAAATCATTAACTGAAACTTTCAACATGGCCTACAAAGAGTTATCTGAAGAGGAATTAGAAAGGATCAATAAAAACTTGGCAAAACAAAGTGAGGAAATTAAATCTACAGGACAGGATATGATGAAAGTTCGAGCTAAAAGTAGCTGGGAGTTTATAGATGGTTTAGGCACGAGTGCTTGGTACAAATGGAATGAAAACTATGGTGGAGAAATGGCAGTGATGGCAGGTAAAGCACAGTTTTATATTATCATTAAAATTAGTGCTGATCCGAAAGAGAATCGGGATTTAGCAAGGAAATTAGCTGAGAAGGTGATTTCAAAATGTTAAGCTGTATTTCAATTCCTATAAATTTCAAAACAATAAAGTGTGAATTGAAAAACCATTAAAGTAAAATACAAAAAGTCCCACATTAAGAATATAATGTGGGACTTTTTATACAATTAAACATTTCATTACCAAATAGAAATCGATACAAAAAGTATATCATTTCTTACAAAAGAATTGATTTTTAGGTCAAATGTTTAAATAGTCAATCTACAATTTTATTGCTGAATTAATTGATTCGTGAATCAATTAATTCAGGTTTCAATTTGATTTTATCAAAATGATTTCATTTTTAGTATTTTTGAAAACGTTTTGATTTTTTCTTTCTTTTTTACCAATAAAAAAGAAAAGACACCATCCTAAGGAATTAAAAAAATAAATTTCTCTGCCAACTAAATTTCCAATAGGATTAAAACCTAAAAACAATATTAATCGTTTTCTTTTTCTTAATTCCAAATACAAAGTAAATTAAACCAGAAAAATCCTTAACTTTATATATTATTGTCATCACAATAAGCAATTAATTGAAAGATTTAAGATAGTTAAGCAACAAAATGAAATTCGAACAATATAAAATAGCAACAGAATTAAAAAGAGCTTTAGAAGAAATGGGCTTTAATAAGCCTACAGATATACAATATAAATCTATAAGACCCATATTAGAAGGGAATGATGTTTTGGCTGTTGCACAAACAGGAACTGGAAAAACAGCAGCTTTTGCTATTCCCGTTTTACATAAATTAATGTATATCAAGAATCCACCAGAATCACGACAAACAAAATGTCTGGTAATGGTTCCAACTAGAGAATTAGCCATCCAAATCACAAAAGTATTTAGATCATTAGGAAAATACACAAAATTAAAAATAACTACGCTTTTAGGTGGTGTAGAGCAGGATCATCAAATTGAACAGTTAGCCAATGGAACAGATGTACTTATTGCAACTCCAGGAAGAATGTTTGATTTATTGCACCAGCAAAAGCTAGACTTAAACAAGACGGAAATATTAGTATTGGATGAAGCTGATTTAATGTTAGATTTTGGATTCATCAAAGATATTCAAGATGTTATAAACTTCTTACCAAGCTACAGACAAACCCTATTCTTTTCTGCAACTATTAATGAAGAGATTAAAAACATTGCCTACAGTGTTGTTCGAAATCCAATTAGAATTCAAATTTCTCCTCAAGATCCAGTCTCTAAAAACATTACCCACTTTGTTATGTTTATGGAAATGGATGATAAACGCTTTTTTCTTGAACGATTGATTACAGAACATCCTGAAGCCAAAATTCTTGTTTTTGTTAGAACGAAAGTGCGTGCCGAAAGGGTTGCTAAAGCAATGGAAAGAGTAAATATTCCATCATTAACCATGCACAGTGACAAGGAGCAAGAGGAAAGAAAAGAAAATATGGCTGAATTTGCTGAAGGGACAACAAAGCTTTTAATTACTACCGATCTTAATGCCAGAGGAATAGATATACCTAATGTTGATTTTGTAGTCAACTATGACTTACCAGATGAAGTAGAAAATTATGTGCACCGTGTTGGCCGTACAGGAAGAGGAATGGCGAAAGGTTTTGCTTATTCTTTTTCTGCACCTGAAGAGAAAGAAAAATTAAAAGAAATAGAAAAGTATTTAGGAAAACCCATTCATGAATTAACCATCGATAAAGAAGATTATTTAGACACCATAGTCTTCACAAAAGATGTTAAAGACAATAATTGGAAGGCTTTATTGAAAGAAGCAGAAAATGATGAATTAAAAAAGAAAAAAAAGAAAAAGTAAATATAATTTACTACTAATAAAATACTTATATGAGCCTAGATATAGAATTAATAGGCTCATTTTTCATTTTATGGAGTTGCGATTATATGAAACCAATAAAAGAAAAATGAGTTATATAATTTTGACATCATTTCTTTATCTTATTTTCATATTGCTATATTAAGGTTAAGCTTTTTATTCGTATATTTGTATGTTTAAAATACTAATTAACTATGGCAACATTTGATATTACAAACAAGGTAGATTTACAAACTTTAGATAACGCAATGAATATTGCCTTAAAAGAGATTAATACTCGTTATGATTTTAAAGGTATTCATTGTGAGATTAATTTAGACAAAAAGAATTATGTTATCAAAATAGAGATTGAAAGTGAAATGCAGTTAAGACAAGCAGAAGATATTATAGTTACCAAGGCTATGCGTCAAGGTTTGGATGCTAAAAGTTTCGATTTAAGTAAAGAAGCTACAGCTGCGGGCAAATATTTAAGAAAAGAAATTAAAGTAAGAAATGGAATAGAGCAATCAGACGCTAAGAAAATTGTAAAAGCGATAAAAGATTCAGGTTTGAAAGTTCAAGCTGCAATAATGGACGACATAATAAGAGTAACTGGCAAGAAGATTGATGATTTACAAGCTGTAATTGCATTGTGCAATACCTCCAATTTTGATTTGCCTTTACAATATGTAAACATGAAAGACTAATGCTCTTTTTTTAGGCTCTCATTCTTTCAGCTAAATTATTTAAAAATCCTGTTAAATCATCCGGTGTTAGCAGGATTTTTTTATTTTTCAATAAATGTATCAAAACAATATTTTTCCTTTGAGTAGCATACCAGTTCATAACACCCAATTGATTATTTTTAAATTTTCCAAAATAACCAAAAAATCCACCACTCCCGAAGGCTCGTACACTTTTTTTCATTACACTTTCAGAAAGCTGCTCAAATTGTAAAATATCGTTCATCGGAATTATTATTTTACCTATTGGTCTTTGAATTTCTAATCGGTTATCAATCAACAAATAGTACTGAGGTTTCCAAAGGAATACTAATATTGGACTTAAAGCAAGGATAATATACAATGGTATTAAAAAACTTGGAGCGCTATCCCCTATCACAGTATTAACAATAATCAAGCTTATTACAATTACTAAAATGGTAAGAAAACTAATAGTTTTTGTGAAATTGTCTAAAGATGCTTCGTATTTCATTATTGTTCCTATTTTAATCCTAAATTTAAGAAAAAAAAGACTTGTAAAAAAGAAAAAGAGTCATAAATCTGTATTATGATTTATAACTCTTTTTGTGAAGTAGTTCTACCAGGACTCGAACCTAGACCAACTGAACCAAAATCAGTCGTGCTACCATTACACCATAGAACTATCCCGTTTTGAGATTGCAAAGGTAAGAAAGATTTTAAATTAACCAAATATTTTTAAAATAAAATAGCATATTTTTTCTTACCATACAAATTTGTAAAATATAAACAAGATTCCTACCAGTCCTGTGGCAAAAACAACTCCTTTTGTAGCTTGATAATATTTCTTATTTAGAAAAAAATAAAAAGGTAATAGATTAAAAATCATAGCCAAACTGATACTCTTTGCAGCTAAAGCATAAGTTAACTTTCCTGGAAGAAATAACTCAATATAAGAGTCAAAAGTAAATCGCCGATACAAGATCACATATACCAATAAAACACCCACAAAAGCAGCAACTAATCCTATCAATAAGCCCCATATAGTTTTATTAATTGAAGCTGTCTTTTTTTCTTGCTTTCTTTGCCAGACAGGAATTTTGTCAAATGGATTCGACTCTGAATTCATAAATTTAAACTATTTATTTTTATTTTTTTTCATATAGGTTTCAATTTCCTCCACCGTAATAGGGAAATCTTTGAATAAGTTAATACTTCCGGTTTTGGTTAACCAATAATTGTTTTCAATTCGGATACCCATTTGTTCTTCTTCAATATATATACCAGGCTCTATTGTAAATAACATCCCTTCTGTAACAGCTTCATTTCTAGTACCAATATCATGCACATCCAATCCTAAATGATGACCAATACCATGATAGAAATATTTTTTATAAGCTGGATTATCTGGATCTTGATTTTTAATATCGTCTTTTGAGATTAATCCTATCTTCATCAATTGTTTCTCCATTTCCTTATTCACCTTTTCCATATAATCTGCATAATTGATTTTTGGCTTAAGGATAGAAACACAATAATTATGTACGTTTAAACAAGCATTGTACACTTCTGCTTGACGCTTACTAAACTTACCATTTACAGGAATAGTACGAGTCATATCTGCACAATAATTTCCATATTCTGCACCAAAATCCATCAGTATTAATTCCCCATCTTTACATTCTTGATTGTTTTCAACATAATGTAATACCCTAGCTCTATCTCCACTTGCCAAAATACAACCATAAGCATGACGAGTCGCACGATTTCTTAAAAATTCATAGGTAACCTCTGCTTCGATTTCATATTCCATGATACCCGGCTTGATGGTACGCATAACTCTCAAAAAAGCTTCTCTAGTAATATCAACTGCCTTTTGAGTCACCTCAATTTCTTCCTTGGTTTTAATAGCTCTCACCTTTTTTATAATTAAAGCGGTACGCTCATATTTATGCAAAGGGAATTGAGATTTAATTTTTTTAACGAATAACAAATCAGTTCTTAATACATCACCTCTTCTATCATTTTCGTTAGTATCCAAGTATATAAACTCCGCATTATGAATCCAAACTTGTAACATATCATCTATACTATCAACATATTGAACATTCTTTATGCCAGATATTTCAGAAGCTTCATCTTTCCTTAATAAATGACCATGCCATTTTTCCAAAAGCTCATTAGGTCTTTGAATAACCAATATTTCCTTGGCAGCCTCTTCCTTATTATCAGGATAAAGGATGACCATAGTTTTCTCTTGGGTAACACCTGATAACCAGGTTATATTAGAATTGGCCTTATAATTATAAGAGGCGTCTCCATTTTCAGCAACAGGAGGATTAGCATTAAATATAGCAATGCTGTTTGGCTTCATTTCTTTAATGAATCGTGCTCTGTTTTTTTGATATAATTCTGATTTAATTGGTAAATATTTCATTTTTTATGTTTTTTTGGTATAGGCTTAAGAATCAGTAAAGTTAATTATAAAAGCTGAAAAGTTTAAATTTTTCCAAACCTTTTATAGGAATAAAAGTAAAAGAAAACAATTCTTAGACCTTATTTTTTGAAAAATTCCTGAGAAAGTCTAGACTTAATATTTTGTTAAGTAGCATCCAAAAAGCCAATCAAAAATTATTTGTAAAGATTATTGATTAATAGGAAGTTTGGTATTGTTATATTTTAAAAAAACATCCCTGAGATTTTAAATTCCAGGGATGTTTTGTATATATTTTTAAAGATTTCCTCTTCTTGCTTGTTCTCTTTCTATACTTTCAAAGAGTGCTTTAAAGTTTCCGGCTCCAAAGCTTTGAGCGCCATGTCTTTCAATAATTTCAAAAAACAATGTTGGACGGTCTTCTACAGGTTTGGTGAAAATTTGTAATAAATAACCTTCTTCATCTCTATCCACCAAAATTCCTAATTTTTGTAATGCAGACATTTCTTCATCTATCTCTCCTACTCTTTCTGGCAACATTTCATAATAAGCCTCCGGAGGTGCTGATAAAAATTCTACTCCACGAGATTTCAATTCTGTAACAGTTTTTATAATATCTTTAGTTGCCACAGCAATATGCTGAACCCCTTCACCTTCATAAAAATCCAAATACTCTTCAATTTGAGATTTCTTCTTACCTTCAGCTGGTTCATTAATAGGGAATTTGGCATATCCATTGCCATTACTCATCACCTTACTCATCAATGCTGAATATTCAGTATTAATTTGCTTATCGTCAAATGAAAGAATATTTACAAAGCCCATCACATCCTCATACCATTTTACAGTAGGTAGCATTCTATTCCATCCAACATTACCCACACAATGATCTACATATAATAGACCTGTTTCTGTAGGATTGTAAGCACTTTCCCACTTCTCAAACCCAGGCATGAAAACACCTTTATAATTTTTTCGTTCTACAAACATGTGAACGGTTTCGCCATAAGTATAAATTCCAGACATACGAACCTCTCCATCTTCATCAGTTAGGGTAACTGGTTCTAAATATGGCTTTGCACCACGTTTAGTGGTTTCTTCAAAAGCACTGTATGCATCATCCACCCATAAGGCTAAGACCTTAACGCCATCTCCATGCTTTTTAACATGTTCTGAAACTTCATGGTCCGAACTTAATGCAGTAGTTAATATCAAACGGATTTTACCTTGTTGTAATACATAAGAAGTTCTATCTCTCATTCCGGTTTCAGGACCCGCATAAGCTACTGATTGAAAACCGAAAGCTGTTTTATAAAAATGAGCTGATTGCTTTGCATTTCCACAATAAAACTCAATATAATCTGTTCCATTAATCGGTAAAAAATCTTGAGCTTTAGCAATCTTCTCTGCAAATGTTTCTGTTGCCATATTTGTATCTTTTATTTTAATTTAAGAATCGGAATAAGTATCAAAGTTAACAATTATTTTTCATTATTCTGGGATAAATAGGATTGCATTTGATTAATTTGAGGCTTCAAGCTCTCCTTTACTTTTAAACCTTTCAATCTTTTCATATAATTTTGGGCAGCCTCTTTATCATGATCAATAAGTGCAATATCAGCCAATGCCAATAGCGAAATGGCTCGCTCATTTTCTGATTTTAAGCCATCATCAAGTGCCAGTATAAATTTCTCTTTTGCACTTGTAAAATCATCTTTTTCTCTTGCACAATAGGCCAGAATAAAATTATAATATGCTCGTTTACCTTTGGGCAATCTCAATGGTCTTTTTGTGAATTTCAAAACTTCTTCTGCATCTTCTAGTTTGCCTTTTCGCAAAAGATTCAAGGCTAGATAAACAGTCCCTGTATTATAATATCCCCAAAGTAGGGATAATGAAAATACAGCTAATAAAATCATAATAAAAACCCAGCCAAAAGCATAAGAAATAATTCCTATAACCAAACTTAGGAGTAAAAGGGCAAAACGAGCAATTGGTGTAAACACTTTCTAAATATTTTTAAATCAATGGCGAAGGTAAAACTTTCTAAATAAATGGTGCATTTGATTTTCTCCTTTGAAAAAAGCTATCAATAAAACCTATAAATTTTGAATTATTTTATCCTTCGGGAATTTCACTTGATAACCAAATTGTACTGTCTGTGTCTTTTGAGGCTTTATGTCTAACTCCCAAGTTAATGTACCCACTTCCTCATTAATTGTTGCATTACTTGTTTTATTCAATTCTATTTCTATCTCTTTATCTGTAGATTTAGGAAATTGATCTTTTAGAACTAAACGGATACTGGTACTTTTATTATTCCTTATGGAAATAGTATAATTAAAGTCTGATTGGCGTTTATTAGAAAGGATTTTATTACCCGATTTCTCATTCACCAATTCTCGCTTTACGACGATATTTTTATCTACTCCTAAAGGAATTTGAAAAGTATCTCTAGTTGTCGATGGATCAATATAAGTTTTTCCAACAAATCGATTTTCAAATATAATATTAGCTTCTCCTTTCAATAAATTATATTGAGCATAATCTGTTAAACTGGCTATTAAATAAACATCATTGTTTAATTTTGGTGCTGCATAATAATTATAATTTGCTTTCATATCCTGTTCCGCTAAAGTCACTGTTTGAGCTTGATTGCCAGAGCGAATATTATAAGGAATTTTCACTTCATAAAACACACTCAGACTCTGTTCTGTTGTTTGTGTGTAATCAGCGGCAGAAGTCACCGAAGCCTTTTCCATAGGAGGGGCACCAGCTGACCTGGTTTCAAAACTGGAAACGCCTCTATTTACAGGGCTAACTGACCTTGCATCATCAAGAGCTCTACCTCTTGCCTCTGGTCTAAATCTTAAGTTCCATTGCCCAAAATAAGGTATTGCATTATTAGGATTTGGCTGCGCAGTAGAAAACGATAATTTTATCTGTTTCCAGTCTAAACCTGTTCTTTGTATAACCTTTGCTTTCGAAATTAACTTGATAGCTTGTTCTGTTCCTTTTGCTTCTATTTCATAAAATGGTTGCCAATTTGCCAAATTAGTAATGTAAGACAATTGCAATTGCACCGTTTGGTCAATATCACTCATTAATTGTATTACAATTTTCCCTTTAGACGTCTTTTCACTTTTATCAGTGTCAATACTTAATTGATTTTTTAAATCCTTTAAAGTTATATGAAGCACAATCTGTTTTTGACCCAAATCATAAATACTATTTGAAAGTTCCAATCTCTTTTTTTGGTAGAAATCGACTACCTGAGAAAGATCATTTAGTTGAAGACCAGAATTAGCACCTGCGACAGACTGATTTTTATCTAATAATTGGATGGTTTGATTATTAGTAGCTATTTTATTGGAGTTTACATTTATTTCTTTATTAACCCACTCAATACTATCTTGAACTTTTTTTAAAACTAAGGCATTAGGTTCATTCTCATATTCGCTATAAATATTGTTGGTAAATGTAGCAGAGAGAATCGTTACAGGTTTATTACTAGCAATTCTGATTGAATTATTATCCATATAATCAGCCAAATTCTTTACAATAATTTCATTTTGACCTTTTTTAAGATTGACATTCGCCTGATGGTTCAGTTCTGCACTATTCAAATACAAGGAAGCTTCTTTAACTTCGGCAGTCACTAATATTGGTTTTTGAGCCTTTAGATTTTCAACTGTTGACAGCATCAATAAAAATCCACAAAAAACTGTTGATTTTACTTTCATATTCTAATATATTTTATTTAGTACATTCTTTAAAGTTACGTATTTCTCTACTAATAATTCATAATAATAGATTAAAAAATAATTATTTCTCTAAATTAATAAGGATCCACATCAGCATAAATTTGAACTGCACTCATTCCTTTTTCTTTTGGAATCATTAACTTCAAATTATTAATAAATTGTTTTACTGTTGAATTGAAGCTATTATTTAAGGGCAGTTTTATCATCATCTCAAAAATATATTGATTCCGAACTCTAGGCACTAAAGCTTCAGAAGGTCCTAAAATTACTAAATCTGGAAATTGAGCAACCAATTGTCCAGTTAAAATACTTAAAGCCTGTTGTGCTTTTTGTTGATATTTATGTTTTGAAGTAAGCTTAATTAATTTAGAGAATGGAGGGTATTGAAATTGTTGTCTATAACTAATCTCAAACTGAAAAAAACCTCTAAAATCATGCTGTTGTAGAAATTGGATAATAGGATGTTGCGGTTTATGAGTCTGAATACGCACCTTCCCTTTACCATCGACACGACCCGCTCTTCCACTTACTTGTTCCATCATTTGAAAGGCTCTTTCATTCACTCTGAAGTCAGGGAAACCTAACAAACTGTCTGCACTTAAGATTCCAACTAAACCAACATTCACAAAATCAAGCCCTTTTACAACCATTTGTGTACCCACTAATATTTGCACTTTCCCTTCAGCAAAATCATTCATGAGTAGCTGTTGTTTGTTTCGAGTGTTCATACTATCCCAGTCCATTCTAGCCGTTTTGTAATGTGGAAAAATTCTTTGCAAATCCTCTTCAATCTTCTCTGTTCCAAATGATCGAGCTGCGATGGAAGCACCACCACATTGAGGACAAAATTTTATTGGAGCAGATTTAAAACCACAATAATGACAATGAAGCTTATCGGTCATTTTATGATAGGTCAAAGAAACGTCACAGTATTTACACTGCGGCACAAAGCCACAAGAACCACACATCAGGAATGGTGCATAACCTCTTTTATTTTGAAATAAAATGACTTGCTTTCCCTCCTTTACTGTATCTTGAATAGCCGAAAGCAAATCAACTGTAAGAATAGGAGAAAAACCTGCTTGTGTATTCCTTGCATTAACGGTAATCAACTCTGGCATAGCAACATTCAAATGTCTTTGCTTCAAACTTATAAAAGCATATTTATGAGTTTGAACATTATATAAAGACTCTATTGAAGGCGTAGCAGAACCTAATAAAACTTTGGCTTGGTGAAGTCTTGAAAGATAAATGGCCGCATCTCTGGCATAAAATCTAGGAGCAGGATCCATTTGCTTATAAGAAGTATCATGTTCTTCATCAACTATTATTAAGCCTAAATTTTGAAAAGGAAGCCAAATTGCCGAACGTGGACCAATAATAACCTTATATTTTTTAGAGGCTACTTTTTTCCAAATTTCTATACGTTCATTGTTGCTGTATTTGGAATGATAAACGCCTAATTCTTCGCCAAAATAAGCTTTTAATCTTTGTAAAATATGTGTAGTTAATGCTATTTCTGGTAGTAAAAACAAAGCTTGTTCCCCCTTTGAAATAACAGCTTGAATCAATTCAATATAAATATGAGTTTTACCTGAACCAGTAACTCCTTGTAACAAGCAAACCTCCTTATTTAACCAACCCGCTTCAATTTCTTGCTTCGCTATCAATTGGATATCACTTAATTGAGTTACAAGTTTATTATCATTTTCAAGATCCTCTAAACGGTCTACGGCTAAGGACTTAACATCAAAATATCCTTTCTTTGCCATATTATTTATCTGAGTGGAAGTAGCATTCACTGCTTTTGCTAGATCTTTGAGCGCCAGACCTTTCTTTCCTCTTTTCAAATGTAAAAAGCTCATTAAAATCGCCAATTGTTTAGGCTTCTTTTCTAATTCATCAAACAATTGTTTTAAATGAATATCAACTTCATACTTTTCATTCAGAAAGACGAATAATTCGGTTTTTGCCTTATACCTTTCTTCCAGAACCTCTGAAATAATAGCAGCACCGGTTTCTAAAACTTCATTGATTGCTGCACTTAATGCCTTTCCACTGATTAATTGTTGCGCTTCAGCAATGGTCATTTTTTTTCTAATCAACAAAGCTTCAGCAATCAGGAATGCATCATCACTTAGACCATGCGGAACATCATCAAAAAAATCTGTCCAAATTAAGAGACTTTCACTCATCAATTTTAGATGTGCAGGCAAAGCCGCTTGCATGACATCATTTAAAGAACAAAGATAATACTCTGCAATCCACCGCCAAAAGGCTAGTTGAATAGAATTGACAATTGGCTGTTCATCAATTACATTTCGAATTGGCTTGACTTGATAAGCGTCAGGTTTATTATTATGTATTTCCAAAATAATCCCTGAATACAAACGTTGTCTTCCAAGGTTCACTTCCACCCTTTTACCGACCTCTATTTTATCCTGCCATTGCAAAGGCACACCATAAGTTAATGGCTTGGGCAAATGTAATGGCAAAATAATATCTACAAACATGAAAGGGTTTTAGAAGACCAATTGCGAATTTAATAAATCAAAACTATAATAATCTTAAAAAAACTTTCTAATTAGACACTATTCTAAATTCTAATTGATTATTGGAAGACAAATCTTCTAATTCTTGTATTAACTCATCACTTAAAACTATAGTATTATCCCCATCTGAATCCAAAATAATGTCACCGTATTCTGTAGGTAATAACAATTCTAAAGCACAATCTCCATTATTAGAATGATGATGCTCTTTTAAAACTGACACCAATCGATAATTAATATGCTCCGATAAAGTCCTAATCTTTAAAGCTTTAGTTAATCGTTTACGAATATCACTCATTAAAAAAACATCAAAAACCTTAAATTCGAAATAATTTTTACGATAGGGATGTTCTTGATACATACCTTCTATAACAATCTTTTGACCTTCTATAATATAATTATGAAAATCTACATAAGTACTACCGAACATAGCAAATTCTCTAGAACCACTAAAATCATTTAAAAAGAACTTACCAAAATTATCGCCTTTTTGGGTGACCAAATGTTTAGCTTCGCTAATATAACCCATCACTCTGAGTGGATATCCTACTATATTCTCAATTTCAGAAAGGTCTGTAAATGAATAATTTTCTTTCTCAAACATATAATGATCTAATGGATGACCACTTAAATAGATTCCAATCACCTCTTTTTCAAACGCTAAACGTTCTGATAGTGGCCATTCTGGCACATTTGGGATTTCAGGATATTTTATGATAGGCATTCCAATTTCACCAAAAAGATTATTGGAATTCATCATCGCATCTAATTGTAATTGTTGACCAAATTTAATAATCCTCGATAAGAATGTTTCACCATCCTTTTCAATTGAAAAATATTGAGAACGATATATATTGTCAAAACAATCAAAAGCTCCAGCATATGCCATACTCTCGAGCGATTTTTTATTTACTGTTCTTTGATTAACTCGGCCTACTAAGTCAAAGATATCAACAAATGGTCCATTCTCATTTCTTTCTTTTATTAAATCTTCCACTGCAGCTTCGCCAACTCCTTTTAAAGCACCTAAACCAAAACGAATAATTCCTTGATTATTTACTGAGAATCCTTTAATAGATTCATTTACATCTGGACCTAATACATCTAATCCCATACGTTTGCACTCTTGCATGAAAAAGGTAATCTTTTCTATATTATTGGCATTATTCAATACTGCTGCCATAAACTCACTTGGATAATGAGCTTTTAAATAAGCAGTCTGAAAAGCTACAAATGCATAGCAGGTAGAATGCGATTTATTAAAGGCATATTGAGCAAAAGCTTCCCAGTCTTGCCATATTTTTTCTAATACCTTTTCATCATGACCTTTTTCTGTTGCTCCAGCCATGAACTTACTTTTCATTTTATCAAGGGTATCTTTATCCTTCTTCCCCATTACCTTCCTCAAAACATCTGCATCACCTTTACTAAATCCACCTATTTTTTGAGAAAGCAACATCACCTGCTCCTGATATACTGTAATGCCATAAGTCTCAGCCAAGTATTCTTCCATCTCGGCCAAATCATAAGTAATTTCTTCTTGTCCATGCTTTCTTTTAATAAACTTAGGAATATATTGAATAGGACCGGGACGATACAAAGCATTCATTGCAATTAAATCTCCAAACTTATTCGGAACTAATTCTTTCAAGTATTTTTGCATTCCTACACTTTCAAACTGGAAAGTTGCATTGGTATCACCTCTTTGATACAATTCATAAGTCTTTTCATCATCTAACGGGATATTATCAATCTCAATATCTATTCCATGATTCATTTTAATGAGTACTAAGGCATCTTTAATGATAGATAAGGTCTTTAACCCTAAGAAGTCCATTTTAATAACGCCTGCAGATTCAATAACTTTACCTTCATATTGAGTGATCAATAAATTGATATCTTTTGCAGTACTCACCGGAATCAGATCTGTTAAATCTTTTGGTGCAATGATAATACCTGCCGCATGAATACCTGTATTCCTTACAGAGCCTTCTAGTTTTTCAGCCTCATGCAATACGACAGATGCAAAACTATCTCCATCATAAATCTGTCTTAATTCTAGGATTTTTGCGATATCATCAACATTGTAATTCTCTTTTTCTTCTAAGGATTTTTCTTTCCCCTTTGCATCTGAAATTTTCAATGGAGCATGCAACACTCTATTCAAAACGGTTCCAGGTTTATCTGGCACCAATTTAGCTAAAATATTAGAATCTGATAGCGGATAATCTAATACCCTTGCTACATCTTTAATACTCATTTTGGCAGCCATCGTACCATAAGTTACGATATGTGCTACCTGATTTTTACCATACTTTTCCACTACATAATCTATTACTTTCTGTCTACCTTCATCATCAAAATCAGTATCGATATCTGGCATAGACTTTCGATCTGGATTTAGAAAACGCTCGAAAAGCAAATTGTATTTTATGGGATCTATATTTGTAATAGCAATACAATAGGCGACTACAGAACCCGCAGCCGATCCTCGACCTGGTCCAATAAATACACCTAAATCTCTACCGGCTCTAATAAAGTCTGATACAATCAAGAAATATCCGGCAAAACCCATAGTTCGGATGGTGAATAATTCAAAATTTATTCGTTCTTCAATTTCAGCAGTAATTTCCTGATAGCGCTCATGAGCACCCTTCCACGTTAAATGTAATAAATAGGCATCTTGATCGTTATTAAACTCTTCAGGCACATCAAAGTGTGGTAATAAAATATCTCTATTTAAATTCAGTGGCTTAATTTTATCCACTATCATTTGAGTATTATCAATAGCTTGAGGCAAATCGGGAAATAATGCACTCATTTCATCCGTTTTTTTGAAATAAAACTGATCATTCCAAAATGCGAAACGCTTACCCTTGGAGCTTTCAGCATCCCCAAATTCTTTATTGGTAGGAGTGGATTGCTTTTCACCCGTATTGATACACAGTAAAATATCATGGGCATTAGAATCTTCCTGATCTACATAATGGCTATCATTAGAAGCTATTATAGGAACATTATATTTTTTTGCAAACTTCAATAATACTGTATTCACTTGCTCTTGCTCTGGCATGTCATGTCTTTGAAGCTCAATATAATAGTCCTGTCCAAAAACATCCAACCACCATTTAAAAAGTACTTCTGCCTCTTCCTCTCCTTGTTTTAAAATTGCTTGGGGCACTTCCGCTCCTATACAGCAGGTGGTAGCAATTAGTCCTTCATGATATTTCAGCACCAGTTCCTTATCTATTCTGGGATATTTACCATATAGCCCTTCCATATATCCAAGGGAACATAATTTTGTCAAATTTTGATATCCAATTTCATTCTTTGCCAAGAACAATTGGTGGTATCTTCTATCTCTACCCTCTTCTCTTTTAAACTGAGTTTTATGTCGATCTGCAACCAAATAAAACTCGCAACCAATAATTGGTTTTACTATAGGTTCTTTTATTTCAACTCCATTTTCATCCTTTCCTACAACTTTAGTATTTTTCCAGGCCTCCGCTACAAATTTAAATACACCAAACATGTTTCCATGATCAGTAATAGCCATAGCAGGCATTTCATCCGCCATCGCTTTAGTGTATAATTTGCTGATATTGGAAGCTCCATCTAATAAAGAAAATTGAGTATGATTATGTAAATGTGAAAATTTCATTTGGTAAATAGTTATTTAAAGAGATAGTTACAAAGTAACATTTTTTTTGACTCAATCTAATCAAGAATTATGCACATTAAAATATTTTTAAGAATAACAAATTTAGTGTTTTGATTTTCAGTACTTATAGAATTAGGAGCATTCTAATATTAGGCAATATATTAACTCTAAAAAATATGGCTTATTTAAAAGTTATTTTTCAATAAATAACTGGAATTGACTGCATTTTCAAACAGATTTAAAACAATCATTGAAAAGCTTAATCTTAAACAGAAATAGAAATAATTTAAAATTGAAATTATATTTAAAGCTACTTGGATAATTTATTCCAATCTTATATCTTTGAAACGACTATTTAAATTTATAACGATAATTAAAGCTCTTAAAATTTAAAATTTAGATACGGCATATAATTATAGGCATTTTACAAAACATTCAAAAACAAGAACAATTCAATAATAAAATATAACAGAACGATACAACAAGTAATAATTCTTATGAAAAAACAGTTTCTTAGCTTACTCCTACTCTTCTTTCCATTAGTTACTTTTGCTGCCGAAGGAGAAACTTTAACCCAAAAAATTGATACTGTTTTTCAAAAATATACACAATGGTTTGTGGATGCCGTTTTTTATCAAATTCCAATAGCACCTAATTTCAGTGCACCTTGGGTAGTTTTATTATTACTAGGCGGTGCACTTTTCTTTACCTTTTATTTTAAGTTTATCAATATTACTGGTTTTAGAACTGCCATTCAGGTTTTAAGAGGGAAACATGACGACTTAGAACTTTCTGAAGCTTCTGAAACCGATGGAAAGACCAAGAAAACGCATAAAAAAGCACCAGGAGAAGTATCTCATTTTCAGGCACTTACTACAGCATTATCTGCCACAGTAGGCTTAGGTAATATTGCAGGAGTAGCGATTGCCCTTTCTATAGGCGGACCTGGTGCTACCTTTTGGATGATATTAGGCGGCTTTTTGGGTATGGCAATGAAATTTGCAGAATGTACCCTAGGCGTAAAATACAGAGATATTGGACCAGATGGCACTGTATATGGTGGCCCTATGTATTATTTAAAAAAAGGATTATCAGAAAAAGGAATGAAAAGTTTTGGGAAATTCCTTTCTATTGCATTTGCTATTTTAATCACAGGTGGTGCTTTTGGAATTGGCAATATGTTTCAGGCCAATCAGGCTTCTTCTCAGGTAGCTTCTTTATTTAATCTTGAAGGCAATGCAACTATTTGGATTGGGGGAATCATGGCGATAATGGTGGCTTTTGTCATCATTGGTGGTATTAAAAGGATAGCCAAAGTAACTGACAAACTAGTGCCTTTTATGGCGATTTTATATGTTGTCAGTGCTTTAATTATTATTGGTATTAATTATCAGTATTTAGGTGCTGCATTTGGCCAAATATTTGATGGCGCTTTCACCGGTACTGGTATCACTGGAGGTGTTGTGGGCGTTATGATACAAGGTATCAAGAGAAGTACCTTTTCAAATGAAGCAGGCCTAGGATCTGCTCCTACTGCACATGCTGCTGTAAAAACAAATTATGCTGCCTCAGAAGGCATTGTAGCACTTTTAGAGCCTTTTATTGATACTGTGGTTATTTGTACGATGACTGCTTTAATTATTATTTTAAGCAATATGAATCAGGATATTTTGGTGTATGGACAACCAATTTCTGAAGGTGTGAAAATTACTGCTGCTGCCTTTGATTCGGCTATTCCTCATTTTTCAATTATTCTAACTGTTGTCGTATTCTTATTTGCTTTCTCTACAATGATTTCTTGGTCTTATTATGGATTGCAAGGCTGGGCATTTTTATTTGGAAGGAAGAAGAAGACCTTATTAATTTATAATATTTTGTTTTGTATTTTCATATGGATTGGTTCTGCTATCAGTCTTGGATCTGTAATAGAATTTGCAGATGCCATGAATTTTGCAATGGCAATTCCTAATATTATTGGTATAGTGGTATTGGCACCTGTTGTTCGGAAAGAATATCGAAAATATATGGCAGCTATTCAGAGGAAGAAAGAAAGCAAGATCGCAGCTTGATAAAGAATCTTAGTTTAACTAGAAAATAAATCCAAATATTAAATTCAATTCCACATACTATAAAGTTGTTCGTCACTTTAAAGCAAGAGAAAAATAAAATTGGATGAATAAAGAATTTGAATTAGAAATAGAAAAAGCAACAAAAAATCTACTAAAATTGGCGTCTGAAAAATGTAAAAACAAGATGTCTGAAAACTTATTTTATATATTATCTAATGAAAATGAGGTGAAGGTTGAAAATGTTGAAATTAGTAGAAAAGAAAGAAGTTCTATAAACTCCACAAAGAAACCCAAAAAAATTGCTGAAATTTTTAAAGAATTATCAATTATTTACGAAAAAATACATGACTTAAATTTATATGTTTTTAAATCGAAGAAAAACAAAACGATAATTGAAATTAGATATTTCCTTAAGACAGAACTGAACTCAGAATATTTAAAAACTGTTATAAATAATCCAGCTACGATTCATTGTAAAATTCCAACCCCTCCCTATCTAAAAAATAAAGACGAAAAATTTGATATTAATTGGCATTTAGGTGGATTGATATATATTTGGAAAACTTTTTGGTGGAAAAGGAAAATAAAAAAATAAAAATGTATAAATAAACCATCCTTTGATAAGACGATTGAAATTTTAAATTGTAGTTTTTTTTGTCCTCGTAAATTCTCTTTAAACTACAATAAAAATAATCCAAGCAATAATGAAACAATTTAACCTAATCATAAAAACTATGCTGCTTACCTTTTTAGCTTTGTTTGGTCATTGGTTTTGTATCGCACAAGACAAAATATTGATGCATAATATTGATTCGATTGTGGCTGTTATCAATAAAACATACGAAACTTGTGACTCGATTATTTTAAATAATGAAGAATTTTTATCAGAATCCACTGATGGTGGTGGAGAACTTATTATTTATAATTGCAAAAACAAACTTGCTAAAATTGAAGAATGGATTGGACTTTCCTATGGTTACAGATTACGAACTTTCTATTCCAAAGACAATAAACTAATCTATGTCTCTGAAGTTCATAATGAATTTAAATGGAATGAAGACAAAAACGAATACGATACAGAGTCAACTCATCAAATATATTCTTCATTTTATTACATCGAAAATGACTTCTATCACTATGGCAAAATGACATATGAATCAGAATATAAGCAGTGGGTAGAAGCACCCGAACCTATTGGCTATGTTATAAAACTAGTGAAAACAAATAAAGAATACAGGAATAAAAATTGACATTAATACGCAACAGCAAACATAAAATAGGCTTAATAATCAAAACTTTATAGGCACTTCTCAATATAACTCCTTCTCTTTATTGTGAAGAAGAGGCGCATTTTCACTAGCTTTTTTTAAATGGACAAATTCTATTAATATTCATTTAACTTTGTAGTATATCATTATTAAATATGAAGTGGATTCTTATCTTAGAAATAAGTTATATAATAATATTAATCTTAGTTATACTTAAAGTATTATTCGATACCAGAAGTAGTGTCAAAGCTTTAGCATATATTCTTTTTATTGTATTGATTCCAGTTGTAGGAATGCTATTCTATTTTTCTTTTGGAATAAACTACAGGAAAAAAAAACTATATAGCAGGAAAATTATTAAAGATAATGCACAAAGGGAAATCATTATAAATCAAATCCAAGACTATTCTGAGCAAGTGTTGCAATCAGATTTGTTAGCGCCACAATATAATAATCTAATACGGTTTATATATAATTCTAGTAATAGCCCTTTAACCGCTAATAATTCTGTAAAACTGCTCATCAATGGAGAAGAAAAATTTCCAGAAGTCCTAAAAGCAATCGCAGCAGCTCAATCTCATATCCATTTAGAATATTATATTTACGAAAATGATAAAACAGGAAATTCAATAGCCGATTTATTAATTGAAAAAGCTAAACAGGGTGTAAACGTTCGGTTTATTTATGATGATTTTGGAAGTCATAGTCTTAAAGGTCAATTTATTGAAAAGCTAATTGAAGGAGGTGTAGAAGCTGTCCCATTTTATAAAATTAAGTTATACGCACTTGCCAATAGCCTTAATTACAGAAATCATAGAAAAATCATTGTCATCGACGGTAAAAAATCCTTTATAGGTGGGATTAATATTTGTGATAAATATAGAAATGATGGTAAAACTAAAGAGGACTTATATTGGCGAGATACTCATTTAATGATTGAAGGTCCCGCGACCATTCATTTGCAATATCTTTTTCTTTGCGATTGGAATTTCTGTAGTAATCAACATTTACAGTTTGGTCCAGAGTATTTTCCTATTCAAATTGAGGGAGTTGAATTACATAAGGAACTGGTACAAATTGTTCCATCGGGCCCCGATTCTTCTACTCCTGTTATTCTTTATTCATTGATTGAAGCCATAGGTTCAGCTAAAGAATCGATATTGATTACCAGTCCCTATTTTATACCGGGTGAGACTTTGATAGATGCCCTTATCATTGCTGCTAAAAGTGGCATTGAAGTAAATTTATTAATACCTGGCATTTCCGATTCAAGAATGGTGAATGCTGCGGCAAGGGCCTTCTATAGTGAGCTTTTACATCATGGTGTTAAGATCTTTTTATACCAAAAAGGATTTGTACACGCAAAAACAATGGTTATTGATGATAATCTCGCAGTGGTGGGTTCTGCAAATATGGATTATCGAAGTTTCGACCTCAATTTCGAGGTGAATGCAATGGTGTATAGTAAAGAAATTGCTGGTCAATTACGAAAAGTATTCAATGAAGATCTTTTACATGCTACAGAAATTGATGCAAGTGATTGGGAGAATAGACCAAAGTATTTAAATCTTTGGGAGAAATCAGTACGCCTGCTCGCACCAATGTTGTAATTAAAATGTAAAAACAAAAACCTATTTATTTATAACCGTTTTTTGTCATTTCTGGATTTGAAAAAGATGTCAATCATTTAGAAAAAAAGGGTTTATAAAACAAATTTATGAATTAATAATTTTAGATAAACTCGGACTTTTAACATCAATTAAATTTCGATATTTTTATGGTTATTTTCTATATCATTGTTTAAGAAATAACTTTCAAAAATTGAATAAATATACCACCGAAATTAGTTTGATTTTTTATCCTATAGTGATACGAATTAAATAAGTGGGGCAACATACAAAGCCAGCTAAACAAACAGCATATTTTATTTTTGTTGACAAGAAAACCATCTCATAAAATCAAAGAGTTGATTTAATAAAATTTTTCTATTTTTTTTATCATAGGATTTTACCCTAGCCCAGCTCCATAGGAGCGAAACATTGGTAGAACAAAAATCAGAATCAAGCCCAGGTCCGTAGGAGCGAAACATTGGTAGAACCTAAATCAGAATCAAGCCCAGCTCCGTAGGAGCGAAACATTGGTAGAACCCATATTAAAATCAAGCTCAGCTCCGTAGGAGCGAAACATTGGTAGAACAAAAATCAGAATCAAGCCCAGCTCCGTAGAAGCGAAACATTGGTAGAACCTAAATCGGAATCAAGTCCAGCTCCGTAGAAGCGAAACATAGGTAGAACCTAAATCAGAATCAGCCCAGCTCTGTAGGAGCGAAACATTGGTAGAACCCATATTAGAATCAGCCATAGCTCCGTAGGAGCGAAACATTGGTAAATACAAATTAAAAACAAGCCCAGCTCTGTAGGAGCGAAACATTGGTAGGATCAAAATTAAAAACAAGCCCTGCTCTGTAGGAGCGAAACATTGGTAGAACCTAAATCGGAAACAAGCACAGCTCCGTAGGAGCGAAACATTGGTAGAATCCACATTAAAAACAAAGCGAGCTCCATAGGAGCGAAACATTGGTAGAACCTAAATTAAAAACTTACCTAGCTCTGTAGGAGCGAAACATTGGTAAATACAAATTAAAAACAAGCCCAGCTCTGTAGGAGCGAAACATTGGTAAATACAAATTAAAAACAAGCCCAGCTCTGTAGGAGCGAAACATTGGTAGAACCTAAATTAAAAAACATACCTAGCTCCGTAGGAGCGAAACATTGGTAGAACCCATATTAGAATCAGCCATAGCTCCGTAGGAGCGAAACATTTAAAAGAGATAGTAAAAGAGATAGTACCACAATGGCAAACACCTACCTACAATTCTATCTTCTGTCTCTTTATTGTATTCGCCGTAAAAGACACGCAAAACCATATATCTAGACAATGGAAAGAGGAATGGTATAAACACATAACTCGGATTATTTAAATCAAAAATTATTGGTTATTAATGGTATGCAGATCATCTTGATATTTCAATCAGTACAATTCCAAATAATAATCTCTCCGGCTCTAAATGAGATATAAAAGACAATACTTCAAAATAGATAAATGAAAATAAAATCATAATTGGAAAATTATGATGGCAAACTGGTTTTGGAGTATTAACATTAGGTCAATCCCCATTTCCAAAAATTGTAAATTATATTTAGATTCAGTGAGAACATCATAAGGTACAGTCGTTTAAAGAATTTAGTAGCTTCTTGCAGGTTTTTATAAACAATTTAAACAACAATGTCTTTTACAGATGAATAATGTCGCTCCTATGGAGCTAAAAAATAAAACTAAAAATTTTCTATTAATATTTTGCTCCTCTGGAGCATAAAACAAATAAATTGACAAATTCAAGGATTATTTTAAAAATTATTGTTTGGTAAAAGAATTGTACAACTAAACTTCTCTATGGTAAGAATAAGGTGTCCAGCTTTTAAAAAATGAGATAATTCTATTAGTTGACACAGAAACTAAAGAACTAAAGCAAACAATATAGTTGAGAACTTTTAAAAATCCATGAGAATTCGTTTATTCAGGTGTTAATGAAATTATATTGTTGTCCGGTAAAAACGCTTCATCTATTGCCGGATTTTTTACTGGGATTTTTATCTCCGATAAGCCTGATTTATTTTGATATTGCTCTATCAATCTCTGGTTTGATTATTTCCATTTTTGATAAAAAGACTTTTATTTCATCTTTTTCTGTTTGAATAATTATAAAAATACGGTATCTTGAAAACTAATTCTAAAGCAAAAGAAGATGACTGAATTTTGGGAAAAAGCCTTTAAAGACAAGCAGGAAATGTGGGGTTTTTCACCTGCAAAATCTACTCTTTTAGTAAATAATTTCTTTATTAAACAAAATGTAAAAAGCGTACTTATTCCAGGTATTGGCTACGGACGAAATGCAAAAATATTTAAAGACAATGGCATGAATGTAACAGGGATTGAAATTTCCCAAACTGCCATTGATTTAGCTCAAAAGCATTTTGGAAAGGATTTGACTATTTATCATGGTTCTGTTACTGAAATGCCATTCGATAAAAACCTGTATGATGGAATATATTGTTACGCTTTAATTCATTTCCTGGATAAAAAGGAAAGAGGAAAATTTATTCAGGATTGTTTGAATCAATTGACAGCAAACGGATGTATGGTTTTTGCGACTATTTCAAAGAAAGCACAAATTTACGGACATGGAACATTCATTAAAAAAGACAGATATGAACTATTTAGTGGTTTGAAAATGTTCTTTTATGACGAAGAAAGCATACAAGAAGAATTTAGTAACGCAGGACTATTTGACATTTTAGAAGTGGATGATGTCTATCCCTTTTATCTTATCTTCTGTAAGAAAGCGTCTTGTCCTAAAATAGATTTACACTAAAAAGTATAAAAGTGTACAAAAAGAGTAAAACAATTTCAGGACGAGTCAAAATGAAATTTCACCCAATGTCTTACATTTTCTTTATTAATAAAACTATAGGTATGACTTTCAAAACCATGCATATTTCTGTAGCCTTTTGGAATGCCCCTATCGCTCATGATAATGGTAACCTGATGCAGTGCTTCCGGCAGCAAGGTCCAGAAATCCCAATTATTATTGGCATTTCTCATATTTGTTTTAGGATCACGTTTTACTGCATGATTTAAATCTGGAAATTTCATTGGGTCTCGAAGGAAAAATACTGGTGTATTATTACCAACCAAATCCCAAATTCCATCTTCGGTATAATACTTCATTGCAAATCCCCTGATATCTCTTTCGGCATCAGCGGCTCCTCTCTCACCTGCGACAGTAGAGAAACGGGCAAACATATCAGTCTTTTTCCCGATTTCGCTGAAAATCTTGGCCTTAGTATATTGAGTAATATCATGAGTGACCGTGAAAGTTCCAAAAGCGCCTGAACCTTTGGCATGCATTCTTCTTTCGGGAATGACCTCTCGATCGAAGTTGGCCATTTTCTCAAGAAACCATGGATCATGCATTAACATAGGACCACGAGGTCCTGCTGTTTGCACATTTTGATTATCTGGAACCGGTGCACCAGTTTGTCTTGTGAGTTTAAAGTTTTTGTCTTCCATTTTTTTGATTTTAAAATGATTTATTCAACCATTGAAGTTACACAATTTCATCCATTATCAACAACTATTCTACAGTTATCAAGATTTTCAGAAGTATCCATAACGAACAATGCTGCTTCTTTAAAGGAATAAAGGAAACAGCATTGTCTGTATAAATTAAAGCAAAATGACCGCTGTCTCATCTTTAATAGAGAACAGAAATCCTTATTGTTTTGCGAATTGTAAATGAAGAATGATGGTCACATCTTTACCAACACCAGCAGCAGTAGGATCAAAATTAATGTTGTAATCAAATCGGTTAATAGTTGTCTGAGCTTTTACGCCCAATTTTTCTCCCTTGTCGCTCTTTACTGTACCGCCATAGTGAACATCAAAAATCACATCTTTGGTTACATCCTTTATGGTCAGCTTGCCATACAAAAGATATTCTCCGGGCTTACCAGTGGCTAAAAATCTGGTCTTTTTAAAAGTCATTTCAGGGTATTTGTCCACTTCGAAAAAGTCAGCACTTCTTAGGTGATTGTCCCTCGGTTCTACATTCGTATTGATGCTTTTTACTTTCACTGTAAAATCAGTATTTGCATCCTTAAGGCCTTCTCCTTTTGTTATCATATTACCTGTGTATTCCAAGAATTTTCCATTTACGATACTGATGCCGGAATGAGAGATATTGAAATTAATGGAGGAGTGATAAGGATCTACTTTCCATTGTGTTTGGGCAAAGGAACCGATACTAAAAATGGTCAGTGCTAGGAGCATCATTGTCTTTTTCATCATCATGTAAATTTATATTAATTATGTTAAGTACAAAGATAAGGTTTCTAAAACTGTGTTCATCTAAGCAATTGACCGACCTTTCCTCGCTTCTGCGTCCTTTTTATACACGTTCTCATTCTTATGAAAATGACAATTGTCATAAATTTTAATAAATTTTAAATGTAACTTTGATTCTTAACTTACAACTAAATCACACAAAAATGAAAAAAATATTAAAAGTTATCGCACTAATTGTGGTGATTGTGTTGATAGCGATTCAATTTATTAGACCAGAAAAAAATATCGGAGAAGAAATTTCTGAAAATCAAATTACCGCAAAGTATGAAGTTCCTGAAAATGTTCAACAAATCCTGAATATTTCCTGTTATGATTGCCATAGTAATACGACCCATTATCCTTGGTATTCAAATATTCAACCTTTCGCATGGTTGTTGAATGATCATATTGTAGAAGGTAAAAAGGAATTGAACTTTTCAACCTTTATGGATTATCCTGTCTGGAGACAATATAAAAAATTCAAAGAAATAGGTAAAGAGACAGAAGATGGTGACATGCCTCTGGCTTCTTATACATTAATTCATCGCGATGCGATTTTAAGTGCTGAACAAAAATTAGCAGTAGAGAATTGGGCAGCCAATCTAAGAAAAGAAATGGAATCAAACTATCCTGCAGAAAGTTTAGCAAAACCAAAATAAAGAATTGATCTTTATTTGATTCAATAATTTAGAGGAGTAGTTTCAAAGGATTAAATAAATAGATAATGATAATGGTATTACACATTAAAAACATGGTGTGTCTTCATTGCATCATGGCCTTAAAACAGCTATTAAAAAACTTGCACATTTCGTATAGTCACATCGAATTAGGTTCCATTGTCCTGAAGGAAAAGCTTATTAAAGAAAAGCTAGCAGAGCTATCATTAGAATTAAAAACTCTGGGCCTTGCTTTAATTGATGACAGGAGAAGCCGTAATATTGAAATAAATAAAACCAACATCTTCTCGACAAAAGAAATACCCACTTTTACAAGAATGGGAATAGCAATTCCGCATAAAACGCTCTCTGTAACTGTTTCGGGATAGGTCGTAAGTAGGGAAGAGAGATGTGACTTCGTCGATTTACAATGGCGAACTTCTACTTGTTGCTTAAATCGTAAAGCATAAATCATATTGCTCGAAAATTCGTACGGAGGGAGGTTTTGGGCAATGATTGTAAAGATTTCTTTTTCCGTGGTATAATTGTTTTATCAGTATTTTATCTTATGATTCATTCTTTTCATGATACTATATTTTGAAATATGGAAAACCTTTCAGATATTTACCGAAGATTTAACAATTTGTTAATTAGGGATTTACAAAAAGAAGATTTATGAAATTTTTTTGGATAGCAGGTAAATCCATTTTTTATTGACCCCTTTAAACCAGATTCACTATGTGCCGGTTTTACTTTTATACAAAAAAATCAGCTGCTCTTTTTGGGGCTTTTGATTATTGTCATAGTGGTGGGGGAAAAACAATTCATAAAAAGCAGGCGGCTACGTCCTACCGATTCCTATCTTTAGTATCTTTTCAAAAAGTGCGCGCTACGATTAAAGTCGTTATGCAAAAATCCTTGGGCAATTCGCTCCACCTCCTCTTTCATCCTCCATGACTTTGCACTTTACTACCAAAGAACGCAGAAGAGGCAGTATAAAAATGTTAAAGCAGTAAGGAACGTCTTATTTGGGGTCACATCCAAAATCTGGGGAGAAGTCTTAACTTTGCTACCTAAATTATGGAACATTTAAAGTTTATTTCTAGTTTTTTACCTCAAGGAATGTTGGATCATTTTATGATTACGGATTTTAAGGAGGTGGGTCATGT
>DATJCU010000154.1:0-8968 GCA_035497795.1 Edaphocola sp. | reverse complement strand
TTTGCCCCTGCAAGCCTAAAGGGTCTATCATCATCGCCGGGTTACAACCCATGGCATGGTAAGGGCTAAGTACTTGTTGCCCACCACCATCGGCTAATGGGTCAATACCGAGATGGGAGTCTAGCCTTATATACTCCTCATCGTGTTTTTTGTACACAATTTTCATGGGTACAAACGACTGTTCTAATAGGTTTAATTTAAGGCATCCCATATCAATTGGCTAAAATACATGTTTTTTTGAGACAATTTTGAATTTTACACACTTTTTTGAACACTACCAAAAATGTTACCGCACTATAATAAAGATTTTTCAAAGGTTTAATATACAGCAAAAAAAAGCAAACCGCTCAATAAAAAAACAGGCTGCTCATAATGAACAACCTGTTTACATTTTATCTACAATTAGTTCTTTACCCTTTTAACTTCTTAGCTAATTCTACGGATATAAATACATTTATAAAGATAAATATCACGATACCCCAAACTACTATTCCGCCTATCAGGTTCTTTCGTTTAGGCAACTTTTCAAACTCCTCAAAATAGGGCTTCCATTTATCTGAAAATGTAAAAAAATATAAAGTAGAACCAATAACTAATATCAAAGCAATAATAACTTTAGGACTGATAATACTAATATCTGTCGCATCTTGATTTAAAATAATAGATAAATAAGTATCTAATACTCCAAGAAACCATATTTGAATAGCCATTAAAGATATATCAGCTCTAAAATTATTAGAAAGCAAAGGATTATAATTCTTGCTCCACGCTTTATATATTGTATAATACAGGTAATAATATGCTCGCTTCATCTTTTCCATTTTACTGTTTATTATAAGGCAATATTCTCCAATTTGGTCCTAAAATCTCCTGGTTAGCTCTTTGGATTCTGTCCAATACAGGTAATGCTCCCGGTCCACTTTCATTACCAAACCAGCCTCCGGGATAAAAAGCATCTACGCCAAAATATAAAACAGATGGAATTGTACCTACTCCCGTAAGACCATATAAGCCCATACCCGTATTAAAACCAAATTTTCCTCCCGAAATTTCACCCCTTCTATATGAAACATAATCTACCGCTATCGCTGCACCAACTAATCCTCTACCCAAACCTGTACCAACTTTAGACAAGCTATATCGGTTAAAATAAGGTGATGCAGGATAATTTTTAGAATACACCCAAGGCGAAAATCCGTAACCTTGTGAGTATAATCTATATGTTGATGAAGAATTTTGTAAACCTATAGCTCCTAATCCTATTGACCAGTTGGCTTTACTTGCATCACCTGAGAAGTCATTCCAAGAATAACCACCCCCATTTGATTGCAGCCCGCTTACTTGCTGTCCATAATCCATTCCACTACCATACGTGCCATCTCTTTCACTAATATTTATCGTAAAGGATAGCAATTGAATAGTACTACTAAGATCTTTATATATATATCTTTTACCTCTTTCAACTTGTCCATAGGATAACTCTCCATTCTTAAAACCAAATTGATCAAAATAAAATTGATAATTTCCTCTACCCCTATTATGAACGGTTGAGCCTATTTCTAAACCTTCTAATATGGAATACAAAACCTCATTTTTAAGTATAAAGGCTTCCGTTTCTGCTTTTAAGGAATAACTTGCAAAATTGTCTCTTACACTTTTATTAAATCTATCGGCACTCAAATATACATAAGTGCCTTCAACCATATAGCCAACGGGCATAATAAAATGATCGTTCCCAGGAGTGGACATACTTGTTTGCCCCTGCAAGCCCAAAGGGTCTATCATCATCGCCGGGTTGCATCCCATGGCATGGTAAGGGCTAAGTACTTGTTGCCCACCACCATCGGCTAATGGGTCTATACCGAGAAATCTTCCAACCTGTGGGTCCCTTCGACTTCGCTCAGGGCAGGCCAAGCTGCCTATTATGAAAATCCATCCAGTTCAACCCTATTTCCTGCCGGTATTCATTGCCTTGGTACATTTGTCTGTTACTCAAAGAACCTGCCGCCGTGCTGCCCCAGCCCTGTATCGGTAGACCATAAGGATAATAATGGCGCTCTTCCAATAAACTGCCCGCTTCTTGCCCCACCACCAAATTATCAAAATGTACCTGCTCTATACTTTCATTGGACAAATATACGAGAATCATACCATTTTCGGAAATTTCTATGGCATTATTTTCTGCTGTACCTATGTCTGACCAATTTCCTTCTCCATCTGCCTGCCATAAATGGCTGTGTTCCGATCGCAATTGCATTGTCTCATCAAAAAACAAATAGTTTAAAAAGGATTTAGGTCGGCTACTGTCCCCAATTGCTTGCTGTAGGGTCTCATAGGCTGAGTTCAATTGTGTTGGGTCAAAGCCTCCTGTGAATAATCCACTACTGCTTATCCCTTCTGGGATTACGACATTGCCGCCGCCTGATGCCATACTGCCTAATATTTGTTCTAGCACACTAGATCCGCCTGTTGCATCTTCGGGTTGGCTCGTTAATTGGTTATAAAAGTTATCCGTATTCACCGATATTTTATCGCCTGCCATAACTTTTAGGAAGATAGAGGTGCCAATGGCTTTTTCTTCACCTTCTAATTGAGCAGCATACCCATCATTGGTATTGGTGCTACCGGGTTTGGTATCTCTTACCTCAGCTATGGTTTCAAATAAGGATTCTTCTTGTACAGCATCAATAGGTTCATAACCAGCGGTGTATAATAAGGGTTCTCGACTTTCTATACCAATCTCTCGCTCTATCTGTCCTATTATCGCTCGGATATTGCCTAAATGGTCTTTGATAAAGTATTCTTCTAAAAACTTATTGTTTTTATAGGCGGTTCTCCCTACCGGGGTACTGATAAATTGCACTTGCTGGTTTTCAAATACAATATTGCCAGCATAGTCTATCTTTTTTATCTGTCCGCTATCGCTGATGTATTCTCTTAGTTTTGAGCCTGCGGCATCATAAACATATTCTATCGTTTTGCCAGTGGGAAAGGTGATTTTTTGGGGTTTGTTAAACCATGTGTAGCTGATTTGGCTGATGCCTTTGGAGAGGTCTTGGGTCAAATTGCCCGATACATCATAGTCATAGCCTTGGGCTGGTCCGTTTACAAATTCTCCTCTTCCATAGCTGTTCGTATTCGTATCTATTACTTTTTCTAATTTATTACTATTGGGGAAATAGGTATAAGCAAGTCTGTCTATCTTTACCGGCGGATTGGGCATTGTCATTACATTGGCGATACCATAACGGCTCAGTCCTGTGATATTGCCTGCTATGTCGTATTGCACTTGTTCGCTGTAATTGATATCGCCATTGCTCCAAGTGGTGGGAACGGCATTGCTGGTCGGATTGCCTGAGAAAAACTCACCATGCAGCATTCTTCCTACTCTGTCATAGGTGTAAGCATAGGCGGAGGAACGTGTTCGAGTAGCTCCCCGCCATACTACTCCAGATATTTGTCCGTCGTATCTTGGATGGGTAAACCCATAATCGTATCTTAGGGCTTCGCCAAAACGAATATTTTTGCCTTGTTTATCTCCTGTTAGGGCATAATTTTCATTGATTCCGCTTAGTTCGCCTCTAATGTTGTAGCTAAACTCTTGGCGCTCTGCATCTAATCCATAGGTCTTGGTGGCTAACCTGCCCATGTCATCGTAGGTATTGGTGGTTAAGTCTTCCCATAATTGAGCATCATTTACCTTATGTTTTATTTTTAATAGTCTGCCGCTATAGTTTTCATAAGTAAATAAATAGCGTTCTTTTATGTTATGTGTTGTATCTAAGTTTACATTGGCATATTTGATAGAAACTAATACTTTGTCTAAGTAATCGTATTGGCTGGCTGATAAAAGTTCAAAGATTTCATTATATTGTTGCATATTACTTATAAATATAAACAATCATCAAATTAAGCATTTATCAATCAATATTAATACATTCAACATATACCCCTCCTTGTTTTACCCATTAATATACCCTAACTCTAAACTGCTTGATAAACCCTTTTTTATTTTTATATTTTTTTCTAAAGTAGGAAATCGCTTCATAAATATTATCTTTTTCCACAACATAAAATTTGTCATTATAAACTAAGAACATTTCTTTAAATGGTCTAAGGTAGAAGATTTTAACAATCTCCAAATCCAAAATTTTCGCCAAATAGTTAATCTTATATACAAACTCTGAGTCTTCGGGATTATAGATAGTTAGTTTAAACCCATCTAATTGATTTATAATAAAAGCGAGAGAGATATCTTTATTATCTATATCTATTATTTGCTGTACGACATATTCATCATCTTCATACTTAAGTCCACTTAAGAAATCCTTTTGCTTAAAAGGGTTAAATTGCTCCTCATCAATAACTTCTAAATAATTGATATTTACTGTTGTCCATTGATTTGGTAGCCTTAAACTTCTATATTCTGGTGAGGAAGATTTAAAATGTAAAAATTGGGTTTTAATTGAATCCTGTTTAGCATTATTGTATACAACAGGATCTAAAAGCAATTGTGCTTTACTTGCCACTACTAAAAATGAAGCTAAAATTACTAACAATATATTTTTCATTCCTTAGTGTTTAAACAAAATATAAGAATATGGATAATAAGTAAATGATACAGTGCCAGGAATAACAATTTTTTTGAAAAAATTAGGTCGATCAACAATAGCCCCTTCTGCCGGATCATAAACTCTTGCAGAAGACTTATAAGGGTCATTAAGATTATAGTCAACACTAACCAAAACTACTCTATGGAAGCTACCGTCATTAGAATAAGAATTATGTTCAATCACATAAGCTAATCCTCCATTTGATATAGCCTCTCCAACTCCATTTGGAAACATTGCTTTCATAGACTTAAAATTCAAATTTATAGCATTCAGCAATTCTGATGTATATTTTGGAGAATGCTTTGCAGTTTCATTTTCTTTTATCACTTTTTTCCAATCAATATTTGAAACTTTTAATATTAAACTAACAAAACGCAAAGAATAGACATTACAATTTTCATCCCCAATAGGTTGTCTTCCAGCCTGCTTAGCTATTTTATCCAAATCTTCATCTGATAATCCAGGCAAGCGATAGGAAATAATATCGCTTTCACTTTTTTGCTGCTCTCCCCCATCTCCTCTACTTACCAATCCACCTAAAATCATACCTGCTCCTTCTATAATTCCGGTTATAAAAGCAGAAGCAATCAATTTAGAAAAATATTCCTGCATTGCTGTTTCTCCCGGGGACGACATACGAATATTTCGATTATAATTCATTACATCCCACGTATAACTTCCCATTAATGGAATATAAACCGGTGTTATAGTATGTAAATCCAAATAAGGAGAACTCACATTATTGTTAGAGCCACCAGATTGCAAGCCTAAAGGGTCTATCATCATCGCAGGGTTGCATCCCATGGCATGGTAAGGGCTAAGTATTTGTTGCCCACCGCCATCGGCTAATGGGTCAATACCTAAAGCACTCTTATACCTGATTTGCATCGGCACAAAGGTCTGTTCTAATATTTCTAATTTAAGGCAACCCATTATTGGCAACGAATGTAAGAATCTTTTGAAATTATTTCAAATTTTATAGACTTTCTCTTTTCTTTTGTCTTGATACAAAAGAAACAAAAAATCAAGCGACAATCATGGCGATTGCTAAAGCACCGGAATTTGCTTTGCCTTCATGCTGTTTTTTCAACAATAATATTGTAAAATCAAATCTATTCCTTTTTTATGATAATTGAACAAAAACAATTCCCTTTCTTCACTTTTATTGAAAAAGCAATTCCGCCAGACAAATTCCTATCGCTGTGATTGCCGCATAGTCAATCCTTCGAATTTTTGACTAAAGATTGATTTAGTGTTTTAAAAATATCCACACACTTTTTGTATAGTATCATTTTAAACGTTTTTTTTCCTCTTTTTGGCAACCAATTTTGTTATAAAATATCAATTCTTAAGCAAGCCATTTTTAAAGATGAAGATAGAGAGATTGTTTTATATTTTATTGGTTTTCTAAATTAGAAATTACACAATTATTGAGGAAGTATTTATTTTAATTCCCTGCCCCTCTATTGGGCCACCTTGAAAAACTTTTACTTCTCCCATTTTAGTACAAAATTTTTTCCATAATTTTTTAAGCTAGGAAGACTTGATTCAAACCTAATCTCATTCTGATTTTCAAATTCTACATTAAAAATTTCATTTTTTTCAAAATAGGCTGTACCTATTAAAGTAAATTGTTTCGCTTTCCTTTTCTGATATAAAAACTTATTTGACAATTCAATATATGAGTTTTTACCTCCTTCAGGAAGACCTATTATTTTTTGACTTGGAATAATGATTAAAACTTGATAAATTCCCATATCTATTTCTTTATCAAATACCAATACAAATTCATTGTTGCCTCTATTATACATGTTAATTGGAACTAAATCTCCTTTAGAGGACATTAAACCAAATTTTTTTACAGGTTTAAAAAAATTGTCAAAACACAAAAAACAGAGCATTAGAAATACAAATAAAGAGATGATAATAAATACATTTTTTTTAATCATAATTTTTAAAAATTTATTTTCCTGGACTCCATCTTCTATAAACATATCCATTATTACCTGGATACATTTTTAACATTTCAACACTATAACCAAATTCTGAAATCCTTATTGTTTGAGTGCTAGCTCCAATTGATTGGGTTGGAGAAATCATTATCCCGACGTGACCTGTTGCATTTCTAAAGTTGGCACTAACGCCAACTATATCTCCTCGTTGTGGAGAAGTAACAATCTGCCAATTAGGAATGTGATAATTTGGATCAGCCCATTGACCAGCTGTTATTGGAGAGCCTCCAAATAGTCCATTGGGTAAACTAGGTCTCAAATTAACTATGGCATTAGACAATTCGTTTAAAACATCATATACAAACTTATTGCACTTATTTGTGTTTTCATTAAAATTATCCTTGCTATTTGCAAACGACCAGTCTGTTGAGCCCATATATCTTAATGCAGTAATTGCTATAAAGTCTCCAGTTTTATTAACAACATGTTCAAAATTCCCATCCCCTCCCTTCCCTCCATCCAAATAACCAGGCTTCATTTGGCTATTAATCATTCCACGGATATCATAAGAGCTTACTAATGATTGCAATGCAGTATTATACCCATTTATCATATCTAAAACTGCTGCAAATCTAATATCTATTATTTTTTGCTGCTGCGCCTCAGCCATCTCCATCATACTATTATAAATGTATGGTTCAAGACGCTTCATACCAATACTCTTTCCTGTCCCTAATCTATCAGCACTCAAATATACATAAGTGCCTTCAACCATAAACCCAAGGGGTGCCACAAAATGGTTATTCCCATTTGGAGAGGACATCCCAGTTTGTCCCTGCAAGCCTAAAGGGTCTATCATCATCGCCGGGTTACAACCCATGGCATGGTAAGGGCTTAGTACTTGTTGCCCACCGCCATCGGCTAATGGGTCTATACTGAGATGGCAAGCTAACCTTTTATACTCCTCATCGTATTTTTTGTACACAATTTTCATAGGTACAAACGACTATTCTAATAGGTTTAATTTAAGGCATCCCATATCAATTGGCTAAAATACATGTTTTTTGATAATTTTTGAATTTTATACACTTTTTTGTAGTGTATCATTACTAATAAAAGAAATTCAAAGATTTTTTTAATAAAAATGTTGCAGCGCTATAAAAAGATTTTTCGAACCTTTAAAGTACAGTAACAAACAAACCGCCCCAAATGGGCGGTTTGTTATTATCTTTTAGTCTTTATCACAAACAAGATAAATACATCTTCATCACCTGTATCCCACTTCGTTAATTTAAAATCCTTAACCATTTGGATTTTATCAATTTGATTGGGGTCTAATTCAATACGATTGTTTGTTAAAGGGGAATTATCGACTTTAAAAACTACTTTACATCTTTCATCTTTAATATATTGTCGAAGTTTCTTTGGGGGTAAGGGTTGTATTTTATCTTTAGTAAAGATAAACAAAACACCTCTATCCCTTTGTTCTCCAAAATATTGACGTATCAAAGAAGTATCTGGACTATCTCCGTAAGTACGGCTTACATAAGAACTGTCGCCTTCTGCAAAAATAGCTCCTATTGTATCAGGGTCGATGTCATATAATTCCTTTTCAAAAATTGAACAATTGAGATAAATTAACACATTGGAATGTCCACCTGAATTTAGAATTATATTGTTATTCACGTCTTTATTTTCTTGTGCATTCACATAAAACGCAAAAAAGATGAGGTGTAATATGATTAATATAAGTTTCATAATAAATTATGGATTTTTGTTTCGGATTAATGGGAAGTTTAGGTCGTTATAAAAGAAAGATGGCATATTCCTATCTGTAGCTCCTTTCATTGGGTCCATATAAATCATTTATCCTTACCCTGTATTGTAATCTATTATTAATACAGCGTGTCCTCCACCTCCAAGTGGCATAGCGGCAAATACCGGACGGCCTGCATTAATTGCATCCTGATATGATGTAAACTTACCCGTCCTAAAATAGTGCTTAACAAGTGGTTCTATAAAGTTGCCGGGAACTCCGTCTTTTAATGCATCAATTTTGAAAGTATAAGAGGCATATTGCATAATCATTAAACGGTTAGAACCTTCTCCTTTCATTTCTTGCCCGGCATATTCTAAAATAGATGGCACACAAGTTGTTATCCAGTCTTGCTTTTCCATTGTAAGTGTAGGGTTTTCTTTGAAATATACATCTGTCCCTTGCTCTGTCTGTTGGTCTTGCGGGCTACCTCCGTCATTTGGTTCATTATTATACTCTCCCAAATAAGCTGATCTCATTTGGCTTCCTACCATTCCACGGATATCATAAGAGCTTACTAATGATTGCAATGCAGTATTATATCCATCAACCATCGCCAAAGCTGCTGCAAATCTAATCTCGATTAT
>DATJCU010000153.1:0-2094 GCA_035497795.1 Edaphocola sp. | reverse complement strand
AGATGCATATATGTTTGGAATATTGCAAGCCGCTCGCGTAAGAACCAGTAAAACAGAGTTTATTTCGTGTCCGAGTTGCGGACGAACACTGTTTAATCTCCAAGATACGCTGGCAAAAATAAAAGAATCGTTCTCACATCTTACAACATTGAAAATTGGTGTTATGGGTTGCATTGTAAACGGTCCGGGCGAAATGGCCGATGCCGACTATGGATACGTAGGTGCTTCACCAGGCAAAGTGTCACTTTACAAAAAGAAAGAGTGCATAGAGAAAAATATTCCCGAAACTGAAGCCGTGGAGCGGCTAATAGCTCTTATTAAAGAACATGGAGATTGGGTGGATCCATCATAAACGTTTTGCTGAAAGAGATAAAAAAGTCTTTTCTTGCTGTTTTTCTGCTTCCAACGACCTTTTATTTTGTAGTTATTGAAAAAAATAGTAATATTGCACCCGCTTTCGATACATTAAATATCGAAACTGGTCCCATAGCTCAGTTGGTTAGAGCACCTGACTCATAATCAGGGGGTCACAGGATCATGCCCTGTTGGGACCACACCTGATGAATAAAGAGATTGACAGCAATGTTGATCTCTTTTACTTTTTTTGGATTTGCACACAATTTGCACATTGCAACTCCAAATTCGCACATTGCGGCTCCAGCCCGCATTGTGCGTTAGAAGACACATAAAAGACAATAAACGGACAGTGCGGTTTGGATCCGCAGTGTCCGGCATTCCAAAGGATAAAAGTGAAATGTTTTTTTTTAATTTCCCTTTTAGTTCTCAATACACTGTATTTGGTCTTTTCTTGTAAAGATTATTTATAAAAATCATTCATTCTCAATTCCAACAAAGTATAAATCAAATCCGCCTAAACCTCCGGGTCTGTTTGATGAGAACACCATCATTGTTTGAGTCCAAGAAACCCCTTCATCAATAAGAATTGGTCTAAACTCATCAAATTCACTGTTAATTTTTTCTCCAAAATTTATTGGTTCACTCCATTTCCCGTTTTTAAAGATGCTGTAATATAAATCATAGCCTCCAAATCCTCCGGCTCTATTGGATGCAAAAACCATCTTATTCCCAAAAATTGAAGGACACTTATCATCTGAACTACTCGATAAAATTGGGTCCAGAACTATTTCATAACTTGAATCGTCTGATAATAATAACTCAATATCTAAACTCGGATTCACATCAACGTAATAAAAATTGAAGCTCTCTCCATCTCTATTTGAGCAAAAATAGATCTTAGATTTATCAGAGTTGAATGTTGGATACATATCCTCATATTCAGAGTTTAAAAACTCAACCTCCTTTGGTTCTGAGAAATTTTTATTAGTCTGATTTGAAATATAATTTATTTGAGAATTTCCTGTTATATCCGTGGAATATAGTAAGGTGAAATTTAATTCATTTAAATTATAATCAGCTATTAAATTTGGTCCAAATTCGTTGCCGGAGGTCTTTATTTTGTTTAATCCAGTTTTAATAACCTCATATTGGTTAGCATAAACTCCCCAATTTGCATATTTATTTGTGATTGTTAATACACCCGATGATTTGCTGAAATTTACATTCATTGGTTGATAAATAATATCAAATTCATCTCCATTACTATTTCTGTTTGTTGAAAAGCAAAATGGAATTAATCCCCCTAAACTGGGTGCTGTTGAATTAAAATCATCATGTTTTGTGTTAAAATCAGATAGATTCAGAGGAGTTTCCGGAAGTTTCCCTTCATTGTACTTGTACCCAACAGACGTTTTTTCACATGATGCTGCAATAATTAGAACAAGTAAAACGGCTGTTTTTGTTAGATGTCTCATTTTTCTTTTTTTTAAGTTTAACATGGTAAAGTTATAAGGGAAGAATCTTTATTTTCTAAATTTATAACTGTCTGTATAATAGATGAAAATTTAAGAGATTAGTTGCATGGAATTGGATATATTGTCACTATTTAACAATTGTGTAAATTGTGGATTTAAAGAAATAAAAAATGCATTCTTATGGTCTTGCGTCATAGATTGTTTTATAATTCAAAAAAAACATCCTTCTCCCTAAATATTTTTGCAGAGAAAATGAAAACAT
>DATJCU010000152.1:0-3695 GCA_035497795.1 Edaphocola sp. | reverse complement strand
GCGGACTTGATACAGAATAAATCGAATAACTGTCAAGTATCGTTAATTTGGATAAGACACAAAATCAAAAAAAAAAATACTGGATTGAAGCTTTATATTCCTTAGCTGTTTCGGATACAAATGGCAAGTATATTAATGACAAGATAAATGGATTTGAAATTAATGACGAATTGAAAGTTTACAACGATTCTTTGTTTAAAACATTTCAATTGTTAAAACCAAGTTTTGAACGTTTAAATGCAATAAGAACTTGGAAAGAAATGGACAAAAACTACAAAGCGATTTATGAAATGTTTGAAAATTATCATCCGATAATGTTTTTGCAATTGCTTTCATTTAATCCAAGTACAGTCTTAGAATCTAAAGTATTGTGTGAATTAAAACAAAATGCTTTGATTGAGATAATTAAAAATGCTGAAACGACTTCATTTTACAGTACTTATAGATTAGCATATTTGATTGAATTACTAATTGAGAGAAATTATACAGTTCGGTTTTTAGACCAATTAATGGATAAAAAAGGAAAAAACGAATTAATTAATGAACTTGAATTGAAAAAATACTAAGCACAACATTTTGTATAAGTAATGGCAGGTAAAGTGCTAAATATCAAGGTTTGTAGCCCGCTCAAACTGTGTGGCGGTTTGACAGGAAAGTGCCACGCAATCTGCCACTACTCATACAATTTACCGTTGTGCCGCATACAAAAAAACATAATGCAATAAATTAGGATTGAAGATAAGTGAAAAAGAAAAAAAAGATTCATAAAGATAAAAACGGTCGTGAATTCATCAAGGAGTCTTACTTTGTTGGTGGGAAAATGAAATTTCATAGAATTTATGTTATTGATGGTATTCCTGCAGATGAATTTTATGAAAAAAATGCGACTGACTTGGATTTTTTCATGAATGAAGATTATCATTTAATGAGTAGTGAGAATGAATCTAATAATTATGACACATTACAAAACGACATAGAATCTGAGGAAAATGATAATTTAGAGGATTTACCTTTTTGAGTTTGTTAAAATGGTTCTGACCATTACTTTAATAGGTTTACTAATTTGATAACTAATAGAATATAAAATGATAAAGAAGTTTTTAAAAGCAAAACACTGGCAGATTTTCATGGTCACATTTGGATTACCGTTTTTGATTCAATTGATTTTGATGCCAATGACAATTATGGCCAACGACCCAATGATTATGATGAAAATATTTCCAATAATAATGATTTTATTTATTGGAGGATTTTTTGGATGGTTTTGGTCAATTGCGATTGGACTTCAGCAAGTTATTCCCGAGGATTATAAATTAAATGTGGGGAAATTTAAGATATTCTTATTAATTCCAGTCGTTTATATGATTTTCTTTCTTGGATTCTTTACGACTTCATTTAGTTCAGGTGGACCCAATCCAGGAATCTTTGCAATTATAGTTCCACTACATTTATTTTCTATGTTTTGCATTTTTTACAGCTTGTATTTTGTTGCTAAGACATTTAAGACAGCTGAATTACAAAGGAAAGTGACATTCAGTGATTTTGCAGGTGAATTCTTTATGATTTGGTTTTTCCCAATAGGTATATGGATTATTCAACCCAAGATTAATAAAATGATTGAAAGTAAGGATTAAAATAAAGTACGACGGCACAACACGCGGTCATATTTCAGGCGGCGGAACTTTATAAACAACTGGTTTTTAGCTTCCTACCAAGTCTTTAACGGTTGGAAAGTTTCGAGTTCCTTTACGCCGTCCGAAAATATACCGCTGCCCGTTATGGGCAAGTTTAAAAAAGACAACGTGAACGAACGGAATCAATTAAAATATGAACAAAAACAAGCTATACTTAGTGTATGGACTGTAATTACGATTATATCATTTTTAATAATAATATTTCCATTATGTGCAGACAGACAAACGGTTTTGAAAAATTCACCTACTTGTATTTCAAAAAACAGATTTAATATAGAATGTTGCCTATGCGGTATGACAAGGGCTTTTATTGAAATATCTAATGGTAATATTAGTAACGCAATCTTTTTTAATAAGGGAAGTATTCCATTGTTCTTTATTATTTTATTGAATTCCGTTCTGTATATCTTTTATCTAATTTTCAGGATAAAATCAACAAAGATTATTGACGACACATAAATTCAGAAACAAAATCAAATTCAATTAACAATTTTTTAATCAATTTTAAATTTAAAAAAAATGAAAACAGCAAGTTTAGTCTTCGGTATTTTAGCAATCGTAGGAATGATTGTAGGTTTTTTTCCTTGTTTAGGTTCTTTAAACTGGATTAATATTCCATTTGCAACAATAGGTTTAATAATTAGTATAGTTGCAATGACACAAGCAAAAGAAGGCGAACCAAAAGGCAATGCAATTGCAGGTTTAGTACTCTGTGGTGTTGCTATGCTATTCGGATTAATCAGATTAATAGCAGGTGGTGGAGTTCTTTAAAATTAAATCAGCATTTGGCGTTGAAAACGCCAAATGCTGATAAATAATAACTTAAAAAGTAATACTATGAAATATCAAATAGGCATATTTTTGACTTTTTTAATACTATTAAATTCTTGTAATTTATTTCAACCTTCAAATGTATTTAATAGTGACAAACTTCGTGGTAGATATAAAGTTGATATATCACTAGTATTACACAAAGCCATGAATGAAGCGAAAAAAGATGATGAACTTGGGGGGCTTGGCGTTGGTCTTGCAGCTTGGGCTTTGTCATCTGTTGAAATAGAGATGAACTTTTATGACAATAATAAAGGAGTATTTCATCTTGACGGTGGTTTGATAAATTTTGCCAATGCTTTTTCCGACAAGGATATTAAAACAACAGAATTTGAATATAAAGTCGAGAATGATTCCGTTTTATATTTTAAAGGAGGTTTAGCAAAAACTACAGATTATCAGAAATGGGCTATTGTTCGTAAATTCAGTGATTCCTATGACTACGTTCAACTTGTGATTATTGAAGAAGGAAAAGAATCCGTAATTTTTAATCTTAAAAAAATAACAGAATAAATATATGTTTAAAATAAATGACAGAGTACGTTTTATAGATACCGAAAAAGATAAACAATTTGGTATTCTTATTATTTTTAGTATAAAAGGTGACATAGCGACACTTGGCAGTGGTGATTATGCTACGCTTGGACAAAATATGTGTAATGCAAAATTATCAGAATTGAAAAAGGCGGAATAGAAAACCAGCCCATAACATGCGGTATATTTTATTGCCGAGATAGTGCTGAAATCAACGGCTGTGGCTCGCTTCAAACTTTATCACGGTTTGACAATGACGTACTCCGAAATCGGCAACAAAAACATACCGCTATCCGTTACCAACAAGCCTAAGAAAGAAACGACAGCGGTAATTTTGCAGCTAGGGAAAAAAAGATAAAATGAACAGCCAACGCACAAAACAGCACATTTGCAAGCTCCGACACACAAGCCGATGCTTCAGCTTGCAAAAGAGCTGTTTTCTTGCAAACGCACCCGAATAAATAATGTACTTTTGATGATATGAAAATAGTTAGTTTAACAATAGAAAATTTTAGAAGTTACAGAAACCCTGTAACTATTCCTTTTAATGACCTTACCGTTCTTATTGGTAAAAATGATATTGGAAAATCCTCAATATTAGAAGCTTTAGATATTTTTTTTGAAAACAGAAAAATA
>DATJCU010000151.1:0-1906 GCA_035497795.1 Edaphocola sp. | reverse complement strand
TGATGCCATAATTAGTTGATTTTAGGGTTAATAATTAATGCAAACTATTTATTATGTGTTGCGATTGAATTTCTCCCTGTTACATCTTCATTTTTACCCGTTGCATTTGCGTTCCTACTCGTCACTTGTCTATTCCTACCCGTTGCTTATGCGTTCCTACTGGTTACTTGTCTGTTCCTACTCATTGCTTATGCGCTCCTACTGGTTGCTTGTCTGTTCCTACTCATTGCTTATGCGCTCCTACTCATTGCTTATGCGCTCCTACTCGTTGCTTATGTGCTCCTACTGGTTATTTCTGTCTATTTCTTGTATGAAGGTAATAAATGTAATGAATATACCTTACTGTTCAATACTTTAACTTTATTATTATGTGATTGCTCTTTCAACTATCTTAATTTCCTTGTCGGTCAATTCATATAATTCATAAATCATTTGGTCGATTTCGCTGTCGGTTGTATTTATTTGATTTTGCAGGGTGTTAATTTCAGTTTTGTACGCTTTGAAATATTCTTCCCACTCATCTTGTTGTATAAGTGACAAAACTATGTTTTTCTTTTTAAGCTCTGATAATAAGGTTTTAAAATTGAAATCGTAAAAGGTTTCTAACCTTTGGCTTATTTTATCTATTTCAAAATTATCTCTTAAACGGTTTATGAATTTGCTTTTACTTTGCTGAAGTTTTTTGTTTAAATCCAACATTTGGTTGGCTTTTCCGATGAAGGGCTGTTGAGCTTCTGTATCAATATTTTTAAAACATAATAATCCTAAATGAAATAATTTAATTTGAGCCATTGCTTCACCTTTTTCTGGATTATTTGTCCAATAAATTAGGTTTGAAAGTTTAGAGTTTAAAATAGAAAGAATATATTTTAAATTAAACCTATTATCTTTTTGCAAAAGAATATGTGTATTATCTCGCATAATATATTTGTTATCAACAAAAGCTCCAATAATACTATCTCCCGTTTGCCTAAAAATCAGTTTTTCTGTTGCTGTGAATATCCCTTTATCTCGTGGTGCTGCAAGCCATTCACCATACTTAATCCAAAAGTCGTTATCCCATAATATTTTATATCTGTGAAACGAACTACCACCAATTAAAGGAGAAAAGCTATCGTCAAGTTTTTTTTCAGAGGTAAATGGTTTTTCTTTCATTGTCTGTGCTGTCTGAGCAGGTTTTCCTTTACCTTTTTCATAAGGTTTAACACCATTTTTAATTATTAATTCATCCTTTACAAACATCGATTTTTCTTCAATTTTCTGTTTTAATCTATAAATATCATCTGTTAAAAATAAATTAAAAAAGTCTTGTTGGGCAAGCTTACTCTGCTTTATTGAATGAGATAATATTACTTTTGAATATTCTTTGATTTGAATATTTATAATATGCTTTTCACTATTTTGTTTTTTGATAAATAAGGTATCACAATCCACGGTTGCATCTGTAAAAACTTTTTCTTGATGCTGAATTATTTCTTGAAAAGAATAATTGCCTTTTGAAATAAAATCACGAAATTCTTTTCCTGTCAATATTAAACGCCAAGTATTTGGTGTAATAAAACTTAACAAGCCGTTTTGTTTTAAAAGACTCTCTAATGATTTTATGTAAAAGGCAATATACGTATCTGATAAAGCATTAGTTAAACCTTTATCTTTATGCCTGTCAACTAAATATTTTAATTCATCTTTAGAGACTTTAGCTCCATAAGGTGGATTTCCGATAACTACGTCAAAACCCCCGTTCGCAAATATCTCAGGAAATTCTTTTTGCCAATTGAATGCTTTTTCTCCCGCAACTTCGGGGTCGTCAATAAGTGAGTTGCCACATTTTATATTGTTGCTGAGTGTATTTAGCTTTCTGCCTTTTTGTGCGGTTCGCAGCCAAAGAGAGAGTTTAGCAATTTCA
>DATJCU010000150.1:0-114802 GCA_035497795.1 Edaphocola sp. | reverse complement strand
TCAGACCCATACCTTGCCAATAGCTTTGCCCAAGAGATTGAATGCACAAAAAAAGTAGCAGAAAAAAAATTGTTGCCTTCTTCATGATGCTTAGTTTTTGATTAGTTTAATTATCCTAAAAAACATAGATGGATAGGGTTCGTTCGGTATAATACTTTACATTATTTCTTATATTTCTTAAATGGTCAATCACCTGACAAGCATTTTTATAATAAAAGCTTAAATTAGAGGAAGCATTTTGGAAAGGATCATTAAGAATAACACTTTGTCCAAATGCATTATTATTCCATGCAATTAAGATAAAAAAAAGAATCTTTTTCATGCCAAATATTACTTTTATTTGTTAACAGATATTTAGAAAAAAGAATAGTTCAAATATAAAAGAAATTCGTTGATTTTATAATATTAAAATGTTAAAGAAAAGGTAATGCATTATGATAAATGTGTATTAAAGAATAGCGCATCAAATTCAATTCAATGCGCTATTGTTATTAAAATTTATTGGTAAAACTAAAAGTATAAAATTTTCATTAAAAATCACTCGTAAAGTGAAATTCGATTTCTGGATTATTTTGTCTTTCGGTATTTAAAAACCATTCGCTTTGAGCTAAATAAACTAAATGACCATCTTTGTCTAACATTATATTTGACTGTTTAAACCGAACAAATTCCTCCACCTTTTTCTTGTCACCGGTAATCCAGCAAGCTTTATAAAAAGATAAAGGTAAGAATGCTACTGATGCACCATATTCGTGTAATAATCTATATTGAATTACTTCAAATTGCAATTCACCTACACAGCCTATGACCTTTCGATTGCCTCCATGCTGTACAAATAATTGTGCTACACCCTCATCAGTTAATTGTTGAATGCCTTTTTCTAATTGTTTCGTTTTCATGGGATCTTTATTCACCACTTCTCTAAATAGTTCTGGAGAAAAATTAGGCATTCCTGTAAACATTAATTGTTCACCTTCAGTAAGGGTATCACCAATTTTAAAGTTCCCAGTATCAAATAATCCTATTACATCTCCTGGAAAAGCATCATCAACTACTTCTTTACTGCTGGCCAAAAAGGTATAAGGATTGCTGAATTTTAAATCTTTACCTAAACGAACATGCTTGAAATTTTTATTCCGTTCAAACTTACCTGAACATACCCTTAAAAATGCAATTCTATCCCTATGTCTCGGGTCTAGGTTGGCATGTATTTTAAAGATAAAGCCAGTAAACTTTGGTTCCTCCGGACATACTTCACGAACGGTAGTAGGACGACATTTAGGATGAGGTGCAATTTGTACAAAGGTGTCCAACATTTCTTTTATCCCAAAATTATTTACTGCTGATCCGAAGAAAACAGGTGCAACCATGCCATGTAAATACTCTTCAACATCTAAAGCACCATAAACACCATCTAATAATTCAACATCTTCTCTTAATTGATTGGCATCTTTTGCACCTATTTTATTATCTAGTAATGCATCATTAAGATTGTGAATCGCTATACTATTATCATCTGTTGCTTTTTGACTTGGAGAGAATAAGTTTAAACTTTTATCATGTAAATTATATACACCTTTAAACTCTCTACCCATATTAATAGGCCAACTCATGGGATGTAAAGGTAAATTTAATTCTTTTTCAACTTCTTCTAATAAATCAAAAGGAAATTTACCATCTCTATCCATTTTGTTTACAAAAACAATCACTGGGGTATCCCGCATACGACAAACTTCCATTAGTCGATGTGTTTGTTCTTCAACTCCATTCACAGCATCGATAACCAAAATAACAGAATCTACCGCTGTTAATGTCCTGTAAGTATCCTCCGCAAAGTCCTTGTGACCAGGAGTATCTAATAAATTGATTAAAGTATCTTTATACTCAAATGACATTACAGAAGTGGCAACAGAGATTCCTCTTTGCCGTTCTATTTCCATAAAGTCAGAAGTAGCTCCTTTTTTAATTTTATTACTTTTTACTGCTCCTGCAGTTTGAATAGCTCCTCCAAATAATAGGAATTTTTCGGTTAATGTAGTTTTACCAGCATCTGGGTGTGCAATAATGGCAAAAGTCTTACGTCTATTAATTTCTTTTTGATATTTCATAAATCTAAAATCGCCTGCAAAGATAAGATTATTCTTGAGGTAATGAATACAACAATCATAAAAACTGTGATCTATATCAATAATGTTTTTTGATTTAGCTCATTGGCAATGAGCTATACATGGTTGTATCTTTGCAATATTGAAAACACCAAGAAATTGAAGGCGACCATAGCATTAATCGGAAAGGAAGAAGAGATATGTAATGATTTTTTACAAAAGCTAAATGCTTGTAACTATCCAATAATATATATTAATAATAAAGAAACGGATAGGGTAGAAAGTCAAATCCAAACTATAAAAGAGAGGAATATTCAGGCGGATATTGAAATACAGTCTTGTTATAAAGAGGGATGTTGGGAGGCTGATGTCCTATTTATGTTCGCTGATGGAACAGACTGGACTAAAGATTTTTTTGATGAGATTAGTATATTCACTACTCAAAAAGTGATTGCTTTAATTGCCCAGGGTATTGATAATTGGACAAGCGCTTATGAAAAACTAGAGAGTTTGAAAGCTAATTTACCGAATGCGAAAACGGTATTTGCGTATTGTGAAACTGATAATTTTGAATGCTCTGGTAATGATAAAGAAGCAGTTTTAATCGTGTCTGAGATTTTTAATGATTCAGGAATTTTAAATTTTATAAATAACAATTAAATAATAAACCTTTAAATTTTTAACGTAATGAAAAAACTAGTTTTTTTAATTTTTGCAACAGTATTGAGTGGCTCTTTAATAGCCCAAACCACAAATTGGACTATTGATAAAGCACATAGTAGATTAGCTTTTACTGTAGTTCATCTTGGATTGTCTGATATTGAAGGTGATTTTAAAGATTTTGATGTCAAAATTAAAAGTGCTAAAGCAGATTTTAGTGATGCGATTTTTGAGATGACCTCAAAAATTAATTCTATAAATACTGGAATTGAGAAAAGAGATAAGCACTTAAAAAGTCCTGACTTTTTTGATGCTACTAAAAATCCAACAATGACTTTCATAAGTAGCTCTATAAAAAAAGTGGGTAAAAACAAATTCAAATTAACTGGTAATTTAACGATAGCTGGTGTAACAAAAAAAGTAACTATGGATTTAATTCACCGAGGCACTATTGATGAAAAGGATCATACAAAAAGAGCTGCTTTTCAATTAACAGGAACGATTAATCGTAAAGACTTTAATGTAGGAACAGGTACCTCTAAAATGGTAGTAAGTGAAACCGTTAAAATTAAAGCAGATGGAGCGTTTAAAAATAAATAAGATATACGAAAGAGAATAATTTTTTCAACCTTAAAATATAATAATTATGTCAAATAACATAAACTGGACTTTAGACCAAGCACACTCTGAAATAACATTTAAAGTAAGACACTTAATGATTTCTAATGTTAAAGGTCATTTTGGATCCTTTAATGCTAATGTAGCAACAGAAGGTGAGGATTTTTCAACTGCTCAAGTTGAATTAACGATTGACCCTAATTCTCTTAATACAAGAAATATGGACAGAGATAATCACTTGAAAAGTGCTGATTTCTTTGAAACTGAAAAATATCCACAAATGATTTTTAAATCAACTTCTATAGAAAAAGTTGATGAGCATACTTTCAAGATGAATGGTGATTTTACAATTAAAGAGCTTACCAAGCCCATTACTTTAAATGTTGAATTTGGTGGCGTTGTAACAGATCCTTGGGGTGCTCAAAAAGCTGGATTTACTGTCGAAGGTAAAATCAATCGTAAAGATTGGGGATTAACTTGGAATGCAGCTTTAGAAGGCGGTGGCGTCTTAGTAGGAGAAGATATTAAAATTAATTGTGAAATGGAATTATATAAACCTAAAGCTGATTAATTTTACTGATGTGTAAAAAAAGCCTCAAAAGAAAATACTTTGAGGCTTTTTTGGTTATACTATTCTCTTTATTTTAAAATTAATTATAAATACCAAATAAAAATATACTCTTTCTGATATAGAAAAATCTGCTTAGAAATTAAGATAGAGTGGGGGAAATTCTTTTCAGTAGGTCATTGAATGAAAATAACCTTACAACTTTGAGGTTTTTTAATTGAAATAACTCGAAACGAAGAGTTTGCATTAATAGAGCACCTTAAAAAACTACTTTTAAATCTAATGAAAAACTACTTTGCATAAAACAAAGTTTACATTCGTAATAATTTAGGTTATTTACTTACTATATATCTTCTGACTGGTGGTAAATTTATTAAAATCAATATTAAAAATTATATTTTTTTTCAATTGCGAAATAATCCATATTTCAGCGCTTTCTATCTAAGTATATCACTTACTTAAAAATTTAATTAATCCAAAACATGGTTACATCTGACTAGTGTAACATTTGTTACATATTGACCCATAGCCTCTTAATATATTTGCAATATAATTATAAAAACAATGATAAATTTAAAAATTAGTAGTCTCTTAGTTCTTCTCTTATTGAGCATGACCGGTTTAGCACAAAATTCCCCTTTCGCTGTTGCTATTGAACCTATGAATATTACTGATCTTGGTGGCATTCAATCTTATGCTTTTGGGCAGCACAACGGGAAATGGCTTATTGTGGGTGGCAGACTTGATGGATTACACCGAAGGCAACCTTTTGCTGCTTTCGATCCCTCAGGTAATAACAATCAATTAATTGTGGTTGATCCTGTAGCACAACAAAAGTGGACTGCACCGCTGACTTCTCTTTCTGTTGCTATGCAACAACAGTTAAGTGCAACAAATATGGAGTTTTATCAGGAAGGGGATTACCTTTACATTATTGGTGGCTATGGTTATAATCCAACAACAGCAAAGAAAATGACTTTCGATAATCTGACAGCTTTACATGTGCCATCTGTCATCAATGCTGTTATTTCCGGAACCTCATTTACAAGTAATTTTCGGCAAATAAATGATTCCTTGTTTGCCGTAACAGGCGGACAACTGCAAAAGATAAACAATACTTTTTATTTGGTGGGTGGCAATAAATTTGACGGGAATTATAATCCTATGGGTAATCCTTCCTACACACAGGTTTATACTGACGCAATCAGGAAGTTTAATCTAATCGATGATGGTACGACGATTACAATCAATCATTTACCTGGTTTTATAGATGCTGCCAATCTTCATAGAAGAGATTTTAACACAGTTCCTCAAATCCTGACTGATGGATCAGAAGGTATCACAGCATTTTCAGGCGTTTTTCAACCGACCGTAGATTTACCTTTTCTAAATTGTGTTCATATTGACAGTATTTCCTATGAGGTAAACAATGCTTTTGTGCAGCATTATAATCATTATCATTGTGCTGTACTGCCGCTCTATTCTGCCCTAAATAAGGAAATGCATAATGTTTTCTTTGGTGGCATAGCTCAATTTTATGACAGCTTGGGAACTCTGGTTCAAGATAACAATGTGCCTTTTGTAAAAACCATTGCAAGAGTGACCAGAGATTCCGTTGGTCTAATGACTGAATATAAGCTCCCAATTGAAATGCCCAGTCTTTTAGGTGCAGGTGCTGAGTTTATTCCAATAAAGAGTGTGCCTCATTATCAAAATGAAGTGTTTCAATTAGATAACTTTACTGCTGACAGCACTCTGGTAGGTTATATCTATGGCGGTATTAGTAGCACAGCTGCTAATATCTTTTTTTTGAATGGCGGCAGTCTGAGTACGGCAAGTAGTCAGATTTTCAAAGTATATGTAATTAAAAACTCATCTACACACATCCAAAATATGGATGAAAAAGATAAAGGTACATTGAATTTGCGTTTGTCACCCAATCCTAATGATGGGGACTTTTTAGTTCAATTTTATTTGAAGAAAGCCACTAAGGTTAAGGTATCCATCTACAATAGTGAAGGCAAGATATTAGAAGAAACAACTTTGAAGAATTTAAGCTTGGGTGAGCAAATATTTCATCGCAAAAGAAGAAATTCTGACTTAGTTGGATCCTATTTTTTAACTATTGAAACACCTTATGAGAAAGCAACACTTAAAATAATTTTTCAATATTAAGTCGTTCATGCTCAACAAAGAGTAACCTAACTCATTAATGATACAACGACTACTTTTTATGGTGCAAATACTCCTAAGAGACTTGCACTACCTTAAACGATGATATATTTCAAGCTAAAATCAAGTTTTTCAAAAGGCAGAAAAAATTTAACACATGAATTTAACGCCATATTTAAAACACAAACATCATAGGTTTTGTCCATTATGTATCTTTTACTATTAAAATGTCCCGACGCAATAAAAGCATCAGGACATTTTAACAAAAGAATGTAAAATAACAATTCCAATTTATTATCTAAGATGCAAAACACCGCGACCACCTCTATCGTGAGATCGTGCTGTTGGAACAAAAAGCGTACCTCTGTCGGATATCGAAGGCATTGTACCTACAGTTACGGCACCTCCCCGTAGCCGAATACCACCAGCACCAGTTACTTCACAAGTGCCAAAACAGTTCTGAGCAGTAGTTGTGGACGAATTCCCTTCCATTCCAGGCCAATAACCTGCTCCACTCACTGAAAGTTTAGCGTTTCCATTTGCAGAAAGAACGCCGTCTCCATTAGGCACATATTTGCAAGATCGCCCTGCATTTTGACCAATCGAAATACAATATTCGTACACACTTCCGCTCATTTCCATAATACCGTAATATGTTGCACCGCTCGTTACTCTATTTGATGTTGCGGTAGCAAATACACCGCTTCTTAATAATGCGTTAGCAGATGTTGCAGTTAATCCATAAACTGCATTTCCTGCTATTGTGGAGGCATTGCTTACTTTTTCTGCTTCTGTTCCTGAATTGGTTAATATGTAGGGAACTTTCATAATAGTGGTATCTCCCCATGCAAATTCACCCAAAACACTAGGATTAGCACCCGCAGACGAATTTCCCCTGCACATTCTTTCAAACTGTATTTCACTCATTGGTGCCAAGCCCGACCAATCTAAATAGGCTGCCATATCTGCCCAGTTAAGAAAATTGCAAGCTACCCATTCACCGTCTCCAGATTGGTCAAATATATTATTATTATTAGCATCGCAACCAATAACTGCAGCAGAAGTCGAGGTTGCTGGAATTGCAATTTCTAAGTAGTTTCGAACAGGAGTAATACCAAACAATTTTGTGCCTATAGCACTGTTGGGTGCTGCATCCATGCGTTTACTTTGTTGTAAAGAATCTAGAGTATTTAAAAAATCTCTATATTGAGCTTGACTTACTTCATATTTCATACACCATAATGCCTTCATCGTTGGAAAAGCGGTCAAGGCACTAATAGGATTTAATGTCTGTATAGTATCATTTTTATCAACATAAATACCATCGTTAGTTAATTTAGAGTCATCAAAACTGTTTGCATCACAATATATTGGGAGATTTGAATTACTGGTGGAATAATTATTTGAATAATGCAAGGCATTAGTTGATTCTGTTGTGCCATCTCCATCTCCAAAAACTGGGCGACCAATAGGTGGTTCAGGTACATAAACCATTTCTATCGCAAAAGCACGGATATCGATATCATAAGGTAAGTTATTAATTACTCCCAGACTTATATTTGTTGCCGATACATTTCCAGATCCAAGATTTGAAGCATCTCTATAAATCATGGCGCCAACCTTATTTACACCACTGTTTTGAAAAATAGAGAAGCCTGAAGGCGTACTATTGTTGTTCCCTGTAAGATTTAGATGCGTCCATTTCCCATTATTTAACTTGTACTTAAAGAAAACCCAAACACCATCATAATTTGCAGGACCTACATTGACTCGCCAACTATTATCCCAGCTTAAATCAAATTCGACTGTAATTTGGCCCGAACCTGCATTTGATATAGATACGTTACTTAATTGAACATTATTTGCAATTGAAGTGCTCACTCCTATGAATAGGAATGCAAAGAATAGGATGGTTTTTTTCATAAATTAATGATTTGTGATTTATTGATTAAGAACAATTTTAAAGTTTTGAATAACAATACCATTTTTAAAAATAACAAGTTGATATATTCCAGATGTATAAGAACTAAAATCAAATGATGATTTAGCAGATGTTATGGAACCTGATTTTAAAGATTGACCAGTTACGTTATATAGTTGATATTTATATTCTGAAAGATCAGTTTCATTCTGAATATGTAATGTAAGTTTACCATTAGAAGGATTAGGATAAGCGTTTAATATAGGAGCTGTTCTGCTTTTTTCGAGCTTCACTATTGTAGAATACGTCACCTCATCAGTAATACTAATTAATTTAAGACGGTATAGCAGTAAATTTGATGGGAGATTCCAAGCAGCAGAGTCTAAATATTTATAAACAGGCTCACCAAAATTAGGATTAGGTGGAATCTGTGCAATGCTTTCAAAGCTAAGACCACGATTAATGCTACGTTCTAATTCAAAATTGTTTATTTCTAAGGTGACATTGGTTTCCCAATTAAGCAGTGCACCATTATCCTTCCAATTCCCATCAAATGAAAATAACAGAATAGGCATAGGATCGCTTGAATTCTGTTTTAATATTATTAAAGACGATACACCATCGTTTCCACCTCCAAAATAAATTTCTGGCAGTTTATTCTGGAAAGCGATAATTGATGATGATGCACCATCATTAGCTCCTCCAAAATAAATCTTTACCCCTGGGTTTTGATCTGAAACAAAAGAAAGTGATGCACCATCATTTGCACCGCCGAAATATATACTAGGTGACTGGTTTAGGGATAGAACGCTAAAGATAGCTGTTCCATCATTGCCGCCACCTGCATAAATATTAGGTAAAGTGTTTTGAGAGGAAATAAATTTTGATGCTACTCCATCATTACCGCCACCAGTATAGATATTAGGTATTGGATTTTGATTGATAACTAACTTACTAGCATGACCATCGTTATTACTTCCTTTATAAATATTTGGCGTTTGGTTTTGATTTGAAGAAGTTTTAATGGCTGCTCCGTCATCAATCCCACCTTTGTATTGAGCTTTTGAAATATTAGGATGAAAAATAAATAAAAATAATGGTAAAATTAAATAGGTAATTTTTATTTTCATAAGCAGTTTTCAAATAATTTAAATAATATTAACACTTGGAACTCAAAAATAGTAAAGAAAAGCTCAAAGAAATGTTAAAGATATCTAAATTATTAATAAACTTAAAATAAAAATTAAATAAATTTATAAAATTACGATTGTAGGAATATTTACAAACATAGAGAAATCGCTAAAAAGGTCTTAACAGAGTAGTAGGAAATTGTTTTTAGAATTAGAGATCAATAGACTTCTACTGAATTTTCATTTTGAGCTGCTGGTCAAAATCAAAGTTTTGGATTTGAATGTTATTCTCATTTATCGGAAAGTATAGTTTGCCCATTTTTTTCTGTTGATTAATCGATATCTTGTCCATTATATATTCTTGTATTCGGCAATTTTTTCTTCAACTCGTTTAGTTCAAATTCAGTGATTTTAGTTCCCTTTACATTTAACATTTTCAGATTTATTAGTTTTTCTATACTTTTAGGAAGGGTCTCTATTTCAGTATTACTAATGTTTAATATTTGTAAATTAGATAAATTTCCAATTGTATTTGGTAAGTTTTTTAGCGGATTTTCACTTAATTCTAAAGTTTGGAGCATCTTTAAATTTCCAATTTCCTTTGGCAAGGATTCAATATTATTTTTGAACAAAGCTAAATATGTGATATTCGTTAGATTTCCTATTTGTTTTGGTATGCTTTCAAAACCATTATTATATAAGGATAGCATTTTTAGTTCTATACAATTTCCGATTTCTTTGGGTAGTATTTTTATTCCTTCAAGCTCAAAAACATCTCCTGCTATATAACATCTTCCTTTATTATTTGCAATTTCTAAATTTTCTAATACTGTCAATTTCCCGATTTCATTGGGCAATACTGTAATCGGTAAATAAAGTAAAGACAAACCTTTTAATTGAGATAAATTTCCGATTTCTTTCGGGATTTTTGAAGTTTGATTGATTCTATAAGATAAATATTGCAATTCCAATAACTTAAAAATCCCATTAGGCATTTCCTTTATTTTTGTTTCAGAAATAGATAGATTTTTTAATTTTTTAAAATTCTCTATTTCAGGAGTAATAAAGGAAAGATGATGTGAATTACTAATACTTATCGAGCCTATATCCTTATTATTCTCGATAATTTTTTTAAATGGAAATGCTTCAATTTGCCTTAAAAGTAAACCACCATTTTTAATCATCCTTTCAATTTCTTTTTCATTATAAGGTTTTGAATGTTGTTCCGGATCTGCATTTCTTCCTGGTCCAAATTGGGCATAAGAGAAGAATGAAGAAATCAAAAAAGACAAAAATAATATTAAAAATTTTATGGTTTTCATTTTTTGAAGGATAGATTTTAATTTTTATATAATTTTTTTGAATAATAATTTATAATTGAAAACGAGAAAAGTAAGAATTTAAAGGACAATTAATTTCGTTTTATATTCGCGGCAAATTATAAATTTATTATTATTTCAATTAAGCAGTTTTTGTAGTATTCGCCAACTTTCAATTTATTATTAGACACTTATTATTTTAATTCCTTTTTGATACTGTGTTTTTTTAATGTTTTGATATAAACCCATCCGAAAAATTTCCCGAATTGTTGTGTCCTTTATAGTTTATCTGAACGCCGTATGATTTCCCTTTTTCTAACTCCTCTGTTTTTATGATAAATGAGTTTATTCCTTTTTTGGATTTGGACTTCAATGAACCGATTACCTTTTCAGTCTCATAGTCTTTAATTTCAATCTCGATATCGAGTTGATCTAAAAAGTAGATTTCTATTGCTACTTTTTTGTCAGATACGCTGTATATATCTCTGATGTTATTTTCATCAGTTATGTATGTTCTTTCTCTTTTTGTTCCTTTTTCGATTCCTTTAATTTTTGAGTAGGTAATTATCCCCTGCACATTACCGAACTCAATAAATGGCAGTGGAAAAAATGGAAGTATGAATAGTCGATAAGGAAGAGGTGTTGCTTGTACTATTTTCTCATAAGTAAATCCATTGACTGTGTCTTTACATATACCTTGAAGAAAAAAATCAGTTTGTCCATTTTGATCAATAAGTTTGAGCTCAGTTGAATATTCTTTAAATGGAATAAAATAATTGTCATAATAATACCCGCTATCGGAAACTTGTATTGTAAATTCTTCAAGTCCATCTTTAGAACCACTTAAATAATTGTATCCTTCAATTTCCATTTTAAGTGTCTTATTGCCATCAATTATAGTATCACCAATGTATTTAATATTTTTAAATTGTTTGTCTTCGTATGCTGCAATTCCTGTAGTGTCATCATACCATTTTCTGCGATAAAACAACTGTATTTCGTCTCCTGGTTGAATATCAAATCGGTTATTTACTTTGAAATTATTTTTGATGCCTTCTGTAATGTCATTGTAGTTGTCTCCGAAAAGCTGTTTAGTATAAAACTGTCCATTACTCGAAACTGCTAATGTTTTGAGATCAGGGATGATAAGAGCATAAATCTCTGAATTATCAGTTCTGTAATATTTCCTTGGTGTTTGATCGCTTGCAATTAAGCTATCCCTTGGGAAGCTAGTTCTTGTGTCAATATATTCAAGTGAAATTTTTACTTGTTCTCCAAATAGGGTAGCCGTTTGTTCTTCTGTTCTATTATAATCAATGTTGTGAATAGTTTGAAGCGTTTCATTAAGAAGTTTATAATTGTCATCTTTAAATGATTCATAATAGATTTCAGTTTTTTCTATCACCCTATAATCGGTAAAATTTTCTGTTTTGAATTTTAGGAAATTTCTATTTTCGATCAAAGTATCTTTTAAGTCTGTTCGAACTTGAAGTCCAATAATCTCATTCTTTTGGTCAAAATAAGTCGCTCGAAGATAGATTTTTGATTCCCCCAGTTCTTTACGGCTTTCTTGTCCAAAACTGAATTGAGTTAATAAAAATAGAATTATAAGTATTGGTATTCTCATTAATTGGGTTTCTTTTTATGTTACACAACATCGATATCAATTATAAATACTGAAAACGAAAATCATTGCCATCAGCAGAATAAATATAATTTGAATCTCCAACTTATATTGCAAATGAACGTAAAAAGAAACATTGGCAGTAATCCACAGGATACAACAGTTTATTGTTCTTTAAGAAATTCCAAAATCAATTCAGGTGGCCTTCCTATGAAGCTTTTAGCATCACTAATTAAAATTGGTCTTTGTAATAATTCAGGATTTTCTACTAATAAATTGATATAATCTCCATCAGTTTCTGGCATCTTTTCATCAGCCCTAGAATGGTAATCTGAGATTCTAAAAATATCTTTTGCTTGAACTCCAAGTTTTTTAATTAATGCGCTTAATTCTTCCTTAGTTAAAGGCTGTTCTATATAATTTCTTAATTGAATATTTAAATTTGGGAACTGCTGACTGTATTCGACCGCACATCTGCTTTTTGAGCATTCTGGTATTTGCAAAATTGTAATCATTTTTTTGTTGTTTAAAATCCTTTTTCCTTTATAAATCCTTCAAAATCTCTTAATTGATCTCCTTTTAATACTCTTGGGAATTTATTCATAGCTCCATATTTACCCATAAATTTAAGATATTCCATAAATGTACCTTTAGGTAATATTTTTACAAAAACTTCCTTTAAAGCTGATTTTCTTTCTACTTCATAATCATCATTTAATGAACAGAGACTGCGATCTATAATTTCTTTTATTTTTTCTAGATCTAAATCCTTATTATTACTACCAATAAACCAGGTATGCGCAAATCTGTTTTGGTAAGGATAACCTCCTACAGCAAATTCTCCAATATCCATTCCTGTTTCTTGACTAAGAATATCAATAGTTTTGTTGATATTATCGACTGATAAATGTTCGCCACAAAGACTCAAAAACTGCTTGGTACGTCCTACTATTATTATCTCTCCTTCGCTTACAGATGTAAATCGGACTACATCACCAATAATATACCGCCAAGCACCAGAAACGGTACTTATCATTACTGCATAATCTTCATTCTTTTGCACTTCGTGAATTAATTTGGAAGTTGCTTCTGGCTTAATCTCTCCATCTTCAGTGAAGTTTTCATTATTAAATGGAACAAATTCATAAAAAATTCCAGAATTTAATTCTAATTTAATTCCTTGAACAGCAGGTCGAGCTTGAAATCCGAATGAGCCCTCAGAAGCCATATAAGTTTCTATATGAGTTACATTTTGTCCAAAGATTTTTTGTAAGGGTATTCTGTAAGGTTCAAAGGCAACGCCACCATGAATATAAACAGAAAAGTTTGGCCATATTTCATGAATGTCTTTAAGATTATATCGTGAAATAATAGCTTCTAAAACAATTTGCACCCATGCAGGAACGCCACAAATTGTGCCGACATCCCATTTTGGAGCATTCGCTACAATTAATTCAATTCTTTCTGTCCAATCAGGAGTCATTGATATTTTTTTCCCCGGCTTGTACATTAAACTTGAGAAAAGACGAGGAATGTTTTTTGCACTTATTCCACTCATATCTCCAACATAATAATCATCTTTAGCAGTTAACTTTGTCGTTCCACCTAGCATTAAAACACCTTTAGTAAATGCCTTTGAAGGAATATCGAAGTTTGTTAAAGAGTAAAATTGTTTCATTCCAACCTTTTTTATAGAACGAATCATGTCAGAAGTAACGGGTATATGTTTGCTGGCAGATTCAGAAGTGCCAGAACTCAATGCAAAATATTTAACTTTTCCTGGCCAACACACATTTTCTTCTCCTTCTAAACAACGATACCACCATTGTTCAAACATAGAATTGTAATTATGGATCGGCACTTCTTTTCGGAAATCAGCTACAAAGTCTAAGGATTGAGATAGGATTTCTTCAAAATTATACTTTTTGCCAAAAGCAGTAAATTTCGATTTTTCTAAAAGCTTTTTTAATGTCTTTTTTTGTAAATTTAAGTTATTGTCTTTTTTACGTGTAAATCTCTTTTTGATTTTTAAAGAGCGTGCTATGAGGTCACCTATAATTGCCATATCAACTAATATATTTTATTTTTAAAAAATTATTGGTTTAACTTACAAAAGTAGCAATAAATTCAAATATAAAATAGAATGAAAAGTAGTAGCTTTGATTTAAAGCTTTATATAAAATAAGATTTTGTTTTTATTAACTTATTGAGATTGAATTAGTAGCCTTCCAAAAAAGAATCGCTAGGATATACTTAAAATCTTTGTTTTAAAAGAATTTCAGCTTATTTTTGCTATAAGAATATACATGAGAAATATATTTAAAATTATCCTATATACCATTTTGGCTATTTTACTCCTTATAATAGGAGTTTATGGGCTTATAAATACGCCATGGGGTAAAAACAAAATAAAGAATTATGCCGTTGAGTATCTTCAAAAAAAATTAGATACTAAAGTTGAAATCGGCAAAATAGATTTTAGCATTCCAAACTCATTAGCTCTTTCTAAAGTTTTAGTTTTAGATAAAGATAAAGATTCATTGCTTTGGGTCAATGAATTAGATGTAAGAGTCGATATGTTTAAAATTTTAAAAGGTCGAATCACTATCAATCATTTAAAATTGGATGGAGCTGATTTTTATATGAAAAGATCGGCAAATGACACCAATTATAATTTTCAATTTATTATAGATTCATTTGCTGGAGATCCTAATATCGCAAAGCAAGAAGTGGAGCCTAAAGAATCATCACCTATTTATCTAGATGCTGGTGATATTAATATCACTAATTCTGTTTTTAGACTTAATGATACTATTGGAGGCATATTTTTTGGGATTGGACTAAAAAGTCTTTTAATAAAACCTAGGCTTATTGATTTAAACAATATGAATTTTGAGATAGCGAGTGTGGAAGGAGATAAGATCAATTCTTATTTAAATATTCTTCCCTCTAACTTGCCAGAAAAGCCAGAAGATACTACTAAAACAAATCTATTATTGGCTTTAGATCAATTGACATTGACTCAATCGCAATTTGCAATGAATGATGAAACCTCAAAAATGGTTTTTAATTTTGAAGCTAAAGAACTTAGTACAAAAGTACCTAAGTTTGATTTATTTAATCAGGAAATAAACATCGATAATCTAAGTTTAGATCATAGTAATACAGAATTAATTTTTGCTACTTATAACAATAAAAATAAAGTTATAGATTCTGCTGTAGAAGTGATAACGGAAGATCAAGGATGGAGAGTTAGGCTTAACGATTTACTATTAAAAGAAGTAGGATTTGTATATGACGATAATAATAAGCCAAAATTAAAAGATGGAATAGATTATAATCACTTAAATATCAAACAATTTTATACAACAGCAAGTGATATTCTTTATAGTACAGATACTATTTCTGGAATTATTAAGAATCTTTCCTTACTCGAAAAGTCTGGCTTGGAAGTTCAGACAATGCGTACTGTATTTACCTACCATAAGAAGGGCGCTATCTTGGATGAATTTTATTTAAAAACACCATATACCCTGTTACAAGATAAAATGGCAGTTTCTTATCGTTCCTTGGAAAGTTTAGGAAAAGAAATGGGTAAAATGCATTTAGATCTGGCATTAAAACAAAGTGTAATTAGTTTCAAAGATATTTTTATTTTCTTACCTGAAGAACAAAAAAAACAATTAAGATCCTATAGAAATCAAAATGTAAATCTAACTTTATTGGCTTCTGGTCCTTTAGATGCTTTAAAATTAAATAGATTATTTTTAAAAGGGCTTACTAAAACTGCAATAGATGCAAGTGGTATGATTTATGGACTTTCCAATCCTGAAAAATTAAATTATCAATTGGCCATTAAAAATCTGAGCAGTACCTATCATGACATTAAAGATTTTGTTCCAGCTTCAGTTAAGTCACAATTGAATATTCCTAATTACTTTTCTTTAAATGGCACCATTTCTGGAACTACCAAAATGTATCGACCAGATTTATTTATTCAAACTTCTGATGGCATTGCAAAGGTAAAAGGAGTGGTTGACATCAGTCGTTCTGGCAAAGAAAGTTATGATCTTATGGTAGTTACTTCTGATTTAAATCTAGGAAGGATTTTAAAAATGGAAGACCAAATGGGAAAACTAACTATGAATGGTCAAGTTAATGGTGTTGGTTTCGATCCTAAAAACATGACCGCAACTTTAGATGGCCACATAGACCATTTTTACTATAATAATTATAATTACTCAGATGTTATTGTAAAAGGATTTTTGAAAAATGGAAAAGGAGAAATCTTTTTAAATTCAAATGATCCGAATGCTTTCGTTACGGCTCAAAGTTTTATAGATTTTTCAAATAAATATCCTGCAATCAAATCAAATATTAAAGCTGAAATTATCAATCTTAAAGCCTTAAATTTTACGGATAAGGATATTTCATTTACAGGTGATGTAGACTTGGATTTAGTTTCCACCAATCCTGATTATCCTGAAGCTAATATTATTGTTAAACAACCTTTTGTCACTTTTAATGGGACAACCTTTATTATTGATGATTCTTATATACACTCCAATCCTTCTGATAGCTTACAAAATATTTCCATAATGTTAGGAAATATCATGACGGCTAAACTTACCGGAAAAATTCCTTTGACAAAAATGGGCGATGTTTTATTAGCTCATATTAATAAATATTATAAAATTAATGATCAAAAATATCTACAACCTTTACAATATGATATGAATCTTACCGGAAAAATTAATTATCATCGTTTAATTCGCAAGGTAGTTCCGGAATTAAGGCCTTTCGATACAATAGATTTCTATGCTTTAGTGAGTCCTTTAAATTTAGATTTGGGGCTTACCGCCAGTAAAATTAGGTACGGTTCAATGGTCTTTGATACTTTTGGTTTTTCGGCAGTAGAACAAGATAGCACTTTGTCTTATGTGGCCTCCTTAAATAGATTTACACAAGGTAATATTGAATTTTTCAATTCTGCAGTATATGGTTATATAAGAAATGATAGTATTGCCACTTTTGTAAATTTAACTGATAGAGAGGATGTAGATCAATTTGCATTAGGTTTATATACCACTTTGGATCGTAATAAAAATATGGCATTTAGGATGGCAAAAGGTCTAAAGCTTAATTATGAGGATTGGACCGTTAATCAAAACAACAGAATCGTATATAATTCTCAGAAAAAAGGATTTTATGTAGATGCTTTGGATTTAGCTCATAAAAGCGAACAAATTCGAATTCAAAGTAAGGATTCTGTATTTAACAGCCCGTTTGATGTTTTAATTAAAAATTTCTCAATATCCAATCTTACTAAAATGCTTAGTAAGGACACTCTAATAGCTGATGGGATGCTATCAGCAGATATAAATATGGATATAGCTGGCGATTTTCCTAAAATTATCGGTAATGTACAAATAGATAGTCTTGAAGTATTTGAAAATAAAATTGGAAGTTTATTTTTAAATACTAAAAACACGGTTAAAGATATTTTTGCAGTTACTGCAAATCTTAGTGGGAATGATAATAATATCCAAATTAAAGGAAATTATTACACCAAACCAGTAAATGGAAATGATTTGGATATGGATGTTTTTCTGCATTCAATGACCATGAAAACTATTGAAGGCTTTTCTTTCGGAAGTTTAAGAAAGAGTAGTGGTAATCTTTTGGGAAAACTTAACATTACTGGTTCATTTAAAAATCCATTAGTAACAGGAAGTATTAATACTAATAAGGCAATTACTACGCTTTCTTCATTCAATACTGTTTTGAAAATGCCAAATGAAAAGATTGAGTTTATATCAGGGAAAGGTATGAGATTTAAGAATTTCGAAATTTTAGATCGATTAAACAGAAAGGCACTGATAAGTGGAGATTTGAATACTAAGAATTTTACTGATTATTTATTAAATATTACTTTTAAAGCCAATCGCTGGGAGGCAACAAACTCTACTAATCTAGATAATGAGTCCATTTATGGAAAAATGTTATTAAGTGCAAATTTACGACTTCAAGGGGAGTTAGTCGCACCTATGATAGATGGAAACCTTACGATACATGATAGCACAAATTTCAATTATGCTATGATAGAAAACCCTGAATTAGTTTCAAATGAAGGAATAGTTGAATTTTATGATAGCAAGGTTATAAATGAAAATATGGATGAGTATGAAGACAATATGGAAAAGGTTAAATATCTTCTATCCAAAAGTTCTTCATTAAATGTAAATATTGATATAGAAAAAGGGGCTGAATTCACAGTATTGATAGATCCTGAAAAAGGAGATAAATTAAATGTAAATGGTACAGCTTTCTTAAATGCTAATTTGGGTACAGATGGTAAGATGGCATTGACAGGAACTTATGAATTGGAAGATGGATATTATGACCTTACTCTTGAACTAATTAAGAAGAAATTTAAAATTCAAAAAGGAAGTATTCTCCAACTAGCAGGAGACCCTTTAGATGCAGAAGCTAATATTACGGCTATTTATGAAGTTACTGCTGCTCCAATTGACTTAATGGGCAACCAGATTTCTGGTACCGCGGATGAGGGATATTATCGACAACCCATACCGTTTCAGGTATTACTAAAAATGAGTGGTAAAATTTTAAAACCCGATATCAGCTTTGACATTGTAATGAATAGCAAATCTGCAAACAGCGTTAATGCAACTGTCAAAGCTAATTTAGACAGTAAATTAAATGAATTAAAAAATAGTCCTTCAGATCTGAACAAACAAGTAGTTGCTTTACTAGCTTTTGGAAGATTTGTTGCAGATGATCCTTTCTCTACTTCAGGAGGATTAGGTGTTGAAAGTGCTGTACGGCAAAGTGCGAGTCGCTTCTTATCTGAACAATTGAACAGAATGGCAGGAGGTCTTATAAAAGGCTTAGAACTTAATTTCGGACTGAGTTCTTCGGAGGATTATTCTACTAAAGAAAAAATAAATCGTACTGATTTAAATGTATCTGCTTCTAAGCGACTGTTAAATAATAGATTAAAAATAATGGTAGGTAATGAATTTGCACTAGAAGGACAGGCACAAATGGCAAATCAAACACAATTTTTACCAAGTAATATTTCTATAGATTACATGTTAAGTCCCGATGGTAAATACACAATTGGTGGATATAGAAAGACCGATTTGCAAAATATATTAAGTGGATATATAGTAGAGACAGGGATGAGTTTTAGAGTAGGATTAGAATATAATAAATTTAGACAATTATGGATGGGAAGAGAGAAGTATCTGGAATATATGAGAAAAAAATGGAGGGAGCAAAATAAAAAACAAGAAGAAGAGGCATTAAGGAAAGCTTCTAGTAGTGACAAGATTGATGCTCAAAAGTCTAAAGAAAATCAAGAAGAAAAGTAATCAGAATATAATGATTAAAAAATTAGATAATAAAGTTAATTATATAAAAATACTCCTAGCTATATTTTTAATAGCTGGCCTTCATTCTTGTGCTTCATATAAAAAGCATTTGCCAGAAGGCGAAACTTTATATGTGGGTAGTAAATTAAAAGTGAAAGATAGTGTTATCAAAGAAAGAAAAGCATTAGAAACTGAATTAAAAGAGGCTTTAAGACCTAAACCAAATAAAAAAATATTCGGACTTCGTTTTAAACTTGGTGTCTATAATACAGTAGGTGAACCTAAGTCTTCAAAGGGATTAAGAAGCTATATAAGAGAAAAGATAGGGGAAGCTCCTGTATTAGGAAGTTCTTTTAACCTCAAAAGAAATGAACAAATTTTGACTAATATTCTTCATAATAATGGTTATTTTAAATCTGAAATAATAGCAAATCGAATTGTAGATAGCGCTTCCAAAACAACTAAAGGTGAATTTGAAATCATTGCAGGAAACAGAAGATATTTTGATTCCGTTTATTATGTTGAAGGAGACACTTCAGAATTAGCAAAGGACATATTAAGTATTAGAAAAGAGTCCTTTATTAAGAAAGGTAATCCATACTTCCTGCAAGCAATAATAGATGAAAGAGAACGCATCGATAATGATTTGAAAAATAAAGGGTATTTCTATTTCTCTCCAGACTTTTTAATTGCCAAAGTTGATACTGGTCTTAATTCAGACTCTGTAAGCGTTCATTTATCTTTAAAATATGAGGTTCTAGATCCTAAAGTTTTTAAGGTCTATCATATTAAAGATGTAGTTATTAATCCAAGATATTTATTACGGAATAATAATTCCTTAAGCGAAGATACAAGTAGCGAAAGCTCTTCAAGGACTTTTATCTCCTATTATGATACCGTATTTTATAAAGATTATAAGTTTCTTTATAGAGGAAAACCTAATTTCAAACCAAACTTATTTATTAGAGCCATTCATTTAAAACCAGGTGATATTTATAGCAGAAAAGACCAAAATGTATCTCTTAATAGATTAGTGAGCTTAAATGCCTTCAAATTTATTAAAAATGAAATGGTTGAAAGCTTTGATAGTTCTGGTAGAGCTTTACTAACAGCTAATTATTTGCTAACTCCTTATGATTCAAAAATACTCAATTCAGATCTTTCTGTTTTTTCTCAAAATGACAGTAGGGTAGGATCTAGAATTTCTGTAGGTTGGAAACATAGAAATATTTTAAGAGGAGCTGAACAGTTAGAGATAAAATTGAGTGGCGGTTTTGAAGTACAGTATGGTGGACAATACAAAGTACCAAATCTTTATAATTTTGGAGCTGAAACGGGATTAACAGTTCCTAGACTATTGTTTTTAAATTCCTTAGGGATTACTACAAATAGTAATTATATTCCAAAAACGAATATGAATTTAAATTATAACTTCTATAATAGAACTACAGCTTATAAATTAAATGCCTTAAATTTTAGCTTTGGTTATATCTGGAAAGAATCGATAAAAAAGGATCATAAATTATACCCTTTAAATTTGACATTTGTTAGAACAGATACCATCAAAAATTCCCCAAATTTCGATTTAAGTAATGTCATTTTTAATGGAATAATAATTGGTCCAACTTACCAATTTAGTTATAATTCTTCAGTGAATAAGAATTCAAGTAATAAATTTCTATTTGATGGCTTAATAGATTTGTCTGGAAATATTACTGGTTTGATTCAAGGGTCAAGTTTAAATAAAGAACCACAGAAAATTTTAGGTGCACAATATGCACAATACATTAAAATGCAAACAGATTATAGGTACCTAAAAAGGATTAATTCAAATTTTACATGGGCCAATAGACTTTTTGTCGGTGTAGGTTATCCTTATGGAAACTCTCATAACTTGCCTAATATAAAACAGTTTTTTGTGGGTGGAGCAAGTAGTTTAAGAGGGTTCCGTTCTAGGCTTTTAGGACCAGGATCTTATTCTATTGAAGATGCCATGAATAGTAAATATTTAGAATTACTTGGAGATATAAAACTAGAAGCTAACACCGAATTCCGTTTCCCTATTTATAGTACTTGGCTTAAAGGAGCAGTGTTTTTAGATGCGGGTAACATTTGGTTATGGAGACAGGATTCTGCTATGCCTAAAGGAAATTTCACTAAGAATTTTTATGATGATATCGCCTTAAATACAGGATTAGGATTCAGATTCGATTTCTCTATTATTGTTTTAAGAACTGATTTTGGAATTCCATTACGTAATCCTGGTTTTCCAGACGACAAAAAATGGCTATTTAACCAAGTAGATTTTACTTCCAAAGCTTGGCGGAAGCAAAATATAATATTTAATTTAGCAATTGGATATCCATTCTAAGAAATAATAATTTTTTAGCCCAAAATAATAATTAATAAAAACGAAGATTTTTTTTATTTCTTAATATTGTTAAAAAATATTCTTCATTTAATAATAATTTTCATTACCTTCGCAACGTATTGGTTTCCGTTTGATTAAGTCTTTTCAAACTGTGGAATTAAAAGGGAATTTGGTGAGAATCCAAAACAATACCCGTTGCTGTAAGTTCATTATAAAAGAAAAAAACTACAAGACCACTGCTTAAAAATGGCGGGAAGGTGATTTTTTCTAGAACAAAGTCAGAAGACCTACCATACAAGTATTTCAAAATTTTCTCGGGAAGAAGAAATAAGGAATTGTATTTATTTAAATATTATATAATGAAAAACATTTTATGTTCAACAGCATTTGCTGTATGCTTGGGTACATCTGTATTTGCCCAAACCGTTTCCGATTTTGAAAATCTTTCTATCCCGTCCGGTGGAGTAGTCTTAACAGATAGTGTCACTAATGGCACTTATTTCACTTTTGAAAGTGGAAATGTTCGTTTTGATGCTGGAAAAGCCTCATGGGGTGGTTGGGAATTATTTAATGTATCCAACGACACTTCAGTTACCTTTTCCTTTCCTGCTTCAATGAATAGTAACATTACTGGTGGAGGACATAGTGGTTCTTCTAATTTCGGAGTAGCTTTTGTAAACTCAGATTATATGGGAAATTATGACTACATCCCTGTCGGTGCAAAATTGATAAATAATGCAAATAGAGTATCAGGAGTATATGTTACAAATAGTAGTTACACTTATGATTACATTGCAAACAGTAGTTTTTATAATAATAATTCTGGGTATTTCCATTTAATTATAAAAGGATATAATAATGGAGTCGAGAGCCCTGATTCTGTTATCGTTTTTTTAGCCGATTACTCATTAACTACTCCAAAACTTTTAAATTCTTGGGAATATGCAGATTTAACTTCTTTGGGAATAATTGATAGCTTGACTTTTAATTTAGAAACTAATGATGTTGGAGCCTTTGGTAGTAATACGCCTAGCTATTTTGTAATGGATAACTTAAGTACGATTGCAACTACTTCTGGTTGTTCTGACAATATAACAGTATCAGTTGATAGTGTAAAACATAATAGTGCAAAGATTTTGTGGAATTTAGATAATACATTTAATGGAACTGATTCTATTCAATTAGTAATTAATCAATCAATCCTAATTGATTCCAATGATATCGTGAATACGCTAACGGGTATGACTAGTTTTCAAGCTGAAAATCTTGATGACAACACTAATTATTACGCTCATGTGAGAGCATTTTGTACGATTGGTAATGAATTTAACGAATGGAACACTATTCCATTTACAACCACTAATGGTACTGGTATTAAAAGTATAAATAATTTTGAGGTTAATGTTTATCCTAATCCTACATCCGGAATTGTTCATTTAGTATATGCTTTACCCTTAAATGTAATGGTAATTGATTTGAATGGTAAAACTATTATTAACAAGAGAAATGTTCGTTCAATTGATATGAGCACTTTGGCAGATGGTTCTTATTTATTGCAAATCAGTGATAAAGAAATGAAACATCAAATTATAAAAATGGTGATTAAAAAGTAAAACTATCGAATCATGTTTTAAAGAAAAAACCCTCAGCTAAACCTATATATTGTTTAAAAACGGAATCGGGCACTAAGATATTCAAGGTGTCCGATTTTTTTAATATCGTAAAAAGACTTCAGTAGCACCAAACCCATATTTGTGACTGTATTTATTTTCAAATTGTCGTACCTGCTTTTTCATCAATTTTAAAAGTTTGTGTATCTCCTCTTTTAATTTTCCGCCTCCTATTCCATGAATGATAATTATAGAGGGCCTCTGAGCATTAAAAGCATTATCAATTGCTTGTTCACAAGCCATCAATTGTGCTTCTAATATTTGATGTGCGGTTAATTGTTTAAAATTATCCAAAAGCGTCTCCACATGTAAATCAATTTCTCTTTCTACCTTGTTTTGATTTTTATATTGATATACATTAGAAGGCTTGGAAATACCACTAAACAGTTTTCCATCTTTTAACTGGCTAAGGTCTATAATTGGAAAATCTTTTTCAATTTCAAATTGGAAAAATGATTCATTGTTTTCTTGCATTTTCAAAAGCCTTTGAAATATTTGCTTGGCCTTAATTTTTAATTTTTGATTAATCGTATTATTACTATCGGCTTGATTAATAATAATATCGAAAACTAAACCTTCATTTATCAAATCAAATTTAATCTGATGTAGAAATAGATGACTAAAAGGATACAAAGTACTCGCAAACCCAAATTCTTTTCCTAAATTAGTATGACAATTATATTTTATGCTAATATTGTACTCAGTTTGATTTATAAAATATAATTTTATTCTTCCAACATGCTCTTCATGTGCATCAAAATAATACACAGGAAGCATATATAAAAAAAAGCCTAAATCATCTTCATTAAGTTTAGTTTGTCGCTCTTTCGATAATTGATTTGTTCCGATAAGAAAATCATCTAATGATAATGCCTTTTTTTTGGCATTCATTTTTTTACTGGTGAACAATTCTTGGTTAGGAAGTTCTAATTCATCAAAATAAGCAGGAAAGCGAGTGTTCAAAACTTGAACCTCAACCATTAAATCATCTATTATTTTAATAATTTCCCCAGTTTCTTTAGTTTGTTTAATGATAATTTTATCACCTTTAGAAAAGCTCATTTATTCTTTTTTTATACAGTTTGAATATTCTTAAAAATCTAATCCTAAACCTAAATGGAATTTAAAATTACTGTTTTTATCCCACGCAGCATCAGCTCTAAAGAAATATCCATATAACATGGTCCTTAACCCTAATCCATATCCTAAAGCTAAACTTTCGTCAATCGAATAAGGAATATTGACAATCACACCTGAAGGGTCATTGGGTGTGTTAAATGTGGTAAATGTTGTATTTCCAGCATTAGTTCGCCCATACACCGAGATTAATCCTTCCCAAGCATTTCCCATATCTGTAAATGCAACAACTTGCAAATTTTTTAATATAGTGTTTTGAGTAGGTCTTCTAAAAAAAGTTTCAACTACCGGAATTCTTAACTCTAGATTTGCTAATGCATAGGTGTTTCCATTCCTAGCATTGATATCATATCCCCTTAAACTTGTAGTGATACTTTGAAATGCATAATTTAATGCACCAGTTGGATAATTTTCAATATGTGAATTTAAGGTATTATCTACTCCTCCCAACAAAAATAATACTCTTTCATTTCCACCAGAATGTGCAAAAGCACCTCTAGCCGCAAAGGTTATATTTTTATATAATTGAGTGTAATATCTTAAATCAGCTCCAATTACAAAAAAGCCACCGCTCTTTTTTCTGACATTACCATTACTAGGATAATAAACCAAATCGTCATGTATTTTATATAGGTATTCTCCATATAATTTAGCTCTTATGCCTTGTGGAATATTTAAAAGTTTCATTCGGGTATCGTCATGAATCCATTCCATTTTGGAAGTAAGATAATATTTATCTTCATTCGAAATAATATTACTAATTGCATCAACGGCTTTTAGTATTGTTCTATCTTGACGAAATCCTAAATCCACTTTTATACTTTTTGTTTCATTAATAGGAAATAATACATTTCCTTGAATATAGTTTATAACTGGTTTAATATTGTAGAGTTTTAATATTTGACCTGATGGCGTATTAATAGCTAAATAAGTAGCCGTATTTTTAGTTTCTCTGTAATAGGTAAGTCCCCAATCCAATCTTCTTCTGAAATTATCAAATTGAATAAAATAACCACTCCCATCTGAAAACCAAGGAAGACGTAAAGCTCCTGTAAATCGATAATCTTCCATCTTATCATAAACACTTGCAGAAAGCATTCCACCAAAACTTGGTGAACTTATAGGACCTGAAAAGTTTTTATATTTTGAGAAAATTTGATTATTTTCTATACTAATTCCATAAAAATCAGGTTTAAAACTCCTTCTGTATTTTTGTGATTTCAAACGGATATAGGTGCTGTCAACAAAAATAATGTCTTTTTCATCCACCGCTTCTTCCTCTTCTTGATTTGTCAGCAATTCTTTTTCTTCTTCTTGATTTGAAAATCTTGTCTGGAAATTAGATTTTGATTTCTCTATTTCAGAAATGATTACTTTCTTTTCAATTCTTTCGTTCAATAAAGCATCTTTCTTACTGTTTTTTAAAAAAGGCTCTTCTGATAATAAGGATTGTGTTCGTTTTACGGGCTTTAACAGTCCAAACGGTTCAGGTAAAGTTGCTTTCCTAAAATATACATTAATACCTTTCTCTGTTTTTATAATGTCAGCAATACTTTTACTAGCTGGATTATATTGTTGATAAAGGATGTTATAATTGCCATTCGTTACAGGAATACTGATGGCGGTATCTTTGTTCTGTTGATCTCTATTAAAGGAGATAACATTACGATTAATGACTCCATTTTCATTTGTCAAGTAAGCAAAATTATCCTGTCCATAAGGAATAAGTTGACTAATAGCACCTTTTTCATTTGGAGTTAAAGGAAGTAAAGTATAACTTTTAGTGGTACTGTTATAAAAATAACCATTCATTTTCCCGGTCGGCAATTCATTAAGCAATGGTTTAATATCTATATAAGGTTCTGGTCTATTAGATAAAAATACGATCCCTTTTCGAGAGCCACCACTCACGTAAACAGGCTCTAAATCATCATAGGGATCATCAGTTAATTGATTAACTTGTCCCCGTTTTAAACGATATTCAAATAAATCACTCTGTCCATTTTTTATTGCAGAAAGTATAATTAATTCATCATCTTCCATGAAAGTGAAACTTAAGATTCTATCAAACTTTCTTTTTGCAACTTTATAATCTATAACCTTACCTTTTACAGCATCATAAACTTTGATATAAGTACCATTATATTTCTGATAAATAATGCCTAGTTTAAAACCTGTATTACTCCAAGATAAGATAGGGTAGTCTGGATCTTGTTTTAAATTATGATTCAAATACCCGCCACTTAACAATTTGGTTGAACTATTCTTTTGATCTCCTTCAATTTTTTTGGAATGTTGAAGAACGACATCAAAAATTCCAAATTTAGAACTGACATAAGCCACATCTAGACCTCTAGGAGAAACCTTAATATTGGTTATAAACCTTTCTGGATCTTTATTTTGTATCTGAATTAAAGGTATTTCATTATTTACATTCTCTTGTAAAGCATTTTCTTTCTCATAGATATTATGATAAAAACTATAAAGAGAATCAAAGGTTTTAACAATTTTTTCTCCTGTTAATACTTTAGAAGCTTTATTCAAATTGGTCTCATTTTGTGCAATAAAAATAAAATCACGGACTTTTTTATCACCATATTGTTCTATTAGATATTTCCAAAATGCCTTACCCGCTAATTCTGGATGTAAATTAGCAAGGATTTCAAATTTCTTACTTTGTTCAGGATCAGAAATTAATATTTTCCATTCGCTATTTGCTTTACTGTCCCAGCCATCAATCATATAATTTAAATAACCTTCAGTAAACCATTTTGGAAAATTAAGGATTAATGAATTTCTTAAAGATTGTATTATATTTTCTCCAAAAAGTGTCTTTTCTAAAATGATACTGTATAATCCTCTTCTTAATTGTCTTTTAATATCTTCATGAGTACCAGTAAAATAGATCATCATTTTATTTTCTACAATATTTATCTGTCCAGAAATGTTATTTTGGATCATACTATTTGAAGCAATACTAATATTGTTTTGTTTAAAATCATCATAGCTATTGTACACAATGATATCAAACCCATTAGCTGGAACAATGTCTCCGATTCTCTTTTGAATAAGATTCAAATCTTTCTCCATTTGTTCTGCAACATATCGTGAAAGTTCGATTCCAGCTCGATCATAAAAGTATATTTTCAAATTATTAGATTGATAATATTTCCAATCAAAAGTCCTGAGTTGCAATCTGTTCTGTCCAAATAAAACGGTATTTGTTTGAGAAAAACCCAGATGAAAAGAAAGGAGCAATAAAAGAGCAGTAATAATTATTTTTCTAATCATAAAATATATGTACTTGATTAAAATATAAGATTTATTGAAAATTTAATTTTCAAGGAAAAACATCTTTTCAAAAATACTTAAAATAATCATTAATGCATTCATTTTTTTGAAAAATTATCCTTAATAGATTACTATTGATAACTAAAATCTCGATCCCATTCGGCGCCACTAATATCAATTAGCTTTAAACTATAATTATAATTAGGATTTAGCTGATCAATTTTTAAAGTTAAATCAGCCTTAGCTCCTAAAGGTATAACGAGACTATGCTTGCCGGGCTTGATTTTAGAAACATAATGGTTATGAATATTTTCAATAGGGAAGGTTGCTAAATCATGTAAATCAAGTTGTTTTACAATATTTTTATTTTCATCTAAAATTTCTATACCTATTAAAAATGAGCCATACACATCTGCTCCTTCTATTCGATAAATTTGAAAAGACAGTTCTTCTCCCTTAATTATAATATTTGAAATTTCAACTTTAGGACGAACAGATTTATTATGTAGTTTACCCCAAACTCCACCATGAAATATCTGATTGGTTGCGAGCGTTAGACCAATTAAGAAAATTGAAAAAGTTAAAACAATTGGTTTTAGGTTTTTCAAACTAAAAAGTCCAGAACCTAGATATAGGAACCATTTTGTTTGTGTGATTTTGAAATTTTTATTTATTAAATATTGATCAATAGAATAAGGGCCTGCACCTGTCATAAATAGGGTAAATCCACCTGTAATGCCAAGTACTCCAATTTGCCATTCGTCCAAACATGTTGTTCCTATCCATCCCGATCCTAAAAGAATACCCATCGCCAAAAAGAATACGCCAACACCCATTAATCTGCTAAAAAGACCTAATATTAACAGCAAGCCAACTATCGCTTCAATAATCGTAAAGATTATCATTGAATATAACAATGCATCTGGATTACTTACTAAGTATTCAATAATTGGTTTAATAACTATTGCATTGGGTAGAAAGTGATTAAACTTCTCACCTATATAACCAGCTTCATTCGGTATTAATTTATTATCAAGTATAAGTCTGCGCCAAAATGCAGAAAAATAGGTCCAGCCGATGACCCAACGTAAAGCAGTAGTGAATAAACCCGGTAAATTGATTTTATTGTGCTCAATATTATTTATTATTTTCATTTAATAATTTTTGAAGTATTAAAAAAGATGTATTTAACACATCAGACTATAGGACTTATGCTGTTGTGATTAAATATTAAAATAAGGCATGAAAATCAAAGTGTGAATTTTATAAGTATATTTACCTATAAGAATTTAACAATTGATTACTTGTGAGGTATCAAATTATTATTTGTTGGTAGAGTAGATAATTTGGAAGTTTTTCTTTAAAAGAAAATATGGGAAGGCTTTTATGTAAAGGCTTCCAGATATAATCGAAAGTTAAAATAGTACTAGAAAAACTATTATTACGCTTTAAGGAACTTTCAGATTTGTTGATCTTTGTTTTAGAAATAGAATAAGTTGCATTACAAATTTTGGTTTTTGTAAATCCAGATTGTTGTGTTTCTAAATTAAACTTTTGTTTAAAGTCCCTTTTTGTAGTACATGGAACTAAAACCAATAAAATTAAGAAGACACTAAATATATTCTTGATATTTCTAAAAAAATAAGGCACAATTGTAAAGGTACAAAAAAGAACATTGAATTTTTTGAAATTTGAAATTTAATAGCTTGATTATCTATCTTTTAACAATAATTAAAAATAAATAGCCTTTAAAAAGTTATTAAAGGCTATTTATAAAGTATTAAAAATGATATGCTATTCTACTGTTACCGATTTAGTTAAATTTCTCGGACTATCCACATCTGCACCTCTCCAAACTGCAATATGATAAGCCAATAATTGCAAAGGAATTATAGAAAGTATAGGACAGAAAAGTTCCATTGTCCTAGGAATCTCTATACAATGGTCTACTAGCCTTTTTATTTCTGTATCACCCTCATTAACAATAGCAATAACCCTGCCTTTTCTGGATTTAATTTCTAATATATTAGAAACCATTTTATTGTAATTTTTCTCATTATTAGCAATAAAGACAACTGGCATATGCTCATCAATCAAAGCAATAGGTCCATGTTTTATTTCAGCTGCAGGATAACCCTCTGCATGGATATAAGAGATTTCTTTTAGTTTTAAGGCACCTTCTAAAGCTATTGGATAGTTGGCACCTCTACCTAAAAATAGGAAGTTATTTGATTCATAATAATTTTCAGCAATTTCTTTTATGGAATCATTTAGTTTTAAAATCTCTTCTACCTTGCTTGGAATCTGCTCCAATTCATGTAAAATAGCATTCAAACTCGACTTAGATAAATTACCTTTGTAATCAGCTAATTGTAAAGCCATAAGCGTTAATATAACTACTTGAGCTGTAAATGCCTTTGTAGATGCTATGCCCACTTCAAGACCAGCATGAGTATATGAACCCGCATGAGACATTTTTGAAATAGTAGATCCTATTGAATTGGAAATACCATAAATTAAAGCTTGCTTACTTTTAGCTACCTCAATGGCTGCAATGGTATCTGCTGTTTCTCCTGATTGAGAAATTGCAATAAATACATCCTCATTGCCAATTACTGGATTTCTATAAGTAAACTCTGAGGCATGTTCTACTACTACCTGAATACCTGCTAAGTCTTCAATTAAATATTTACCAACTAAAGAGGCATGCCAAGAAGTACCACATGCAGCAAAGACGATTCTTTTAGCTAAATTTAAACGGTTTTGAAATTCTTTAATGCCTCCTAATCTAACCCAACTCTCTTCTGTATTCATTCTGCCTCTGTAGGAATCTACAATAGCTTTGGGTTGTTCGAAAATTTCTTTGAGCATATAATGATCAAAGCCTTCCTTTTCAATAATTTCTAATTCTTCCTCCAGCTTTTCGATAACTGGAGATTTTTTAATATTTTTTAAATTTAATAGTTTGATTTCCTCATTAAGCTTTAAACGATAAACGTCCTCTTCCTCCATATAAATTACTTGCTTGATGAAGTTTCCTAAAGGAGAGGTATCTGTAGCAACAACATATTCTGACTTATTTTCACCAACACCTATAATTAATTGAGCTCCTTTTCTAACCGCATATAATGCTTCTTCTTCTCTATCTAAAATGATTAAAGAATATGCCCCAACAACCTTATTTAAAGCAATTTGTATGGCTTCTTGTACAGTTGTTCCATCTTTATTTAAAATATATTCAATCCAATTGATTAAAATTTCTGAATCTGTTTCAGATCTGAATTTATAACCTTCGACTTCAAGTTTTTCTTTTAAGCTTGCATAGTTTTCTACAATACCTTTATGTGCTATGGCAAATCGTCCTGAATTTGAAAGATGAGGATGAGCATTGGTTAAGTTAGCCATACCATGAGTTGCCCAGCGTAGATGACCAATTCCTATATTACCTTTTGGTGGATTTTGTCCATATTCTTCTTTGAAATTTTTTAGTTTCCCTGAATCTTTTTTTACAAAAAAATCACCACCATCTAAAGTTGCTACGCCTATGCTGTCATAACCACGAAATTCAAAACGATTTAATCCATGGATTAAAACTGGGAAGGCTTCTTTTTGTCCAATATATCCAATTATTCCTGACATTTTTAATTAATTTTTATTGTTTATTTAAATATTTTTTCATTAGTGTTTCTATTCAAATAGAAATTTTTAAAAAGCATTTTTATAATGATTTACTTCTATTTAACTTTATTTTTTAATTGCCTAATTTTAATAATTTGATTAAAAAGAACCGTTAGTCCTATTCCAAAAACTACTCCATTTCCAAAATAATGTCCTTTTGACTCTATATTTAATGTTAGATTAATAAGTGAAACTATAATCATTAAAACACTAATTACAATAGAGTATCTGGATAAATTTGGCATATAGGTTTAAAAATTTTGAACAATAAAGGCTATTGAAATTCTATATATATTAATAAACAATAACCAATAGGGTCTAAAACAAAATTAGGTTATTAAATTGTTATTAAAAAAACTTATCTTGTTTTGATATTTTTATTTTTAATAAAAAAGCTGTCTTTCCAAACAGCTCTTAATAAATTACATTCTTTTCTCAGTTGATAACATATCCAGCATTTCAGCTGTCATTTTTTCTAAATCATATTTAGGCTTCCAACCCCAATCTTCTCTCGCTACTGTATCCTCTATTTTAGAAGGCCAGCTTTCTGCAATTTGTTGTCTGAAATCAGGTTTATAACTAATAGTGAAATCTGGAATATGCTGTTGAATAGATGCGGCTATTTCTTTAGGAGTAAAACTCATCGCAGCAATATTATAAGCCATTCTTGATTTAATATTTTCTTTTGGAGCATCCATAAGCTCCAAAGTAGCTCTGATTGCATCATCCATATACATCATTGGCAATGAAGTATCTTCATTTAAGAAGCATTCATAACGCTTATTTCTTAATGCTTCAATATATATCTCTATTGCATAATCTGTTGTTCCGCCACCTGGAGCCGATTTCCAACTTATTAATCCAGGATACCTTAAACTACGAACATCCAAGCCATATTTTAAATTATAATATTGACACCATAATTCACCAGCATTTTTACTAATTCCATAAACAGTTACAGGCTCAATAATAGTCTTTTGAGGCGTGTTTTCCTTTGGAGTGGTATTTCCAAATACAGCGATAGAACTAGGCCAATATAGTTTTGCAACTTTGTTTTCAACACAAATTTCTAAAACATTTAATAGACTTTTCATATTAATATCCCATGCCCAAATCGGATTCTTTTCACCCGTTGCTGAAAGAATAGCTGCTAATAAATATATTTGTGTAATTTTCTCGTTTTTTACAACTCTCGAAACAGCATTTGAGTTCAGAACATCTAAATGAATAAAAGGACCACTCTCTGCCAACAGCATATGTGGTTCTCTGATATCAGATGCAATTACATTTTCATTACCAAACTTTGCTCTTAAAGCAAGCGTTAATTCTACGCCTATTTGCCCGCCAGCACCAATTACTAATACTTTTTCCATAATGTTATTTTTACAAGTGCTTTAAATTTGCTTATGCTTTTTAATTTGGTCAATAAATTCGTCAAACAAATATCGGGAATCATGTGTTCCAGGTGTACTTTCTGGATGATACTGAACTGAAAAAGCAGGTTTGTCTTTTACTCTTAACCCTTCGACAGTTCCATCATTCAGATTAATATGAGTAATTTCGATCTTATCAGAATGGTTCTTAGCGGATTCTGAATCTACACAAAAACCATGATTTTGGGTCGTGATTTCGGAAAGACCAGTAATTAGATTTTTCACAGGATGGTTAAGACCCCTGTGACCATGATGCAATTTAAAAGTTTTAATACCATGAGTAATTGCTAATAATTGATGTCCTAAACATATCCCAAATAATGGGATACCACTATCTAAAATATCTTGAACCGTTTTTACTGCATATTCCATAGCAGCTGGATCCCCAGGTCCATTGGAAATGAAAATACCGTCTGGGTTGAAAGATTTTAATTCTTCGAAAGTAGATTTGGAAGGGAAAACTTTACAATAAATATTTCTTTCATCAAAATTATGCAACATATTACGTTTGATCCCAAAATCTAAAATAGAGATTTTTAATGGAGCATTTTCATCACCAAATGTATAGGGCTCTTTAGTACTTATGCCAGTAGCTAAATCAAGTCCTTCCATTTTTGGGATGGCTTGCAACTTTTCTTTCAAGACTTCAATATCCTCTATTTCAGAAGAAATTATACAATTCATTGCGCCTTTAGAACGAATGTGTTGTACTAATGCTCTTGTATCTAGATCCTGAATTGCGACTATATTGTTGTCTATTAGGTAATCACTTAAAGATCCAGTTGCCGTCATTCTGGAATACCTAGAGGTAATATTTTTGCAAATCAAACCTTTAATGGTAACATTATCGGATTCAATATCTTTATCGTTAACACCATAATTGCCAATGTAGGCAGTATTCATAATTAACATTTGACCTGTATAAGAAGGGTCGGTAAACACTTCTTGATATCCTGTCATTCCGGTGTTAAAACATAATTCACCGCCGGAAGTTCCTATTCTTCCAAATGGTTTCCCTTTAAAAAGTGTGCCATCTTCTAATAGTAAATAGGCTGTTGTTGCTTCTGTTGTGCTTAAAGAATTACTCATAAAATTAAAAATTTTTTGGGCGTTAATTTTTCCCAAAGGGCAAAGATAAGTCTAATCATTTTTATTAAAAAGAAAAATACAAAAATTCATTAACAACTTATTTTCTTATTTGTTTATTATCTTGCACCTGATTCTTTAAAATTAGATGAAAATGAAGAAAATATTGCTTGGATCAATTTGTATTTTGTTTTTTACGCATGGTATTTCTTATGCAAAGAAAAAATCGGAACCCAAAAGAATAACTTTTGAAAAAGTTGATAAAGATAGTGAATCCTTTATCAAACCAATAAATACTACTGGTATTATCGAAAGGCATAATTCACCTAAACTTCCAAATGCAATAGGTTTTGCAGGCGAAGCAGTTCCTTTACAAAGATGGGATGTAAAAGAAAGATTAGATAGAGAATTGCTTATAAATACCTATATGCATGGATCAACACTTTATATTTTGAAATTTGTCAATCGGACTTTTCCTACTATTGAAAGAATATTAAAGGAGAATGGGGTTCCTGAAGATTTTAAATATTTATGTGTTGCCGAAAGTGCATTGTTTAACCAAGTTTCTAGAGCAGGAGCGGTTGGTTATTGGCAATTTATGAAAGCAGCAGGATTACAATTTGGATTAGAAATTACTGATGAAGTGGATATGCGTTATGATTTGGAAGCTTCGACGTATGCAGCTTGCAAATATTTAAAACAAGCATACAATAAATTTGGAAATTGGACTGCCGCTGCCGCATCATATAATATGGGAATGGCTGGATATTCGAATTATAGTGCTCAGCAATATGAAAGCAATTATTATAATTTGCTTTTACCAGAAGAAACCAATAGATATATTTACAGAATATTAGCATTGAAGTTAATAGTTGCCCAACCAAAACATTATGGGTTTTACTTAGATAATGAAGATAGTTATGCTCCAATTAATGGGCGTTTGGTCCAAGTCTCTTCAAGTATTTCTGATTTAGCAGCCTGGGCAAAACAAAATAACAGTACTTACCAGCAAATTAAATTAGCGAATCAATGGTTAAGAGGGAAAAGTCTAACTATTAAACCTGGTAAGGTTTATAATATTTTAATTCCAAAAAACTAAAATATATTAAATTTGCATGATGATTATATTTAAAAGATTACCCATTTTAATTTTGATTTTATCTTTATTTTTATTTTTGCCTAAGCTTTTGAAAGGACAAGATATAAATAAACAAGTTGTTAGCTTAATTTATAATCCTAAAGCTGACGCTCATTTTGATTTAAAAGTGGCAAAAGAACATGCAACAAAAAGTAAAAAAAACATCATAATATTTGTTGGTGGAAATTGGTGTATTTGGTGTAAACGTTTAGATCAATTTTTAAATAATGATATTAAATTAAAGCAAGCCTTGGGAAATTATGAGGTAATGCATATTAATTATAGTAAAGAAAATAAAAATGAAGCTATTTTAAATACATTAAATAATCCGCAACAGTTTGGATTTCCGGTTATCGTAATATTAAATCAAAAAGGAGAATATTTACATACTCAAAACACCGGAGATTTAGAGAATGGGAATAGTTATAGTGTTGAAAAAATAACAGCATTCTTAAATAATTGGAATAATATTAATCATAAATAAATTGAAATAAATTGAGCTATCAACCAAATAATAATTTTAAACGAAACAAGCCAGGAGTCCCTAAAAACAGGTTAATTATTGGTAGAAAACCATTAATAGAATCTTTAAATGAAGCTAAAGATATTGAGAAAATATTCATGCTTAAATCTGCTACTGGAGAAGAATTGGGAGTGATAAAAAGTTTAGCAAAAAAAATGGACATTGCAATTAGCTATGTCCCAATTGAAAAGCTTAATGGATTTACACAAGCTAACCACCAAGGTGTAGTAGCGGTTGCCTCTTTAGTTAATTTCCTATCGCTTCAGGATATTATTGATCAAATTGTAGATAAAGGGGAGGTGCCATTTTTTGTGTTGTTAGATGGAATAACAGATACCAGAAACTTAGGAGCAATTGCTCGATCGGCTTTTGCCTTTAATGCACAAGCAATTATCATTCCAAGTTCTAATAATGCTGCTATTACCGAAGAGGGAATTAAGGCTTCTGCTGGTGCTTTAGAACGAATTTCTGTATGTCGAGTAGGCTCTGTTGAACAAGCTATTGATACTCTAAAACTCAATGGAATAAAGATTATTGCGTCTACATTAGATGCTAATGATTCCATTCATGATCTTCCTTTTGATGAACCTGTTGCCATTGTATTAGGTGCTGAGGACAAAGGAGTAGGAACTTATGTTTTGAAAACCGCAGATTTTTTAGTTAAAATTCCTATGTCTACTCATTTTGATTCATTAAATGTTTCTGTGGCAGCCGGTATAATGTTTTATAATACATTTTTAAAACGTACACAATAATTTTTTAATGAAGATATTCTTTAAATGTTTTTTATTGATTACTATGTTTTTTTTCATAGTCTCTTGTGAAAAAGAAGTTAGTTTTAATCTACCTAAGGATATAACTGACAAAGTTGTTGTAGATGGAAGTATTGAATTAAATCAACCTCCATTTGTGTTATTAACTAAGAGTTTTGGCTTTTTTGCCAAAATAGATTCAAATATGCTTCAAAACACTTTTTTAAATGGGGCTCAAATTTTTGTTTCAGATGGAACAAGAACCATTCAGTTAAAAGAATATAGCATTGATACTATTGGTAATAAATTCAGTTTTTATACTGTTGATACTTCACGTCCTGCAGATTTGACTTTTATTGGTCAAGTTGGACCTGTGTATCAATTAAAAATCATATATAATGGTGTGACTTTTGAGGCCAAAACAACTATCCCAAAGCCTGTAGCATTTGATAGCTTATGGTCAGAGCCATTTCCAACTTCCAACCCAGAACATCCTGAGTATAGAAGAATAGCTGCTTCATACACTGATCCACCAGAACTTGGAAATAGATATCGATATTTTATCAGTACCAACAATAGCCCTTTTGTCGCTCCTTCCTTTTCAACTATTGATGATGAAGTGATAAATGGTAATAATGTTACTATGAATTTTTATAATGTAAGCTCGGCCACGGACACTGCTACTGGAATTGAAAGATTTGCTTTTTTACCTGGGGACTCTGTTGTAATTAAATTATCGGCAATTGATAAAGGAAGTTTTGTATTTTGGGAAACCTTAGAATTCTCTGTTGGTTCTACTGGTAATCCATTTAGTACTCCTTTAAAAGTACCATCAAATATTTCAAATGGTGCATTAGGTGTGTGGACCGGTTATGGTTCTACTTTTAATAAAGTTTACATTAAAGAATAGGGCATATGGATTTGGGAAAATATATCGATCATACTTTATTAAAATCTACTGCCTCTATAATTGAAATAGAACAACTTTGTAAAGAAGCAATACAAAATAAATTCAAGGCAGTTTGTGTTCCTCCTTATTATGTGAAAGCTGCAAAAAAATTTCTAAAAAATAAAGATGTTTTAGTAGCAACAGTTATTGGTTTCCCTATGGGATATAGTTGCACTGAAAGTAAAATTGCCGAAATAAATACAGCAATTCAAGATGGTGCTGATGAGTTAGATTGGGTACAAAATATTGCAGCTGTAAAAAATGGAGATTGGGAATTTATTGAAAAAGAAATAGAAATTTGTTTAAAAGTTATCAGAAAAGCTGAAAAAACAATCAAAGTAATTATAGAAAGCGGGGTATTAACAGAGGAACACATTATTAAGTCTTGTGAAATATATTCTAAAAATAAGGTAGACTACATTAAGACATCAACAGGATATGCTGAACAAGGTGCTAACCTTAGACATGTAGAGCTTATTAAAAATCAGATACCCGATTATATAAAAATTAAAGCATCTGGCGGTATCAGAACTTATGAAGATGCGCTTAATTATATTAACAAAGGAGTTTCTAGAATAGGAACATCTTCTGGAATTAACATTATAATACAATCAAAATTAAATTAAAACGGCTATCTTTATCATTGTAATCAAACTAAATATGACAAAGTTTTTATTATACAATATTAAAATTTTATTATTTATTGCTCTTGGCTTTATAATTAGTCAAAATCATTTATACGCCCAAGATCAGCTTCCAGAAAAAAAAGTAGCACAAGAAGAACAAGAAAATCAAGATGACCAAGAGGCTGATATTCAAAATAATGCACTTTATGAAACTGTAAAAGTTAAAAGGATTGTGTCTAACGTATCTAAAGGTTATAGGATACAGATATATAGTGGTCCCAACCGTGAAAAAGCTAGGCAAGTGAAGATTGATTTTATGAAGAGATTTCCTTCTGTAAGGTCATATATCAGTTATGAAGTACCTCATTATAAAATTAAAGTTGGTGACTTTAAGTCAAGACATGAGGCTGCTGAGTTTTATCGTTATTTAAATAGAACTTATACTTCTATGATTGTTCCATCTTTAATTAATAATAAAATCCCTCCTCAGTTACAAAAAAACACCCAAAATGTTTTATCTACAAATCCAATAAACAACGAAGAAAAAGATGATAAAGAGGAAAGCCCGATTCCACAAAATAATTAATTGATAAGGTAGAAATATGCATAATGATTTTTTAGATATTGCAACTATGCTCAAAGATGAGCTAAAAGTTATTAGACATCATCTTCATCGTTTTCCAGAATTATCTTTTCAAGAAGTTGAAACAATGAAATTTGTTGCTGAACAATTAACAAAGATTGGAATACCTTTTGAAAAAGAAGTGGCTAAGACTGGAATTGTTGCATTGATAAAAGGAGATAAAGACGGTGGCTGTATTGCACTTAGGGCGGATATGGATGCCTTACCTATAAAAGAAGAAAATAACATCGATTATAAAAGTCAACATGAAGGATTGATGCATGCTTGCGGACATGATGTTCATACGACATGTTTATTAGGAGCTGCAAAAATATTATGGAATAAAAAATCTTCTCTATCCGGAACTGTAAAATTAATTTTTCAACCTGGAGAAGAAATGAGCCCTGGTGGTGCGAGCCTTATGATAAAAGCAGGCGCTTTGGAAAACCCAAAACCCGAGGCTATTTTAGGATTACATGTATTTCCAGATTTACCTACAGGAAGCTTTGGCTTTAAAAGTGGTCAATACATGGCAAGTGCTGATGAGGTTCATATTACGATTATTGGTAAAGGTGGTCATGCTGCTTTGCCACAAAATACAATTGACCCTATTGTAATTGCTGCAAATATTATTGTTCAAATTCAACAATTAGTTTCAAGAAGAAGTCATCCTTTAACTCCAACAGTTCTATCCTTTGGACATATTAATGGTGGTCATACCACAAATGTCATACCAGATACCGTAACAATAAAAGGCACTTTAAGAACCTTTGATGAAGTATGGAGAAAAGAAGCTATATTTTTAATTAAGAAAATTGTTGAAGACAGCGCAGCCATTTGGGGGGCTAGGGCGGTGGTAGATATTCCTCCAGGATATCCTTCTTTGTATAATAATGAAGCATTATGCTCTAAAGTTGAAAGTTCTGCCAGACAATTAGTAGGGGATCAAAACGTATATGATATTCCAATGAGAATGACTGCGGAAGATTTTAGTTTTTACACCCATGAAATTCCTGGTTGTTTTTTCAGATTAGGTACCAATAAAGAAAATAAAGAATTTTTAAGTCCTGTACATAACTCCAGATTTGATATAAATGAAGATGCTTTGGTATATGGTGCGGCTATGATGGCATGGGCAGCATTTAGCTATTTGAATCCCTAAACTATTCTGATTTAATTTATAATATTAATCCTTCTTTTAGTTTTTATTACCTTTGCAGATTGAATGAAACATAATTAATTGAAATGGATACAAGTTTAAGAGAGCAAATTTTGCTTTTGTCTCAAGTTCCACTATACTTAATTGTAATAGGAATTGAGCTTTTTATAATGAATTTTCAAATTAGGAAGCTTTACAAAGTTAAGGAATCAATACAAAGTATCTATTTATCCTTAGTTTGTTTTATTATAGATTTGGCATTTAGAGTAGTTTACCTTTATATTTTTGCATTATGTGCGAAATATTCATTTCTTCACTGGGATAATCATGGTTGGCTTTATTGGGTAAGTTTGGTTGTTCTGCAAGATTTTGCATTTTATTGGTTACATAGAAATGATCATTTCATTAGGTTCTTTTGGGCGACACATATAACCCATCATAGTGCTGTAAATTACAATATTACTGTTGGTTTCCGTTCTTCTGTATTAGAACCCTTATATCGTTTTGTATATTTTATTCCAATTGTATTTTTGGGTTTTTCTCCAATAGATATCTTGTTTGTTTTCTCAGCTACACAAATTTGGGGAACTTTAATTCATACAAAAGCTATAGGTAAATTAGGGTTTTTAGAAAAAATATTTGTGACCCCATCTCATCATAGAGTTCATCATGCCTCAAATGCTAAATATTTGGATAAAAACATGGGAATGTTTTTGATATTTTGGGATAAAATGTTTGGTACTTTTCAAGAAGAATTAAGTGAAAAAGAATACGAACCTATACGTTATGGTTTAACCCATAACCCAGAAAAACTAAATTGGTTTACTATAATATTCCATGAGTTTATAGCTATTGTGCAAGATATCCGACAACCAGGACTGACTTTTAAGGAAAGATTAAGATATGTCTTTGATCGCCCAGGTTATAGTCATGATGGAAGCAGAATGACCTCCGAGAAAATGAGAGAAGAGGAGCATAAACAGTTTATAATGTCAAAAGAAATGGAGCCTGAAGAAGAATTAGTCAATGCTTAATGCCAATGACTAATCATTTGAAAAATTAATGTTGTTTATCTAACAGTTAAACTGAAGGTTTGACAATAAGTTTGTTATTAAAAAACCATATTATCCAAAAATAAAAAGGACACTTGAAAAATTCAAAGTGTCCTTTATTATTTTTAAGGTTACTATTTGCACAAATAATCTATACTGAATGAAGAACTTCCTATGTTTAAAGTGTTTATTTTTCCTTCTGCGTCAAAACCATAAATAACCTCTTGGGAAGAAAAACTTTTCAATAAGTTCTTATACCGAATTGGTGATTCTCCATATTGCAATAAAAAAGACAAAGATAAGTAGTCTGCATCTTGAAATTCTTTATCTAAATAATATTCTAATATGGTAGCAGGACCAGAACTAGGGATTATTTTAGAAATATTACCATTTTCCCAAACAAAATTAGTTACGTTTGGTGTTGGGGAGCTACTTGAAGTGGAGGTGTATTTTATTAAATCATTGCCGCTATAATTATAACTTATATTATCCCAATCAGTACCGGAGGTATTAAACTCAGCTTTAACATTAATTATTTTACTCTGATTGTCATAGGTAATAATCTTTTTATTATCAAAAACCCCGCCGTCAGTAGTAAGAATAGTCTTTTGATTAGAACCATAAGAAAAATTACTTTCACGAGTTCCTCCAGACATTTTCACTAATTTAAAATTATCATCATAAGAAAATATGGTGACATCTCCTCCTGAGTTATCTGTAAATTTTTGAATTTTGCAGGTTTCTTTTTTCTTGTTATCCTTTTTGCAGGCATTTAAGCACAATAGACTTAATCCTAATAAAACCGTTGGTAAAATTAATAGTTTTTTCATAATATAATAAATTTAATTGTTAAGTATTTACAAATATAGACGTATTATTTATTCATTTCATTAGTAAAACAAATAAAAAAATTAAAAAATTGATTATAATTAATATAAAAAATTGACTATAAGTGTATTAGCCTCAAAAAAAATATTAAAAGAAAATTCTGATATAAGGATTTTTTCGAAAGAAATAATAAAAATTTATTATGTATATGTTATTAAATACTTGTAAAATAAAACTTGATAGAATAATAGTAATAATGTTTAAAATATTGAAATTCATTATAAAAATGCTTTGTTGATAATTTTTCCAAAATAATTGTTGTTTTGTAATCAAATATCATATCTTTGCACAAAATTTTGAAACTGTGTTAAAGAATTCCAAGTTATTTAAGACATTTATTTTGTTGATTATTAGTGGTTTATCTATTATTTCAACTACTTCTTTTGCAGAAAATAAAGTTGATGCCAAAAAATTAGATATCAAAGAAGTAATCTTTGGGCATATAAAAGATACCTATGACTGGCATGTTTTAGATATTCCAGGCAAGGATGGTGTTGATCATCCTATCGCTTTACCTTTACCAGTAATTCTTTATAATCCTAATTCTGGATTGGATATATTCTTATCAACAAAATTAGATCATGGACACAGTGCTTACAAAGGATACCAATTAGTAACACAACATTATATAGATGAGCAAAAAGAAGCAGGTGTAAGTGAAGATGTTATTAAAAACTTACAATCTCAAGCAGGCAAAATTATTGCATTAGATGGTGCAAATATTAAAGATTTCTCATTCACAAAGAATATCTTCAATATGTTCATATCTATTGCCATTTTGTTTTTGATTTTTATTTCTGTTGCAAGATCTTATAAAAAGAAAGGTATTACCACTGCACCATCTGGTTTGCAAAATGCTATGGAGCCTTTAATTACATTCGTAAGAGATGAAGTAGCCAAACCTAATTTGGGTAGTAATTATATGAAGTTTATGCCTTTATTATTAACTATGTTTTTCTTTATATGGTTGAATAATATGTTGGGTTTAATTCCATCTGGTGCAAACTTTACTGGTAATATAGCAGTAACCGGTGCCTTAGCATTAATTTCTTTTATTGTAATCTTGTTTACAGCTAAAAAAGCATTCTGGTCACATTTGTTTAATCCACCAGGAGTTCCTTTTCCAGTAAATATTCTTTTAACTATAATTGAGATATTATCTTTGATTATTAAACCAGTAGCTTTAATGATACGTTTGTTTGCTAATATGTTAGCAGGTCACATCATTTTGGTAAGTTTAATTATGATAATCTTTATTTTAGGTGGTATTAGTAGTGCTGCAGGTTGGGGTTTTGCTCCAGTTTCAATTGCCTTTACTGTATTTATGTATGCGGTTAAGTTATTGGTAGCTGCAATTCAAGCATTTATTTTTGTAAATCTAACTGCCGTATTTATTGGTCAAGGTTTAGAAGATCATACTCATCCAGCTGGTACAGATGGTATGGATCACGCACATAGCGAAGAAGAATTAGTAATGTAATTAGTAAAATATTTTAAAATTTTAATTAACTTTTTTTAATCACTTAAATTAAATACACATGTCAGTATTAATGCAATCAGTAGCAGATGCAGCCGGATTGGCTAAAGGTTTAGGAGCAGTAGGTGCAGGTATCGCAGCTTTAGGAGCAGGTATCGGTATCGGCCAAATTGGTAAAGGTTCTGTTGAATCAATTGCTCGTCAACCAGAAGCAGCTGGAGACATTCGTTCTTCAATGATTTTGACTGCAGCGTTTATCGAGGGGGTTGCCCTTTTCGGTGTAATCGTTGGATTGTTAGCAGTAGTAATGTAATATTATTACGAGCAAACTTCATTGAGTTACGTCCAAAGCAAAGGGCGATGGACGTGACTCTTTCTTAAAAAAAAGTGGAAAAATAGAAAAATTATAATATAAAATAATATGGATTTATTAACCCCCGCCTTAGGTCTTTTTGTATGGACCTTAATCGCTTTTTTAATCGTACATTTCTTATTGAAAAAGTTCGCTTGGAAACCTATTTTAAAAGCATTAAATGAACGTGAAACTGGTATTGCAAGTTCTATTGCTACTGCAGAAAAAGTAAAAGTAGAAATGGCTGAAATGAAAGCCGATAATGAACGTTTATTGCAAGAAGCACGTGAAGAACGCTCAATTATGCTAAAAGAAGCTAAAACAACTAGAGATAAGATTGTTAATGAAGCTAAAGAAAAAGCTAAGATAGAAGCAAACAAGATTATGGAAGAAGCTACTTTACAAATTGAAAACAAGAAAAATGCTGCTTTAATTGAGGTTAAAAATGAAATTGGTAACTTAGCCATTGCTGTAGCTGAAAAAATGTTACGTAAAGAATTGAGTCCAGAAACAGCACAATCCAATTATATTAAAATGTTAGCTGACGAAATCAAATTGAATTAATAATATCCTTATAATATTTTATAAATGCCCAATCCTCGTCTTGCATCTCGATACGCTAAATCATTGTTAGATTTTGCTATAGAACAAAACAATGTTCCATCTGTGTTGAGTGATATGAAAACAGTAGAAACCGCAGTGTCAGAATCTCGTGAGTTGACATTGTTTTTACAAAGTCCTTTGATCAAGCCTGATAAAAAGATTAGTATATTAAAAGCTATCTTTGAAGGTAAAATTGGAATTGAGACTGCTTCATTTATTAATTTATTGGTAAAAAAAGGAAGAGAATCCAATTTGTTTGAAATGACTAAGGCTTTTGAAGAGCAATATCGTGCACTTCATAATATACAAAAAGTTCAAATTACTTCTGCGTTTCCCTTAAATGAGGAAACATTAAATGTAATTTTGAATAAAGTAAAAAAAGAACTGAATAACGATAATATTATCACTGAAACCTCTGTTGACCCCAATATTGTTGGAGGTTTTAAATTACAAGTTGGTGATAAATATTTTGACTTAAGTATTTCTAGAGACTTGACAGATGTTAAAAATCAGTTTGCTAAAAATATTTACGTAGCAGACATTTAAAAGAAATTATTTTATTAAATCATTAATAAATTTATAAAAAATGGTTGAGATTAAACCGGATGAAATATCGGCGATTTTACGCCAACAATTAGGCAACTTTAATAGTTCTGCTGATCTTGAGGAAGTAGGTACCGTACTTCAAATTGGTGATGGTATTGCCCGTGTGTATGGTCTAGGAGGTGTTCGTCAAGGAGAATTGGTAGAATTTGAAGATGGAACCAAAGCTATTGCATTAAACTTAGAAGAAGATAATGTTGGTGTCGTTTTAATGGGTGATAGTGGATCTATTAAAGAAGGCTCAAAAGTACGTCGTACCGGTCGTATTGCTTCTATTAATGTAGGTGAAGGTATGGTTGGTCGTGTCGTTAACACTTTAGGTGAACCTATTGATGGTAAAGGACCTATTACTGGAGAAACGCATGAAATGCCTATTGAACGTAAGGCACCAGGTGTAATTTTCCGTGAGCCTGTACAAGAGCCACTTCAGACGGGAATTAAAGCTATTGATGCTATGATTCCAATTGGACGTGGACAACGTGAATTGGTAATCGGTGACCGTCAGACTGGTAAAACAGCGATTTGTATTGACGCTATTATCAATCAAAAAGAATTTTTTGATGCTGGTAAACCAGTTTATTGTATATATGTAGCTATTGGTCAAAAAGCCTCTACAGTTGCAACTGTTATGAAGACTTTAGAAGAGCATGGTGCTATGGCTTATACTACTATTGTTTCTGCTACTGCAGCTGATCCGGCTCCATTACAGTTCTATGCTCCTTTTGCTGGTGCTGCTATTGGTGAGTTCTTCCGTGATACAGGTCGTCCAGCATTAGTAGTTTATGATGACCTTTCTAAACAAGCTGTTGCGTACCGTGAGGTTTCATTATTATTACGTCGTCCACCAGGTCGTGAAGCTTATCCTGGAGACGTTTTCTATTTACACTCCCGCTTACTCGAAAGATCTGCAAAAGTTATTAGTGATGATAATATTGCTAAAAACATGAACGATTTACCAGAATCTTTAAGACCTTTAGTAAAAGGTGGTGGATCTTTAACGGCTTTACCAATTATTGAAACTCAAGCTGGTGACGTTTCTGCTTATATCCCTACTAACGTAATTTCTATTACGGATGGTCAGATTTTCTTGGAAACAAACTTGTTCTTATCTGGTATTCGTCCTGCTATTAACGTGGGTATCTCAGTAAGTCGTGTTGGAGGTTCTGCTCAAATTAAATCAATGAAGAAAGTAGCTGGTACCTTGAAATTAGACCAAGCCCTTTACCGTGAGATGGAAGCTTTCTCTAAATTCGGTGGTGACTTGGATGCGGCGACTAAAACAATTATTGATAAAGGAGCTAGAAACGTTGAAATTTTAAAACAAAATCAATTCTCTCCTTATCCCGTTGAAAAACAAATTGCAATCATTTACTTAGGTACAAATAACCTTTTAAGAAAAGTACCTGTTAAGTATATGAAAGCATTTGAAGATCAATTCTTGCTAGAAATGCAAAACAAACACCCTGAAGTGTTAGCAGCATTTAAAGCTGGTCAATTACCTGAAGAGGGTATCAAAGCTATGATTGAATTAGCAAATGGATTGATTCCTCAATTTCAAAATTAATTAATATACTATAATACATAAAAATGCGATTCTTTTTTGAATCGCATTCTTTGTTTTAATCAATTAGTTAAATCGAACTATCCCACTAAAAATCATTTCCATCATCCGCATAAAATTCAATTAAAGAAGACATATAAGGATCCTGCCATCCAGCTACTATATCCTCATAGGCTTCATCTGGAATGTTGGTATGGGTCACTTCCACAGAGGTACTATTCTTATCTAGATGCAGTTTTAAAGTAACAATTGAAGGCTCTTCTTGAGGTCCAAAATACCACTCTTGAACGATTTTTTTTCCGGGCTCTAATTCTAAAAATTGTCCCACAATTGAATCTTCCCACATTGAAAATTCACCACCTTCCTGTGCATCTATTTGTGCAGAAGCACCTGTCCATAATATAACAGTGGCTTCCTTAGTTAAAGCAAGGTATATTTCCTCTGGACTCGCTGGGATTTTAAAATATTTTTTGAAATCTTTCATTTTAATTATTTATTTTGATTACTAAAATAGGCTTCTTCTTTAGCAAAGTCTATATAATTATATTTTTGTTTAAGTTGAATAATTTTATTTAAATATTTTGATTTGAAATTTTTATAATTATCGGTCTCAGGAAACTGAACTTTATGATTATAAGCCGTTATAATCTCAAGCATCTGGTCAGCAATAAATTGCGTTTCCTTACTAAAAAAAATGTTATGAAATTGATCCCAAATTAGCTTTGTTGCTCCAAAATTTGGATGAATCAAATCAGTATCATAAAATCGATAATCTCTTAAAACATCTATCAATAGTTCATAAGCTGGAAAATAATAACAATGGTCAAACTGTTCTACCAAATGATGGACTGTCTCTATCAGCCTTGCTTTGCTTCTATTGTTGTCTACCACACCATCTCTAATATGTCTTACTGGACTGATAGTGAAAATAATTTTTAATTTAGGATTAAAATATTTTAAAGATTCAACCACATCAACTAGTGCTTCTTGTATTTCATCTATTTTCAAAAGTCGCTTTTCAAACAATTTACCAGGTGCACGATGACAATTGGCAACGAAATAATTTTCATCTTTTAAATAGTATTGAAATGCTGAGCCTAAAGTAATCATTAACCAATCGGCATCTTTTAAAAATAAATGAGCTGTTTTTATAGCATCTTGAATTTGTAGAATTGCCCTTTCTTTATTTATATTTGAAAATCTGGAGTGAAAATCCCAATGATGCCAAATTTCATTTAAATAAAACAACCTATCAGTATCTATAGTTGTATTATCAATATATTGAGAAAGACTATGTGTTACACTTAGTGGATTAAATAAAATACCATTAGGATTTTCCAAGACTTGAAATTTACAATCAGATAGACGCTTGCCAATGTGTTCGCTAAAACAAGATCCCATTAACATCAGTTTATCGGAATGCTCTATTAAGATATTTGGAGCTTCAATACTTATATTTAATGAAGGAATCAAACTACTCATCTCTAAAAATAAATTTTTGTTTTGAAGCTTTGTTTGCAGGAAATATGGCTGCAGCCAAACCTACGAATAAAACTGTGACACAAACTACTAATATGTCAAAAGCCTGTAATTCAACAGGGTAGGCATCTAAGAAACCTTCACCCATTTTTAACCATCCCCATTGTATTTGTGTAAATACAAAAAGTAATCCTATTAGAAGACCAATAATGCCGCCAACTACTGCAATTAATAAGCCTAAATTCAAAAAAATATTTCTTATAGTTTTGGATTTCATACCCATAGATTTTAGGATAGAAACATCAATTTTCTTTTCTACAGCAAGCATGGCCAAAACTCCCACCATATTAAAAGATGCAATGACCAATACCAAAAACAAAATTCCATAAATCATCCACTTCTCCATTTGAGTAGCCATAAATAAACTTCTATTTTGTTCTATCCGACTAATTATTTCGTATTGTGAACCTAATATTTTCTTTACTTTATTTTGTACTTTTTTTAAATCATTCGGATTATTTAATGAAATTTCAAGAGCACTTATCTGATTTTCAACATTCATAAAAGCCTGTGCATCTTTCAAAGGAATCAAAAAGTAATTTCCATCTAGTTCGGGTTGAACATGAAAGGAAGCATATGGTGCTACCGTTAAGCCACTTAAAGCGGTGGCAATATCTAAACCGCTAATACTTGCATCTCCGCGTGGATAATACAATTGTATTTTTTGAAAAGGATTAGCAGGCTCTATTCCCATTTCTGAAACAATTCCAACTCCTATATTTGAAGGAACCTCTTGATATTGGCTCGGCCACGATGCAGGCCCAGTATTGACAAATTTTTCCATCTCGTTTACTTGGAACCATTGATTGTCCACACCTTTAAGTCGAATTACTTTTTGATGGTCTCTTCCTTCTAATAATGCCATGTCTTCGATAGAAAGTGCTATACCTTTTACCCCTGGAATAGATTTAAGCCTCTGTATCTGCTCTTCAGGAATATTAAAAAATTTACCTGTTTTTACAGATACTTTTATCTCTGGATAAAAGGCGGTGTACATCCCTTTTACATAACTTTCTAATCCATTATAAATTGAAAATAGAATAATCATGGCAGCTGTGGAAAGCGCCACTGCACCAATACTTATTCTACTAACAATATTAATAGCTTGGGTACTATTTTTCCCTTTAAGATAACGTAATGAAATTTTAAAAGGTAGGTTCATTTTTGAAATTTAGGCATTCAAATTATCTCTTTCTTCATTAATTTTTTTGAATAACTCTTCCATCTTAAAAGCTTGTTCTATAGAATCATCAAGCTGAAATTGCAACTCTGGAATACGACGTAAATGATGTCTTAATTGATTGCCTAATAGTCCTCTTAGCTCAGAAGTTCTACCCTTAATTTCTTCTAAAAGAGCATTTGGATCATCAATCTTAAAAAGGCTTAATGAAATTCTTGCTTCTAATAAATCGGGTGTTAAAGAAACTTTATTGATGGAAACCATACCACCCTTAATAATATTAATTCCTTCCTTTAAAAATATAGCTGCCATTTCCTCTTCAATAAGCTTGGCTACCTGTCTCTGTCTTTTAGTTTCTTGCATAATTCAGATTATTATAAAGGGTTAAAATTACGGCTAATTTTTGGCACTGAGAAAATGATTTACAATTATTATGTTACTACTAACAAATTAAAATTCATATATAGATTCTTACTAGTTTTTAATTTTCGAAAATATCATTATAATGTTATAAAAGTATTAAGTATAAATATTTGAATACAATTAGAGAACTATATTAAATTTAAAAACATAAAGAATAAGGTTTATTTAGACGATTTTAATATTTATAATTTAAATACTTAAAAAAAATAGCAAGATATTCAAACCTAAATTAGCGAAACCGAGGAATAATTAGACAGTTTTACCTATTTATTATTTTATCGTTTATTTTTATTTATCATTCAATATTTTCAAATTCATTTATTTTGGTTTCCTTTGCAATTATGAATATTCTTTCAATCGAAAAGCATACCCATATTATTAAAGAAATCGCTAAAGAATTAGGATTTAATTTTTGTGGAATTTCTAAGGCGGAATACCTAGAAGCCGAAGCACCGAGGTTGGAAGATTATTTAAAGAAAGGTAAGAACGGAAATATGCAATATCTCGAAAACTTCTTTGATAAACGTTTAGATCCTAGGAAATTAGTTGAAGGTGCTAAATCTGTGGTTAGTCTGATGATGAATTACTATCCAAATGAAAAACAAAACCATGATAGTTTTAAATTGGCTAAATACGCATATGGAGAAGATTATCATGATGTTATTAAGAAAAAACTACGTCAATTTATTGAAATCATTAGAGAAAGAATAGGAGAAGTAGATGGAAGAGTTTTCACCGATTCTGCTCCTGTAATGGAAAAAGCATGGGCACAAAAAAGTGGTTTAGGATGGCAAGGGAAAAATGCACTAATTATTAAACCACAATTTGGTTCTTTCTATTTCTTGTCCGAATTAATTATTGACTTAGAACTAATACCAGATGGGCCTATAAAAGATTATTGTGGAACTTGTACACGTTGTATTGATGCTTGTCCAACTGGAGCTTTAGACGACCCTTATCAAATTAATCCAACAAAATGTATTAGCTACTTTACTATTGAATTAAGAGATGAATTATTACCAGAATACATGAATGATAAAATGGAAGAATGGATGTTTGGTTGTGACATTTGTCAGGATGTTTGTCCATGGAATCGATTCTCTAAACCCCATAATACTTTAGAATTTAATCCAAGACCAGGTTTAATGGATATGAATTATGAAGACTGGAATGAACTTACTCATGAAGTTTTCTCAAAGTATTTTTCTAAATCTGCTGTGAAACGAACGAAGTTTAGAGGATTAATGAGAAACATAAAATTTTTACAAGAACAAAGAATAAAAGAAAGTCAACTAGGACAAAAAAAAACTTAAGAAAAAGATCAAACAACCAAATTCTCACTAAGATTCAAAGTATTTATACCATAATCCAATTTAAATACACCACCGCTGCTATTAATAGTAAATTAAGAAATTCTGGTAACCATTTTGGTTTAGAAATCAGCCAAATTTTATTAATAAACAAAACTGAAGGAATGAGGCAAACCATCCAAATAGAAAATCCTTGTTGGAATATTCCCATCGTAGAAATAATAGCGATAACTAAAAATAAAAATACAATCCACCACATCTTTTTAATTTGAAAGAGCATTCGTCCCATATCCTTGCCATGGATTAAAATACCAATAAAGGTATAGATTCCAATAATACTTAAAACAATTGTCCTTTTTAAATTAAAGTCAAAATTCCAGCTAAATTTAGTTGAAAATATTTTTGAAATAAGAAACAAGTCATCCGTTAAATATGCTATGCTTCCTAGCAGATAAAAAGGGGTTACAATTCCTAAAAGTGTCACCATCCATTCGGGAACAGTATAATTTCTTAATATTGAAATAGAAAAAGCAATAAAAAAGAAAAACCAAAAATTAGGTAAATCTAAAAGAATCAAACTGCCAAAAAGGAATCCAATATTAAATAATGTTTTTCTAATAGTTACTTCATTATATGTTTTGAAAATATTATAAAGTAATATTAATAATAACCAATTATTAATAATTTCTACAGAAAATAAACTCCATCTAGGATTTAGACTGCTTATAATTATATAAGTATATGCAGGAAGATATGACCTTGTATTAAATAAATGGAACTTATTAATAAAATAATTCAGATATAGTCCTTGTGAGAAAATATTGATTATAGCAAGGAAGTAATAGAAATAAGCACTCGTGCCAAAAAAATAAAAAAATTTATTAAGTATTAAGTCCCATAACACCTGATGTTCTTCTACTTTAGGCATAGGCAATCCAGAAAGCAGAGGAATCTTTATAATCAAAGTGATTATAAATAACAAAATTATCGAATATGGATTTTGTGTTTTAAATATTTTTAGCACTATCTTTGTTTTTAATTTATAATCCTAAAATCTTTGCGAATATCGTAAAACTATTTTAAAAAATATTTTATAGTTTCGCATAAATTTTAATAATTATTACTTTTGAAGTCGAAATGGATATAACAATTTTAAAATCAAAAATACACAGAGTTACTGTAACCGAGGCAAATCTTAATTATATTGGAAGTATTACCATAGATGAAGACTTAATGGATGCCTCAAATATTATTGAGAATGAGAAGGTGCAAATCGTTAATATCAATAACGGGGAGCGCTTAGAAACCTATGTGATCAAGGGTCTAAGAGGAAGTGGACAGATTTGTTTGAATGGTCCTGCAGCTAGAAAAGTTACTCCAGGGGATATGATTATTATTATTTCCTATTGCAGTATGGATTTCGAAAATGCTAAAAAGCATATACCAATTGTTATTTTTCCAAAAGATAATAATAGGCTATAAATAAAATTAATTTTAGTGTATTTAAAGAGCAATATTACCTTTGCTCTTTTTTTTTGTGTTTAATCATATTGATTTGTAATATTGTATAATGAAGCAAAAAACAGCTTACTTCTGTCAAAACTGTGGACATGAATCTGCAAAGTGGGTAGGGAAGTGCCCTAATTGTGGAGAATGGAATACATTTGTAGAAGAAATAAAAGAAAAATCTACAGCTAAATCTGATGTAAGTCAACTCTGGTCAGATGACAATTCGGTAAAAGATAGTCAAAAAGCCAAGAAGATAACCGAAATTATAGCTGGAGATGAAATTAGATTTTCTTTACCGGACGAAGAACTAAGTCGAACTCTAGGTGGTGGTTTGGTACAAGGATCAATAACTTTAGTAGCTGGAGATCCAGGAATCGGTAAGTCCACTCTATTTTTACAGGTGGCTTTGGCGAGTAATCATTTAAAAATTTTATACGTTTCAGGAGAGGAAAGTCTGAATCAAATAAAAATGAGAGCGGATCGAATTGGCATAGCAGGACAGCATGTATATCTTTTAACTGCTACTAATACCCAAACAATCTTTAATGAAATAAAAAAAGTTAATCCTAATTGGGTTATTATAGATTCTATCCAAACTTTAGAATCTCCAACAATTGAAGGTACAGCTGGAAGTGTTTCTCAAGTGCGAGCCACTGCAGGAGAGTTACAAAAATTTGCCAAACAAACTCAAATTCCAGTTACGATAATTGGTCATATTACCAAAGATGGTGGAATAGCTGGTCCAAAAGTTTTAGAACATATGGTAGATACAGTACTTCAGTTTGAAGGAGATCGACATTATGCCTATCGAATATTAAGAACTTTGAAAAATAGATTTGGTTCTACTTCAGAAATTGGAATTTATGAAATGGTGCATAATGGACTACGACCAGTACATAATCCTTCTGAAGCTTTATTATCAGATCATGAAGAAGATTTAAGTGGTATAGCGCGCTCGATAGTAATGGAAGGCATGAGGCCTATTATGATAGAAACACAAGCATTAGTAGCTCAAGCTGTTTATGGTACCCCACAACGAACTACGAATGGATTTGATCTGAGAAAATTACAATTACTTTTGGCAGTTTTAGAGAAAAGAGGAGGTTTCCATTTTGGAATGAAAGATGTGTTTTTTAATATCACTGGAGGATTAAGAATAGAAGATCCTGCTCTGGATTTAGCAGTAACTTGTGCTTTATTATCTTCTTACGAGGATGTAGCTTTACCTGCAGCTACTTGTTTTATTGGCGAAGTGGGGCTTTCAGGAGAAATTCGTGCTGTTAGTAGGATTAACCAAAGAATAAGTGAGGCGGAGAAAATGGGTGTAGAACAGATTTTTATTCCAAAATCAAACATAAAAACTGTTGAAAAACATTTTGATCATGTGAAAATTATTGGTATCAATAAAGTTTCGGAAATTTATCAAATTCTGTTTTAAGCTATCTTATTATTAACTATTATTTGAAGTTTTAGTTTTAAAAAATAAAGAAAAACATTCTTAATCGCCAATCAAAAGCAATATAGAATGAAATTTTATAATCTCCTTATGAAAAATTATTGTAATTTTGACATTAGATAAATTAATAAAATAATAATTAAATGAAAAAGATTTTACTTTCAATAGTTGCATTAATGACGGCTCATTTTGCGAATGCACAGTTTGTATTACAACATGATACAATGTCTTCTGTAACGCAAGGTACGAATCCTTCTGAGGAGCCTGATGATGCTGCGATATTTTTTAAAAATCACGTAATTTATACGGGTAATGACAGTTTAGATGATGTAAAGTGGAGAATTATTCAAAATGACTTACCATTTGGCTGGTTTTTATATACTTTTTGTGATAATGTTTACTGTAGAACGACTAATGAAGTATTAATTCATTTAAACAATCCTAGTCAAATTGAAACAATGGGAACAATATATCCTAACGATTCTTTAGGTGGATTATTAGAGCCAGCAATTGTTGTACCTAACAATGGTGATGATGGAATAGGGGTGCTTAAGGTAAGAGTATTTGATATCAACCAAAGTGATACTGCTATTTTTATCGTTCAAAAAACAGGTACTAGTGTTAAGAATATAAAAGTTAATGATAACAATGTAACATTATTCCCTAATCCAGGTAATACTCAATTGAATGCTTTTATCAATAAAGATCTGGATGCAAAAAATGTAAAAATATATAATATTACTGGTCAAGAAGTAGCAAATATTAATGTAACAGCTGAAATCGTTAATATTAATACTAATGCACTTCCTTCTGGAAACTATATCGTATTGATTGAAGGTCAAAATGGTGTGCCTTTAGTTTCAAAGACTTGGACTAAAAAATAATTCCAAATTATTCTAAAAAAATAGAGCAGACACATCAGAGTCTGCTCTATTTTTTTACAATAATTTTAGAAGATGAAGGATTTTTTAAAACCTTAAATATACACCTGCAGTGAAAAACCCTCTTGTACCAAGTCCAATTTCACCAAAGACTCCAAATTTCTTACCATAATTTACACCCAACACTGTTAATTGTGCGGTAGGAAGGAATAAATTATCTCTAACCGTATTTATTGATAAATCTTCAATATCTTCTTTTTGAACATCATATATTCCATAAACACCTCCAAGCATTAAACCACTATACAGCACTAAATCTTTATTATTCCACCATTTATAATTTACACCCAATAAAAGAGAAGCAAAATGGTATGAATGTTCAGATTGTTTAGATTGTGAAGGATTATAGTATCTTATTTGTTCATAATCGGAATGAATGATAAATTCTGTATTAACATTGCTGCTCCAAGCGTATTGCAAGGAAAGACTAGGGTAGGCTAATTTTCCAGTATTAAAAGAATCTCTTTTTTCCCAATACCAAGTGTTTTGTCTAGAGGTCATAGAAGCGGGTAGATTTATACCCAATTGTATTTTATGATAAGGCGTTTCCCAATTTTCACCTTTAGCGTTGATTATTGATACACCTCCGTTCTTGTACTTTTGTCCATAACTCTGAAATACAAGTCCAGATAAAAAAATAATTAAAATTGTTATTGGTTTCATTTAATTTCTTTGTGTCTATTTCTTATTTCTTAATAATGCAAAATAAGCTTAATTTATTATATCCTGCAATCTTTCTTTTAAGCCAGGTAAGCCTTCAAAAGATATCTTAAAATAAGACTTTATAGTTTCCATTATTTCAGAAGTGTTTTTTAAAACTATTTTTTCAATTAGTTCACCCTTGCAATAAATAGAGAGTATATTATTTTTCAAACCGTATCTTTTTGTACCGTCTATTTTAGCAAGCGTTAAATCATTAGTAAAATGGGAATCGCAATGTGTTGAAATATACCAGTTGGCAATAATGATGTCAGGATATAGATATTCCACTAAATCGAAAGAATACATTTCTCGCCAATCTTCAGCTATTAGAATGTTTAAATGATAAACAAATTCTTTCTTTTCAATCCGATAATTGTTTAAATATGTTTCTTGACTTTTAGTGCTATTAAGTAATAATGGGTGTGGAGATCCCATTCCTCCATATCCAGTATCTGAAACATAGAAAACACCATCAATATCAACCAATAAGATCTGGTGGGTTCTGCCTAATCTACTATCATTATTAAATACTCTGGCTAAGATTGGTCTTACAATAAAACCGATAGCTTGCAGCACTTCCATGAAAAACAGGTTTTGCTCAAAACAATAGCCTCCTCTTTGCTGATTCAGGAACTTCTGATGCAGGGAAGAAGCATCTAATAAGACTGGTAAATGTATAAATGAATTTAAATTTTCAAATGGGAAACAATTAAGATGTTTTTCTTGTAATTCTTTTAAAGTTTCTAAATCAGGTCTTGCTTCTTTTTCAAAACCTATTTTACAGAAATAATCATTTAATGTTTTTGTAATCATTTATTCTTTCAACCTAAAAATTATCAATTCATTGCATCCACTAAATATAAATTAAGCTTCTTTCCTTAATCTAGCTACAGCTATTTTCAATTGTTCTCTGTATTTACTTACAGTCCTTCTTGCCAATTTGAAACCTTTTTCTTCTAAAGCATTCATTAATAATTCATCAGAAAGCGGTTCATTCTTGTCTTCATTATCCACAATTGTTTTCAGTAGATTTTTTACTTTATAAGTTGAAAATTCATCACCCGTTTCACTAATTATTGATTCAGAAAAAAATTGTTTTAATAAGAAGGTTCCGAATTCAGTTTGAACATATTTACTATTTGCCACCCTGCTGACTGTAGAAATATCCATATCTATCTTGTCTGCAATATCTTTTAAGATCATTGGTTTAAGATAAGATTCATTACCAGTAAGAAAATAATCTTTTTGAATATCCATTATGGTCTTCATGGTTTTTAAAAGCGTGTGCTGACGTTGTTTTATGGCATCTATAAACCAATTGGCAGATTCAATTTTTTGTTTAATAAAGGTCACTGCTTCAATCTGACTTTTATCAAGACTTTTTTCTTTTTGAAAATCAGAAAGCATATGTTTATAATCTGCGGATACTCTCAATGGTGGTGCATTCCTGGAATTTAAAGATAATTCAAGTTCTCCACTTTTGTTAACCACAAAGAAATCAGGAATTATAAAAATACTATCATTTGCACTGTCATGAAATGCAGTACCTGGTTTTGGAGTTAATTTTAATATTATTTGATTGGCTTCTTTAAACTCACTTTCACTGACATTTAAGCTATTTCTTATTTTTTCAAATTGCTTTTTACTGAACTCATCAAATTGTTTAAGAACAATTTCCTTAGCTATAGTTAAGGCTTTTGAAGGTTTTTGTCTGTTTAATTGTAATAAGAGACATTCTTGTAAGTCAAGGGCAGCTACTCCTGCTGGTTCTAGCGTTTGTATTTTTTTTAATACTTCCCTTATCTCTTGTTCCTGGACATGAATATTAGACCTAAAAGCAAGGTCATCTGCAATACTCGCAAGATCCCTTCTTAAATATCCATCGTCACCTATACTCCCAATAATTTGCTCCGCGATGATTTGTTCATTTTCATTTAGAGAAAAAAGTCCAATTTGACTCATTAAATAATCATGAAAGGTGGATTCTTGTCTTATAGGGATACTATAATTATCATCTTCATCATTATTATATTCTTTTAAATGATAATCAGAAAGGCTTTCATTTTCATCTCTTAAATAATCGGAGAGTTCGGCAATATCGCTTTGAATATTATCATCATTTTCTGATAATTTATCAGATAAAAAATTATCTTCTTCCTCTTTATGTGATGGATCACTATCTAACTCTAAAGCAGGATTAGATTCTAACTCTTCTTCTATTGCATCATTTAAATGGTCTGAAGGCACCTGCAATAATTGAAAGAATTGAATTTGCTGTGGAGATAGCTTCTGTTGTAATTTTTGGCTCTGAGTTAGTTTTAACAAAATGAATAGATTTATTATTACAAAGTTAATTATTTTATTGTCTAAAAAAGAGTGAAAAAACATAAAAAGATAAAAAAAGTTTGAACTTTTGAATTAAGAATATTATCTTTATTAAAAGATTAAAATTATTATATAGAAATCTAATTACAATGCCAACTAAAGTAAAAATATCGTCTTCCTTTTCTTATATTCCTTTAGAAGAGACTTTGGAAATTATTCCCAGAAGGAAGAAACTATTTATTGGAATTCCAAAAGAGGATATATTTTGTGAAAACAGAATAGCGCTCACTCCGGAAGCAGTAGCCGTTTTAATTCAAAATGGAAATGATGTGGTGGTAGAGCATAATGCAGGAGAACATTCGCATTATAAGGATAATGATTTTAGTGAGGCTGGTGCTCATATTGTATATGATAAAGCGGAAGTATTTAAAGCCGAAATAATAATTAAATCAGCTCCTATTTCTGATGAAGAAATTGATTTGTTACAACCCGGAAAAGTGGTTTTCTCTCCTTTTCATCTTCCATTTCTAAGTAGTGAAATGTTACAAAAACTAGTTCAAAAAAAGATAGTTTCTATAGCATTTGACTCCATAAAAGATGACAATGGCACTTATCCAATAGTCCGTACAATGAGTGAAATTGCAGGAAGCTCTGCGATTATTCAAGCTGCAAAATATTTAAGTAATCCTCATAATGGAGTCGGTGTATTATTAGGCGGAATTTCAGGAGTTCCACCAACTCAAGTATTAATAATTGGCGCTGGAGTTGTTGGTGAATTTGCTACTAGAACTGCCATGGGATTAGGAGCAAGTATTAAAATATTTGACAATTCTATTTATCGTTTAATGCGCTTGCAAAATAATGTTGGTCATAGATTAAATACTTCTGTATTAGACCCTATTGAATTGAAAAAAGCGTTAATTCAAGCAGATGCTGTTATTGGAGCTCTTAAGCCTATTAATGGCGTTACACCATTAGTAGTTACCGAAGATATGGTACGAGAAATGAAAGAAGGATCAGTCATTATTGATGTCAGTATTGATAGAGGTGGTTGCGTAGAAACCTCTCATCCGACTACTCATGACAATCCAGTCTTTACAAAATATGGGGTAATTCATTATTGCGTTCCCAATATCGCTTCTGGAGTTGCAAGAACCGCATCAAAAGCAATAAGTAATATTTTGATGCCTTTAGTTTTAGATATGGCAGAAAATGGGGGAGTAGATTATCTTTTAAAAACAAAACCCGGTATTAGAAATGGTGTTTATCTATATAAAGGTTTGGTTACCAACCCACATATAGCAAAGAGATTCGGTTTGAAATATACCGATTTAGATTTAATCATAAGTACTATTGTTTAATAATGAATTATAACCCGGCAATGATAAGACGGACCAATAAAACTATCGCAGGCTATCATTTATTAATGATTTTAAGTGCCGTTGATTTCAAGTTTTCTGTAGAAGGAGATATGGTAATTAGAGAGTTTCTAGTTAAAGAGTTTCCATTTGAAGTGCCATTGGATAAAGAAATGTCAGTAATTAGTGCATTGCAACCTAATGAATGGGAAAATCATTTCTTGAAAAATATGGATGATTTCTATGATGATGCTACAGAGGCAGAGCGTTTAGATTTTATGAAGTTTGCCATAAAATTAACCAAAGCAGATAATGTTATTACACCACAAGAAAATTATTATTTGAATCTACTGTTTGATTATTGGAATATTGAAAATAAAGAAGGATAGTATTAACTTAATTTTATTATTCAAGCTTATTTAGTCTTTTCTCTTAAAGTATAGTGTTAGGAAAAATTATGTTTTTTTATGTTTTTTCTTAGCTGCTGGAAATAAAACATTATTTAGGATAAGTCGATATCCTGGTGACTTTGGATGTAAGGATAAATCGGTTGGAGGAGCGCCCACTAAATGTGCGTAATCCTCTGGATCATGGCCTCCATAAAAAGTGAAAGTGCCTTTTCCATATTCTCCATGAATGTATTTTGCTTCGTTTTGTGAATTGTTTTCACCCATTACAATTACACTACTTTTTAAGGTTTCTTTTCTAAATGAAGTTGTTTGTCCCATAAATCCTTTAATCGTAGTGGTATGATTTTGGGTTAGCATAGAGGGTACAGGATCAAATTTTGCTGAAAAAGTAAACAAAGTGAAATAATCATTTCTTGGATCTGCCCTTCTGAAATTGGTATTATCTATATCAGAAAATTCATAAACAACTGGGTTTTTCTCTAATTTGAAATTTTTAAATGCAAAACAATTATCATAATCAATTTTTTGTTGCGCATTTGGGTCCATAGGATCTCCATCGAAAGGGGTTTCACAAATATCAACACCCTCTGCAGCTAATGCAATGTCATAACTGTCCGTTGCAGAGCACATTGCAAAAAGATAACCACCACCTGCAACAAAGTTTCTGATTTTTGTTGCTACTGCCAATTTTAGTTGAGATACTTTTTTAAAACCATGTTTAAAGGCCATCGTTTCTTGATTCTTTACATCCTCTTGATACCAACTAGTGTTCCGATATGCTCCCCAAAACTTTCCATACTGTCCAGAAAAATCTTCATGGTGTAAATGTAGCCAATCATAATCCATTAATTTATCATCCAATACTTCATCATCATATATTTTATCATAAGGAATTTCAGCATAAGTTAGCGCTAAAGTCACTGCATCATCCCAAGGCAATTTTGATTTAGGCGTATAAACCGCAATTTTAGGTGGTTTTTGTAAGCTAATAATATCACCATTAAAATCGGGTTGCTCAATTTTTTGTAAAATCCCTAAATATTGTCCATCTGCGATTATTTGATATTGTACATTTCTCAATTTGCATATACGTTCGATAGCTGCATTCTGATCCATTGCAAAGGCTCCTCCATCGTAGTTTAATAACCAATCTACGGTCATACCACTTTGTTGCGCAAGATAAGCAATGCCATATGCTTTTAAATGCTCTGTTTGGTCATCATCATTCATTGGAATATATAACTTAGCTCCAATCGAATTTGAAGAACATAAAATAGAAACGATAAATATAATTCCAAGAAACTTTTTCATATTAGCAACAAAATAGAAATGCAATTTACGAAAAAAATACATAGATTTGCGATTGACTATAGTTTTTCTAATTTAACTTTGTCACATTGTTCGATTAAATTTTTTATTATATATGAATATTATTATCCCTATGGCTGGTATGGGTAAAAGAATGAGACCTCATACTTTAACTACTGCCAAACCTTTAATTCCAATTGCAGGAAAACCCGTTGTTCAACGTTTGATTGAAGATATTATTTCAACCTGCAATCAAAAAGTAGAAAATATAGCTTTTATTACCAACCCCTTATTTGGAGAAGCTACAGAAAAATTGTTATTAACAATAGCTGATAGTTTAGGTGCAAAAGGTCATATTTGCTATCAAAATGAGGCTTTAGGTACTGCACATGCGATATTATGTGCTAAGGAATTGCTGAAGGATAATGTTTTTATCGCTTTTGCAGATACTTTATTTAAAGCTGTATTTACTATTGATGCTAATAAAGATGCTATCATATGGACCCAAAAAGTAGAAGACCCATCCGCATTTGGAGTTGTAAAACTAGATAATGAAGGAAGAATTACGGAATTTGTGGAAAAACCTACAGAATTCGTTTCAGATTTAGCCATTATAGGCGTTTATTATTTTAAAGATGGACAAAATTTGAGAAATGAATTAGAATACCTAATAGATAATGACATAAAAACAAAGGGAGAATATCAGCTAACGGATGCAATGGAAAACATGAGAAATAAGAATATTACTTTTTATTGCGACCAAGTTGAAGAATGGCTAGATTGTGGAAATAAAGATGCAACCGTATTTACCAATCAAAGAATATTAGAAATTAAAAAAGATACAGAGAACTTAATTTCAACCTCAGCAAAAATTGAAAACAGTACTATTGTTGCTCCATGTTATATTGGTGAAGGTGTATTAATTAAAAATTCTGTTATTGGTCCACATGTTTCATTAGAGAAGGATGTAATAGTTGAAAATTCTATATTGTCTAATTCGATAGTTCAGGAAGGTGCAAAATTAAAAAGTGTACATCTTGATAATTCTTTATTAGGCAAATATGTAAATTACGAGGGAAAGCCACAGGCAATTAGTTTAGGTGATTATTCTTTACTATTTTAATGAATACAAAAATAAAAAACATAAATACCTCTTTAGATAATCGAAATAATATACTCATAATGAGTACGTTGCTACTATTCATTTCTTTTTTTTCTACTTCTTGTTCTTTACAAAAGAAGCTGAGCAGAAAGACAAGTAAAATTGAATTAACTAAAAAGATAATAGCTGAAAATTCTACGGAAGTTAAAGGTGCACTAATTGAAGATTTTGAGTTATTAGATAATGATAGGGTGTATTTTAACGCTATTAAGCAATATATTGTTTCTAATTACGATAGTGCTTACGAAGGTTTTAAGTATTTTCAAAAATTAGATACCTCTAATGCTGCTAGTTATTTTTATTTAGCCCAATTAGAAGCCCAAAGTAATTATTTGAAGGCTACCTTAGAAAATGCTCATAAAGCAACTTTATTGGAGCCAATGAATAAATGGTATCAATCTTTTTATGCCAATATTCTGACTTTTGCAGAAAAGTATGATTCAGCTGCAAATATTTACTTTACTTTAGGTACCAGAAACGAAGAGGAACGTAATCAGTCATTTACCGCCGCATCAAGATTGTACTTTAGATCTGGAGAAACCCCAAAAGCTATCGCTTCAATAGATTCTATTTTAGTTCGTGATGCTACTAATGAAGAAGCGCTCTTATTAAAACAAGAAATCTTATTAAAAGAACGAGATTATGAGGAAGCCATTGAAGTTACCAAAGAATTGTTGAACTTCTACCCATTAAGTCCAGAATATTATATTCAATTGGCAGAAATATATGATATAGATAAAGATCCAGTTAAATCGGAAGCTACTATTAAAATTTTAGAAAAGAAGTTTAAAGGGAATAAAGATGTTGCTTCTTATATATTTGGTTATTATTTAAAAAGAAGAAACATAGATGAGGTTGCTAAGGCAATGGATGAATATGTAGACGCTGCGGAGTTAAATAAAGAAAAAAGTCTAAAAATTATAGGGCAGATAGGAGAGTATATGAGTTATAATAGAAATGACACCTTAGTACTTGATTACCTCTCTGAACTTACAGATAGTATTTCTAAAAATAAACCTAATAATCTGATTGCAAAACAATTAGCAGCTTCACTTAAACTATATAGTAGTAAGCCAGATGATGGTGTGGTCATATATAAACAGCTTACTGAAACTTATCCTAAAAACTATTCCATTTGGTTTCCATTAATTGAATATTATAATTACCAGAACGAGACTGATTCTTCATTGAAATATTTAAACAAAATGGAAAAATACTTTCCTGATTCTTTAGATATTCCTATGAATAAAATGTTTATCGCCCATGAAGCAAATAATTTTGAAGAAGCCTTAAAGTATGGACTAAAAGGCCTTGATTTAGCACAAAAGCAAAAACAAAAACAAAGTGAATTGATGTTTTACAATTCAATTGCTCATTACTATTACGAATTAAAACGTAACAAGGAATCTGATAGTGTTTATGAAGCTATTTTGGTAAGAGATCCATCCAATATTATGGCCTTAAATAACTATGCTTATTTCTTATCTGAACGAGGCGAAAAACTTGAATATGCATTAAATCTTTCTAAGAAGACTTTGGAAGAGGACTTTAATAACCCTAATAATTTGGATACTTATGGATGGATTTTATATAAGTTAGGAAGATATGAAGAAGCTAAAGTTTATGTAACTAAAGCAATTGAAGCATCAGGTGATAATATTTCTTATGTTGTTTTAGAGCATTTTGCAGATATAGAATTTAGATTAGGTAATAAGGATAATGCATTGAAGTTGTGGAAGATAATAGATAAAGATGGAAAGGGTAGTCAGTTTTTAAAACAAAAAATAAAGGATAAAAAAATTTATGAATAGAAATATTTTAAAAAATAGTTTTCTAGGCTTTTTAACGATCGGTTTTGTAATTGCACTTTACGCTTGTAGTGGTTCTAAAAAATTAGTTAAGGAAAAAGAATCCATTCCGACAACAAAACCAGATGCAATTGATTATAATAAATTATATCAGCAGTCTTTTGTTTATAATACTTTTAATTGTAGTAAGCTAAAATTGAATTTAAAGACCAGCAGTCAGAATCAAAATGTGACTTCAAATCTTAAATTAAAAAAAGGAGAGAAAATTTGGGCATCTGTTATTGCTTTTGGTGTCGCTGAGGTCGCCAGAGCACAAATTACACCAGATAAAGTAGAAGCTGTTGAAAGACTTTCGAAGAGCAGTTATGAAATGAGCTTTGAGGAAGGAATTGCCATGCTTAATGCACCGATAACCTTTTCTATGCTTGAAAATTTAATTGTTGGAAATCCAATTTTACAGGAATTAAAAATAGAAAGCCATACAATTGAAGATCAAAATGTGATTTTAATGATGAGTAAAGATGGCTATAACCAAACTTTAATTTATGATTTGAAAACTCAAACTCTAATTAAACAATTGCTTTCATCTGAAACAAAAAAATTCTATATCACTGCTGAATATAGTGCGTATGTTGTTCTTGAAGGCCAACGTTTTTCTTCACAAAGAACTATTGATTTGGATGATCAGTCTAGTGGAAAGAAAACCAATATTACAATGGATTTCACTAATCCTCAATTAGACAAACCTGTTGATTTCATTTTTACTATCCCTACAAGTTATAAAGCTAAGAAATTATAGTTTATTTTGGCACGCTATTATTTACTTTTTGATTTCTTTTTCAATTTTTATAGATTCCGATAGAATGGATTTTTTCAGTAAATTATAAAAGTATTTTTCAGAATTGTTAACAACAATAAGTCATTTCACCACCTAAATAAAAAGATTAAGATCCAAAATTACTTGTTTCGTTTATCTGAAATGTAATGATATCAAAACTTATTCAAAAATATCTGCAAGTGAAATTAGTTTATATTTCAAGGCGTGCATAATAACGCTGGTAAAATTTCTGGTGTCTAGATTGGCTCTGAGGTTTTCTTTATGTCGCTCTACCGTTCTTTTACTAATAAAGAGTTGATCAGCAATTTCCTTATTGCTCAATTCTTTTGCAGTTAGAATGATTATTTCTTTCTCTCTGCTTGAAAGCTCTATTTTCTCTATTTCTTTAATAAATGATGATGTCTCTTCTAGCTTACTAATAGTCTCTGCAAGGCTTTGTTCAAAATAAAAACCTGATTTTTCAAGCTTGAGTATTGCATTTTCTAGCTCTTCAGGATTGGTGTTTTTTGTATAAAATCCATCCACATATTCTATCACTTTATTAATAGTATCACTGTCATATAGCATAGTTAGTACTAATATTTTCAACTTTGGAAAAAGCTTGTTTAATTGTTTAGCAGTTTCAAATCCGTCCATTTCAGGCATCTGAATGTCCAGCAAGACGATATCAACAGCTGTATTTTTTAAAACTTTCAGTAGTTCTAAACCATTAGAAGCTTCCGCTACAACTCTGATGTCTTGCGTGGTACTTAATAATAAGGATAAGCTTTTCCTTACCAAAGCATGGTCGTCTGCTATAGCTATCTTAATCATCTGATGTGTTTGGGATATTTAAAATAATTGAATTTCCGTTTTCAGTATGCTGTTGCTTCAATTCCGCATTAATATGTTTTACTCTTGAAATAATATTTTTCAATCCTAAGCCTGAAGAGCTACTATACATTTTGTAAAAATCAAATGGTAAACCATTATCAATTATTAAAATTATTGTTTTATGATTAACTATTTTAATTTCAATAGTGCATTGAGATACTTTTCCATGTTTTTGCATATTATTGAATAATTCTTGAACAATTCTAAACAACTCATACTTGTAAGATACTTTAATTGGTATTTCATCCTTATCATAGATAAGATCAATCTTGATATTATTCCATTTTTGTATCCGTTTGAAATAATCTCTTATTGCAGGAATAAAACCAGATATTTCTAATTGAGGAGGCATTAAATTATAGCTAATAAACTGTACATTACTTAATGTCTTTCGGATTGCTACTGCGCTTTCTTGTGCAATTTCCTTAACCTCAATATCTGAACTTATTTTTTTTATAATCGTTAAATAATTTGCAATCGCATTCAAGTCTCCACTTATATCGTCATGTAAGTCTCTGGCAATTCTTAGTCGTTCTTTCTTCTCAGATTCTATAGCCGTGTTTAATAGCAATTCCGCCTCTTTTTGTTTCTGTACAGAACGAAAACGATGATAAAAAACCAAAATCATTAAAATACTAAATATAGCAAGTAGCATCAATGCTGTACCCACCCAGAAAGCAGATTGTATAATTATTTCATTTTCCATACACCAACTGATAACAAAACTCTAAAAATTATGGTAGCTATAATATTTAATATCCAAAAATCGAGGAAATAATCTTCACTTTTAAATAAATTATTACTCATCAGGAATAAAAATGCAGTACTAAAGTAATATAATGCAAATGCAGATACAAAATAGTAGTCCGGATGCTTCCAAAGATTATCTACATCGTTTTCCTTGAATAATGCTTTAATCCATAAAATTAAAGATATCATAACGTAGAACGTGAGAGAGGAATTATTGATAGTTAGTGCATTTAAAGCATTACTCGAATTCCAATAAAAAAATGAAATTATATAAATAATAGTAAGTATAACAAAAGAACCAGCATTGAATAGTTTGTTTTTATTAATATTATTGAAAAAATAAAGTATAGTAGAAAATTCTAATAAGGAATATAGCTGAAACCAATAAGAGGTATTGATTTTAAGCATTGTAGTTGCAATGAGTTCATACATACTTGAAATAGCTGTAAGAAAAACAAAAGGAACAATAGGTGCTTTTAAACAACCCTTTGTTCCTTTTGCTTTAAAAACTAATAGAACGAATGGGACAAATCCCGATAATAATGCTATATAGGATAAAGTCTGGTACATCTTAAAGCATCAAACTACTTTTATGAGCACAAATCGGAGGGCAGGTAAATAATCTCTCTAAGATCGTATCGAGCTCCATATCTTCTCCTGCTTCATTGACGCCCACTAAAACAAGATTAGCCTTTTCGGATTCTAAATCATAACCATTGTAAAATCTTATACCGATGCAACCCTCTTGTTCTAAAATAAGTTTTATTTTATCGATGCCAGCAAAATATGCTTTTATAGCTTCAGGATTCTGATTTTGAAAAGCATGTGTGTAACTTTGTGCTTCGGTTAAAGAAACCACTTCTGATGAATTTTGATTAATTTCCATAATTGTTTATTTTTTATAATTATAAAGCAAAGCTAAAAATTTTATATAAGTTTTCCAATGATATTCATCATTTTCTAAATTAAAAAATAATGATTATTATAACTCAAAATAGTGTTTGTTTTTAAGTTTAAATTTATCAAAGGACCAAAGTTATAATATTAAATATTGACACCCTTAAATGTTTCCCTAAAAATAATGGAATGAAAATAACGACTTTTTAAACAGTAGCTTTTTTCATAACAAAAGAGGTTGGCTAAAAAAAACCAACCTCTTTGTAGGTTTTAGGTAAACTTTTATTCAAAGACTAGGACAAAAGAATTTTGAACATTTTGAATAACAATTGTATCATGATGGAATGAAGTACTTTTGTTATTACTATTAATTGATAGGTGTAGATCTTTTTTTATAGGTGTAGATCTTTTTTCCTTATTATTCAAAATTCAATTACCTAGCATTTAAATATAATTTAAAAATTAAAATAATCGTTACAAACATAAATAATTTAGTTTTAAAAAAACAACTATTAAAGAGTGAACATTTTATTCTTATTTTCTTCCATACAAAGATATCATAATGTATTATTCTTTCCTTTGGATATTTATACCCAATTTTCAGCTTGATTTACAATAGGATAGGTAAATTCACAATCTTTCATCTGTTATTATAATCTTTTATTTATAAAATTGAAAAGATGATATGCTATATATTATAATGGCTATTGATGCGTTTATTTATATATTTTTAATTAAAAATTAAATCTAATTAAATGCCTATTAATTTTCATCCTTCTATTTTTCGTATTGAAATTGTAGGTTAAACAACTTAAAATAATTATTAAGAGGTATAAAACAAATTAAATGTGGGTTTAGAGAGAAATCCACTGAACTTTTAAAGAAGATTAATTTTTCATAAAACAATTTTATGTAATGATACTTTTTTTACAAAATAAATGCTTTTTGAACAACCTCGTACCTTTGGCTAGAAACAGCACATAACTCATCGCATCTTGGATAGCTTTGTATGAAGTCTTGTAATTCATTAAGATGTAGGTTTTAATGATCAAAAGCTATCTCCTATGTAGTCTATTTCTTTAGGAGGAGCTGCGTAGGGTATTGAATTCAAATAGCCAATATCCACTTTCTTCCATATTGCATTCATTAAAACTTCGTTGGTTCTTATATATGTTTCTACAAAGTAGCGTTAAACCCTTCAAAAAAAAATCAGCAATTTTAGTAGATTTATTCTTAGTATCTAACATTATTTTTTATTGGAATTATTATTGGATAAAAGCGATTATTTTCGTCTTTTGTAGTTGTTGGAGGAATAATTTTATTTTATTTTTCATTATTGCCGCCATGTCCTGGCAAAAGGATATATATACTAAGCAAATTTCCCATTTCGTGTTAAAAATGATCTTTCACTACAATTGTACCGATTGTAAACATTTAATTTAATTTTCTCTTGTTTAATATCTGGTCTATTTCTGTAAATAATCCAACAAAGTTTAAATTATGTATTTGCTCAGCGAATATCTTATTAATTGTTATAACAGAATGAAGAAGATTTCATAAACAACATTATAATAAATACAAATTGTCCTATAATTTATATTATGTTAAGTAGAAAAAAACGGTATAGTGTATACTATAATAAATTATTACTAGAAAAGATTAAAATAATATACTCCAATTTTAAAAGATATATTTAATATCATTTAAAATTAAATTATTTGCATTCAAGATATTCCAAATTCAATCTATTTAATTCAGGATAAGTTTTTAGAAAAAATTCTTCGCTTAATAAATTAAAATTTTAGTCCTTTGGAAGATATTAATAATATGCAAGATTTATTTTTTCTATTCAAATATTAAAAAATAAAATTGTCGAAAAATATACAGGTATCTAGGATTTACTTCTAAAAAAATTAAAATCATCTCAACATTGAAGCTGACAAAGCCGCAACGCATTCTGACCATTCTTTATAAACTGTTGCAGCATAATGCAAGCCATCCTGAGTTAAATTATTAATGTCTTGAGCCATATTTTTAGTTAAACTAGTGATATCTAAAAATCTAACACCTTCTGCTAAAGTAATTTCTTGTATTATCTCGTTAAAACTATTAATTTCATTGGTAACCTGCTGTTCATCGATGCCTTTTTCTTTAGCAAATGGTGTATGCCCCCAATCAGGTATAGAAAGTACAATTACTCTTTTATAGTTCATTCCTGCGAATGCAATAGCTTGTTTTAATAAAGCTGAAAATTCTAATTTAAAATTTTCTATACTCCTATTACGATATTGATTATTAACGCCAATCAATAGAGTAACTAAACCAAAATTTGGATTAATTTTTATATCCTCTATTGCTTTTTGAAGTTCGTCTGTTGTCCAACCAGTCGTTGCAATAATTTCCGGTTTAGAGCAATTAATATTATAATCTTCTTCTAAAATCTTCACTACTTGATTAGGAAAATTATCTTCAGGCGGCAAGCCTTCTCCTATCGTATAAGAATCTCCTAAAGCCAAATAATTATATGTGCTCATTTCTTTTCTTTTCTGTTTTTTAATAAAATTGAACGTTTTGGCTCTTTAACATTTTCATAGTTATAAGGACAATGCAAACATCCATTTCCACAGCAATAACCTTTGTTTAGGTGATACTTTTCAGTTAAAACCATCAATCCTTGTTCATTATAATAAAAGTCTACACCTTCTTGTAACATAATAAATTATTCTTCAATCGAATTTTGATTATCTTGATTTACAAATAATGACTTTAAAACTGCATCTTTATCTGTTGGTAATGCTTTGTCCAGTTGAAATTTCAAATAGTGTATCCGATTACTTCCTGCAATATCCAATCCTTCATAATGTGTTTTAATGTTTAATTCTGGCTTAATATTTTCATTTTGGTAAACATTGTCAGTATCTTCCAATAATTTTAAATCAAAGATTTCAATTACTTTCTTTGTAAATTGATATAAATCTGGACTATCCGTTTTTAAATGAATACAACCTTCTGGTTTCAATATATTTTGATACAGTCTTAAAAAACGAGAATGAGTCAACCTTTTTTTCATTCTGGCTCCTTTTAATTGAGGATCTGGGAATGTAATCCAGATTTCACTTATCTCATCTTTTGAAAAATAGTCATTTATTTTATCGATATGAGAACGAACAAAAGCCACATTATTTAATCCTTCATCTAATGCTGTTTTTGCTCCTCTCCAAATTCTATTACCCTTTAGATCGATACCTATAAAATTTTTTTCAGGAAACATGCGTCCCAAACCAACAGCATACTCCCCTTTTCCACATGCAAGCTCTAATATTATTGGATGATCATTTTTAAAATATTCGTTCCATTTCCCTTGCATTCCCTGAGGATTTTCTAAAACATTTTCAAAATGTTTAATTGCTTCGAATCTAATTAATTTTTTCTGTCCCATATTTAGTTTGAGTGTCAAAAATAGTGTTTTTTAATGAGTAGCAGATACTTTTCTAATGGTTAAAATTTGCTCTGCATGTCCAAATGATCCGTTTTCATCATGTAAAATTGCTGTAGTGAGCCCTACTCCACTTTTCCCGTATTGTTGCTGCACTTCCATTCCTAGCCATTTCCCTATTGGTAAACGGTATAAATGAATTTGTAAATCTACATTAGGAAAAGCATATTCAAAATTAGAATCTTGTCTAACCGCCAACCCATTCATAGTATCCACCATTCCCATAAGTTTTACAAAGGAACTAGTTTCTTGATCTTCAATCATTTCCAGTTCATTACTAATCCATGCAATACTTTTCCCTGGGCGATGTTCAGCTAATTTTACATGATTTTTAATGGAATCAATATAGCCGCCAGCCCAAATATTCATTCCTTTCCATGAATCTAAAGAGTCAAATAGTGGGATTTTTGTGTCTTCTAACCCTTCTATGTTTTCTGTGTTTTCAATTTGCAATCGCCAAGTTCTGGCCAAAATACAAGTTTTACCCTTAGATTCAAATTCACTTTCTATCAATTCTATTGTTCTTCCTGGTCGGATTATACGAGTAGTAATAGTAAAATCATCCAAATATATCATTCCTAGTATATCGAAACTCATTCTAGCTATTACTTTATCATCATGAAGTTGATAAGCAAAATACTCTAATTCAGCACTTATTGCACCAGTAGCTGGTGCCATATGTTGTTCTTTTTCATTCCATGCGCCTTGAGTATTTATAGTAGGTCTATAATATCCAATCTGTGTACCATCTTCTAAGAATTCTCTCTTTAAGAGTTGGTAATAATATTTCATTTAAATTTTTGAGGCAAAGTTATTCATTAGAAAGGAGTAATTTATAATGAATTATCTAAAAATAACCCAAAATAAAGATATTATTGAATTTTCTATAAGATTTTCATTATTAAGCTTTGAAATGATAGAAATAAATTTTTTATTTGTATTGTAATTATTAACAAAATCTACCATCATGAGGAAAGCTAAAAATAATTTACTCTCTCGACTATTCGCATCGCTGAATAAAGAAGTATACAATTATCAAGAAAGTCAAAATCCAGATTCGGGTAAAAAGCAATTAAGTAGACGAAATTTCATTAGTCAATCTGCTAAAGCTAGTGCTGCTATTACCATTGGATTGAGTCTTCCAGGATTACTATCCTCTTGTAGAGAAACTGGAACTGATCAAAAAGATAGCAGCAATAAATTATTGGATGTTGCCATTTTAGGCGGTGGCATGGCAGGATTAAACTGTGCTAATCACCTTTTAAATTCGGGATTAAATTTCAAAGTCTTTGAAGGTAGTGAACGATTTGGTGGTCGCATATTAACACATTATAATGATGCGATGCAATTAGGTATTTTTCCTGAGTTTGGAGGTGATTTTGTAGATAGTGATCATGAAGATATGATTAGTCTAGCAAAAGAATTTAAATTAGATTTATTAGATTTAATTGAGGAACAGGAAGAAAATCATTGGATAAAAGATATTTTCTTTTTTGACAACAGAAGTATCAGTGAAAAAGAAATTATCAAAGAATTTAATAAAATAGCTCCCAAAATTGCAAAAGATGTAGCATCCTTAGGAGAAGATTATGATACAGAAGCAGCTATTAAATTGGACAATACTCCACTTTCTGATTATATAAAATCTTTAGACTGTGCCCAATGGTTAAAAGATTTATTTGTTGCAGCTTTTGTGGCTGAATATGGTTTAGATTGTGAAGAACAGTCAACTATTAATATGTTGGATATGATAGAAACAGATACTAAGGATGGTTTTTATGTATTTGGTACAAGTGATGAAAGATTTAGAATAAAAGGTGGGAATTCAAAAGTGATCGAAGGATTGGTTGATAAAATTGGTAAAGAAAAAATAGCAACTAACTTTGCTGTAAAAGATGTAGAAGAATTGAAAGATGGCACTTATAGCATTCATTTCGAGAATGAAGATCCCATATTCGCAAAAACAATAGTTTGTACAATTCCTTTTACAATACTTAGAAATTTGAATTTGAATTTGGCAAATATGGCTCCAGAAAAGCGTAAATGTATTGCTGAATTAGGATATGGTAATAATACGAAAATAATTTTAGGATACGATGGTTTGCCTTGGAGAAGTAAGGAGAATAATGCTATGGGTTATCTTTTTACAAATGATATGACCAATGGCTGGGATGCTAGCGTTAATAAAACAGAAAACAATCCTAATGGAGCCTATGTTGCATATTTTGGAGGAGACTATTCTCAAAAATTATGTGATCAATCTTTTAAAAACCCTATGGCACCCCCTAGTCATGTATGGCGAACTGAATTACCAAAAGAAAGGGTGAATGGTTTTGTAGATGAATTAGATAAAATATTTAAGCATTCGAAGGAAAAGTTCCAAGGAAAACATGTTTTTGTAAATTGGATAGAATACCCTTGGGTGAAAGGAAGTTATAGTTGCTATAAAGTTGGTCAATGGTCCACAATTAGTGGTTGGGAAATGGAGCCCGTAGGTAATTTCTTTTTTGCAGGTGAGCATTGTAGTGAAATGTTTCAAGGCTTTATGAATGGAGCTGCAGAGACAGGACGACGAGTTGCCATAAGCGTTGTAAATGCATTAAAAGAGAAAGAGATGAAGACTGCTAAAAGTGAAAATTTTAATTAATTTCAAAGAATAAATAGATTAATTTTTCTATTAAAATATTTGTAATAAAATTTTGTTGGTTTAAGAATATTTAAATACCTTTGCAGACCGAAAAATAAGGGCCTTCTTTTATATTATATAATAGTTGACCGAAATTGCTGCCCTTATAGCATTCGGATTTTTTTAACCAATTAAATGTTTTTATGGCAACAACAAACATCCAAAACTATGAGTTGATGGTCATCTTTACTCCGATATTATCGGAAGAGGACTTTAAAGCAGCTCAAAAAAAGTTTACTACTTTTATCACTGAAAATGGTGGTGAATTAGTACACGAGAATTCATGGGGACTTCGCTCATTAGCCTACCCAATTCAAAAGAAAACAACTGGTTTGTATACAGTTATTGAGTTCAAAGCACCTTCAGACTTAAACGGTAAAATGGAAATCCAATTGAATCGTGATGAGAGTGTTATGCGTTTTCTTTTAAATAAGTTAGACAAATACGCAATTGAATATAACGCACGTAAGCGTAATAAATAATTTTAAACGTATTTGTAAATTTTTTACCCTTTAACAATAAAAAAAATGGCTAGAAGTAACGATATTAAATATTTGAGTACTACTCGTATCGAGAACCGCAAAAAGAAGTACAGTCGTTTCGAAAAATTAGGAATTAAATATATCGATTATAAAGATCCTGAGTTTTTGAAAAAATTCTTAAATGAACAAGGAAAAATCCTTCCTCGTCGTATTACAGGAACTTCCTTAAAATATCAGCGTAAATTAGGACACGCTATTAAAAAAGCCCGTCAAATGGCAATTTTGCCTTATGTTACTGATTTAATGAAGTAATCCAAAACAAAAAAATTTAAGCAATGAAAATAATCTTAATAAAAGAAGTAGATAATTTAGGTGGTGTTCACGAGATTGTTGATGTGCGCCCCGGATATGCGAGAAATTTCTTAATTCCTCAAAAATATGCTGTTGAAGCGTCTACTGCTAACGTAAAAATGCAGGAAGAGCGTCAAAGATATTTAGCTAAAAAAGAAGCTAAATTATTAGAAGATATCGCAGCTGTTCGGGAAGCATTAAATACAGTTGTGAAAATAACTGCAAAAGTAGGTGAAAATGGTAGAATTTTCGGTACTGTTACTTCCATTCAATTAGCAAAAGCTATTCGTGAACAAACACAGTACGAAATTGATCGTCGCCGTATTACTATCCTGGACGAAGTAAAAACTCCAGGTATATACAAGGCTCAAATCGATTTTGGTAAAGAGCAACAAGTAGAAGTTTCTTTCGAAGTAGTAGCTGAATCTGCTGAATAGAAGCAATTCAAACATAAATAATCAATCCCTAACATATTAATGTTGGGGATTTTTTTTTTAACTATAAATTTTGGATAAATTTAGACTAAGATAAAAATATTTATTTCTGAGAAATGATAAAATAAGAAAAGCAGAACACTATTCCGATATTTCTTCTATTTTTAATCCGTATATATTATGGAGGCGTTCAAGACAAGCTTCTTTATGTACCAATGGAATTCCTACACTAAAATCACAAAACAAAGCCATTTCTTGCTTGATAATATTAATCTCAAATTGTTTTATAACCATCATAACATCATTCATAATAGTGTAATCAAAGCTTAATTTCAATAAATATTCAATATTTTTTTCTATCCTAATAGCAAGGGATAAAGCATCAGCTGTTGCGGTTTTATATGCATTTATTAAACCAGGGACCCCTAATAATGTTCCTCCAAAATACCGAACAATAACCACCAAAACATTTGTATAGTTAAAGCTGTCTATTTGACCTAGAATAGGCTTACCAGCACTTCCAGATGGCTCACCGTCATCATTTGCCCTAAATTGCATGCCATCAATACCAAAGCGATAAGCATAGCAATGATGAACTGCCTTAGGATGGTCCTTTTTTAATTCTTGTAAAAAGCTTTTTACATCTTCTAACTGAACTAAAGGATAGGCAAAAGCAAAAAACTTAGAACCCCGATCTTTAAATTCTGCTTTCGTTGATTCTTGTATAGTGTTATAAGTTAACATATCTTCTTGTAAATCTCAATAGTATTATCTTCTAAAATTAAAGTCTCGATTAATCTTTTTGACTTTAATTTCGGAGCAATAACGCCTTCCTTTATGATCTTTGGCGTATGAATTTTATGTGCCTCGTCCCATAAATTCTGATTGATGAACCCATTTAAAGTTTTAGCACCGCCTTCAACGATTAAGCTATTGATTCCTTTTTTAAACAAATCATTACAAATCTGGTCTGCTAAATTTTGTTTTTGATTTAGTTTTATATATTGACAATTAACCTGAGTTTTTTCTATTTTATTATTATAAATAATTGTTCTCCCTGTATCGATTTTCAAGTTTAGTGAATCTGGAAGTTCATTTTTAAGGTCAATAATAATTCTTATGGGTTGATGACTTCCAAAGAAACGATTAGTCAATAATGGATTATCCTTCAATGCTGTTGTAAAACCTACAAGAATAGCAGCCTCTTCAGACCTCATTTTATGAACATATCTACTAACCAGAGCATTACTCAACATGAATTTTTGGCCATTAAAAGGGGCAATAAACCCATCTGCACTTTCTGCCCATTTTAGTATGATATAAGGTCTTTCTTGTTGATAAAATGTAAAGAATCTTTTATTTAATAAAATTGCTTCTGACTCTAATATACCTATTTTGACTTTTATCCCAGCTTGTTCCAGTAAAGCAATACCTTTACCTGCCACCTTAGGGTTTGGATCTTTACAAGCTATGAATACCTTGGGGATTTTATATTGAATAATTAAATTTGCACAGGGTGGCGTTTTTCCATAATGACTACAAGGTTCGAGTGAAACATATAAAGTAGCCTTAGAAATTAAATGCTTATCTATTTCCCTAACACTATTGATACAATTAGGTTCTGCATGTGAAGTGCCATATTTTTGATGCCAACCCTCTCCTATTATTCTATTGTCATATACCAGCACAGCGCCTACCAGTGGATTAGGTGCAGTTAGTCCTGCCCCTTTTCCAGCAAGAAAGAGTGCCCTTAGCATATACAATTCGTCATGAGTCATTTGCTTTTAAATGAAAAGTGCATTCAATAGCAAGTAACTAAAATAAACCCAAACATACTTTAGATAAAAATAAAATATATTTCTAAACTGTTAGATTTCTTTTTTAATGTATATTATTGAATGCACTTATTACTTTAAATAATTAATAAGTAGCAAATTTTGATGGATCAGCATCATATTGCTCCTTACATAAAGGGCTACAAAACCAAACTGTATCTGAATTATTTACAGTGAATTCTGTCCAATCATCAGTTTTTACCATTTTACATACTGGATCAAGAGGTCCTTCTGGAGTTTCTCCAGCTACAGCGTGCTCATGCTCATGTCCGTCATGATTATGTACTGCTTCTGTGTTGGTATCACTATTTCCACATGCCATTAAGCCAAACATCAATGCTGTTACTAAAACGATTTGCTTTCTCATAAAATAAATTATTTAATTGATTTGATTAATTCTGAAACTATTTTTTCTAATTTTGGAGCGGCATTATTTGCTGCTTCTAATACCTCTTCATGGGTAATTACATTGAGTTCTTCACGAATCCCAATATCTGTTATGATGCTTGCAGCAAATACTTTCATTCCCGAATGAATTGCCACAATCACTTCTGGTACTGTGCTCATTCCTACGGCATCACCACCAATGATATGTAAATATTTATATTCTGCTCTGGTTTCAAAAGTTGGACCTTGCAAACCGATATAAACACCTTCTTTAATAGGAATATTATTCTTTTGAGCAATATCCTTTACTATATTAATTAATTCCTGATTATAAGGCTCACTCATATCTGGAAATCGAACTCCCAGACGATCATCATTCTTTCCTCTTAATGGGTGTTCTGGAAAGAGATTAATATGATCTTTGATAATCATTATATCGCCTATTTGAAAGTCAGGATTCATGCCACCAGCAGCATTACTCACAATCATAGTATGTATTCCTAGAGCTTTCATAACTCTCATAGGAAATGTTACTTGTTTCATGGAATACCCTTCGTAATAATGAAAACGACCTGCCATCATCATTACAGCCTTTTCTCCTATTGTACCAAATATTAATTTACCATCATGGCCTTCAACTGTTGATTGTGGAAAGTTTGGTATTTCATTATAATATAATTCTTTTTCAACAGTAACTAAATTCGTCAAACCACCCAATCCAGAACCTAAAACAATAGCAAATTCTGGTATTGATTTGATTTTCGATTTTATATAATTAGTTGTTTCTTTAATCTCTTCAAAAAACATTCTTACTTTTTTAAAATTTACAATAAAGTATCATTATTATTTTCCTCGTCCTTTATTGGATGTATTGATTCAACATTTAGATCTGTATTAGGCAATTCCATAACATGTCTTTGTTCAAGATTCTCTATTACTGATTTTCTTTCTAATAGCTGACCTGAAATAATTTTCATTTCTTTTCCTACCAGACTAATCAAAGCATTTTTCTTTCTGATATTTGCTAACATTCTACCAATTATGAAAAAAAGAAAAGCTAATAGTATAAACATCCCTATAATAGCCCATTGGAAACTCTTCATATCAGATTTACCAACATTAAAAAGTAAAGGATCCACTGCTGCTTTGCTCATTACATAAAACGGACCAAGATTATCCATAAAGAAAATATAGGCAATACTTCCAATAGACAATAAATACATAATTATTTCCATCAGCACATTAAGTGTGACGTTTAGAAACCTTGTTGCTAAGGATCTTCTAAGTGAAGTAGCAATTGGATCTATAATGGTTACTTGTTCTTTGACCAATGCTTTCTGTGCATGCCAGTCTTTAACTAAATCGTTGTATAGACTATTGTTTTCCATAAATTACTTTGGTCTTAATTTTCTATGTTTTGAAAAAAAGAAAAAATTGTTGTACCATACTTTTTACTCTTAAAAAAATTAGGATGATCTTCGTAATTATTTCTAGGAGTATGTTCTAATACAAAAATACCATCTTTAGCTATTAAACCTCTTTCAGAAATAATCTTTGGAATATTATCTATCTCAACTAAGGCATAAGGTGGTCCAGCAAAAATAAAATCATATGTTTCATTACAATTATTTATAAACTTAAAAACATCTCCAAAGATAAAATTGAAATTCTCTATACCAAAAGACTTAGCTGTATTTTTAATAAATGCCGCTTGTGTTTTATCTTTTTCTACAATTGTCAAATCAGTGCTCCCTCTTGAAGCTAATTCGTAGCTAATGCTCCCAGTACCACCAAACAGATCCAGCGTCTTGGTTCCTTCAAAGTCCATCATATGTTGCAATGTATTAAATAATCCCTCTTTTGCAATATCAGTGGTAGGACGAGTATTTGGCATTTTAGATGGTGGTTGAAATTTTCGTCCACCTAAACTTCCTCCAATTATGCGCATACAATTATTTGTTTTAATAATTCTAAAATAGGTCCTTTGTCTCCAGTTAAAATTTGAACATCAGAAAAATAACTTCTTAAATCTAAAGCTAATTCTTCCACTGAATCTATAATCCCAGCAACATTAAATTGTACCATCATAGGATCAAAATCATTCTTTTCGGCAATTAATGCGATTTTATATACAATATTTTCAACTGTTTCAAATTCAAAAGTCTGATGTGCTAATAATTTACCAGCATTAGTAATACTTAATAAAGCAGTGTTTTGTAATAAAATTAAACTCGCAATACTATTGTCACTTTTAAATTGCTTTAAATTACTTAATGAAAATCTTGATAAACTAGAAACTTCTAGATGATTAAAATATTTTTTCATCAAAGAAGCTATGACTCTATTATAGGCATAAACAATATGGGTCTCTATTTCAGGAATTTTATTAGCAAAAATTTCATCATCTGCTTCAATATGATGCAATCTTTTTAGCCATAATTTTGACTCTTCACCTAAATATAATTTATCAGGAATAATCAATGATCGTTCATCTGCAATCCATACTCTTTTAATTTTATGGCTATTAGAGCCCATTGCCTCATTAAGAAAGATTTTTTCAAAAAATGGTGCATCCCAATTTTTCTCAGATTGATATACTTGTGTTTCAAGTACACCCTCCTCACTATAAGTATATACACAACATCCACTATTCCAAATAATCAATTCTTCTCCAACCATATTTTGATTAGCAGCATCTTCAGTAATATAAGTCCAGTAAGGATTTAATGTTTCAACCATAATATTGAATTGTGTATAATTTAGGTATCCAGCAAAGATACTAAAACCTTAAGAATTATTCAGGCTTTCTAACTTTCCTTTAATAAATGATTGAACTAGATAACTTATTAGTTTTCCTATAAAAGGATATTGTAGCCCATCATTACGAACCGCAACCCCTTCTGGAAGATGTAAATAGACAGCATTATCTTCTTTTCCACAATTATAAAGATAATTACAAGCTTCTAATCTACTAAATCCTAATGGACTTTGAGCACTACTTAATGTATCTTGAATACTGTCTAAATCCAATTCCACACCAAAAATATCATCTGAAACAAAAGATAAAGAGGTTTGCAACCCTTCTTTAAAATTAAGTTTATTCCTTAAATAAATATCCTCCACCCAGATGGCTAATAAATCTTGATTATTTTTAAAATCGTTTACCATTTTAGTGTTATTATAGGCTTCATGTAAACCAAATGCAGCATATTTATTTAGATAATTCTGCTCATAAGCATAACTAAATCCATTACCAGAATGTCGTCCTTCCAATGCTCTAAAATCGGCATGTGCATCCATGTTAATCACATTTATAGACTTACCTTTTGCAATGCTGGTTCCTTTTAAAATAGGAAAAACATTATTATGACCACCACCAATAACAACAGGAATTTTACCTAAGCTTATAATTTTTTCAATAATTGGAAATACGCGTTGATCAATTATTTCCACAGAGGCTCTCAAATGAGAAACAGAAGCATCTAAAGTATTATTATCCATAATATCCTGAACAAAAACATTTCCTAAAACAGTGATATCTTTACCATGAAGGTAAATATTATCTTGAGTATTTAGAAACGCACTTAGAAAGGATTCCCATGCTGTAAATGCACCACCTATACCACCATTGGCTCTAATTCCAATATCTTCAGGAATTCCTAATATTACGAATTTGGAAGATGAGTTTTCCAATTCATTCATCCAGTTATTTTTGTCTAATATTCCAATCGTAGTCCCTAATTTTTGTTCACCTATACGAGGATGTAGATAATTTTGAATATCCGTATCTTGAAATAATATTAATGATTCCATAGCTTGTATTGTTAAAAAGAACACAAATCTACGAAAACCGTATTGAATATAAGAACGGTTATGGATTAATTATTGTCTAGTGAGTCAATAATCGATATCTTTGCATAAAGCTATTTTTAAAAAATAAAATCTTAATATGTATCCAGCAGAATTAGTAAAACCGATGAAGGATCAAATGACCTCAAACGGTTTCAAAGAATTATTAACCGTTGATCAAGTTAATGAAGAATTAACAAAAGAAGGAACAACTCTATTATTTATAAATTCAGTTTGCGGTTGCGCCGCGGGAACTGCTCGTCCAGGAGTTATTGCTTCAATTCAAGGAGATGGCGTTAAACCTGACAATTTAGTTACTTCTTTTGCAGGCTTTGATTATGAAGGTGTACAAGAAGCACGTAAACATTTAGTACCTTATCCTCCATCCTCTCCGGCTATTGCACTATTAAAAAATGGTCAATTAGTACATATAGTTGAGCGTCACAGAATTGAAGGTCGAACTGTAGAAATGGTAGCTGCAGACTTGAAACAAGCATACGAAATGTATTGCAATTAAGCGCACTAAAATAAAATATTAAATAGAAAGGCAGAATTTTTTAAAATTCTGCCTTTCTATTATTAGAATATTTTTAATTACTTTTTGTTCGCTGCTGCTTTCTTCGGAGCTGCTGCTTTCTTAGGAGCTGCTGCTTTCTTAGGAGCTGCTGCTTTCTTAGGAGCTGCTGCTTTCTTAGGAGCTGTTGCTTTCTTAGGAGCTGTTGCTTTCTTAGGAGCTGCTGCTTTCTTAGGTGCTGCTGCTTTCTTAGGTGCTGCTGCTTTCTTAGGTGCTGCTGCTTTCTTAGAAGGTGTTGCTTTCTTAGGTGCTGCTGCTTTCTTAGGAGCTGCTGCTTTCTTAGGAGCTGATGCTTTCTTAGGAGCTGCTGCTTTCTTAGGAGCTGCTGCTTTCTTAGGAGCGACTGCTTTCTTAGGAGCGACTGCTTTCTTAGGAGCGGCTGCTTTCTTAGGAGCGGCTACCTTGTTTGAGGGAGCTACAGCCTTCTTAGGAGCTGTTGTTTTCTTAGCTGTTGCCATAATACTTACTGTTTTTTGGGTTAGAAAAAAGTTAGGTTATATATTTTTAGACAAATATATAGCAACAAGCTAATATTACCAAATTTTTATGCTTCAGCAGTATTTAATTCAGAAACAGATACAAAAGTTTTTGTTCTGGTTTTCTTGAATTCAACAATACCATCAGTCAATGCGAAAATAGTAAAATCTTTACCTAATCCTACATTTTGACCAGGATGGAATTTTGTTCCACGCTGACGAATAATGATATTACCTGAAATTGCAGGTTGTCCACCAAAGATTTTCACTCCTAATCTATTACTTCGGGAGTCGCGTCCGTTCTTTACGCTACCTTCACCTTTCTTATGTGCCATTTTTAATTTCTTTTTATTGGGTTAATACTTATTGCCTTATTAATATTAAGCAATCTCAACGATTTTAATTTTGGTCAAACATTGACGGTGACCATTTAACTTCTGATATCCTTTACGACGTTTCTTTTTGAATATTAAAACTTTATCTCCTTTTTCGTGGCTAAGAATTTCAGCTTTTACAGATGCCTTTACAGCATTTCCTACTGTAATTGCTCCATCATTACTTGTCATCAAGACATCAGAAAACTCAACGTTATCGCCTTCATTACCTTCCAGGCGGTGTACATATAGTTCATCGTTTTGTGTTACTCTGAACTGCTGTCCTGCTATTGTTACAACTGCAAACATGCTAAAAAATTTTTGCGAAATTAAAATATTATTACCGAACAAACAAATAAATTTTTGTTCTTTTTCTAAATCATTGGTTCCAAAAGACTTTTAAGTCTCTATTTATGTTAAAAACATCTATTTTTTGCATACAATCGAAATGTCCTTTGGGACATTTGTCAAATCCGATTTTACTGCAAGGTCTGCAATTTAGGTCATTTATTTCTATTATTGTGAATTTAGGACTTATTTTTTGTTCTAAATCATTCCCACCGTAATACGGAAACATCCCAAACCATGGTGTCGTATTGCCCCAAAGGCTAATTAATGGTTTTTGGAATGCGGCAGCAATATGCATTAAGCCCGTATCATTACTGATAACTACTTTTGCCTTTCTCACTAAATCAGCAGATTCCATTAAGTTGAATTTCCCACACGCATTATAGACTTTGTCTGAATCTTCCGCCCTTATTCTTTCCCCCAATGATCGATCTTCGGGTCCTCCTAAAAGAATAATTGGATAAGGACAAATAGCAACAAACTGTTTCCATTTGTTTTCCGGAAGCTGCTTAGTAGCAAAAGATCCACCAATAACACATGCAACATAACCCATCCAATGTCCCATTGGAATATCATCTTTGTCAATTTCTTGTTCTTCAGGAATAAAAAAATCTAATCCTAATCCATCATTTGCCACATCTAAAGGTTTTGCAGCTAAAAAATAACGTTCTACAATACTAATAGGTGGCATTATATTCCATTTAAAACGAACATAAATCCACTTTTGAATATTTAGCTTAGGGAAAGAATAGCTTCGCTTAACCTTTAATGCTCTTTTTACAATTAATGTTCTAATATTATGGTGTAAATCTACAATCGCATCAAATTTGATTTTTTTTAATGTCCTTATATTTTCCTGAATGTCTTCCTTTAAAATATGAACAACATCAACATAAGGATTAGCCTTTATAATACTCGCATAAGAAGCTTTTGTGAAAAAATGTATGGCTGCATCAGGGTATCTCCTTTTTATACAGCGTAAAATTGGCGTCGTTAAAACAATATCACCTATAGAAGAGAATCTTAAAATAAGAATATTCTCAATTTTATTATTTTTTTTTCTTTTTATATTCCAAAATGTCATTAATTACTTTTTCTATATTTTATTGCTATAAAAATAATAAAATTTAAATATTTATCCTAATTGTTATTTTTCAAAATAGGTGAAATATTAAATTAATAAAAAAAGACAATTCAACTTAATATTTTTAAACTGAATTGTCATAAATAAAAATACACTTTTCAAATTATTCGCACAATTCATAAACCACGGCAGCTCCCTGCCCTACTCCAATACACATGGTTGCTAAACCATATTTCACCTTTCTTTTTTTCATTTCGTGAAGTAAAGTAACAGAGATTCGAGTACCACTACAGCCTAAAGGATGACCTAAAGCAATTGCACCACCATTAACATTAACTATTTCGGGATTTAATTTTAGTTCTCTCATCACAGCAATTGACTGAGATGCGAATGCTTCATTCAATTCTACCAAACCTAAATCTTCAATATTTATTCCTGCTCTTTTTATTGCTTTTCTTGATGCGTCAATAGGTCCTATACCCATAATAGCAGGTGACACGCCCGCAATTGCTCTTCCAATAACTTTGGCAATTGGTTTTAAATTATATTTCTCCACTGCTGATTCTGATGCTAATAACATCATTGCTGCTCCATCATTGATACCAGAACTATTAGCAGCCGTTACGGTTCCTTCTTTAATGAAGGCTGGTTTTAAAGCAGCTAGTTTTTCAAGACTCGAAAGCCTGGGATGTTCATCTGTATCAACAACATTTGTTTTTCCTTTTCCCAGATCAACAGTTACAGGAATAATTTCATCTTTAAATTTACCAGCTTCAAATGCTTTTTGATATTTTTGTTGACTTTCAAATGCAAATTGATCCTGTTCTTGACGACTTAAATTCCATTGCTTAGCAACATTTTCAGCAGTCTCACCCATTGAGTAAGGATGATGTTCTTCTTTCCATTTTGGATTGACAAATCGCCAGCCCATAGTTGTATCATACATTTTAGGACTACGATCAAAACCTTTCTCTGCTTTTTCTATTACAAATGGTGCTCTGCTCATGCTTTCAACACCACCAGCAAGATAAAAATCGCCATCCCCTGCAAGTATAGCACGACTGGCATCCATTACCGATTGCAAACCAGAAGCACAAAGACGATTAACAGTAATTCCTCCAACAGTATTGGGTAATCCAGCTAATAAAGCAGACATTCGAGCAACATTTCTATTATCCTCTCCTGCCTGATTAGCTGCTCCAGCTATAACATCTTCTATTTCATTAGTATCAATTTCAGGATTTCGGTCTATTATTGCTTTAATCATTTCAGCTAATAAATCATCAGGACGAACACCTGCTAAGGCACCACCATATTTTCCTATAGCTGAACGAACAGCATCTATAACATATACACTTTGTGACATTTACTTTTCTTTTACTTTTTTTAATGAAAAGGACAGTATAAAAAATTATTTTATTACGCCTAACTCTTTCCCTACTTTAATGAAAGCAGCAATAGCAGTATCTAAATGCTCACGGGTATGAGCAGCAGAAATTTGAACTCTAATACGAGCCAAATCTTTTGGAACTACTGGGAAGAAGAAACCAATAACATACACTCCCTCTTCCAGCAATTTAGAAGCGAAATCCTGCGCTAATACTGCATCATAAAGCATAATTGGTGTAATAGGATGCGATCCAGGCTTAATATCAAAACCAGCTGCTGTCATTTTCTCACGGAAATACAAAGTGTTTTCTTCCAATATATCTCTTAATTCAGTAGTTTCGCTCAACATATCTAAAACAGCAATAGAAGCTCCTACTACAGAAGGTGCAACAGTATTACTAAATAAGTAGGGACGAGAACGTTGACGTAGCATTTCTACCACTTCCTTTTTACCAGAAGTAAAACCACCAGATGCACCACCTAAAGCTTTACCTAAAGTACCAGTAATAATATCTATTCTTCCCATTACTCCTTTCAACTCATGCACACCACGACCATTTTTACCCATAAATCCAGAGGAATGACTCTCATCTATCATTACAATAGCATCGTATTTATCCGCTAAATCACAAATCACGTCTAAAGGAGCTATAGTACCGTCCATAGAAAATACAGAATCGGTTACAATAAAACGAGTTCTGGCATCTTTATGTTGAATTAATAATTGTTCTAATTCAGCCATATCACAGTTTTTATATCTGGCTCTTTTTGCTTTAGACAAGCGCACGCCATCAATAATCGAAGCATGATTAAGTTCATCAGAAATAATTACGTCCTCATCATTTAATAATGGCTCAAAAACACCACCATTAGCATCAAAACAAGCTACATATAGAATAGTATCCTCAGTTCCTAAAAACTTAGCCAACTTCGCTTCTAATTCTTTATGAATATCTTGAGTACCACAAATAAAGCGTACAGAACTCATTCCATACCCTCTATAATCAATTGTTGCTTTAGCTGCTTCTACAACTTTTGGATTTGAAGACAAACCCAAATAGTTATTGGCACAAAAGTTTAAAACCTTTTTACCGTTCACTATAATTTCGGCTCCTTGTACAGAGTCAATTTTTCTTTCTTTTTTGAAAAGACCGGAATTGTCTATCTCTTTTAACTCCTTTTCTAATCTTTGATAAAAGCTTCTGTTGGACATAAATTGAATATTATATTATGATTTAACATTAATGATTGTAATTTGCAAATTTAAGAAATTATTCTTTAATTAATAATATTCTATATAACATATGAATATTGTCTCTATTAAAAGAATAAAAAGAATTAGAAATTCAAATATTAAGGTATATTTTTGAAGAGTCTAATATTCGGTTGAAAGCTCAGAAATAAACTATAAGAATAATCTACTCTTTGATTTTGAAAATCATAAAAAGGTTGTGCCAAAACACTGATATTTGCATTCTTTGCAATTCGTTTTTGATATGCAATTCCCAATTGAATTAATTGTCTTTTAGGTTCAAAATAATTCATTTTCCCAGGATTGTGACTAATACTTTGATAAAGAATATCACCTTTAGGCGCTATAAACTGATTGGACTGCCAATAACTTAAACTCCCTCTAAAATTTTTGAGAAAGCCAATATTTAGGTTAGCATATATTGCATCACCATTAGTATAGGGTAATCCAGCATTTTCTGATAAATCTTTATAAATTAAATAATTGAAATTAGCATTCACCATATTAATCGAGGCAGCTCGATCAAATTCTCGAGTAAAATCAATTCCTACCGATGCATTAACTATAGTACTTGTTGGTAATCCAGAAGTATCTAATTGTCCCCCACTATGAATGGCTAATAATTGGATAGGTAGTGCGAGTTTGAAGTTATTATTTTTAAATAAAGAGACATTTGTATTGTTACCAAATGTAAATTGTTCATTAAAATCGGAAAGCCAATATTGTTGTGTTTCCCAATTGATCCAAAGTTCAGAATATATTCTTTTTCGATTAACTTTAAGACTCAATCCTTCTTCCAAATTATGACTCATAAGTCTTTCATAGGCAAACATCGGATCATACATACGATGCCCAACATTAGATTTAATGTTACCTAAGCTTAAACTATAACCGTTTTTTTGTAAACTTATTAAATAATAAGGAGCTGTTTTGACAAAACCCTCAGTGCCAAAATCCTTTTTTAAATACATGCCAGCTTGTACAAATAGATTCTTATAAGGCTTATAAATAATTGTAGGAATATTTTGACTGCCAAATAAAGTATAACCACTAGCAGTGTTCAAGAAATATTCATTGTTTTTAAAAAAACTATTACTGTACATATTAAAATATAGGCCTCTTTTTTCTTTCCAAATTCTTTCAATTTTATTTTGTTCTGAATTATAATTGACTTGAGCAGAAATAGGCTTACAATATGCAATAGAGCAAGCAATTAACATTAAAAATAATTGTTTATTCATTTAGAAAATCATTTGATTAGGTAATTAAATACAAATTTAGGTAAAAGTATAAATTTTAATTTAGAACATTTTATAAATGAAGAATACAAAAAATAAATAAAGTCTTTCAATAATGTTTACTTTAATTAGGAAAAAATCATTATATTTGTAACTTAAATTGCAACCAACATGAAACAAATTATTATTTGCAGCTTTTTAATGGCTTCATTCGCTATCAGCGTTCCTACTTTTGCTCAACAAACAGTAACTATCCAAGATATGGAATACAACATCTTTTATGGTCAAGATGCACCATGGATAGGTGATAAGTCATTAGATAAAAAATTAGCTATTTTGGATAATCAGTATAAAGCTTATGAAAAAGCTGCTGAAAAAAACAAAACAGCTGAAATGACTAAACTAAAGCAAAGCATTTTAGTATGGCGTAGTCAAAATGAAAATTGGATTAAAGACTTAGATCAGCATAATATTATGATGATTGATAAATGGATAAATACTTCAAATCAGAACTTAAGAATAAACGATAAATAATAAATTGGGTTTCAATAAAACTATTTCTTTAAAATAAATTATTTAAAGGAACAGAGATATATTTTATAAATAAAAGCCACTAAATTAGGGAATAGTTCCTTTTTAGTGGCTTTTGGCGATTTTCTGAATATTCTATACTGATTAAATTAATGAAAAAATAATTGTCTATTTATTTTGATAAAAACACAGATTCAAAATATATCTATTGATAATTTAAAAAACATTGAAAATTTGAATACGCACTTAAAGTTTTCAGATTGCTAAAATTTTAAAACAAATAGTTTTAAAGTCATTCTTATTTAGTATTTTTTGCTAAATCTTCATCCTTAATCTTAAAAATTCCATTTGCTTGACGCGTACAAGTAATAGTTAAATCATTGATACAAACATGAGGAGGCAAGCTAGCACAATAATAAATTGTTTCAGCAACATCCTCAGCATGAAGTGGCTCAAATCCATCGTAAGAAGCTTCGGCTTTCTCTTGATCACCATTGAATCTAACAAGTGAAAATTCTGTGTGAACCATTCCTGGATTAATCGAAGTCACCTTGATATTATGAGGCAGTAAATCGATACGCATAGCTTTAGAAAGCGCATCTACGGCATGTTTTGTTGCACAATAGACATTCCCATTTGGATATACATCTTTGCCTGCAGTAGAGCAAATATTAATAACATGTCCTTTATTTCGCGCAGTCATTAATGGCACTAGGACACGAGTGGCGTATAATAATCCTTTCAAATTTGTATCAATCATTGTCTCCCACTCCTCAATATCTCCATTGTCAATAGTCCCTAAACCTAATGCTAGCCCTGCATTATTGACCAAAACATCAGGAGCAATCCATTTTTCTCTTAATTCTATTGAAAGTTTTTCAAAATCCGAAAAATTACGAACATCCATTTGTGTAATGGTTACTTCTATTTTATATTCTTCTTCGAGCTGTTTTTGAATGGATTCTAATCGATCCATTCTTCTACCTATTAACCATAAGTCATGATGCTCATTTGCAAACTTTCTAGCAGTTGCAGCTCCAATTCCAGAAGTAGCTCCAGTAATTAGTACTTTCATGTTTAAAAATTCTTTAAGTTTTTTATCTAATAAGAGATATATCTCCACTAAAAGTTTCAGTTTTCCCTTCTAAATTAAATGCCTTTGCTTCCCAAAAGTAAACCCCTTGATCTGCTTTCCTTCCTTTAAATGTTCCATCCCATCCAGACCCTTTATAACTATACATTTGATAAACCAAATTACCCCATCTATTATAAATTCTAAAAAATACTAAATTTGGAAAACCAACAGCTATAGGAGCAATAATATCATTTATACCATCACCATTGGGTGTAAAACCACTAGGCACTATAAATTGAGGTCTGTCAGCCACTGTAATTCTTACGGAATCATTTCCAGAACATCCATTTTTACTCTCAACAAAAAGATTATAACGATATATACCTTCTTTAGCAAACATAACTTCAGTTTTGGGATCGGTGGGATTAGCTAAATAGTCTATTGGCGTCCATTGATAAATAGAGCCTCCACTTCCATTCATATTGAAGGTAAAGCCTTTAACTACCATCGTATCATTACCAGCAAATGGTTTAAAATAAGGAATTTCAACAATTTTACTAATGGAATCCATACAACCTAAAGTTGACTTTACAGTTAACTTCACATTGAAAATTTCTTTAGTTAAATCAAAAATATGGGTTACCATCACTCCAGTATCATCACTAAAATCACCGAAATCCCATTCTCTCGAAAATATTTCAGGATAAGTGCTTATGGATTGATCGGTAAAATGAATTGGCTCTCCTTTACATAACTTTCCTTCTATATTAAAATCAGCTTTTAAAATTGGATATATTTTTACTTTTCGAATAATACTGTCTGAACATGTAGATCCCCTGTTCACAACTAGTTTCACATTATAAGTCCCGGTATCTGGATAAGTGTAAGAAGGTTCAAATGCATTTGAAGTATCAGATGAGGTGTTAAGAACACCAAAGTCCCAATAATAAGTATTTCCACCAACACTAATATTTTTAAACTTTATCGTAAAGTTTGAATCACATTTGGCAATATAAACATCAGGCTCGAAACTAAAGGAAGGCATATTGGCAATAACTGCTTTGGAACAATTCGTTACTACAAATTGCAAATCTCTTTTCAAAGTATTAATAATTTGACCATCGCGCCATTCATTACAACATATTGTAAATACATACCTTCCAATCTGTGTAGGGGTACCAGTTAGCAAACCTGTGATAGGATCTATAGCAAATTGTGGTGAAGATGGAACTGGATAAATTGCAGAATATGGTGGCACATAACTTACCTCAGTATAAGGAGGAGCTTGGATTGGCGCTGAATTACCAAATGGACTACCGGGTATTGGATTCGTAGTAGAACCACCTATGTAGGCAGCACATAGTTCATAACTTAAAGAGTCATTATCGATATCATTTGCAGAAAAATCAAAAACAAAAGGATTGTTCACACAAATAATCTGAGGTGGATCATTATTAAAAACAGCACTGTTATTAGCACATTGTCCAGAACTAAAAGGTGGAATGAGTGCCGTAAAGGTTGCACCTGTTTGTCCTGGTGCATAAATATTATTTATAGTCTGGTTTCGACAACATCTTTGGTAAGTAAATATGTATCCATTACTACTAGGCGGTATATTCACAGTAAATTTAAACACCGTTTTTCGCATACAAGTTTGTGGTGGATTATTAACACATTCATTTGAAAAATTTGCAGGCATAATAGCACTATAACTAGCTTGTCCTGTAGAGCCTTCTGCAAGCTTAGCATAAGTTACAGCATCAAAAATTGCAAAATAAGCTGGATTGTCTTGATTAATTGCTTCTGGTTCACCAGTTAAGCAATCCTGATATAAAGTGAAAGTAAACTCAAAATTATTACCTCCTTTACAGCGGTAAACAATATCTCCACCAAAAATATGAGAAGAAAATGCTACTTGTGAAAGCAAGAGTAATGAGAGAATAATTATAATTATTTTATTTAATAATTTCATATAGAATCTTTGATTAAAAGTAGATTTTCTTTTTAAAATCGTTTGAAGAAAATACTGATAAAACGATTTTTTTTAATAATTATTTCTAATTATAATATCTTTTTATCTTTTGGCAAATATAATAATAATCAACAAGAAACCCTTAATAAATAGGAAAAAGTAACTAAACCATATATATAAAACAAAGCATGTTTTAAATAATGAAAAAACAATTTTCAATTTGAAAAAAAGGATTTAGTTTTACATTATGCTTAAAGTTGGAATAACAGGAGGTATTGGTTCAGGAAAAAGTGTAGTATCAAAGATTTTCAAAGTTTTGGGAATCCCTGTTTTGGATGCAGATAATTTTACTAAAGAATTAATGAATAATAATACTGAAGTAAAATCTTCTTTAATTGCTGCATTTGGAAATGAAATTTTTGTAGATGGAACATTAAATAGAACATTATTAGCTTCTATTGTATTTGGAAATCCAGATAAATTGGAGATTCTAAATAATATCACTCATCCAGCTGTAAGAAAATACAGTAGTTTATGGATGATGCAGCAAAATAGTAAATATGTTATTAAAGAGGCTGCTTTGTTTTTTGAAAGTGGTTCTCACATTGATATGGATGTTATGATTGGAGTGAGTGCTCCATTTGACCTAAGATTAAGTAGAGCAATGGCACGAGATAAAGTAGATAAAGATACCATATTGAAGCGGATGGCTAGTCAAATGGACGAGGAGGAAAAAATGAGTAGATGTGATTTTATTATTATTAATGATGGGAAACAATCTTTAATAAAACAGGTGTTAAAAATACATGAAGAAATATTACAATTAACTAAACAAAATTATTAAAATATGGCACTTTCTTCTGAGAGTAATTCTCTTTTAAGCCTAGAAAGCATTATGAATCTGCGAAATGGTAGAGTAGGCATTGTTTATACTGAATGGAATGATAAAATCGTTGCTGAGCAAATTGCAGGAGCACAAAGAATTGCAGCTCAGACAAATAATCAAATAACAAAAATAGTACAGGTTCCAGGAAGTTTTGAGTTACCCTTTGCTTGTAGAGCATTACACGATGCAACTATGCAGGATAATGATAATCCTAATGCTATAATTGCTTTTGGTGCAGTAATTAGAGGAGGAACCCCTCATTTTGAGTATGTAAGCCAAGCGGTAACGGAAGGCATTAATCATTTAAATCTTACGCTTACCGTTCCAATTATCTTTGGAGTATTGACCTTAAATTCTGAAGAAGAAGCTTGGGAAAGATTAGGAGGTGTCCATGGACATAAGGGTGAGGAAGCTATGATAGCTGCTTTGAAAATGATCAAAATGAAACAATTGTTATAATAATTCTAAAATTGCATTTTATTTCTCTTACAATAAGATTAGAAAAATAACGACTAGTTTCAAAAAAAAGCATGATTACATATTTATTTCAGTAAAGAAATTGAAAGTAATCATGCTTGATTATATTCTTAAAAATAAATTGACTTTATCAATTATTATAAAAATTAAATAACCAATGTAATTTTTGATTCATTAAATTTACCAGCTTCCTCCAGCACCACCTCCGCCGAAACTACCGCCACCGAAACCACCAAAGCTGCCGCCGCCACCGCCAAAGCCGCCACCGCCGCCGAAGCTTCCACCACCGAAACCTCCTAATCCTCCTAGCCAAATATCACTTCCTCTTCGGGAAATATAACGACCTCCTCCACCTCCATTATTACCACCCTTACCCATAATTTTAATTAGAATTATGATACCAATAATGACAAAAATAACTGCAAAAATATTACCTCCGGTATCGTCTTTCTCTGAAGGGTCTGCCCGATACTCACCCTTTGAAGCTTGAATGATTTGAACTGCCCCGTTATAGAAACCTTGATAATAATTCTCTACTCTAAAAAATGGTTTAATTTCATTTCTTATAATTCTTCCCACCAATGCATCTGGCAAAGCGCCTTCTAGTCCATATCCTGTAGCAATCCATATTTTCCGATCATCAATTGCCGCAAGAATAAGTATGCCATTACGCTTACCTTTTTTTCCAATACCCCATTTGTTACCTAATTCAAAAGTGTAAGAAGCAATATCATAATTACCAATACTTTTTAAGGTTACGATTGCAATCTCTGTGGAAGTACTATCATTAAAAGCTTTTAAAATATTTTCTAAATTATTATTCTCTTCTTGAGTTAAAACATTTGCAAAATCATTTACGAATCTTGGAGGACTCATTGGTTTTGGAAAATCATTTTCTGAACTTTGAGCTGAAGACAACTGCGACATAAAGCCCAGCCCCCAAAACAATACAAGAAAAATCCTAAATAATACTATTCTCATTCTTTAATTTTTATTTTCCAAATACGATTTCATCTGGGATTTCATTACGGTTGGAATTTCCATCTGCCGGAAAATATTTATTTAGTTCCTTCCCTATGTTTTCAACTACTTTTATTATTCCTTCTTTAAATGCATCTTTTTTAAAATAGGCTTTTAGAATACTCAAACTTTCGTCCCATAAATTTACATCTTTAACCTTTTCATGGATTCCTTCATCTCCAACAATAGCAATTTGTCTATCTATTTTTGCAATATAAACAAGAACTGCATTTCGATTAATAGTTTTACTCATTTCTAATTTTAAAAAAATTTCCAAAGCCCGATCCATTGCATTTACATATTCACACTTAGATTCTATAAACACCCTAATTTCACCAGAGGTATTGCGTTCCGCCTTTCTAATGAAGCTTACAACCTCATCAGCATCATCTGTCGCTAATAATAAATTATTCTTTTTTGAAAAAATGGCCATTTTAAAAAAACGTGTTTTAATCAACAAAGATAATTCATTACTTTTATTAATTAGTAAAGGATTATTAGAAATATAAAATTTTAGCGCATAAATATTGATTGACAAATAGCATCTTAAAAGAATGATAATCTTTATCTTTGCTCGAATAATTATTCTTATGACTTTGAAAAATAAGGTTGTTGCTATAACAGGAGCTTCCTCTGGAATAGGGAAAGCGCTAGCATTAGATGCTTTGAGCCGTGGTGCTAAAGTTGCAGTTTGTGCTAGAAATATTGAAAAACTAAAGGATACTTATAAATCTTTCTCTGAAATCCTGTTGGTGCAAGCTGATGTATCCAAAAAAGAGGATTGTTTTAATTTTATACTAGCAATTGAAGATAAATGGGATAGAATTGATATTTTAATTAATAATGCGGGAAACAGTATGCGAGCATTATTTGAAGATTTGGATGTGAAAGTTTTGGAAGAATTAATGGCGGTCAATTTTTGGGGAACTGTGTATGCTACAAAAGCAGCCTTACCTTCTATAATCAAAAATAAAGGGACAATAGTTGGAGTGTCTTCAATCGCTGGATATAGAGGACTTCCTGGAAGAACAGGTTACTCGGCTTCTAAATTTGCAATGCAAGGATTTCTGGAATGCTTAAGAACTGAATTATTGTATAAATCTGTAAATGTAATGTGGGTGGCTCCTGGATTTACAAATTCCAATATTAGAAATACTGCATTAGCAGCAGATGGAAATGCACAGCAAGAGACGCCTTTAGATGAAAGCAAATTAATGAGTGCGGAGCAATGTGCTCAAATCATATTAAATGGAATTGAAAAAAGGAAAAGAACGATTGTGATGACCACTCAAGGTAAATTAACCGTTTTGTTGAATAAATTCTTTCCAAAGCTGATGGATAAAATTGTATTTAACCATTTTGCAAAAGAAGCTGATAGTCCTTTGAAAAAATAGTTAATATTGCTCTAATTTTTAATATTCTTAGATTAAATAGACTCTAAGAATTAGTCATTTTAAGAATATTTATAGCATTTTTTCCTTCACAACAAATTAAATCTAGAATAGAACAGTCAGCAATAAATCCAATATCTGGTTGAAAAACCTGATTATAAAAAATATCCACAGCTGTTGAATTCGATTTAGGATGAATAATCGCTCTTAAATCAATTAAATCGTCAGTATTCGTTTCATGATCACTTTCCAAAATCTGGATTGGATTTCCTAAGAAATCATTAGCCCAAACGATAGACGATTTATTCCATTCAAATAAACTTGAAATCTCCTTTTCAAAAAATGGTTGAATTTGATAATCTAGATATTCAAAAAAAGGAGTATTCCCTAAAAGACTTTGAATGGATTTCCAATGATTCTTTTGCCAATTTTCGGCATATGAAATTTTAACGTCTTCCATAGGCAAATGTTGTCCTCTCCCTTTAGATAATGGAATACTCAATAGCATTTTACCTTGTTTACCTGCCAGATAATATCTGTTTCGGTAACTCATCTTTTGAAAAGGCTCTTTTTTATCTAAAATAACAAATTCACTTTTCATAGCCTCAAGCCACCAACTGATTGGCGGAAAAGGTATTGCTGCAGCAATACTAGCTTTCTTTAAAGTCAATTGATTAGCATCACTCATCTTCTTGAAGCCTTAATACTTTTTGAACACCATGAATGGTTTCTAATTTTGCACATAATGCATCCAACTCTTCTTTATTCTTTACAAATACTTTTATGGTTCCATCAAAAACACCATCTTCAGAATCAATACTAATAGAACGCATATTTATTTTCATCTCAGTCGTGATGATTTTTGTAATTCCTTGTACAATACCTACATCATCTAAACCTATAATACGTACACCTGTAAGAAAAGAAATCTCTTTATTTTGAGCCCATTTTACTTTAACAATTCTGTGTGCAAATTTTGCCATTAAACTTTCAGCATTAGGACAATCGTTTCGGTGTATTTTTAAACCTTCTCCGGTAGAAACAAATCCAAAAACATCATCTCCTGGAATTGGGTGACAACATTTAGAAAGTTTATAAAAGAACTTATCAGAAGTTTCACCAAAAATTATTAATTCAGATCCTTTACCAAGAGATTTATCATTAATTGGTAAATCTGCTATAACAGCAAGGTTTTCGGCTTTAGGACTTTCTTTTATGGGCTTAAAAAACTTATCTCCAACGATACTAAAGGTTTTCAAAACACTTAAATCAATATTTTCAACTGCCACTCCGTAGAATAAATCTAAAGAAGAAGGTATTTTGAAATGAGTAATTATTTCATTGATATTATGATTATTAGATTTTAAACCTAAACTATGTAATTTTCTTTCAACAATTGCTTTCCCATCTTCAGCAATTTTTCTTTTTTCTTCTTTTAAATAATATTTAATTCTCGATTTTGCTTTGCCAGTAACTGCAAACTTCAACCAATCTTCAGAAGGTTTTTGTTTACTAGAAGTTATTATTTCTACTTGGTCACCACTATTTAATATATGACTTATCGGAACAAGTTTGTAATTAACCTTAGCTCCAATACATCTTGCTCCTAACTCTGAATGGATATCAAATGCTAAATCAATAGCAGTTGCACCTTTCGGTAATACTCTTAAATCTCCATTGGGGGTATATATATAAATTTCCTTTGTAAAGAGATCCAATTTGAAGTCTTGCAAAAAATCTAAAGAATCAGCATCCGAACTATTTAATACTTCGCCTATATGTTTCAAAAAGTCATCTAATTTGCTTTCTTGTTGTGCTCCTTCTTTATATTTCCAATGTGCCGCCAAACCTTTTTCTGCAATTTCGTTCATTCTTTTTGAGCGAATTTGAACTTCTACCCATTTGCCTTCTGGCCCCATCACAGTGGTGTGTAAGGCTTCATATCCATTACCTTTAGCTACAGAAATCCAATCTCTTAAGCGCTCGGTATTAGGTTTGTAAAAATTTGTAATAATTGAATATACACGCCAACAGTCTTCTTTTTCTTTTTCTCTTTCAGAGTCAAGGATAATACGAATAGCAAATAAATCATACACTTCTTCAAAACTTACACCTTTGTTTTTAATTTTGCTGTAAATTGAAAAAACAGATTTTGGCCGACCATAAATTTCAAATTTAAAATCAGCGGCTTCGAGATCTTCTTTGATCGGCTTAATAAAATCCTTAATATATTTGGTACGCTGACGCTTGCTTTCTTTTAACTTCTTGGCAATGTCTAAATAAACATCAGGCTGGGTATATTTCAAGCTTAAATCTTCCAGCTCTGATTTAATTTCATAAAGTCCTAAACGGTGTGCAAGTGGTGCATAAATAAAGGCAGTTTCAGAGGCAATTTTCATTTGCTTATCTCTGGCCATACTACCTAAAGTACGCATATTATGCATTCTGTCGGCAAGCTTAATTAAAATTACTCTAGGATCTTCAGCAAGTGTTAACAAAATTTTTCTAAAATTTTCAGCTTGCATTGAAACGCCATTCTTAAAATCGACAACATTACTAATTTTAGTTAATCCATCAATAATTTTAGCATATACTGTTCCAAATTCTCTTGTGATATCATCTAAAGTTATTTCAGTGTCTTCTACTACATCATGTAATAAAGCACAAATTGCAGATTTGACTCCTAATCCAATTTCCTCTACAGTAATTTTTGCAACTGCTAAAGGATGTAAAATATAGGGTTCTCCAGATTTTCGACGCATATCTTTATGAGCGTCAACCGCCATTTCAAATGCCTTTCTTAATAAACGTTTCCTATCATTAGTTTTAATTCGGTCTTTTAAGGCTTTTAATAAAGCTCTATATTCTCTTAATATAGCCTTGCGTTCCTGTTCCTCGTCTATTTGTTTATATAAGATCTTGCTTGACATATGAAATAAGTTTAGGAGGTAATTCGAAAGTAAATCTACAAAAAAAACGGGAGCTTCTTACAAAGCTCCCGTTTTAAATTTTATTTTATTTAACGCTGAATCATCAATTTTGTGCTTTGTAATATTTTCCCTTCAGCATTTTTTACAGTAACGATATAAATACCTTCAGGTAACTGATTTAGATTCGTAAAAACTAAATCTTCATTTTCATAAGTGGAAACTTTTTGAGAAGCCACTGTTCTACCAATAACACTAATCAAATCAACTGTTTTTGCATCAGATTTTAATCCTGAAGATAGTTTAATCGAAACGATATTGTTTGCAGGATTTGGATAAGCATATACTCTTTTTTCAATAGTATTAGTAAACCTTTGTTGCTCCAAGCTCTGCGCCTGAACCTCGAAAGTGCTTATTCCAGCTCCAAGTAGAATTAATAAAAATATTTTGTATAGTAATTTCATATTGAACTCCTTTTTTTTAGTAGATATAGCTTTGACTATATTTTGCTAACAAAGTTAAATATATAATTAATGAAATACAAATTTTTCTTTTTCTTATTTCAAAAATTATATCATTTTTCCTTAATTTAAATATCTATTCATTAATATTTAATAAAAATTTAAGTTTTCAAGCACAATAATCTATTTTAGATTCTAAAATGCGTTTAACAAAACTGGAATAATCTTTTTAAATATAGAGTAATAGAATTAAATAAAGCACATTTTATTAGCATTTATAAAATGTGCTTCCACTAAAATTATCAATAATTGATTTTATTATCGATTCTAGAAAAATCTATTACCAAGTGGCATCTGGATAAGATCTTTGTAAAAATTGCATGTCCGTTAAAATAAAACCTAATTTTTCTGTATGTTTTCCTTCTTTTCCACCACGATGCATCCAAGCATTGATATCTGGAACTTCCAAGGTAGCTTCTGTCAAGGTATCCTTAACCATATTAAACCAGCTATCCCTTAATTGACTTACATCTACACCTAATTCTTCAGCAGTCATCGCTTTATCTGCCTCACTGGGCATAAATAGCTCTCCAGTAAATGCCCATAAATTAAGGATTGCTTCTTTCATTTTTTCATGACTTTCTTCTGTTCCATCTCCTAGACGAATTACCCAATCCCTACTCCATCTTTGATGATATTGTACTTCTTTCAATGATTTTATTGCGATTGATTGTAATTGTTCATCATTACTATTACTTAATTCAGAATAAAACAGAAGCATAAAACTATCATAGAAAAATGAACGAGCAACAGTATATGCCCAATCTTCATTAGCTTGTTCTACCAACAGTACATTTTTAAAATCCCAAGCATCTCTGAGGTAAGGGAATGTATCTTCAGTTGCGGTTTTATCTTCCTCTAATGTAAAATAAGTAAATGCATTTTTTTTGTCTTTTGCATTCATTTGATTATATAAATCAGCAGCGTATTGATACAAATTTCTGGCTTGTCCAATATGATCTAAAGCGGTGTTTGTAATAGCAATATCTTGTTCTAAAACTGGACCATGACCACACCATTCACTAATACGGTGGCCGAGGATTAAAGCATTATCTGCTATTTGCAATACATAATGTAATTTATTGATTGACATTTTATAATTTTGTTTTTCGAGGAAAGCTTAATTTAATATTACATGTACTCTACTTCCTTTGGAAGCTTGTAAAAAGTAGGATGTCGGTATACCTTGTCATTCGCAGGGTCAAACAATGCATCAGCATCATCAGGATTAGACGCAAATATTTTACTACTTTCGATTACCCAAATACTCACACCTTCCATTCTTCTTGTATAAACATCTCTAGCATTTTCCATTGCCATTTGTGCATCTGAGGCATGCAAACTTCCTACATGTTTATGATCTAATCCTGTCTTACTACGGATAAATATTTCCCAAAGTGGCCATTCGTTATTCATATTTTCAATATTTTATTTTTAATTAAAATTAATTTGCTTCAAATGTAAAGATAGTATCTTTCAAAATTAAAAAATTATTTCAAATTATCCAATAATTTTCAAATTAGTATTTTATAATTAATTTTAAAAAATAAAAGAAGATTGAATTTTCAATATTTAACGCACTGAATACAATTAAGATTAGTTATTAATAGGAATTTTCAAATATAATATTTTTTTTGTGCGTTTTTTTTTTGAATTACTTTGAATAAGAAAATAAGTGATAAATTATTATTTTTCATTCTTTTCAAATAGGTAGTTCAGAATAATTTAATGACAAATTATGAGTCAAATAATATTAATTACGAAAAACATCTTTTTTTTAAGTTTTCTTCTTTTTTTTAATTATCTTCTTGGCATGAAACAAGAATAAAAAACTACTACTATACCAAATCAAACTTTATTCTAAATAAAAAAACCCACAGAAAAGAATCATCTGTGGGTTTTTAATTTGCATGTTTTTGTATTACTTTTTCGTTTTTTCTTTTACTTTTCCTAGAGCTATTTCAAGAACCTCACTCATTTCTTTCACGTAATGAAATTTTAATCCTTTAATAAAACTTGGATTTATCTCTTCAATGTTCTTTTGATTTAAATGACATAAAATAATTTCTTTTGCACCAGAACGTTTAGCAGCGAGGACCTTTTCTTTAATCCCACCTACTGGAAGTACTTGACCTCTCAATGTAATTTCACCTGTCATTGCCATTCTTGGTTTCACTTTTTTATTCATGAATGCAGAAGCTAGAGAAGTCAACATCGTTATACCTGCACTAGGACCATCTTTCGGTTGTGCTCCTTCAGGTACATGAATATGAATATCCATTTCTGCAAACTTAGAAGGTTCTATACCATACTCTTTTGAATGCGCTTTTAGATGAGATAGAGCGGCATGAGCACTCTCTTTCATTACATTACCTAAATTACCTGTCAAGGTTAATATCCCTTTACCTGGACTCAAACTGGTTTCTATAAATAAGATTACACCACCAACATAGGTCCATGCAAGTCCCATAACAATACCTGGTTTATTCACATCCGCATACTCTTCATTTAAGAATATGGGTCTTCCTAATGCCAACTCTACATACTCAGGTGTAATGGTTTCAGAGATCTCTTTTTCCACAGCAACATCCATCGCAACTCTTCTTAAAACAGCTCCAATTTTTCTATCCAACTCTCTAACACCCGACTCTCTAGAATAATTTTCAATAACGTTATTTAAAGCTAATTTATTGAAATTAATTTTTAAACCCTTTAATCCATTAGCCTCTATTTGTTTAGGTACTAAATGCTTCCTGGCAATTTCAATTTTCTCTTCAATTGCATAGCCGCTTAAATCAATGATTTCAAGACGATCTCTTAATGCGGGTTGAATTGAACTTAAATTATTTGCAGTTGCTATAAATAATACTTTAGAAAGATCATATTCCATTTCTAAATAATTATCATAAAAACCATGATTTTGTTCTGGATCTAAAATCTCAAGCATTGCAGAACTTGGGTCTCCTTTAAAATCTTTACCAAGTTTATCCAATTCATCCAGAATCATTACTGGGTTAGAGGTTTTCGCTTTCTTAATAGATTGAATAATTCTTCCAGGCATCGCACCTATATATGTTTTGCGATGACCTCTTAATTCACTCTCATCACTTAATCCGCCTAAACTTAAACGTACAAAATTACGATTCAATGCTCTGGCAATAGAATGTGCTAAAGAAGTCTTACCGATTCCTGGAGGTCCAACGAAACATAAGATTGGAGATTTCATATCACCTTTAAGTTTTAAAACAGCAAGATACTCAAGAATTCTCTCTTTCACTTTTTCCATTCCATAATGGTCAGCATCTAAAGTCTTCTTGATTTTCTTTAGGTCATAATCATCTTTAGTAAATTCATTCCAAGGCAAATCGAGCATCAATTCCGCATGATTATACACCACTGAATAATCGGGGGTACTCGGATGCATTCTTTCCAATTTACTTAAATCTTTATTAAATGCCTCCGCTACTTTTTCATCCCAAATTTTTGTGGTACCTCTATGCTTTAAATCTGCTATTTCCTGCTCGTTTCCTTCATTTAATTCTTCTTTAATTGACTTTAGTTGTTGATGTAAAAAGTATTCTCTTTGCTGTTTGTCCATCTCGCCTCGAGCCTTATTGGTAATCTCGCTTTTGAGTTCCGCCATTTGAAGATCAGCCTGTAATAATGTTAATAATTTATTTGTTCGCTGTTTAACATCATTCGTTTCTAATAAATGCTGCTTTTCAAAAAGTTTTGTTTCTAAATTAGTGGCAATAAAGTGTATAAGAAAAGAGTGGCTTTCAATATTCTTCAACATCATCCCAGTTTCCATTTGGATATTTGGTGATAATTGAATGATTTTCTCCGCACTATCCTTAATAGAAGCGATCATTGCTTCATAATTCTTATCCCCCTTTGGGAATTTATCATCTAGGTATTTGACTTTTGCTTTTAAATAAGGTTCTTCTTGTGTAAATTTATCAACAGCAAAACGCATTCTACCCATTATAAAGAGGGTAATATTTCCATCAGGCATTTTTATTTGCTTAATGATTTTTGCTACTGTACCTACTTTATAAATTTCTTCAGTAAGCGGATCTTCATTTTGTGCATCTATTTGCGCTAAAACGCCAATGTGACCATCACCACTTCTTGCAGCTTCTATAGCTAATAGTGATTTATCTCTGGCAACTGTAATTGGTAAAACAACATTCGGAAATAATACTGTATTCCTTAAAGCAATAACTGGAAGTTCTTTTGGTAATTTCTTTTTATCTCCTTCTGGAAAATCAGATTCTCCTATCGGTACTATAGGTCCAAATTCCACATCTTCAGCCCCAATCTGGGAAAATAATTCTTTTATATTCATATTATATTATTCTATCGTTTATAGCAACCTGACAAGTTGACCCTATTAATAATAAGGAATTTCTTTTAGATTATTGAAACTAATTAGTCTCAAATGGTATGCCAAGAAAAATTTACTGAAAAAATTTCAGTTTGAAAAATTAACAATTACCTTTGTGGCAGATTAAATATAAATTTTATGAAAAAACTATTGACATTTTCCTTATTATTTTGCTTAGCCTTGAATGCCAATGCCCAAAAGGAAAAGCAGAGAAATCAGTATGGTAATGTATTCTTTACCACAAATTTAGAAGGTTCTATTCTTTCTAGCTCATTATTTGAAAAAAATGGTGGAGAAACTAGTATAACTGTTCCTCGTTTTACAACTTTTCTACACTTCGGTACTACTGCTCATATGAATATCAATAAAAACATTGGATTAATTAGCGGTATTGGTATTAAAAACATTGGTTTTATAGAAAAATTCAATAATGTTGATAGTACCGTTATCAGGAGAAATTACGCTTTAGGTATTCCATTAGCGATAAAACTAGGTGATATGCATAAAAATTATGTGATGTTAGGAGGTGGTATTGATATTCCATTCTGGTTTAAAGAAAAAGGTTTTGTAAAAAGAGGTAATAAAACAAAAATAAATGAATGGTTTTCTCAAAGAAGTCCTGCAATTTTACCCAATGTTTTTGTAGGAGCCAGATTACACCCTGGTTTTATTGTTAAGGCTACATATTACCCTACTAACTTCTTAAATCCAGATTTCTCAAAAAATGGTGTAAATCCTTATGCTGGATATAATGTAAACTTAATGATGATAAGTGTTGCTACAGATATCTCTTATAGACCTAAGTATTAAGATATTTATTATTTAAAGTTTTAGTTAAAAAATAAAAAAACTTTGATTATTTTACATTATTATATTAAAATGTAAAATTAAACATAAAAAAAAATCGTCTGTTTTGCAGACGATTTTTTTGTGTGTATTATTTATTTCTAGTATCTGTAATGTTCAGGTTTGTATGGACCTTCTTTTGGAATTCCTAAATACTCAGATTGAGTATCTGTTAGAATATCTAATTCAACACCAATTTTTGATAAATGTAAACGAGCTACTTTTTCATCTAAATGTTTAGGTAGAACATATACTTTATTTTCATAGGCATTAGTATTATTCCATAATTCCATTTGAGCTAAAACTTGATTTGTAAAAGAATTACTCATAACAAATGATGGATGACCCGTTGCACAGCCTAGGTTTACTAAACGTCCTTCGGCTAAAACAATAACTTCATTACCGTCTATATTGTATAAATCAACTTGTGGTTTAATAGTATCTTTGGTATGACCATAGTTTTTATTTAGCCAGTCCATATCAATTTCGATATCGAAGTGACCAATATTACAAACAATAGCCTTATCTTTCATTGCCTTAAACTCTTTTCCAGTTATAATATCTCTACATCCGGTAGTAGTAACAATGATATCAGCATTATTAATAACATTTTCCATTTTGGCTACTTGAAAACCGTCCATTGCTGCTTGTAATGCACAAATAGGATCAATTTCAGTAACAATTACCCTAGCACCAGCACCTAGTAATGAAGCTGCAGAACCTTTACCAACATCTCCATAACCCGCGACAACAGCTACTTTACCAGCCATCATCACATCAGTAGCACGACGAATAGCATCTACTAAAGATTCTTTACAACCATATTTGTTATCAAACTTAGACTTTGTTACAGAGTCATTTACATTAATGGCAGGCATCGGTAAGGTACCATTTTCCATGCGCTCATATAAACGATGCACACCAGTGGTAGTCTCTTCTGATAATCCTTTAATACCTTTTACTAATTCAGGATATTTATCTAAAACAATATTCGTTAAATCGCCTCCATCATCTAAAATCATATTCAATGGTTTGTCTTCGCTTCCAAAGTACAAGGTTTGTTCAATACACCAGTCAGCTTCTTCTAAAGTTTCACCTTTCCATGCAAAAACAGGTACACCTGTAGCAGCAATAGCGGCAGCAGCATGATCTTGAGTAGAAAATATATTACAAGAACTCCAGCGTACCTCTGCTCCTAAAGCTGTTAATGTTTCTATCAAAACAGCAGTTTGTATAGTCATATGTAAACAACCAGCTATTCTTGCTCCCTTCAAAGGCTTACTATCTCCATATTCAGCTATTAAACTCATCAATCCTGGCATTTCAGCCTCTGCAAGTTTAATTTCTTTTCTGCCCCACTCTGCAAGCGAAATATCAGCAACCTTGTATGGTAATGTAAAATCAATCTGTGTTTTTGTTGTTGTATCCATTTATTGATAATTTTTATTGAAATTTAAAAACGTTTGCAAAGTTACGAAATCAAAACTTAGTAAAAAGTAAAAATATGTAAGGTTAATGGAGTTATCGCTTCTGAAAATTAATAAATTAATTATTATTACAATAAAACTTATGTCAGAATTTTTATTCCTTTTCACATTTGAATAAAAAATACTTTATATCTTGCAAGGATATTTTAAAATTATTATAAATGAACTATTGGTTAGTAAAATCTGAACCTCATAAATACAGTTGGGATGATTTTGTGAATGATGGTCAAACATTTTGGGATGGTGTTAGAAATTATCAAGCTCGAAACAATCTAAAAGCTATGAAAAAAGGTGATCATGTGCTTTTTTATCATAGTAATAAAGGTATGGAAGTAGTTGGAAATTGTAAGGTTATAAAGGAAGCTTATCAGGATCCTACAATTGAAGATGAACGTTGGGTTGCTGTAGATTTAAAAGCTGGAAAACCATTTAAACGTCCAGTTACCTTAAAAGAGATGAAAGCACAACCTAATTTGCAAGATCTTTCTTTAATTCGTCAAAGCAGACTATCTGTTTGTGATCTTAAGAAAGAAGAATATGATATTATTGTAAATTTAGGAAAATAAGTAGGTTTACAAGGTTTAAAACCAAAAAACGAAGCTTTTTGTATTTCAGAAAACAATTATTATTTATGCTACATATAGAACAAATATTTGAAGAACTAAAGGAACCTAAAAAGATATTTATAACCTGTCATCAGAAACCGGATGCTGATGCTATTGGTTCAACTTTAGGCTTATATCATTATTTTAAATTGAAAGGGCACCAGCCTTTTGTTGTGGTACCAAATGAAATGCCGGGATTCCTTAACTGGTTGCCAGAAGTAGATCAAGTGATGAACTTTGAATCTGAACCGAAAAATTGCTTAAAAATACTTAAAGAGAGTGATCTGATATTCTGTTTAGATTATAATCACCTGAGTAGAGTTAAAGGTTTAGAAAAGCCTTTAAGAGAAGCTGTTCAGAAAAAAATCCTCATAGATCATCATTTAGAACCAGAATTAGACGTTTTTTATGCTGGAACAAGTGATGCCCAAAAGAGCAGTACCTGTGAAATGGTTTATGATTTTATTGTTAAAATGGGCGACCAAGATATAATTAATAATGATATTGCCGTTTGTTTATACACTGGAACATTGACAGATACTGGGTCTTTCCGTTTTTCAGCTTCTAGGGCTAGTACCCATAGGATGGTTGCATTCTTTAAAGATATAGGATTGGAACATTCCATTATCCATGAGCGTATATTTGACTCTTGGACCGAAAATAGAATGCGTTTTATCGGTCATGCATTAGAAAAGAAAATGGAAATTCTGGAAGATGGGAAATTAGGCATTATTTTCTTTACAGACGAAGAACTTAAAAGCTTTAATATTCTAACAGGTGATACCGAAGGTTTAGTGAACTTACCTTTAAGTATCGAAAGTGTTAAAGTGTCTGTATTACTGACTCAAAAGAATGGTCTAATTAAACTTTCTTTTAGAAGTAAAGGTCAGATAGATGTAAGCTCTTTTAGTAGGAAGTATTTTAATGGCGGAGGTCATTTAAATGCTGCTGGTGGAAGTTCAATTGAAAACATGGAAGCAACCTTAAATAAAATAAAAACAACAATTAAAGAAATTTTATAAAATCAGAAAAAAACAAAAATGAACATTACTAAATTTTTATTGACAAGTACTATTGCAGTAAGCATGAGCTTAGGTGCATTCGCACAGGAATTTCAGACGTATCCTGGAGGATTAGAATATCAGATTATTAAAAAGGGTACTGGTACCTATATTGGCAAACCAGGTGATATAGGTCAAATGCATATCATATTTATGATTGGAGATAGCACCATTTTGAATTCGAGGGTTATGAATAATAATATCCCGTTTGATCAACCGTTAATGGAACCTGCTACTGAAAACGATGTGTTTGTAGGTATAAATAAAATGGTGGATGGCGAAGTTTCTACCTTTAGAATAAAAGCGGATGATTTTTTCAAGAATAATGGACAAGATATGCCGAGTTGGGTTAATCATACTGATTATGCATCATGGAATGTAGAAATGGTAAAAGTTCAAAACAAGGAAGAAGTAGAATCAATGGCTAAGAAGAAAGCTGAAGAACAAGATAAAACAGATGAAGCAATTATTCTAAAAGTACTTAAAGACAAGAAGATAGCTGTTAAAGCAATACCAAAAAATGGAATAACTAAGGCAAACCCAAAAGTTGCATACAAAGACAATTCTGGTATTTATTATATTGTTACCCACATTGGTAATGGCGTAAAAGCAGAACCAGGGAAAATGGCTTCTATGAATTATACAGGTTCACTTCTAGACGGAACTGTATTTGATTCCAACATAGATCCTGCATTTAATCATGTGCAGCCTATAGAATTTAAAGTTGATGGTAAACAAATGATTAAAGGTTGGGACAGAATGGCAGTGTTAATGAATGTAGGTCAAAAAGTACAGGTTTTTATTCCATCTAGTCAAGCTTACGGCCCTCAAGCTAGACAACCACATATCAAAGAGAATAGTATTTTAAAATTCGATATGGAGTTATTAGAAATTAAATAATATCAGTAAAAATATACAAGAAGAGGAATCCTTAAATTGATTCCTCTTTTTTTGATAAAAGAGAAGTTGAAACTTGAAAAGAATTTCCTTTTAAGCTATTTAATATTTCTATCGTAAAATTTGTTATCGTAATTTTACAAGATTTTTATCTTATTTTCGTTTTTTACTATAAAACAGACAAATGAATTACATGTTTAGATATCTTTTTTTCACAATATACTTTGCTTTTATAGGTTTTCTAGCTTTTGGTCAAGAACATGAAACAGCTTTGTTTGAAAATGGAATTTTACAAAAATATCATAGACCACAATCTATGCTTAGTACGAAAACTATTTTAAATCTTCCCTTTTTTGAAGATTTTAATCAAAATGATTATTACCCAAATAAAAGTAAGTTTCAGGATTCATTAGCGTTTATCAATAAAACATTAGGTAAAAACAATGTCAGCTTAGGCGTTGCCACATTAGATGCATTTAATGCTAAAGGCTTTCCTTATAGTCCTACTAATCCTTATGTTACCGTTAATGGCGACAGTTTGACTTCTCAATTTATAGATTTAAGTAGTTTTCAACCAAATGACAGTATTTATTTAAGTTTTTTGTATCAAGGTGCTGGAAATGGGTATACACCACCTACTGGAGATTCTTTAATGCTATTCTTTCAAAGAAGTGGTGGCACTTGGATGAGAGTTTGGAGCAGTGAAGGTTTGGCTATGGATCATTTTAGTGCTGTTATTTTACCTATTAAAGATACTACATTTTTATATTCTGATTTTAGATTCAGATTTGTCAATAAAACGACCTACGGTGTTGGCAATTCTCAATGGAATTTAGATTATATTAAATTGGATGCCAATAGAAATTACCAAGATACCATAAATAATGATATTGCATTTACTTATTGGGGAGATGGAGACCTAAATAAAAGTATAATAGACGAATACACTTCTATGCCTTATACTCATTTTAATGCGAATAGAAGTCGCTATTTGAAAAATAGAATTAGTGCCACACTTAGAAATAATTGGTATGTTCCTCAATCTCCAACAGCAAGTTTGGATGTAACACATGTGGAAGCAAATAATACCGTAAATATTAGTCTTGGTAGTATTTATTTTCAAGCTAGCGATGATCAATCAGCAGAATTTATTGTACCCAATTCTGTAATTGATAGTTTCCATTCAGATCCAATGACCATTAAGTTTAAAGCTTTTATAAATACTGGAACGATAGGTGATTTTACTTTGGAAAATGATACGATAAGTCATACCCAAGTATTTGATAACTATTTTGCATATGATGATGGATCTGCGGAAACAGCTTATTTTATAACTTCTTATCAAGGTGCCCCATCCTATGTTGCACAAGAATATAACCTTGAAATTCCAGATACTTTAAGGGCAGTACAAATTTATTTTCCAAGGCAAGTGCCTTCCTCTAACTATAAAATGTTTTACCTTCAGATTTACAAAAACATTGATGCTACAGGAACTCCTGATAGTTTGGTGTATCAAGAAGAGGATTTATACCCTTCTTATGAAGATAGACAAAATGGATTTGTCACTTATAACTTTACTGATGATGTAATATTACCTGCTGGTACTTTTTATGTTGCTTTAATGTTTCCTGCTGGAGGAGCTAGTGATTCCTTATATATTGGATTAGATAAAAATAAAAAAGGTGCGAATTTCAGATATTTTAAAACCACTGAACATTGGGAACCTTCTTTATTAGATGGAGCATTAATGATTCGTCCTATTGTAGGTAAAGCACTGCCGGTTAATATTAAACCACAAAAGAATAATTTAGACGTAAAGCTTTATCCAAATCCAGTGAGTAATATTGTGCATATAGAAATTCCAGAAGGTGAAAAGGCTTATTATAAAATCTTTTCCATTGATGGTAAAGAAATCCAAAGTGCTACATATATTCAGAAGGAGATAGATTTAAATCATTTTACTCCTGGTACCTATTTTATAACAATATTTATAGAAGGTAAAGGGACTGTGGTGAAAAAAATAATTAAAAAATAACTTAGAGACAAAAATGATAAATTTTGAAGAATTTGCTTTAGAAAATGGATTAAAGGTAATCGTACATAATGACCCTTCGACGCCTGTGGTCGCGGTAAATATTTTGTATGATGTGGGTGCAAGAGATGAAAATGAATCCCAAACTGGTTTTGCACATTTATTTGAGCATTTAATGTTTGGAGGTTCCATAAATATTCCTAATTATGATGAACCTTTACAATTAGCAGGAGGTGAAAACAATGCTTATACTACTAATGATTTCACAAATTATTATATCCAAATTCCTAAAGAAAATATTGAAACTGCTTTTTGGTTAGAGAGTGATCGAATGTTATCATTGGCCTTTAACGAAAAGAGTTTAGATGTGCAGAAAAAAGTTGTAATCGAAGAGTTTAGAGAGCATTATATTAACAAACCTTATGGTGACGCCTGGAAACACTTAAGAGCATTATCCTATATCCAACATCCCTATAAATGGATGACAATTGGAAAAGAATTATCACATATTGAAGATGCACAACTTGAGGATGTTAAAGCTTTTTTTAAAAAATATTATAATCCCAGTAATGCTATTATGTGCATTGCAGGAAATATAACTACCGAAGAGGTAAAACCTATGGTTGAAAAATGGTTTGCCGATATCCCGAAGGGAACTATTTATCAAAGAAATTTACCACAGGAATCAAAGCAAAAGGCAGCTAGAAAATTAATCGTTTATGAAGACGTGCCTTTAAATGCTATTTATAAAAGTTGGCATATTGGAGATCGACTCAATAAGGAATACCATATTGTGGACATTATCACTGAAATTTTAGGTACTGGTAAAACCTCAAGGTTACATCAAATATTAGTTAAAGAACTACAGTTATTCAGTCATTTAAATTGCTATCATACTGGGAGTCTTGAAGCAGGCATGCTTGTAATTGAGGGAAAAATAGTAGAAGGCGTAGGCGTTATAGAAGCTGATAATGCCATTACAGCTAGTTTATCGGAATTAATGGAAGAAGGGATTACTGAGGTAGAATTAGAAAAAGCTATTAATCGAATTGAATCGGTTGTTACTTTTGAAGATATGAATCTTTTAGCGAGAGCCAATAATCTTGCCTATTATAAGTTATTGGGTGATCCTAATTTAATGAATACTGAATTGCAACAATATGAATCGTTTACAACTAAAGATATTAAAGAAACGATTCAGCATATTTTTGTAATTGAAAACAGTAATACCCTATATTATCTTAAAAAGAAATAAAATTATTTAGAACTATAATAATAAGGATTTGTCATTAATTGTATATACAGATGGAGCTTCCAGGGGAAATCCGGGAAGAGGTGGTTTTGGTATTGTTTTAAAATGGGGAGCAACCATTAGAGAAATTTCGGAAGGTTTTCGACACACCACCAATAATAGAATGGAATTATTAGCTGTTATTGTTGCTTTAGAAGTATTAACAAGAGATGGTGTAAATGTTACTATTTACACAGACTCTAAATACGTGGTAGATTCCGTAGAAAAAGGATGGGTTTTTGGATGGGAAAAGACAGGTTTTGCAAAAAAGAAAAACCCTGATTTATGGAAACGTTTTTTAAAAGCTTATCGCAAACACGAAGTTAAATTTCAATGGGTTAAAGGTCATGCCGATAATCCTTATAATAATCGATGTGATGCATTGGCTACTGCTGCTGCAGATGGTGAGAATTTAGCCATAGATCATGTTTACGAACAAGAAGAAAAGGGATTATTTTAATTAAAATTTATTTCTAATGATTTTAAAATTATAGATGACTTTAATTGAAGCCTTTGCGTTTATTCAAAAATATTCAGCAACTTTGCATTAATAATCCTTTAGAAACAGTTTATTAAAAATCGCAATTAGAAATAATATAATGGACAACAAGAATATTGAATCAAGGTCTAAAAGTAAAAATGAGAAATTTAGAAAAGGAAAATGGTTAACACCACTTATATTAATTCTTTCAGTAATAGCATTTGCTATTTTCTTGTTTAAAAATAGTGAGTAGTTATTATTTTTGAGCGTAAAAATCCAACATTTATTACTGTCTATAAAAACCAATTTGTGCACTTAACGCATCATATCTAATTTTTTATGCTACAGATTTTTTCAATTAAAGGAAATATATGATTTTGAAAAAAAACAATAATTAGTTTGATTTTAATAAATTTCGTATATTTGGTTATTTAGCAACAACTTGAAAACTTAACCGTAATACTCGTGAAGCTAAAACCAAATTGATTCAATCAATGAGAAAAATATTTTTACTTTTTAGCATATTTTTAATACTCAATTTCGCAATTTCGGCGAAGCCAATTGATGTGAAAACTGCCAAAATTGTGGGACAATCTTTTTTGTCACATTCAACCAATACTTTAAGTTCCGCTATAAAACTTAATTTAGTTTATACTGACTTTTCAAATAGTAGTTTAAACACTGAAAAGAATCCATCTGCTTATTTCTATATATTTAATAATGAATCAAATGGTTTTGTAATTGTATCTGGTGATGATAATGTATTACCAATATTAGCCTATTCAAATGAAGGTAATTTTATAGCTAACAATATGCCTCAAAATATACAAAAGTGGTTGGAGGAATATAAAAATCAAATTCGGTTTGTAATTAAAAATAATATTTCTGCTACAAAAGAAATTCAAGATTCGTGGACAAATTATCTGAACGGCACCCAACAAACACTTAATTTAACTGGAACCACAACATTATCAAGTGTAATTCCATTGATGACCACTAAATGGGATCAAACATCCTATTATAATGATCTTTGTCCTACCAATACCGTAACAGGATGTGTGGCTACAACAATGGCTCAGATAATGAAATATTGGAATTATCCAGCTACAGGAACTGGATTCCATTCTTATCATCACCCTATTTATGGAACGCTCTCTGCAAATTTTGGTAGTACAAACTATCAATGGAATGCTATGCCTAATATTGTCAATTATACGAATAATGCTGTTGCTACTTTAATGTATCAAGTAGGTGTCAGTGTTGACATGAATTTTGGGACAACATCAACTGGAGGAAGTGGAGCTTATGTAATTTCTGCTCAAAGTCCGATTCAACATTGTTCAGAATATGCTTTAAAGACTTATTTTGGTTATAAAAATACTTTACAAGGACTTGAAAGAGTTAACTATAATCAAAGTCAATGGATAAGTTTATTAAAAAATGAACTTGATGCTAGCCGACCTATTTTATATGCAGGATATGGTTCTTTTAGTGGACATTGCTTTGTTGCAGATGGTTATGACAATAATGATTTTTTTCATTTTAATTGGGGATGGAGTGGAAATTCTGATGGATATTTTTTAATTAATGCATTAAATCCCGGAACAATAGGAACTGGCGGTGGCTCTGGAGGGTTTAATACAGGTCATCAAATTGTAATAGGGATTGAACCAGATAATGCTGGAACAATAATTCAAAATTTTGATTTACAGCTAAATAGTAATATCACCATGCCTTCTTCTCAAATAGGATATGGGAATCCTTTGGATGTAACTGTAAATATTAGCAATTTAGGTTCAGCTAGTTTTTCAGGTGATTATGCAGCTGTTGTTTTTGACCAAAATAATAATTTTATAGATTTTATTGAAGTCAAAACAGGAATGACTTTAAACGCTGGTAATCCAAGTACAACTCCATTAATATTTAATAACTCAGGTGCCACAACTTTTGTTCCTGGAGCATATTATGTTGCTATTTTCTATAAAACTCCATCACAAAATTGGACTCTTATTGGAGACGGGAATTATACTAATAATAAACAATTTGATATTATATATGAAACGGGGATAGAAACTAATTCAGCATTTTCGGTTATTAATAATTTAGGAAGACTTATTCAGGATAGTACGGCAATAATTAATATAGATATACTAAATACAGGTAATGTTTTTTATGGAGCCTATCGATTAAAACTTTCAAATTTAGATGGCTCTTTTGCCCAAAACATTCAAGTTATTAATGAAAGTAATGGACTCCTTCAAAATTCAAATTATACAGGAGGTAAAAATTTTACAGGAATGATAACAGTAGCTCCAGGTAGCTATTTAATGGAATTAGAGATTAAGGAGCAAGGAATACCTGATTGGTATCCTGCTGGAAGTTCGAGTTATCAAAATTCTATATTTGTTACGGTTGAAGCACCTTCATTATTTCCAGACCAATATGAAGAAAATGATTCATTAGAGACTGCATATACTTTACCGATTTCTTTTATTGATAATATAGCTAATGTAAATACAATCGGCTCAAATTTTCATATAGAAACAGATATTGATTATTATAAAATAAATTTACCTTCTAGTAATAGTTATTCTATTTCGGCACGACTTCAAGACGCCTATAATAGTATAAATGGAAATGAATACACTGTTGATGGTTTATTCTCTTATTCTTTGAATGGTGGGATCACTTGGTCAGAAAACTATGATGATATAATGCATAATAATATCCATCTGCAAGATGGTGGCACTGTATATTTCCGTGCGATTCCGTTTTATTCTGAAGAGATGGGCACCTATCTTCTTGAAATGAAAATAAATAAAATGCCAATATCCACAGGAGTAGTCGATATCGTTGACGTTTCAGACTTAATAAAAGTCTTTCCGAACCCAGCAAAAGATTTATTAAATATTGATTTTAGTCCAATTAAATATAAAATATATTCCATAAAAGTTTTGAACCTAAAAGGACAAGAATTTAGTTCATCAAGTATTAAAAGCAATAATAAGAGCTTGAAACTACCTTTATTAGGCCTTAGCGATGGAGTTTATTTTATTCAATTACATTCTGAACTAGGAATTATTAATAAAAAATTTATTATTAAGAAATAGGAAATGGAGTTTAATAAGGAATAAATATAAATCTTTAACCTTTAAGACTTTTCCTTTTTTCATCCAACCATTATAAAGCATAATTATATTTAAAAGTACAAATCATTTTGGTCTAGAAATTAATGGATAGTACATAAATTGGGGTCACATCCAAAATCTGGGGAGAAGTCTTAACTTTGCTACCTAAATTATGGAACATTTAAAGTTTATTTCTAGTTTTTTACCTCAAGGAATGTTGGATCATTTTATGATTACGGATTTTAAGGAGGTGGGTCATGT
>DATJCU010000149.1:0-28806 GCA_035497795.1 Edaphocola sp. | reverse complement strand
AATACGAATGCGAATGCCGAGTCTTTCAACGCCAAAATAAAACTATTTAGAGCTAACCTAAGAGGAGTTACAGATACTAAGTTCTTCCTCTTTAGATTGGAGAAACTTTTTAGTTAATCCCCACAAAATGTACCTGACCCAAAGAAATACGCTTTTCATAATGGTTGATTTTGTGGAGGATATTTGAATAACGAAAATTCGGAATATATTATTATACTATGTCATGCAACTGTTGCTGTGTTTTTTTTAAAATAAAATGCACTATCCTTTGTATAACATTTCCATATTACTCAATGCTTTGTGAAATGCTATATTTAACGTAATATTCAGCAGGAAAAATCCTATTTTTGCAAAGTTTAATAAGATGATTATGTCGGATTTATATATTTACAACTCCTATAATAGAGAAAAAGAAAAGTTTAAAGCGATTACACCAGGATATGTGGGTCTATATGTTTGTGGACCAACCGTATCTGGGGAATCTCATTTAGGTCATGCAAGACCTTACATCACCTTTGATGTAGTGAATCGTTATTTAAAGCATTTAGGTTACAAAGTAAGATATGTACGTAATATCACAGATGCTGGACATTTTGAAGAAGAAGGAAAAGAAGCTATAGATAAAGTAGGTGAAAAAGCTATTTTAGAGAAATTGGAGCCTATGGAATTGGTGCATAAATATACCAGTCTTTTCCACTGGGGCATGAGAAAATTCAACTGTTTGGAGCCTTCAATTGAACCTACTGCTACCGGACATATTATTGAACAAATAGGAATGATACAAGAAATCATTGCTAAGGGTTATGCTTATGAGGTGAATGGTTCGGTTTACTTTGATGTGAAAAAATATGCAGCTGATTATCCTTATGGTAAACTTTCTGGCCGTGTTTTAGATGATTTATTAGAAACCACTAGACTTTTAGATGGTCAGGATGAAAAAAGAGATAAAGCTGATTTTGCATTATGGAAAAATGCAAGCCCAGAACATATCATGCGTTGGCAAAGTCCTTGGGGTGTTGGTTATCCAGGATGGCATATCGAGTGTTCGGCGATGAGTAGCAAATATTTAGGAGATCGATTTGATATTCATGGTGGTGGAATGGATTTGCAGTTTCCACATCATGAAAGTGAGATTGCTCAATCTACTATTGCGCATGGACATGCTCCAGTAAATTATTGGATGCATAATAATATGATTACTATTAATGGTAGGAAAATGGGTAAAAGTTATAATAATGTGATTAAAATTACTGAATTATTCAGTGGTGATCATCCATTATTAGAACAGGCTTATCATCCTATGGTGATTCGTTTTAATATTCTACAATCACATTATAGAAGCACTTTAGATTTCTCAAACGAAGCACTTCAAGCCTCTGAAAGAGCTTTAAAGCGCTTGTGGGAAGCCTATGAAACTTTGCAAAAATTAGATCTAAACAATTCTTCATCTGCTGATAAGGATTTAGAAACCAAAATCATCAAATGGTGTTCCGAATGTGCTGATTTCATGAATGATGATTTTAATACTGCTAAGGTTTTGGCTAATCTTTTTGAGATGGCTCCGATTATTAACGGAATTAAAGGAGGACAAATAGTTGCAAATGCATTAAGCACCGAAATTATTCAATTGATAAAAGATACCTTTAAAATTTATTTGGAGGATGTATTAGGTATTCAAGCTTTAAAGCAAACTGATGATAGCAAGATAGATACTGTGATGCAGTTAATTATTGATATTAGGAAGCAAGCTAGAACAAGAAAAGATTTTGAAACCTCTGATAAGATTAGAGATATGTTGGCTGCTGCTGGCATCCTTATTAAAGATGAGAAAGGTGGAGAAATGAGTTATACGTTAGATTAAAAGCTAAGAAAGATTTGAAAAACATTCCAAAGCTTTGGAGATATATAAAAGATGAGAAGGCTAAGCTGTCACTATATTTTGCATGTAGCTTACTCTCCACTTTTTTTGCGCTTTTTACTTTTAGTATGATCGCGCCGGTTCTTCAGACTATTTTTACTGACGAACAAAGTTTGGCTAGTTCTGGCAAAGGAATTGTTTCCGACATTACTAATTTCTTTAATCAGATTATCATTAATGATGGGAAATTAGCTGCATTAAGTTTTGCGGTCATTTTGATTTTAATTGCAACAATTTTTAAAAATCTTTTTCTCTATTTATCCTTAAGAATATTAAATCCTCTTCGTCACAATGTACTCAGAAAGCTACGTCAAGAAATGTTTGATAAATCATTATCATTGCCGATTAGTTATTTTTCTGAAGAAAAGAAAGGTGATTTAATTTCTAAAATGACCAATGATGTTTCAGAAGTTGAAACTTCGATAGTCGGTGTGATAGAAACCGTCTTGAGAGAGCCTATTACTATTATTGCTGTATTGGTATATATGTTTATAATGAGTCCAACACTCACTTTATTCATGTTGGTTTTTTTACCATTAGCTGGTTTGATTATTGGAAAAGTAGGGAAGTCGCTTAAGAAACCATCCAATGAAGCACAAGAAAAATTAGGCGAAATACTTGGAACTATAGATGAAACCTTAGTAGGTATAAAAGTGGTAAAAGCTTTCAATGCAGAAAGTCATCAAAGATCGAAGTTTACCAAGCTCAATAATATACTATATCGAACTAAAAATAAAATTGCAGCAAGAAGAGATGCCGGTTCTCCCATGTCAGAAACGTTAGGAGTCATTGTAGTTTGTATCATTTTATGGGTGGGTGGTAGAATTATTTTTAGAGGCGATAGTGGACTGACTGGTCCATTCTTTTTTGTATATATCGCTTTGTTTTATCAAATTATTAATCCATTAAAAAACCTTTCTACTGTATTCTTTAATATGCAGAAAGGTGCAGCAGCATTGGATAGAGTTACCTCTTTTTTAGAAACTAATAATCCTATTAAGGAAAAACAGGATGCTAAAAATATGGATGACTTTAATGATGAAATTGTTTTTGAGCATGTTGATTTCTATCATGGTGAAAAACAGATTTTGAAAGATATCAACTTTCGTCTGAAAAAAGGAAAAATGGTTGCATTAGTCGGTGCATCAGGTTCTGGGAAATCAACGCTTGTAGATTTAATCCCACGTTTTCATGATATCAGTGCTGGAAGAATAACAATTGATGGTGTTGATGTTCGAGATTTAAAGCTTTTTGATTTAAGAAAGCAAATAGGAGTGGTGTCACAAGAGGCAATCCTTTTTAATGATAGTATTACCGCTAATATTAGTTTGGGCGTAGGTGGAAAAAGTGAAACAGATATAAAGAATGCAGCAAGAATCGCAAATGCAGCAAATTTTATTGAAGAAAAGGCTGAGAAATATCATAGCAATGTGGGCGAAAGAGGCACTAGACTTAGTGGAGGGGAACGTCAAAGAGTTACTATTGCCCGAGCTGTTTTGAAAGATCCAGCTATTTTGATTTTGGATGAGGCAACCTCTGCTTTGGATACCGAGTCAGAAAAATTAGTACAAGATGCGATAAATGAATTAATGCGCAATAGAACCAGTATCGTTATTGCACACAGACTATCTACCATTTATAATGCTGATGAAATTTTAGTAATGGATAAAGGACAAATAGTAGAAAGAGGAACCCATCAGGAATTGATGAGTCAAAATCAGGTCTATGCAAAACTTGTAAACTTACAAGAATTAAAATAGAATCTGTTTTTCTAAAATTAGCCTTCTAAAATTAGTTTTCTTAAATTTTGCTTTCCTTCTTCATCATCACCAAATAACCAGTTTAAGACATTTTTTTCCCAGATATCATCAAATTGTTCTTGGCTAATCACCTTTTCTTCTAAAGCCAAATCTAATAGTTTCCCAGGATAAGAAGATTGTGGTAAACTTTCCATTTCACCTAAGGGATAAGGATCGTCCAAACCAGCTAATACTTGATGAGAAGATTGATTATGAACCAATAACTTTAAAGAATTTGTATCATGTAATAATGTGTCAAAGAAGATATTCTTATGACCTACAGATTTTCTAGGATGTGTTTTGCCTTCAAATAAGTCAGGCCGACCGTCAAAACCTTGAATACGTCTCCCCAAATTAATTTGAGCTAACTGACCACCATGTGCAAAACAAACTCTCATGTTTTTATATTTGTCAGGATAGCCGTTTAAAGTTAAGAAATGGTAAGCATCTGCACATTGTGCAAGCATCCAAATAAGATGGAAACGCCAAGAAGTGTTTTCAAGTTTAATGAACTTTTCGCCATCATAAGGGTGCACTTCCACTGCCAAATTATATTTATCTGCCAGTTCGAAAAGAGGTTCATTGTCTTCGTCAAATATACATCTCCAGTGTCCAATACTATCCATAAAGTGAGTAGGTAGGCAGAGTAATCGCATGCCTAACTCCTCTACACAACGCTCTACTTCCCATAAGGCACTTCTTAAAAATGCAGGATGTACTACAAATCCTGTGGTGAATTTGCTCGGATGTTTTATTTGCAAGTTTGCATTAAAATCATTTTGAAATTTTAAGGCTTGTTTCAACTCTTCTACCCTTAGTCCATTACCATAGAGTTGGGAAAGGTTCAATATAACGGCATGGTCAATTTTATTTCGATCCATCCACTCGAGTTTCTCATTAAGGAAGAAACTGGAATCGGTTACTGGTCTGCTCCAGTTTTTTTGAAGCATGAACTTACGTTCTTCATCTACCCAAAAAATCTCTTTATCCTTCATAAACTGAGGAATCTCCTCAGGATAAGGTAATAAGTGGGAGTGCCCATTGATACGTAGTTTCCTTTCCATAAATTAACCAAAAAGTTGTATGTCCAAAAGTAAGCAAAAAATAATTAATACTAATGTTTCCTTGTTTCTAATTAAAATGAAAAATGGGTAATCCGATTGTTATTTTTGATTACCCATTAAATAGCTGCAATGCAATTGTTATATTAACTCATTTTAATAAAATAAAATATATGGATCCAATTAAAATCCCATATATAATGAGTAAAGCTTTCCAAAATGAATTTGCTTTTTTTAATTCCATAAATTGAAATCCTACAATAATAAATTTTATTACTGCCATCATAATAATCAATCCCGTGATACTAATTGATTGCGGAAGATTGGACATAGACACTCCAATAACCGTTAAGAGTATTAATGCGATATAGGACTTATTAATTGTTCTGTTCATAATTAAAATATTAGGTAAAGAATTGGAAATAATAATAGCCATATTAAATCGCACATATGCCAAAAAGCGGCACCAGCTTCAATATCCATTAGATTTGCTTGATATTGTTTTTTTATAATAGATCGTCTTATGAAAAATAAAATAACTATACCTACTAAAACATGAACCCAATGAAAAGCAGTTAACAGCCAATAGAAAATGTAAAATGAACTATAGTCCATACTGATTCCCGCCATGATTTTATCGTAATATTCAAATCCCTTTAAAGTTAAGAACCCTAAGCCCAATAACATGGCCCATGAAAAATATCGACTAGTTTTTGTAAGTTCTTTTAGTTTGAAAGCAAAAACTCCTTTAGCAACTAAAAACCCACTACTTAAAAGCAATACCGTATTAATACCACCTATGGTTCTGTTGAGTAAAAGACTATCATTATGGAAATCTGCTCGATTTACGGATCCATAATAAGCTAAGCCTATAAATGCGATGCCATAAGTAAGTAATTCCAAGTAAATGACGATCCAGATCAGAAGGCCTCCAGGTGGATTAGAAATGCTCTTTTGTGTTGCTATCGACATGTTTATTGATGTTTAATTTTTTCGTAAAGCTTTGCTAAGGATTGTAATAAAGCTACAGGCGAAGTCAGGATTTCGTAATGGTTTTGTCCAAACATTTGAGGTAGATAATATTTAGCCTGTGCTTCAATTGCCAGGGCATAAGAATTTATTTTCTGTTCGTTAAGTTCTCTCAATGCTTGTTTGATATCTTGAATCCCATGTTTTCCCTCATATTTATCATAATCGTTAGGTTTGCCATCTGATAATAAAATAACCCATTTGTTACGTGCATCTACTTGTTTTAATCGAGCACCTGCATGCCTAAGTGCCGGTCCAATTCTGGTATAACCATTTGGTTCTGTAGCACCAATTTTTAATTTCCCCGATTGCCAGTTTTCATTAAAGTCTTTGAGGGTAATATAAGTTGTATAGTTTCTAGTTTTAGAAGAAAATCCATCAATTGAGAAGTCAATATTAAATTCATTTAAGATCTCTCCAAATAAAATGGATACCTCTTTCTCAACGTCTAAAACTCTGTTTCCAGCTGCGTAGCCGTCACTAGAAAGACTCAAATCTAATAAAACTAAAATCGCAATATCTTTCTCTTTTTTTCTTGTAGTGAGATAAATACGCTCATTAGGTGATTTGCCAGAATGTATATCAGTATATAAATCAGTTAAGGCATCTAAATCAAAGTTTTCTCCTTGTAGTTGCCTCTTTTGTTGTTGCATTTTATTATTAACGCTGGTTAGCATTTTACGCAATCCCATTAAAGTGGTTTTATACTTCTTCATGGTTTTGTTATAATAATTTGCATCTAGCTTTAGCTGAGTCTTTGGATAAACTTTACAGTAGTCGTTTAGGTATTCTCTTTTCTTGAAATCCCATTCGTCATACTTAAGATGAAATCCTTTTTCATCTATTTCAGCACTTTCTGCCACATTTGTATTTTCTACAAAGTCAGCCTGATAGACAGAATGCACGGTGTCATCCACCCGAACGGTGAATTTCATTTTCATTTCTTCTAGTGCTTCACTATGGTCATTTAAATCGTCTCTACCATCAAAGTCTTTCCAATTGCCATTAAATTCTTCTGCGGTTTCAATTTTTTCGAAACTATGCATTAAAATATTGTCTTCGAGTTGCTTTTTGTCGATGGCTAAACTTTCTATGGCTTCAACTGCTTTTGCATTTAAAGTTGTTTTTGCTTCGATTTTATTTTGAAGAATATTTGGATTGTTGTCAAAGTTTTTTAAGAGATCTTCGATGTTTTTAGGAGGACTGTTTTTCATCCATTTACCATATAACCATGTAGTATCCGGCTTATCTGCCTTTTTAGGAATAGGTAAGTTTAAAATGAAATAATCATACCATTCCTGAACTTTTGGATATTCCTCAAATAATAGTTTTAATACTTTGGGAGCAGATGCCATGGCATCTTGGGAGGCATTTGATTCATCGAAGTTAATATAGCTTCCATTCAGCTCTAATTGCCTTTGAATACTTAAATAAATAATCCTAAAAATATAAAACTGTTCATTCTCTTTTTTTTCTGGGAACAAATGAAAAGATAAGGGAAGAAAGAAGTTGTCATCCTTATATCCTCCTTCACGCTCTGCTGCATAGATTTCTATAGCTGTGCCACAGATTGCTCTTGCCATGAGGGTCAATCTGGACTTCATACTTTCTAATGTAACTTTTTTACTTAAAATCTCAGGATCTTTAAGCTGTCTTCTTTTCTTAAATTTAAGATACTTTTTAAACAGTATCTCATCGAACTCCAATTCCATAATATTAAATTAAATCATCAAATCACATAAATCTTTTAATGCTTGTGTTGTTTCCAATTCATCGGTTAATGGTTCGACGATGGCAACATGAACCGATAATCTTTTTGATAGTCCATTTTTTATAAGTTTTGCTGCATCTACTAATAGTCGAGTGGAGACGGTTTCGGTTAAACCTAATTCTGTAAGGTTTCTTATTTTATTCCCTATTTTTACTAATTGTTGTGCAATATCCTTACTGATACCTGTTTCTTCCATAAGAATTTCGGTTTCAATTGTAGCCTTAGGATAATCAAAGGAAATGGCCACAAATCTTTGTCGAGTAGAAGGTTTTAATTCCTTATATCCTTTTTGATATCCTGGATTGAAGGAAGCTATTAATAAGAATTCAGGATGCGCCTTAATTGTTTCACCAGTTTTATCCACAAATAATTCTCTTCTATGGTCTGTTAAAGAGTGAATCGCAACTATAACATCTGGTCGAGCTTCTGCAATTTCATCCAGATATAAAATGTGACCATTTTTTACTGCTATTGCTAAAGGTCCATCAATCCACACTGTTTCCGCACCCTTAATAATATATCTGCCTATTAAATCTGTTGATGATGTTTCTTCATTACAGCTTACAGTAACCAATTTCTTACTGAGTGATTGTGCCATAAACTCAACAAAGCGAGATTTCCCTGTTCCTGTAGGGCCTTTTAATAATAAAGGAAGTCGTAATTCGTTTATTTGCTTAAAAACTTCTACTTCTGCTCCAATTGATTTATAAAAAATTATTTTTTCATCTACTAACATAATTTCATTTTTTAAAATTAGCCGAGTAAAAGTGTTTTTTGTTCTTTCCTTTTACTCGGATAATTAGTTTTTTATATTATTCTTCTTCTGTTTCTGATGTAACTAATCCTTCATCTGAAGGCTTACCGTATTTGATAAATTCTATGATGTACATTGTAATTCCTACAGTAAATAGGGTAGCACAAAGCAACAATACAATAAAGTGAACACTGATTTCATTTTGAACATCCATAAAATCTAATTTCATTTTACGTTCAAGGTAAACCTGTGCAACACCTGCAACTCCAAAAGCTACAGTCATGCCTAGCATGCCTACATTTGACAACCAAAAAGCCATATGTCCACTTGTGTTATTATGTCTTTTTCGTCCAGTTAAATTAGGTAGCGCATAACTAATAATTGCTAACACGATCATTGCATAGGCTCCCCAGAATGCATAGTGGCCATGCGAAGCGGTTACTAATGTTCCATGCGTATAAATGTTTGTTTGAGGCATAGTGTGTGCGAACCCTAATAAACCAGCGCCAATAAAAGAAACTATAGCCGCTCCGATAGTCCAGAATAATGCTATTTTGTTTGGATGAGATTTTTCTCCTTTTCTGTACATGTAAACTGCAAATAAGGCCATTGCTAAGAATGCTAATGGTTCTAATGCCGAGAAAACGCCTCCTACAACTAACCATATTTTATTCACACCTATATAGTAATAGTGGTGTCCAGTTCCTAAAATACCAGATAAGAAAGTTAAGCCTACAATTACATAAAGCCATTTCTCAATTACCTCGCGGTCAACACCTGTTAATTTTATTAATAAGTAGGAAAGAATACCTCCCATAATTAATTCCCAAACACCCTCAACCCAAAGATGAACTACCCACCAACGGAAGAAAGAATCTGTTACTTGACTATCAAACCATATCATTCCTGGTAAATATAATAATGCTGCAAAAATCAATCCCATTGTTAAAACCATTGCAGTAGTGGTTCTTCTTTTGCCTTTATATAAGGTTCCTATAATTATTCCTAAGAATACGAGTACATTAGCTACAACTAGATAATCCAATTCTCTTGGGATTTCTAGGAATTTCCTTCCTTCCCAATGATTAAAATGATATCCAACTATAGCTGTAACGCCAACAAGTGCTAATGAAATTAATTGGACATATGCGAGCTTAACACTTACTAGCTCTCTTTGAGCTTCTTCAGGAATAATATAATATGCTGCACCCATAAAACCTGTTAATAGCCAAACCACTAAAAGGTTGGTATGTACTGCTCTTGCTGTATTAAATGGAATAAAGTCATGAAGGCCATCCCAACCTATTCTGGCGAAGCCCATGATAAAGCCATATATAATTTGTATTGCAAATAAAAGCATGCATAATGCAAAAAACCAATAGGCTACTTTCTGTGATTTATATTTCATAATTTTTATTTTTTATTTTTTTATTTTTTATCTTTTGCTAAAGGAGAAACTACTCTTTCAAATCCGTTTAAGTCAAGTTCTCCTATCCATTTTAAATAGGAAATCATTGCATTTGCATCGGCATCATTCATTTGGTATTTTACCATTTTTCGTCCTTTGGGTCCCCAAGGAATCGGAGATTGTAGAACGGCTTTGACATAGCCTTCACCTCTTCTTTCAATAACTTTCGTTAATTCGGGTGCATAATAACCACCTTCGCCCATAATCGTATGGCATCCCATGCAATTATTGGCTTCCCAAATTTCTTTTCCTCGAATAACCTGAGCATCGATTTTGTCATGATTTGTTTGGTCATTCTTAGGCTGAAGCGAGTAAATAGTCAGACCAATAAAGGCCAGAAATGTTACTGCTGTTCCTCCCAAAAAGAACGTTCTTGCTTGTGATTTTGATAACATAATTTAGGGTTTATATGAGTATTCAAATACTTTTATTAACAACAAAGTTATTATGAAGTTTTTTCATGAAATATGATATATATCAGGAGGTGTTAAGATTTTTAACAGACTTTTCCGTGACAATTATTCTCAATTTGTTAAATGGGTTTATTGGTGAAATACCATTTCAGAAAGGAGACTACTTTTTACTTTCATTATTATCTTAATGATGGCAGAATTGACACTTTGGAATTTGGTCATTTGGATGGGAATCAACATGTTAAAAGTTTTTTCAGTACATTGTTACCAAGTAATAAACAATTTCATATAACTATTAAGGATGATTTACCTCATATGTCTTCATTGAGCTTTCAAACTTTAACCTTAAATACTTTAAACAATAATATAAAGGATGGATATTTATATATAAAATTCCCGGATGGCATTACAGACAGCTTAAGGATTTTGGTTAGGAATAAGGAAAGCTGTTCCTAGAATCTTATAATTATTATTTTGATGGTCTTGAATATAATGGGAAATTAGCAGAATATGCTTTTGAAAACAATCCTCCTAAGCCTATAAAGCCAATTAAATATGGTAACAATCAAGCTTTTAAAGTAAAATTGCATCAATAAATGGATGAATGTTTAATATGCTGAAAAATCACGCCAGAAATTCAAGTAAAATATTTTTAGTAAATGGAAATTGAGACCCAATCAATTTCTGTTTTTTTATTTGTGATATTTATTTCTCTCCCACATTTCTCCGCAAATTTATGTTTTAGATGAAAAAAGACCTTCATTAAAGCCGTAACTTTACTATAATTATCCACATTGAGTTTGTTAACATAAACATCTCTTATGTTAATTGATTGATAGTCAGTCTGTTTGGGATAGTTAGATTGTGAATAATTAATAACAACTCAAAAGTGTGGTATTATGTAGAATAGTGTAGTTTTGTACTTAAATATAATCATAACTAATTTTGTTACCTATCTACGGCGAATATAAGATTTCTTTGGATACAAAAGGTAGACTTTTGTTGCCGGCAGATTATTGCAAGCAACTCGCCGAAGAAGAACGTTTAAAATTTTATGTAAAATCTTCCAAAGACGGTTGTGTGGTATTATACACCGTTAGCCAATGGGCTAAAATTGACGAAGAGTTAAACAAGCTAAGTATGTTGCGTTCTGATGCAGCAAGGTATAAAAGGGCTTTTTTAGATGGCGTAAGATTGATAGAAGTGGATACTGCCAATAGGATATTGATTCCTAAGCATGTTCAAGAATCAGCAGGCTTTGTAAAGGAAATTGTTTTCTGGGCAATCGGTTCCAATGTTGAAATATGGGATGCCGGGCGTAAAGCAGAATATGTTGCTAAAGCACGTGAAGAGTTAGAAGATTTAGAAGATAAATTATTAGGATAATGGAGCAGCAAGAATATCACCATATTTCAATTTTATTACAAGAAAGCATTACGGCTTTAAACATTAAACAAGATGGCGTTTATGTTGATGCAACCTTTGGAGGAGGCGGACATAGCAGAGCAATATTAAAACAGTTGGGACCAAAAGGAAGATTGATTTCTTTTGATCATGATAAAGATGCTTGGACTAATGCAATTGATGATAAAAGGTTCACTCTGGTAAAAGAAAACTTTCAGTATTTAAAAAGATTTTTAAGATTGGAAGGTGCCCCAAAGGTTGATGGAATATTGGCAGATTTGGGAGTAAGTTCTTTTCAGTTTGATACTGCGGAGAGAGGATTTTCAACACGTTTTGATGCACCACTGGATATGAGAATGGATGATAGAAATGATTTTACTGCCGCAGATATTATTAAAAATTATTCTGAAGAGCAATTGAAAATTGTTTTTGAGAAATATGGTGAAGTTAGAAATGCAAAAACATTAGCAAAAACAATTGTTGAGCAAAGAAAAGGTGGAGTTATAAAAACTATTGAAGATTTTAAAAACAGAATTGAAAGTTGTATTAAAGGAAAACCCAATAGATATCTCGCACAAGTATTTCAAGCATTGAGGATAGAAGTGAATAATGAATTGGGTGTTTTGGCTGATTTTTTAATTCAAGCAAAATCTTGTTTAAAACCCAATGGAAGATTAGCAGTTATAACTTTTCATTCTTTGGAAGATAGGCTGGTAAAAAAAATAATGAAAAACGGAACTTTAGAAGAAATAGAAACAGATGCATTTGGAAGAAGAGTAGATGAGAATCCGTTTAAAGCATTAAAAGATGTATTACCAACTGATCAGGAATTAAAAATAAATAGTCGTTCAAGAAGTGCAAGATTAAGAGTAGCCATTTTTGAAAAGAGTGAGTAAGATGGAAGAGAAAAACGAAAAGAGAAATAAATGGATGGAGATGAAGGAAAAGTTCGATCACTTTTCTTATAAAGGAGTAGTATTGAACGTCCCCTTCTTAGTTTTTATAGCTATTCTGGCCGTTTTTTATATTTCTAATAATAATAAAGGAATGGGACTTGCTAGAGAAATTGAACAAAAGACCAAAGAATTAGAAGAAGCCAGATGGAAATATAAAGATGCTCAATCAAATCTTATTTATAAGACATCTGAAAAGAAAATAAGTGAGCGAACCTCAAAAATCGGTATAAAACCTCTTGAAAAACCGGCATTTGAAATAAAAAAATATCAAGAACCAACAGCGGAAACAAAGTGAAGTATGGCAGCGAAAAAGAACATAAGTGTTAAAAGAGACATATCTGTAAGAGTGAACATCTCGTTTACGCTTATAGTATTGTTTGCTGTTGCTATTATCGCCAAGGCTGCTGCCACTCAAATTAAAGAAGGCCCAGAATTGAGAGCGCAAGCAAATGAATCCTTTAGCAGAACTCAAACGATTATTCCAGATAGAGGGAATATATACACTGAAGAAGGTAGGATTTTATCGGCTACCATTCCGAGATTTAATCTAAAAATGGATTTGTCTGTTATTAATACAGATACTTTCCGAACTTATGTGGACACTTTAAGTATTGCCTTATCAAAAATATTTGGTGATGAATCTTCTCGATCTATTAAAAATAGGATGAATGCTGCTTTTGCTAATAAAGCCAAATATTGGACATTAAAAGATAATGTCTGGTATTATCAATTTCAGGCAGTAAGAGCATTGCCAATTTTTAATAAGCCAAAAAATAAAGGTGGTTTTTTGCCTGAGTCTAAAATGAAAAGAGACAATCCTTATAAAAGATTAGGATTTAGAACAATTGGAATTTGGCGTGAAGATGGCTCTTCAATTGGTCTTGAAAATAGTTATGATACAGCTTTGGCTGGACGGCAAGGCTCTAGAACGCTTCAAAAAGTAACCGGTTATTGGATTCCTGTAGTAGGTTCTGAAATTGAACCTGTTCATGGAAAAGACATCGTCACCACTATCGATATTGATGTGCAAGAAGTAGCAGAACATGCTTTACATGAAGTAATGGAGAAATATGAAGCACTTCAGGGTACTGCTATAGTTATGGAAGTTGCAACAGGTAAGATAAAAGCGCTCGCTAACTTAGGTAGGCAAAAAGATGGTACTTATTGGGAAGACTTTAATTATGCATTAATTCCTTCAGAACCAGGATCTGTTTTTAAATTAATGTCACTATATGCTTTATTGGAAGATGGATATGTTGATATTAACTCAAAAGTGGACTGTAAAGGTGGAATAGCTCGCTTTGGAAGGCAGACAGTAAGAGATGATCATCGGGGTTTAGGTGTCATTTCCGTAGAAAATGCTTTTGCGCTTTCCTCTAATGTTGCTTTTGCTACTTTAATAGACAAGTATTATAAGAAGCATCCAATGAAATATATCAAGCATTTGCAATTTCTTGGATTAAACAAAAAAACAGATATAGACTTAACTGGAGAAAGAGCCTCCATGATAAAAACTACTTCAAGCGAGTATTGGAATAAAGTAACTTCTTTACCTTGGATAGCTTATGGTTATGAAAGTATGATTACACCAATGCATACATGTATGTTTTACAATGCTGTTGCAAATAATGGTAAAATGATGCAGCCCTATTTAGTTAGCGCTATTATGGAAGATGGAAAAATATTAGAACAGAAAGAACCTAAAGTTCTGATAGAAAAAATTGGAAAAGAAAGTACTATAAAGCAATTACAACAAGCTACACATGCGGTAGTAGAAAAAGGAACAGCAAAGACAGCGCAATCACCTTATTATACCGCATCAGGTAAAACAGGAACAGCTCAAGTAACTGATAAGATTGCTGATGTGATGTATCATTATGCTGATCGGGTTTTACAAGGCTCATTTGTGGGTTATTTCCCTACAGAAAATCCTCGTTATACCATTGCAGTTTTAGTTCGTTCAAAGCCTGGAGGACAATATTATGGTTCTTTATTGGGCGTGCCAGTCTTTAAAGCTATAGCTGATAAATTGTACACCTCTAAAATTGGAGGCTGGAAATTAAATACAGAACAATTAGGAAAAGATAATAGTTTAATCATTAAACCCGCTCCTGCTTATTCTTTAGCCTATTTATTAGATGCAATGGGTCGCGATTATGTAATAGATCAAAAGTATTCTTTGTTGGCAAAAGTAGAGAAAGGAGATCATGAAAAATTTAAAGTAACTGCTAAAGAAGTGGAAGGTAATATTGTCCCTGATGTGAATGGAATGGGATTAAAAGATGCATTAAATTTATTAGAGAACTCTGGATTAAAAGTTAGAGTTGCGGGCTCAGGAATGGTTCAAGCGCAATCTTTATTGGCTGGTTCAAGCTTTAAAGTGGGACAAACAATTAGTTTAGAATTAAAATAAGTATTATAAAAGTGAATCTAAAAGTATTAATTCAAAGTATCGAAACTGTAACAATTACAGGTAATACCTCTGTTGAGGTAAATGATCTTATTTTGGATTCACGAGAAGTTTTAACTGGGAATCTGTTTTTTGCAGTCAAAGGAACTGTAGTTGATGGTCATCAATTTATTGAAGAGGTAGTGGCTAAAGGTGCTGTTGCCATTGTTTGCGAAGATTTACCAAAAAATATTCATGATTCAGTGTGCTATGTGCAGGTTAAGGATGTTTCAGTTGTAATAGGAGCCATTGCTAGTGTTTTTTATGGGAATCCTTCTTCACAATTAAAGGTAATTGGGGTTACAGGTACTAATGGAAAAACAACAGTTGCTACGGTTCTATATAAATTATTTCAATCATTAGGAGAATATTGTGGCCTTATTTCTACTGTAGAAAATAAAATAGGTGAAAAGCTTATTCCAGCGACACATACCACACCAGATGCTATCAGTTTGCAATCTTTATTTAAGCAAATGTTGATGGAAGGTTGTAGCTATGTTTTTATGGAAGTGAGTTCACATGCGATTCATCAACATAGAGTTATAGGAATTGAATTTGATGGAGGCATATTTACAAATATTACTCATGATCATTTAGATTATCATAAGACTTTTGATGAGTATATTAAAGTGAAAAAAAGCTTCTTTGATAGCTTGCCTAAAAAAGCATTTGCTTTAACTAATCTTGATGATAAAAGAGGAATCGTAATGTTGCAAAACACGAAAGCATTAAAAAAAACATATGCTTTACGATTACCTGCTGATTATAAAGGTAAAGTCCTAGAAAATAATCTTATAGGCTTGCTGATGTTAGTAAATAATCAGGAAGTTTATTTTAAAATGGTAGGTAGTTTTAATGCTTACAATCTTTTAGCAGTTTATGGTGCTGCTGTATTATGTGGTAAAGATTCTTTTGAGGTGCTGACTGCATTAAGTAATATTTCAGGAGCGGCTGGAAGATTTGAAACTTTTCAATCGGCTAAAACTAAAATCTTAGGAATTGTGGATTATGCCCATACTCCAGATGCATTGCAAAATGTACTTTCAACTATAAAACAATTTGGACAGCCTGGTAGAATTATTACGGTTATTGGCTGTGGTGGTGATAGAGATAAAACTAAAAGGCCAGAGATGGCGAATGTAGCTTGTGAGTTAAGTAGTCTGACTATTTTAACCTCTGATAATCCAAGAACTGAAAATCCAGAATCTATTTTAGATGATATGGTAGGAGGTTTGTCAGTGTCGAATATTAGAAAAATGTTAAGGATAAGTAATAGGGAAGAAGCTATAAAAACGGCTTGCAATTTTGCTCAGCCACATGATATATTACTTATAGCTGGTAAAGGGCATGAGACTTATCAAGAGATTAATGGTGTAAAACATCATTTTGATGACAGAGAAGTATTATTAAAAATGTTTGAAATACTAGAAAAATAAAAATATTTAAGAATGCTGTATTATTTATTCACATATTTGAGACAAGTTTTTGGCATGAGTGGTGCTGGTGTTTTCCAGTACATTACTTTTCGTGTTGCCATGGCTATTATCTTGTCTTTAATTATCACTTTGTATTTTGGCAAGGGGTTAATTAATTACTTAAGAAAAAAACAAATTGGAGAAACCATTAGAGAGTTGGGTTTAGAAGGACAGAATTCTAAAAAAGGAACACCAACAATGGGCGGTATCATCATAATTGCTGGAATTTTAATTCCTACATTGCTGTTTTCAAAAATAAATAATATTTATGTTTTGATGATGTTGTTAAGCACGGTATGGCTAGGGGTAATAGGTTTTGTAGATGACTATATTAAGGTTTTTAAAAAAGATAAAGAGGGCTTAAAAGGTAAATTCAAAATAGTTGGACAGGTTGGTTTAGGTATTATTATAGGTTCTATAATGTATTTCAATCAGAATGTTGTCATCACTCGTGAAGTAGTAAAGGACAGTCCATTAACTTATGACGAAACAGAACATGTAATTGGACAAACTACTTTTAGGAAAGATGCGAATGGTAATACAAGACAGTTTATAGAAGTAAAAGCAGCCGTAACTAGTGTGCCTTTTAATAAAAGTCATGAAATAAGCTTTGCTAAGATAGCTTCTTATTTTGGTGAAAGTTATATCAACTGGCTCACTCCTTTAATATATATACTCTTTGTTATATTTATTATTACTGCCGTCAGTAATGGTGCTAATCTCACAGATGGTTTGGATGGCCTCGCCGCAGGCACCTCAGCCATAATAGGCATGTGTTTGGGATTGTTTACCTATTTGTCTGGTAACTATATTTTTGCTGAATATCTGAATATTATGCATATTCCTAATCTAGGAGAACTCACCATTTTTATGGGTGCATTTGTGGGTGCTACCATAGGTTTCTTATGGTATAATACCTATCCTGCTCAAGTATTTATGGGTGATACGGGTAGTTTGGCTTTAGGTGGAATTATTGCATGTATTTCAATTATTGTACGTAAGGAATTATTGATTCCTTACGTACAATAATTGAAATACATGCAATAATTGTACGTAAGGAATTATTGATTCCTATTTTTTGTGGAATATTTTTAGTGGAGAACCTCTCAGTTATTTTGCAGGTTGGCTATTTTAAAATTTTAAAGAAGAGGAAAGGCTTGGCTTATGCTCAGGAAAATCGCTTATTTAGAATGACTCCTTTGCATCATCATTATCAAAAACAAGGCTATGCAGAAACAAAAATAGTAACACGTTTCTGGATTGTAGGAATAATTTTAGCAATACTGAGTGTAGTTTCAATGAAATTACAATAATTATAAATCATGAAAGTAGTTGTTTTAGGAGCAGGAGAAAGTGGAAATGGGGCAGCAATACTGGCACAGAAGCAGGGTTATGATGTTTGGGTTTCTGATTTTGGAATGATAAAACAAAATTATAAAGATGAACTAGAATCGGCAGGGATTGCATATGAAGAGGGTGGACATAATATGGAGAGGGTTTTAGCAGCTGATGTGGTGGTTAAAAGTCCAGGAATACCGGAGAAAGCACCAGTAGTGAAGGCGATAAGAGAAAAAGGAATTGAATTGGTGAGTGAAATAGAATGGGGTTTTAGATTTAAAGGAAATAGTAAAATTATTGCGATTACAGGGACCAATGGAAAGAGTACCACAACCAGTTTAATCTATCATATTTTTAAAGAGAGTGGCCTAGACGTGGCTTTGGTCGGAAATATTGGCTACAGCTTTGCAAAGCAGGTAGCCGAGGATCCAAAAGATTGGTATGTGGCGGAAATAAGTAGTTTTCAATTAGATGATATTAAAAACTTTAGACCTGAGGTTGCTATAATATTAAATATAACGCCCGATCATTTGGATAGGTATGAATATAGTTTTGATAATTATGTTGCAGCAAAGTTTAAGATTGCCATAAATCAAACGAAAGAAGATATTTTAATTTTAAATAAAGACGACGAACCAATAAAAGATTTTTTAAAAAATAATACAATTAACCCTAGAATAATATTTATAACAATGAGCGATGCTATTAACAATTTAGACAATGGAGGATTTATGGACGGTGAGGAAATGAGGACATCATTTAATAATGAAGAAATGAAAGTTTCTATTCATGATTTAGCATTAAAAGGAAAACACAATCAATTTAACTCTATGGCAGCAGGTATTTCTGCAATGGCAGCAGGTATTAGAAAAGAAAAAATCAGAAATTGTTTTGAAACATTTGAAGGCTTAGAGCATCGATTGGAATTTGTGGCTAAAGTTAGAGGTGTTGAATTCATAAATGATAGTAAAGGAACAAATTTAAACTCTGTTTGGTTTGCTTTAGAAAGTATGCAAAAGCCAGTTGTCTTAATTTTAGGCGGCCAAGACAAAGGAAATGATTATACAGAGATAGAAGAGTTAGTAAAAGAAAAAGTGAAAGCTATTGTATGTTTAGGAATCAATAATGAAAAGATTCATCACGCTTTTGATGCTTTAATTCCACAGATAATTGATACTAAAAATGCGACTGATGCAGTGAATGCCGCATATGCGCTTTCCGAAAATGGAGATGTAGTTTTATTGTCTCCTGGATGTGCAAGTTTTGATATATTTAAGAATTTTGAAGATAGAGGCACTCAATTTAAAGAAGCAGTAAGAAAGCTCTAAAAGAGATAAAGAAACTTTAAGTATGATAAAGAAAATATTGGCAGATGTAAAAGGCGATAAGGTAATTTGGTCACTAATAGTGATCCTATCCTTGTTTAGTCTGTTGGTGATTTATAGCACAACAGATCGGCTTGCCATTAAGGCACATACTACGCCATTTAAATATATGGTGGCACAAGCTTTATATCTTTTTCTTGGACTTGTTGTTATTTATCTTTTTCATAAAATTAAATATACCACCTTTATGAAGTGGTCAGTATATTTATATTTGGCCAGTATCCCCTTGCTGATATATACTTTATTTTATGGTACCGAATTAAATAAGGGTTCTCGTTGGATAGCTATCCCAGTTGTTGGTTTAACCATTCAAACTTCAGATTTAGCAAAGTTGGCAATATTTACGTTCTTGGCAAGACAATTAAGTTTGAAACAGAAAATTGTGGGTAACTTTTTAGAAGGGTTTTTCTTTCCAATATTAGTACCTGTCTTAATTATTTGTGGATTAATAGCACCTGCAAATTTATCTACGGCATTATTGCTTGGGTTGACCTGTAGTATCATGTTTTTTATTGGTAGGGTACCGATTAAATTTATTGCCATTCTCGCTGTTTCTGGTCTACTATTAGTAGCAGGAATTTTCGGTTATAGTAAAATGACCGGGACCGGTAGAGGTTCAGTTTGGGAGAAACGTATAGCTGTATTTATGGGTGATGGAGCGGTGGATGCAGATGCTAATTTTCAAACTAATCAGGCAAAAATTGCTATTGCTAATGGAGGTGTGTTTGGGAGAGGACCAGGGAATAGTTATGCCAAAAACTATCTACCACATCCTTATTCAGACTTTGTATTTGCTATTATAATTGAAGAGTATGGGATATTGGGAGGGTCTGTTGTAATGCTCTGTTACTTATTACTACTGTGGCGGAGTATAAATATATTCAGAAGGTGTCCATATGCTTTTGGTGCTTTTCTCTCGATAGGTTTGAGTTTTACACTGGTTTTTCAGGCAATGATAAATATGGCTGTAGCGGTGCATTTGGTACCAGTAACTGGACAAACTTTGCCATTTATTAGTAAAGGTGGCTCATCGATAGTATTTACAGCTGTAGCAATAGGAATTATATTAAGTGTAAGTCGATATGTGGATGAAATGGAAGGGAAACAACAATTAGTAAAACAAATTCAAAAAGAACAAGAACACGCTAAGGCAATATCATAAGTTATGAAGATAATAATCGCAGGAGGAGGAACAGGAGGACATATTTTCCCAGCAGTGGCTATCGCCAATGCTGCTCAGCGATTATTTGAAGGTACTGAAGTGCTATTTGTTGGTGCTCTTGGTAAAATGGAAATGGAAAAAGTGCCTCAGGCAGGTTATAAGATTATAGGATTAGATATTGTAGGATATAATCGTTCTAGTCTTTTTAAGAATTTGATTTTGCCTATAAAGATTTTTAAAAGTAGGCAACATGCAAAAAGGATTTTAAAAGAATTTAATCCAGATGTCGTGATTGGAGTTGGAGGTTTTGCCAGTTTCCCTATGTTAAGTGCCGCACAGTATTTAAATGTGCCAACTTTAATCCAGGAGCAAAATTCTTTCGCAGGAAAAAGTAATAAGATTTTAGGAAAAAAAGCAAATGCAATTTGTGTAGCTTATGATAATATGTCACAATTTTTTCCCAAAGAGAAAATAACAAAAACAGGAAATCCTGTTAGAGCAGTAATAGCGCATTCGACTAAGAGTAAGGAAGAAGGATTGCAAGCATTTGGCTTACAGAATCAAAAGAAAACTTTATTGATTGTAGGAGGAAGTTTAGGTGCTAAGGCAATAAATGAGGCGATTGCTCAAAATTTAAAAAGTTTAGTTGATGCTGGGCTTCAAGTAATCTGGCAAACAGGAAAACCTTTTTATCAAGAAGCATTAAAGGTGGCAGAAGCTTATAAAGATAGTGTAACAGTTCATGAGTTTATAAGAGAAATGGAAATGGCTTATGCCGCAACGGATATCGTTATTTCACGAGCAGGTGCTTTAGCAATTGCTGAATTATGTATCGTTGCTAAGCCAGTAATTTTTGTACCCTATCCATTTGCTGCTGAAGATCATCAGACGAGTAATGCTATGGCATTAGTCAATAATAATGCAGCATGGATGATTAGAAATGAGGATGCAGAAAAACATTTAGTACCTAAATTAATAGAATTATTAAAAGATGAAGAGGTTCAAAGTCAAATGGAAATCCATTTAAAAGAAATGGCAATAAAAGATGCGGATGAGAGAATAGCAAATATGGTTCACCAATTAGTTAAACAAAAGTAAGATGGATATCAATAGGATAAGAAAGATGTATTTTGTAGGTATCGGTGGTATCGGTATGAGTGCTTTAGCTCGTTTTTTCAAACAAAAAGGAGTTATTGTAAATGGTTATGATCGAACAGAAACCGTACTTACAAAAACCTTGGTTAAAGAGGGTATAGGTGTAACTTATACAGACACTGAGGAAAATTTAAAGAAAGATGTTGATGTTGTGATTTATACACCAGCTATCCCTGCTGATAGTTTAATTTTAAATTGGTATAGAGACAATAATTACCAAGTTTTTAAACGCTCTGATGCTTTACAATGGATTACCCAAGCAATGTTTGCTATTACCGTGGCAGGAACACATGGCAAAACTACAACCAGTACAATGATAGCTCATCTTTTAAGAGCCACTGGTTACGGATGTAATGCTTTTCTTGGAGGGATTTCGGTAAATTATAATACGAATTATTGGCATGCTGAGAATAATAATCAGGTTGCAGTAATCGAGGCAGATGAATATGACCATAGCTTTTTAAAGTTATTCCCAGATATTGGAGTAGTAACAGCAATGGATCCAGATCATTTGGATATTTATGGAACAGCAGAAGCGGTGACACAGGCTTATATTGATTATTCTAAAAATATAAAATCAGGTGGATTATTATTAAGAAAGCATGGATTGAAAAATGGCTCTTTATTGCAAGGAGATAGAAAAATGTCCTATAGTTTGCAAAGTGCAGGCGCGGATATTTATGCCAATAACATCCGAATGAAAAATGGTACTTATGAATTTGATGTGATGGGGAGAGGGGTGTATATACCAGGAGTTAATTTGAATATTGGTGGAATGCATAATGTTGAGAATTGTATCGCTGCAATTGCAGTGGCCACTCAACTAGAGATTGATTTTGACGAAATAAAAGAAGCCGTAGCAAGCTTTAAAGGTGTTAAAAGAAGATTTGAATATGTAGTGAAAAATGATCATTTGGTTTATATTGATGATTATGCGCATCATCCTGCAGAATTGAGTTCATTATTGAATAGTGCAAAAACACTTTTTCCTAAAAAACGAATAGTGATTGCTTTTCAACCACATTTATATTCAAGAACAAGAGATTTTGCTGCAGATTTTGCTAGAGCCTTAGATCTTGCTGATGAAATCATTCTTTTAGATATTTATCCTGCAAGAGAATTACCTATTGAAGGTATTAATAGTCAAATGCTAAAAGACATGATGGGTAATCCTAATGTAACAATTTTGAGTAAAGATGGACTGTTAGCATATGCGGCTCAGGCTCCAATAGAGGTTTTTATTACTGCCGGCGCTGGAGATATAGATAAATTAGTAGTTCATTTAAAAGAAATTTTAGAAAAGAGATAAAGTTTAAACATGAGTGATACAAAAACATCTAAGGTAGGTAAGGCTAAACGCTGGATAGGGATTTCCTTATTCCTAGTTGCTTTTGGTAGCTTATTGTTTGCTGCCAATAATAAGCAGCAGGAACAGCCTATTGATGAAGTTATAGTGACTTTAAAAAATCAAGGTAGAGAGGAGAACTTTTTAAGAAAAGAAGATGTTGCACATTTAATAAGTAATCAAGGTATTAAAATAGACAATCAAAAACTATCGACAATTGATTTAGAAAGAATTGAAAGGATTGTTAGTGAAAATCCATGGGTGAAGCATGTTGATGTGTTTGTGGACAATAATAGTAAACTAAATGTTGAAGTAACACAGCGAATTCCGGATGCAAGAATTTTTGATACTAAAGGTAATAGCTTTTATTTGGATGAGAATAGTTTTGAAATGCCTTTAAGTGACAGATATGCCTATGCGATTCCTGTATTTACTAATTATAAACAACCAAAAAATGATAGTGATGCAGCAGCATTAAAACAAAGAATAATCTATTTGGGTAAACTAATAAAATCTGATAGCTTTTGGAATGCTCAAATAACTCAAATTGAACTCAAAACTAATAATAATTTTAGTTTCTATACCACCTTGGGTAATCAAGAAGTGCGGTTTGGGGATACAAGCAATGCTGGTGAAAAATTGAATAATTTATATTCATTTTATAAAGCTGTTTCTAATAAAATTGGTTGGGATAGATATGAAGTTTTAGATGTTCGATTTAAGGGACAAGTAGTAGTTGCTCCTTCTTTAGATTGGACACCACCAAAGGATACTATAATTGTAGAAAAGACTTTAATAGTTAATAATCAAACAATTAATAAAAGAGATAGTTTAAAGATTAACTCAGAAACCGTTCACAAGAATGAAGTTAAAAAGAAAGAGATTGTAAAACCGGAAGGAACGACAAAGAAAAAAGAGTAGAAGAAAAAAGGATATAATAAGACTAAGACTAAAAATTGAAAAATATTAATATAATAATCATCATCCAAAAATATACTTGATATGCATACAAATCAGAATCCTATAATCGTAGGTTTAGACATCGGTACAACAAAAATAGTAGCAATAGCGGCACAGAAGAATGAGTTTGGGAAAATGGAAGTGATTGGATTTGGAAAAGCTGAATCTAATGGAGTGAATCATGGAGTGGTACAAAATCTTGAAAAATGTATTCGCTCCATAGAGAAAGCTTTGGAGAATTTGAAGATTAGTAATGTAAATCTTGAAGTGCATAATGTTTATGTGGGAATTGCCGGACAGCATATCAAAAGTATCCCATCAAGAGGTGACCTAACAAGAGAAGATGCCGAAAATATTATTACTAAAGAAGAAATTCAAAAATTGATTAATGATCGCTCTAAAGAACCAATTCCTGCAGGAGATCAGATTATCGACATTATTCCTACTGATTTTACTGTCGATGGAACAGCAGGATTGAAGTTGAGTGATGTGATTGGTATGAATGGTACGAAAATTGGTGCAAATTTTCATATTATTACGGGTGATAGAAATGCAATCAGAAATATTGAAAGATGTATAAAAGAAGCAGGACTAAACGCTAAAGATATCATATTACAGCCATTAGCTTCTGCTGCAGCAGTATTGTCTGATGAGGATTTGGAAGCCGGTGTAGCCATTGTAGATATTGGAGGTGGTACAACAGATATGGCTGTTTTTGTGGATGGTATTTTAAGACATACAGCTGTTATACCATTTGCTGGTACTAATATTACAAATGATATTAGAACTGGTTTAGGAGTGTTAAAGTCGCAGGCCGAACAATTAAAAGTGAAATTTGGATCAGCAATAGCACAAGAGGCAAATAGTAATGAGTTTATCTCCATTCCTGGAATAAAAGGTTTGCCAACACGTGAGCTTTCTTCTAAAAATTTATCTGGAATAATCCAGGCAAGAATGGAGGAGATTTTAGAATATGTTGTGTATCATTTAAAGCAACAGGATTTGGAGAAAAGGTTAAATGGTGGTATTATTATTACTGGTGGAGGGAGTAGTTTAAAAAATTTAAAACAACTTACTGAGTTTAAGACTGCATTGAATACTCGTGTGGGATTACCTATAGAGCATTTAACCAGTAATTTTGATGAAGCATTAGCTAACCCAATGTATTCGACATGTATAGGATTAATTTTGAAAGGCTTTTTAGATTTAGAAGGTCAAACAGAAGATGTAAATGCGAAAAATACAATGGAAGCCTGCCTAGCGGCTGAACATGATGAAGAGACTCAAAAAGATGAAATTAAGAAAGAAGCAGGAACCGTAAGCAGCTCAAAAGTAACAAATGAGTCGAAATCGGACGATATGTTTATGGATTTTGAAGATGAATTTAATGATGAGGAATCTGATTCTAAAGAAGATAAACCAAAAGGAGATACTCCTATTAAAATTGGAATCATTAAAATTAGAAAAAGTGTCAGCAGTGTTTACGATACTTTTAAAAAAAGCTTGAAAGATCTTTTCTCAGAAAAAGAAGATAATAATTTAAATTAAAAAATAAAAAACCACTTTACTATCTCAAAATAAAAAAAAACAAGTTATGATTGATATTGAAATGCCTAAAAACAAGTCCTCCATTATAAAGGTAATTGGCGTTGGAGGCGGTGGCGGAAATGCTGTAAATTCAATGTATAACCTCGGCATTGAAGGAGTTGATTTTATTGTTTGCAATACGGATTCTCAAGCATTAGCTCAGAGTTTAATTCCAACCAAAATTCAATTAGGACCCGATTTGACACAAGGACTGGGTGCTGGTGCGAATCCGGAAGTGGGTAAAGGTGCTGGAGAGGAATCTCTGGAAGCCATCAATAAACTATTAGAATTAAATACTAAAATGGCCTTTATCACCGCTGGAATGGGTGGTGGAACGGGTACTGGAGCAGCTCCTGTAATAGCAAAAGCTTGTAGAGATTTAGGTATACTGACCGTTGGTATTGTTACCACTCCTTTCTTTTATGAAGGAAGAAAAAGAATGAACCAAGCTAAGGAAGGTATAACGGCTCTTAGAGACCAAGTAGATACTATTCTTATTATTTCCAATGATAAACTGCGTCAGCATTTTGGGAACTTGCCTTTCTCTCAAGCCTTTGAAAAAGCAGATAATATTTTGGCTACTGCTGCAAGATGTATTACTGATTTGATTACCGTTAATGGTAAAGTAAATCTCGATTTTAACGATGTGCAAACAGTAATGAAAAATGGAGGTGTTGCTATTTTAGGTAATGCAGTGGCTAATGGAGAAGATAGAGCACAAACTGCTGTTGAAGAAGCATTGAATTCACCCTTGTTAAATGATGATGACATTACAGGTGCAAAATGGATACTACTGAATGTGACCTCTTCTCAAGGAGAATTTGAACATACATTAGATGAGTTAGATATAATTCAGTCTTATGTTCAAGAGCAAGCTGGTAATACTTGTGATATTATCTTAGGAATGGGCCATGATCCAGATTTAGGAGAAAACCTTGCTGTAACAGTTATTGCTACTGGATTTCATCAAAACGATTTCTCAAAAGCACATAAAAATGCTAATGAACAAAATCAAGCAACCGTGCTACCTTTAAATATTGAAGAAACTACAGTAAATCAAAAAACCGAAGAGGTGAAGCTTGTGGAAGTTGAAACAGATCCTTTGGAACCTAAATTGGTAAATAATAATATTGAATTAGAATTAAATACGCCGGATACAAACAATTCTAATTTCGATTTTGTTGAAAATATACCAAGTCCAGTAATTGCAGTTTCCGTTGAAGCAGAAACTCCACAAGATAAAGTAAGTGACGAAATCCATAGTTATACAAAATCAGGATTAAGTGAGTTTGAATTGGAAGAAAAAGAAAGATTTGAACTTCAAAAAAGAGCATTAGAAGAAAGAGCGGAAAGACTTAGAAAAATGAGTTTTAATTTTCATGGTAATGATACCGAAGAAATTGAAAATGTTCCAGCTTATGTAAGAAGAACAAATAATGAGGATGAGCCATTGGATGCAAATTCAAAACCATTCTTATCTTCTTATAATGTAAGTGGTAATGATAAAAACAAAGGAAATATCAGTACTATCAATACTTTTTTAGACGATAAGAACAAGGCAGACTAAAAATATAATAAAGAGGCTTCTGTAAAATGAAGCCTCTTTTTTTTACGAATCAGCATAAATTAAAAAGGATTCCTTATTTGATTATTTTGAATAAATTCTTAATTATAGATACTTTTATAGCTTAAAACTGTATTTTCGTTTCATTTATAAAATAAATTTATGGCATTAAATTATATTTGGATATCATTCTTTTTGATAGGTTTTATTGTTGCCTTGTACAAAATGGTCTTTCTGGGTCAGCTTGATATTTTCACCAATATGATGACCGCTTTATTTGATAGTGCTGAGACGGGATTCAAAGTTTCTTTAGGACTAACTGCCATGATGGCTTTATGGCTGGGTATAATGAAGGTAGGGGAGCAAGCCGGACTTATTCGTGCTTTCACTAGATTCGTAAAACCTTTGTTCAAAACCCTGTTTAAAGGCGTTCCAGATAATCATCCAGCACATGGAAGTATTGCAATGAATTTTTCCGCAAATATGTTGGGCTTGGATAATGCAGCTACACCACTTGGACTAAAAGCCATGGATGACTTACAAAGTTTAAATCCTAAAAAAGATACAGCGACAGATGCTCAAATCATGTTTTTGGTTTTAAATACTGTTGGGCTTTCAATAATTCCAACATCCATTATAGCTATTCGACAAACGATGGCTGTTGAGCAAGGACTGACCAATTTTAATGGAGCGGATATATTTTTACCGCTTTTGATTATCACCTATGTTGGTGTGATTATTGGGATGCTAATTGTGGGTATCAATCAGAAAATTAATTTATTTAAGTTACCGGTACTTATTTTTATATTAGGTTTTGGTGCAGTCATTTATGGTCTGTGGTTTTGGTTGAGTAAGTTTTCTCCTGAAACTATGAATCAATATATAGGTGCCATTGGTGCAGTCATTATTATGCTTATTTTGATAGGCTTTATCACCGCTGGATTAGTTAAGAAGATCAATGTTTATGATAATTTTGTTGAAGGTGCAAAAGATGGCTTTAATGTTGCAATAAAAATTATTCCTTATCTTATTGCAATGCTTGCTGCTATTAGTGTTTTAAGATCGTCTGGAACTTTAGATTTTATTTTAGAAGGAATTGCAGCTGGCGTAAAAGCATTAGGATTAAATACGGATTTTGTGCCAGCCTTGCCAGTGGCTTTGATGAAACCTTTGAGTGGTAGTGGCGCTAGAGGATTACTTGTGGATGTTTTAAAAGAGCATGGCGTAAATTCTTTCGTCGGTAATATTGCCTCTATTCTACAAGGTTCTACCGAAACAACATTCTATGTTTTGGCAGTTTATTTTGGAAGTGTAAATATAAAAAATACAAGAAACGCAATGGCATTAGGATTACTGGCAGATGCCTTATGTATTATTGTTGCTATTCTTGTAGGCTATGCTTTCTTTTATCATTAAAAAGAATATGATAATGATCTTAAAATAATTTTCTTATGCCTAACCACGATACAAAGTGAGTCTTTTCAACAGGATTTGTTTGGTGTATTTCAGTACCAAAAGAACCCATTAAAAATAAATTATCATTGAATTCTCGACGAAATCCTAGATTAATTAATCCATGAGATGCTTTAGGTGCATTAAGCTTATTAACATTGAAATATTCAATCATAATATGAAATTTTTCGCTGATTCGATAGCCAGAAAGTAAACCGAATTCGGTAGTGTTTAAAAAAGTGTGTATATAGATTTTTGCAATAAGTTTTTTTGTTAATAAAATACTGTTTGTCGGTGAGTGTTTTCCACTGAAAATTTTTAGGATAAAAAGCCTTTAAAAGCTTTTTATCCGTATAAAAAT
>DATJCU010000148.1:0-4573 GCA_035497795.1 Edaphocola sp. | reverse complement strand
TAAGGTAAATCTTCCGACATATTTTCGGCTAAAGAAAATAAAATCGTAGGAGGATTTTATGAAACATTTATTAAAAAATGCTACAATTTTTGTAGCGTTGGTATTAACGGTTGCATTCACCGGATGCGAAAATCCCAGTTCTAATGATGACGGAAACTCACAATCAAAACTTGATGCCCCGACAAATTTAGTCATTAATTCTATGGAAAATGTTTATACAGAAATTTGCAGTGTTAATATTACATTTAATTACAATGGGGAAACAGGTCTGGACGGTGCGACTTTTGGAATACTAGGATATTCAATGACAAACGATTCTTCTCAAGCTATTTATGATACGTATAATTCAAGTGTTACAGTAGAAGTTGGAGAAAATACAAGAACCGCAAATATATTAAACCTTAAGGCAGGATCAGGAAAAAAGTATTATTTCTGGCTGAAAGTGACAAGTGCTGCATACAATGTGTCTGACAGTGCTTGGAGCAAGGTTGCGGAATTTACCAATCCATAATAATTAAATAATCCGGCGATTTTATCTGGCGGGTCACTCCCGCCTTTTTCTTACAATCAATGAGATGTAGAAAATTTTATGAATTTATTATATAATGGGATTATATCGGAGGTCATATATGTCTTACACAGTTTTAGAAAAAGAAATTGCAACGCTTCCTCATGCCGCAATAAGTGAAGTTGTTGATTTTATCCGCTTGATAAAATTGAAATTTCCTGAAGAAGATGCCGTTTCTGAAAAAAAATCTCTTTTTGGCGTTTGAAAAAATGAATTTTTTTATATGTCTCCGGATTTTGATGAACCGCTTGAAGATTTTTCGGAGTATATGTAATGAAGTATTTGCTCGATACTCATACAATTCTTTGGTATTTATTCGGAAATACCTGATTTTCGGAAAATGCTAAAGATATAATCGAATCTAATATCTGTTTTTACAGTTATGCCTCGTTTTGGGAAATTTCAATAAAACAAAGTAAAAAGAAATTGGAATTTACTCATACTGTATATGAAATAGATGAGATGTGTAGACGGGCAGGATTTAGAAAACTTCCGATTACGCTTGATGATTTTAACAGAATTCGAAATCTGCCGTTTCAAGATAATATAAGACATAATGATCCATTTGACAGAATTTTAATCTCACAAGCAATTGAAAATGGTTTAGTAATCGTAACTACTGATGGAAATATTCCGTTATATGATGTAAAAACTGTTTGGTAAAAGAGATAACCTAACACTGTTTTCAAAGCCGACAAACCGGTCAAGCCGGTTTGCGGTTTAAAACAAAGTTAGGTTGACGCCTTCGGCGCATTCATTAATGTCACATGTTTAACATAGTTTAGAATTGTACATATTGACATTAGCAATAAATATGGTAAAGTAATTATTGGAAATAAGGAGTGTTAGTTTTATGAAAAAATTTTATGTATTATTTTTTATCTTTGTATTTTTCATTTTGGATATTTCAATTCATGCACAATCTCCTGTCATTGATGCAATTAAAGATGATGATATAAATAAGCTTGAAAGAATTATTAACTTACTCCAGTTAGACATTAATTCTGCTATAGATGAAGATCAAAACACTCTAATTCTTCATGCATGCTATGAAAATAAAATGAAGATTGTTCAGTGGTTATATAATAAAGGTGCATTATTAAATCAACCTAATAAATATGGTTACACAACATTAGCGATTGCGCTTGAAAATGGTAATATAGATGTTGGTAATTTCCTAATTGATAATGGTTTTGATATAGCTAAAGGAATGAATATAAACGAGAAAAATATTGATTATATTTACTTTGGCATGTCTATATTATATAGTCGTTACCCTAAAAATATTGAAGGTACAATCAAATTAATAAAAAGTCTATACAAAAAAAATGAAATGCTTGGAGAAAGTAAGATAACCATAAGTACTGAAATTACAGATTTAGCAACATTTTGGGCGATTGTCGATAATGTAGAAGGATTAACTATTTGTCTGAAAAATAATTCTGGAATGCATGGAGTTGCTGCATTATCAATCGTTGCCGATTCGATAAATGTCGCTAAATTTATTAATTTAATTGAACCTATTCAATTTAATGAGTACTTAAATAGTTATCCATTTGATTTTAATATACGTATGCAACTTACAGGTTTAGAGTTAGCAAAAAGAAATAAATCATCTACAATATTATCATGGATTGAGCAATTATAATTATTCGAATTTTGCTATATATTTCAAAAATTAAAAATAGTTTTTTTTGTCACACTAAAGGATTACTTAAATATGAACTGATTTTGATTAGTAATTAGGAGATCGCTATGAATAAAACAAGTGTTATTAAATATTATTATTCGAATTACTACAAAGGTATTGGGCGATCCTATTTGATTATTTCAGGACGGAAAAATACACAAAAAGAATGGATAATTGATTGTTATTGTATTTTCCATAGAGAAGATTTATCTTTTTCTTCATTTGTTTTTACAATAAAAGCAAACAAGAGCACTTTTTTTATTTTTCAAAATATTAATGAATTAATAATTAAAGAAGTACTTAATCAAGCATCTGATCATATATTTAGTAAATATATATATCCAATTATTGATAATGATAAAGAAAAAAATGATTATAGGAACCCTGTATTTATTGAAGATGATAAGAGTAGAATTTATTCATTAAAAAGTATGTTCCCCTCATTACTTGAGAAAATATCTGCATTTACAGAAGATTTATCTTTCAAAAAATATTTAGATAGCATAATTTCATTAAATATTGAAATTATTCAAAATGAATTATTGTAGTTTAACCTAACAACTGCTTCAACCTGACTCGGCTATGTCACGCTTCTTGCTAGTCGTCGCTTCGCTCCTCGGCAAGAATCGCGCCATAACGCCTCGCAGGTTAAGCAAATGTTAGATTCACGCTGCGCGGGCGGAAACAAGAAAATAAATAAATGTTACTTGAAACTTAATATCTTTTAGTGTGTTAATAAACAGAGGTATATATGCGAATAAAAATTACTATTATATTATTATTTTTCTCTTTTTTCACATTTGCAGAAGATGTTAAGATAAATTTCTCGATTGGAGGAATTGGTGGTGGTGTTGAATCTGATTTTAATAATGTTTATGGTTTTATAAATGGCGATTTTGTTAATGCATACGCATTTCATGCACCAAGTAAATTAGGATTGGAATTTTCACCATTTCACTACCAGGGCAATTTTGTAAACTCAAATTCATCATCGGATTTTAATTATTCAATAATTAATTTGACTCTTTTTCATCAAACTATTGATATTAATGAATATAGTATTTTAGGTCCATTTTTAAGAATTAATTGGTTGGATTTTAATCAAAACATTCCAACTTATACCTTTGGTATTAGATTTTGTTATCGAGATGAATTTAATATCGATTTTTTAGGAAAAGAGGTAAATTATCAAGAACCTCTGTTGTATAAATTTATTGATGTTGAACTGGGGCTTAAATATTCAAAATCTATTCCTAAAATATATTTTGGTGTGAATATTGATACCTCAATTCTTTCTGTATTGATTATCGGAGGATTATATTCAGAAGCCGAAAAAAATACTGAAAAAGTTAAGCCTGATTACAGAGAATCATTACCAAAAAGAGAAAAATAATATTATAACTTTCTTGGATTAATTATTGGTAGAATAAAAAAAAGAAAAAATCTAACAACTAGTTCAAGTTGACATTTCCTTTGTCATGAAAATTGCAGTCGCTGCGCTCCTTATGCAATTTTCACGCCAAGCCCTACGGGCACGGAAAAGCAACTTAACTAAATGTTAGGTTCACGCTGCGCGGGCGGAAAAATTAATGAAAAATACCGAAAATAATCTATTAGACAACCTTGATAAGATTCATACAACTGAAATGGGTTTTGATCGTTTGAAAAAAAATCTTCAATTACAAACTGAAGATATTATTGGTTGGTGTAAAAAACAAATAGCTAATAAAAAAAGTGTAATAATTAGAAAAGGTAAAAACTGGTATGTAACAATTGAAAATATTGTTATTACAGTTAATGCTCATAGTTATACAATAATTACAGCCCATATTTATAAACACAAGGAATAAGACTTTCACTAAGATTTAAGTATATAATTAATCACTTTTTAATCATTTAAATTAGTAATAGGAGTATAAAAATGGCATTCACAGATACTGAGTTTTTAAAAATACAAAAAGAAATGTGGAAGGGTATAATAAAAGTTCAGTACTAAAACATCCGAAAATACAATTAAAGGAGCAAAAGGATGAAACGGTATGACAAAGAATTTAAAGAGCAAGCGCTGATCTTGTCTGATGAAATTGGAGTAAAAAAAACTTCGGAACAATTGGGAGTTTTGTATTGTACTCTTGCAGAGTGGAGAAAACAAAGAACAAGAAAAACCATAATAAGACCAAAAGATACGAAAGAATCTAATGATGAGGTAACGAGATTAATTAAAGAAAATGCTGAATTAAAAAAAGCAAACTCTATATTGAAGGATGCACTCGGTTTTTTCGTCGAAGACCGGAAGAGATAAAAACGAGCGGACG
>DATJCU010000147.1:0-2024 GCA_035497795.1 Edaphocola sp. | reverse complement strand
GGTTTTAAGACCTTTGTAATATACGTAAATGATATACTAACAGGAGATCAATCATCAAAAACTATAAGAATTTCAGAAAATGGAGAATTTTCTATCAAAATCCCCTATTATTATCCTCACTCAGTCTATTTGAGAAGTCCGTTTACCAATGGAACTTTTTTTTTAGAGCCTGGGAAAGATCTTTTTGTTATGTATGAAGGACAAGATGCTTATTTTATGGGTGAGCTGGGATTGCTCAATCAAACTTTAAATGAAGTGCAACATCTTGAATCTTTTAACTATAGAGAAATGCGAGAAAAGATTCTTGACATGACACCTCAAGATTATAAGCTCTATATTACTAAAGAACGAGATAATTCCTTACAAAGATTAAATAAATTTGATAAAGAAAAGAGATTAAATGCAAAAGTGCGCCAAATTAAAGAATTAGATATAAACTATAATTTTGGAGAACTTCTCCTTTCGTATGAAATGAGTTTCAGTTCCGCTTATCGAGAAAAACATAAAATCCCCCATACGCAACGTGAACTTCCAATAGAAATTGAAAATCCTCCGCACGAATATTATGACTTTATTACCAACGATTTTGTCAACAATCCATTGGCACTCATTAGTGATTCTTACAACTCCTTTGTTAACAGATTTATGTATAGTAGTATATTAATGGACAATAAGAGTATAAGTTTTACTACACTTGATATTGCCAATGAACTCATAAAAAGTGGGGAACCCTTAACTACTGAAGATGAACAACTAATTAAACAACTAGAAGAGTTTGAAACATCGGAAGCTAAAAAAAAGGTAGATGCTTATAGTGAAAGATATTCTGATTTAAACAGAAAATTCTATACTAAATATGAAGATGAAACAAAAGATTTAAGAGAAAACAGCAAAGATTTGGAAGTGACTATTACCATGATGGCAGATCACCTAAAAATAAAAGGCATTGAAATTACTAAAGAGGAACAAGAGCTCGTAAATGCTTTTACTGATTTCAATGAACAACCTTGGGGAAAGGAAATTAATAGATTTTATACTGAAAACGGAGAAGCCTTCAAGAAATTTCATCAAAGACATCAAGAATTTGTCAGTAAGATCTTTGCGGAGAAAAGAATAACTACTCGAAACCGTTTATTAAAAGACTCCCTGGGAATTGAATCAGGATTTATTGAGGATGTGATGAACGCACAAGATTTTTTACGCCCTATTGCTTCTCAAATGTCTCCTGTCTCACAAAAAGAGTTAGATAGTTTTAAAAAGACGATTTCAACTCCCTTTATAGCAAAATATATAGAGAGCACTAACAATCAAACCATTGCAAAAATAGAAGCTAATAAAAATAAGTCGGATTATACAAAAAATGAAGTTCCTAAAACTGAAGCCGACCAATTGTTTGAAGCTATGATGGAAAAGTTTAAAGGCAAAGTTGTCTATGTTGATTTTTGGGCTTCATGGTGTGGTCCTTGCCGTTCGGGCATCGAAAGCATAAAACCTCTAAAAGAGGAGTTAAAAGACGAAGATGTAGTTTTTGTATACATTACCAATCAAACAACACCTGAAAAAACTTGGGAAAATATGATTCCAGATATTAAGGGAGAGCATTTTAGAGTTTCTGATGATGAATGGAATTTTTTAAGCGAAAAGTTTAATATTTCTGGAATTCCACATTATGTACTGGTTGATAAAACCAGTCAGGTAGTGAAACCGAAAATGGGGCATTATGGAAATGAAGCTTTAAAGCAAATTATATTTGAGCATATTAATAAACAAGAATAGCATATATTTTAAAAAATCTCGGAGGTTGTCTTGAACTTTTTCTTAAGACAACCTCTTTTTTTCACTACAATACAAAATGCATTGTTTATATTTCTGTTGTGGATAACGCTTAAAAGTCAGAATAAAAATGAAGTACTTCATAAACATATTTCTAATACTTATATCAGCGGATAGTTTTTCTCAAAGCTACAATTTATATGTAAAATTTGAACCCTCTTTTATAGAGCAGGCTGAAATATCGATAACAT
>DATJCU010000146.1:0-3967 GCA_035497795.1 Edaphocola sp. | reverse complement strand
GATTTCGATCTTGGAACGATGAAGCGAGGAGAGGCAGCAATTGTAAAAACTAAGATACAGAATACCGGTGATGCACCTTTTAAAATACATGATGTTGAGGTCTCATGCGACTGTACAACTGTTGGATACAATAAAGGAGCTGTTACACCAAATAAAGCGTTAGAACTTGAGATAACGCAAATTGCAGAAGATATAGGTGAATTTTTCAGGGTAATTTATATTTACGGCAATACGGAACAATCACCTTTGACCATTATGTTGGAAGGGGAAGTAAAGTAACAGAGTTTAAATGAAGTGATAAAGAGATTTTAAAATTAAGGATCAGTTTTAATTATAAATAGATAAAAAACAACCCTCTAAAAAGTAAAAATAAGAGGACACATAAAAAAAATTCCTCAAAGTGAGGGATATTAAATAACCAATAATAAATAAACAAAATGAGAAAAAAGATTTTTTCGAGTGTATTTGCTCTGGCACTTCTTGCAACCGCAGGTTGGGGAGTGAACAAGAGTATGAGTAATGATGCTGGTTTGAGTGATTTGGCATTAGCAAATGTTGAGGCGTTAGCTAGTGGGGAATCTGGAAATCATCTTCCTTACCAGAGTCAAGGTTATTGTACAATGTGGCGAATACAAAAAATGTGTTCTAGCACAGGAGCTTACGCTTGTCAGGTAGACTGCTGATAACTATTCTATATAATGGAGGTTAATTAATAATATTAAATTAACCTCCATTATATTTGCTATTAAATTTGTTTTACAATGTATTAAATCAAAAAATATGACAAAATTAAACATAAACTATGTATATATAATATTTTTCATAATCTTTTTTTGGTCTTGTAATAAACGTCAAGAAGAAAAGATAGAATCTGAAAATAAAATTACATTCGATATAACTAAAGCCAACGACTTAGACTTGGCCAATGCAAAAGATCTAAAGAAAAGAATAATTGAACTTTCTACTGATTCAATAATAATTCCAGCATATACAAGTTTGCTAATTAATAAAGATGAGTTCATTTTATATTCTCAAAAAACATATCAAATTTTCAGGTTTGATTCAGAAGGTAACTTTATTAATTTTATTGGAAAAAGAGGAGGGGGACCCAATGAATTTACTGAAATGAGGGATGTTATTCTTAATAATAATACTATAGAAATTTTAGACTATAACGCTATATTAAGATATCAACTTAATGGTGAGTTTATAGAAAAAATAAACATCATTTATCCAGCTTTTTCATTTGCTAAAGAAAATAAAAACTATTGGTTTTATGTTGGTAATAATCCAACATTTTCAAAATTTAAATTAGTACAGACTGACACTAGCTTTTTAAAAGTAAATGAATATTTCCCAATAGATGAAAAAGGGATCCCACTAATAGAAAACAACTTTGGCAAGAACTTTTATATTACTTATAGAGAATCATTAAGTCCTAACTTATACAGATTAAATATAGAATTAGAAAATTCATATTATATAGATTTTGGCCAGTATAAGATACCTGATGCTATTATATCTTCTGATCCAATGCATATGAACGAAAAATTAGATAAAATCGAATATGCAATTATCCGTGAATACATGGAAAATACAAACTATACTTTTTTATTAATTTTTAAATATGAACCAAATACAATGATGCCACAATTGTTTTACTGGATTATTAATAAAAAGAACAAAGAGGAAAGAATAATACGTGTTAAAGATTTTGTTGAAGAATCTTATCTACTATTCCCACAAAGAATTTCGAATAATGATACAATTTATTTTACAGGTTATGATATTGGCAATGAAAATGAACAGGTAGATCAAAACAGTAATCCTAGTATTATTGAAATCAAAATTGAGGACCTTTTTAATTATGGGATCTAAATAACACAACCATTAATCTTAAAGGAAACTTGTATATGTTGAAAACTTCAAGTTAAAGAATTATAAAGGTAAATGAGAAAAGCTTTATGAATATATTGAATCAACTGAAATTCTCATAAAATTTATGTTTGCAGAAATATAGAAAACAGTCCTGTTAAAATCAAAATAAGTGGATACATACAATAAATCTCTCAAAGTGAGGAACATTTTAATTTTTTAAATTATTTATATTATGAAAAAAAAAGATTTTTTCGGGCGTATTCGCCCTTGCACTTCTCGCAACCGCAGGTTGGGGAGTAAACAAGAGTATGAGTAATGATGCCGGTTTGAGTGATTTGGCATTAGCTAATGTGGAGGTGTTAGCCTATATCGAATGGGGACCGGATCCTGATCCAGGCACATTTTGTGATTTAGATTGTTACGGAACAGGTTATTGTTGGATACAACGAATGACTTGGTGCCTTCCATGTGAACGTATCGGTGATCCTAATTTTAGTTGCAGATGCTAACAGTTTATAAACCAAGAGTATTGGAATATTGAATTTCATATTCCAATACTTTCAATTATAATTATATATGAAGGGTTTTTTTTTAACATTGAAAATAAGTATGTTGCTATTTATTTTCGATGTCTGTACTCCCAAAGAGCAAAAAGACAACAAGCTTACACTAAAAGTAGAATTGAAAGATATAGGAGTCTCGTTCTATGATTTATTTGAAAAGATTGAATTAATTCCATTGGAATTAAATGAAAAAACTTTCATCAAACAAATAGAAAATCTGCACTTGATCAATGATACATTATATATACTTGACAGAGAAGTGAAAAGTTTGATTTTGTCTGATAGTAATTCAGGGAAACATATCAATACGATTATGAAAGTGGGACAAGGCCCCGGAGAATACACACATGTCTATGATGCTATTATAGATTCTACCCTGCAGGAAATAAAACTACTGTCTCCTTTCAACTTTATAAACACATATGATTTATCAGGTCGTTTCATCAAGAAGGATAACTTGCCCTTTCCAGACAATTCTGCTAGTGCTCATTTCAGAAACTTTGACGACAGCACCTATATTTTTTGGGTAAATTCAACACCGGATTTAAATATTGGTAATATAGTGTTAGTGTCAAAAAAAACTCATCAAATCATCAATAGTTTCTGGAGAGGCCAGGGCTTAGAGGATAGATTTGTTGTTTCACCATTTTGGACATACAATGACAAGACTTATTTCTCAATTTCTATTACCAACAATGTTTATCAAATTACATCCGACGGATATTATTTGGCTTACAAATGGGATTTTGGTAAATATGATATCGATAAGTTTCGTAAAAAGGAGATAGCCAAGCCCATTGATTTGAAAAATAGCTCAAATAGAATGATGGAACTAATTCAGCAGATGATGAGCTCCAATAATCTATACCGATTTAATAGTAGACACGAAAATAACAACTATTATTATGCACAAATAGTTTTCAAAAATGAAAAGAGTTTAGCTCCACATATTTTTTATAATAAAGCAACGGGTGACAGTCACTATTTTTTCAAAACAAGTGAAGGTCTTTCATTTATCACATACTTATTTACAGATAACTACATAATAGCCGAATTACTTACAGATCAATTGGGAACTCTATATTCAAGTAACCTATTGAATGAAACAGAACGCGCAAAACTTGACATTAGGAATGAAGAAGATAATCCTATTTTAGTAAAAATATATTTCAAAAAACTGTGATCAAAATAATTAATTGCTTTCTATCTTGCATTTAGTTTTCCTACGAACCAGAGCTTTCAATGCTTTCTGCTGGATAAAGATAATAAAGTAGCTTTTATTGGTAATCCTGTTCATAACAGGCGCGTCAAAGATATGTACTTATCAGAGATTGCATCAGGAGTTAAAAATGCAACTCCTTTGTCAGAAAACACAACTGTAAGGTTAGAACAAACAGATTTCGATCTTGGAACGATGAAGCGAGGAGAGGCAGCAATTGTAAAAACTAAGATACAGAATACCGGTGATGCACCTTTTAAAATACATGATGTTGAGGTCTCATGCGACTGTACAACTGTTGGATACA
>DATJCU010000145.1:0-1929 GCA_035497795.1 Edaphocola sp. | reverse complement strand
TTAATACGTAGGTTTTGTAGTGTGCCTGGGGAGATGTTAAGCAGTTCTCTAACTTCGTATGACTTTAACCATTTTTTGTTGGGTTGTCCTTTTAACTCCTTTAATAGATCCTTAATGTCATTAATTAGTTCAGTTTTGAAAGCTTGCAAATCTTCTACTGTAATAATTTCAGCTGCCATAGTGTTGGTTTTTAGAGTTTAGACTACCAAAAATAGGAAGTTGCTAAATAATAAAACCTCAATATGTACCCAACTTGAGGAAAAATTAATTTTGGTATGTTTTGATACTGTTTGGCAGTACAATCTTCTTTTTAATAGCAAAAACAGTCATTTCCTCAAGTTGGGTGTAACTTGATACTTTAATATTAAGGTGGTAAGTGGATAGGTTGTTAGGGAGGTAGGTTATTAGTTGAATAGGTTTTTAGTTTGGTAGTAAAATAGGGTGTTAGTTGAATGGGGTTTTAGATATTAGTTTGGTGGATAATATTAAAGCCGAACTTTTATTGATTTTGAGTTTCAATTTTTCTGTTAAGATCTTCGCAAAGCTTGTCAATAAATTTGGTGGTGCTATTGCGTGCTTTTATTTCAAGAAATAATCTATAATAATCAGTTAGATCAATTTCTATAACTCTTTCAAACATCTCTTTCACTTCTTTGATGCTAACATTTCCATTGTTAATGCATCCACTGGCTTGCAAAGCATATATGAGTTCTACTAGAGCTATTTTGGTTCCTGTCCATTGCATAAGGGGAGGTGTGTTATTTACAATAAATGAATCATCTTCTTGTTCATGAATGTTCTTGATTTTGTTTTTTAGATACATGGTGAGTTTATCGTAAGCTAATAGGTAGGAAGCTTTGAGATCATAACAGGTAGAAAAAAACTGGTCGGTCATAGGCAAGAAAGAATCCTCGAATAGATGGCAGTTTAAATGACCTCGGACAAAATACTTGTCGTCCATGTGCGATAATTCATTATTCATGTAACGATAGAAGTCCGTATTTCGTTGAAAGAATCGACTAATTATTCGTAATTTATTTCTTAAATACCTCTCTTTCTCTTCAAGACAGCTAAAATATGGTAAGGTGGATTCGACCTGTTTTACTTTAGCATAATAAATCAATTGAGAAAAGATCTTGGGTTTTAATATTTTGAAAAAGTGTATTTCTTCTTTTTGGTTAGCGAATTGATGTTTCAATACCAAGGCTTTTAACTCTTGTAAGCTTTGAGTTGTTAATGCAATAATTTTCCTTGCATTTTTTAATGGTGAGTCTTGCTTTTTTTTAATTTTAGTCAAATGATCAAAATACTGGTCGCAGAAATCACAGTAGATGTTGCGCATAACACTTGGGATTAGGGTCTGACAATTATGTTGTGTAGAGCTTTATGGCTCGTAACAATATGATTAGTAGTCTTATTTAACCCAAGTTATACATTTTAGACCAAAGAATGCATTTCAGCATCTAATTCGATTTGAACCTATTTGGTCTAAAATGCATATTCCACCTATAATTAAATAGCGCAAGTTTGCTTTTTATCTCCTCCTTCTTTTAAATTGCTAAGTGTCCTCCTTAAATTACTCATATCCTGGCTTACTTTTTTCTCCACTATTTTGGCATAGACCTGTGTCATCTGGATGGAGCTGTGTCCTAATAATTTTGAAACTGTTTCTAATGGGACACCATTGGTAAGGGTTACCGTTGTTGCAAATGTGTGTCTGGCTATATGAAAAGTGAGAGGTTTTTGAATGCCACACAAATCCGCTATCTCTTTTAAATAACTGTTTAATTTTTGATTGGAGATATTGGGAAATACACGACCTATATTAATTGCTTTAGGGTTGTCCTTGTATGTATCAATTATTTTCTGTGCTTTTGGTAAAATAGGAATTCGAACAGGCTGGTGTGTCTTTTGCCTATGGATGGAAAG
>DATJCU010000144.1:0-68037 GCA_035497795.1 Edaphocola sp. | reverse complement strand
AGAATGTGATGTTTTTCCGAATCTGTGAAATACTTATTCGGTTTTTGAATGATGATTTTGCCAGTTTTTAGTCCTGAAATGACTTTACTTTTTTTGTCCATTTTTACACGTTTTTGTGTAAACCTATTTTAGGACGAGACACTTTGCGAACGGAGGAACGAAGGGAGCAATGTGCTGTGTTGGTGGGGCAATGTATTTTCAGGTTGTTATAATGTTGTTTTCGGGTGTTAAAATGTAATTTTCGGATGCTCTAATATTAAATCAGGATGAGAGAATATAAAAACATCCTAAAAGAATATTCGATTAGGATGTTAAAATATTGAATTGGGTTGAAAGAATATTAAATCGGAATGCTCTAATATTAAATTGACTTATCAAAATATTATTTTTGGTCGGTAAATTTAATTTTCGACACATTGGAAAATTCGGGAGAGTTAGCTCCATACGCACTTTTCACATACTTTTTTTCATTTTGGGCGATGGAGTAGAGTCCGCTTCCATCGGCATATAAAATTTCGTTTCTTTCTATAAACTTATTGTTGAGTTCGGCTTCGGTTTGGTCAACGGCTTGGGTAGCACTCATCAATGAGGTTTGATAGGTGTTCAGACTTGCTAATTGTAAATCGGTTTCATTGGGATTGTAGGTGGGAATGGTGGATAGCAATTGCAACAAAATCCCGAAGTTGTCGGCTTGTTGGGTGTAAGACTGTCGGGAAGTGGAAACGGTAGCCCCCTCTGGCTCCCCCGAAGGGGGAGTGCCTCCCTCATTTTCAGTAGTATTGCTTTTACGCTTTTGTCCGCCTTGTATGAGTTTGTTTAAGGATTTGGCTTGGTCAAGCGTTCCTTGTGCTAATCCCAGAATTTCTAATTGGTTGATGATTCGGGTGCAAATTGGCTTTAAAGGTTCAAAGGCAACTTGGCGTGAATGGATTGCTGCTTTGTTGGCATTCCGTTTATCTTCCACCTCGTTTAATTTTGCTAAAGAATTTGTATAAAGGGTTTGCAAATTTGCTACTTCCAAATTGGCAACGGGTGGGTTGTAATCGGTGTAAACGGTTACTTGTTCGATTAATTTCTGTAGGTTCGCCACATTTTTGGCGTGTCCTGTTTCGTATTGTGAAGCCATAATATTGAAATTTAGTGGATTAGTGGTATAAATTTACGCTTTTTTTTGTAAAGAATATCCGACTTGTTTAAGCAAATCGGATATTTCTATTATTTAATAGGTTAATGTTGCTCCAAAACCAATGCCCATATCACTATCGTAATGTGTGGAAAGGGATACGTTTCGGGTAACGATATATTTGAAGCCTGTCATATATTCTTTGTCGGTATTGACCATAAATGCCCATCGTAAGCGAGGTGTTATTGGAATGTCTTCCCGCATCAATTGTAAACGGACATTGCCATCGTGAAATACTTCTGCCTGAAAATTGACTAACCAAGGTAGGGTATAAACAAATCCTAAACTGGCTACGGCTCTTTGGTCTTTGGTATTGGATTGCCCAAAGATATTTTTTTCTACCTCGCCATCGTGTTTTCTGTATCGCCAATCGAAACCTACGAAGGGCATAAACCATTGATTCTTTCCAATGTATCTACCAATATGCGTTTCGGTTTCGTAGCCGTGGTGGTCGTTATAGCCCAAACGCCATTCTGTGCCTATGCTCCATCGTGTGTTTTGCAACATCATCATACCATCATTTCCGTTGGTGGTAAAATCATTTTCAAACATAAAATGAAATTGGTTGCTTTCTCTTTGCAGTTTTTTGTACGCCCATTTTTTATCGGGTAAATAGGGGTTGGGTGCTTGGTCTGCATAAGAAAAAACTCGGTTCATTCCTGCCATCATATGATAGAGAATGTGGCAATGGAAAAACCAATCGCCTTCCAAATTGGCGTTGAACTCAATGGTGTCGGTTTCCATCGGCATAATGTCTAACACATTTTTTAAGGGTGCGTTTTCGCCTTGTTTATTGAGTACTCTAAAGTCGTGTCCGTGCAAGTGCATTGGGTGTCGCATCATCGAGTTGTTGTATAAAACTATGCGGACATTTTCGCCTTTTTTAATGAGGATTTTATCGGTTTCAGAAAGCACTTTATTGTCCATACTCCATACATAGCGGTTCATATTTCCGGTAAGTTCAAACCGCAATTCCCGTACCGGTGCATCTTTGGGAAGCGTGGTAGGTTGTGGTGCTTTGAGCATTCCGTAGTTGAGCGTAACGATATTTTGATTAGCGTTCATCGAATGGTTGGAATGGTTCATATTGCTGCCCATTTCCATTTTATCGGATTGCTTTTTGTTGCTTCCTGTAATTTCGGGATACATTACGGTATTCATATCCATTTGTTGGTTGGTCATATTCATACCCATATCGTTCATCGTGCCATCCAAATTCATCATATCATTCATCATCTTCATCCCCTCAAAATAGTCTAATCGTGGCATTCTGCTTTTTAGTTGAATTGCTCCTGTGCCGAGATAAATGGAAGTTGATTTGGTGCGGTCTTCGGGTGTGGCAAGAAACTCATACGCCAATCCATCATCTGGAATGGTAACTATGACATCGTAGGTTTCGGAAACGCCAATGATTAACCTATCCACTTCTACGGGTTCTACATCGTTGCCATCGTTGGCAACTACGGTCATTTTTCCACCTGCCCATTGCAACCAAAAGTAGGAAGAAGCTCCGCCGTTGGCAATTCTCAATCTTACTTTATCGCCACCTTTAAACTGCGATAGTTGGCTTTGTATTTTTCCGTTGATTAAGAAAGCATCGTAATACACATCACTTACATCCATTGCTAACATTCGTTTCCATTCATTTCCTAATTTGGTTTTGAAATGTCCTGCTTTTATGGCTTCGGAATAGCTTTGTACCGAACCTTTTTTGATACCGCCCCAATCGTTGGCATTGTGCAACATTCGGTGTACATTTTCGGGTTTAATATCTGTCCATTCGCTGAGAATAATGGGGACTTGGGGCAAATCGTCAATGCCTTTTCTGAAAGTAGGGTCGTCTTCTTTTTTCAACAAAATCAAAGAACCGTACATCCCGATTTGTTCCTGCAATCCGCTGTGGCTGTGATACCAATGTGTTCCATTTTGAATAATTGGGAAACGATAAGTAAAGGTTTCACCCGGTTCTATGGGCATTTGTGTAAGATAAGGCACTCCGTCTTCTTTATTGGGAACATAAAGTCCGTGCCAATGCAGTGAAGTAGATTCTTTGAGTTTGTTATGCACTACAATTTCTGCCGTGTCGCCTTCGGTAAAGGTAAGTGTGGGCATCGGTATTTGTCCGTTTACGGCAATGGCTCGTTTTTCTTTTCCCGAAAAATTAACAATGGTGTCGGTTACAACCAAGTCGTAATGCACTACTTTTTGGGCAAATAAATTTGAAGTTGCCAATAGCAATAAAGCTATCGGCAACAGTTTTTTTTGAAAAAGATTTTGTATATTCATTTTATAATTTTCATTTATTAATTTTTAAAAGGCTTGCATTTATGGCAACCACAATTGTACTTACGCTCATCAAAACCGCACCCATTGCAGGACTTAAAACGAAATTCGGATAAAGCACACCTGCTGCAAGCGGAATGGCAATAACGTTGTAGCCAACCGCCCAAAGCAGATTTTGAACCATCTTTTTATAAGTCCGTTTACCGAAGTCAATCATTTTTACTACATCTCTTGGGTCGCTGTTCACCAGAATAATATCGGCTGTTTCGGCTGCTACATCCGTACCTGAACCTACTGCAATACCTACATCTGCCTGTGCCAATGCAGGTGCATCATTCACGCCATCTCCAGTCATCGCAACCACTTCACCTTTGGCTTGATATTCCTTTACTTTTTCCTGCTTTTCGTGAGGCAATACATTGGCGATATAACCGTCCATTCCCAACTGCTTTGATACGGCTGCCGCAATTTTTTCATTGTCGCCTGTAAGCAGAATGGATCTAATATTCATCTTTGTTAACTCGTTAATGGCTTCTTGTGAACCCTCACGAATACTGTCAGCCAAGGTGATTATGCCGATAACTTCATTATCAATAAAAACATAATTGACCGTTTCAATATTTTGATTGACTTCTTTTGGCGTTTCAGGCTCTGTAAGATTGTTTTGTTTGAAATAATTAGGTCCTGCCGCTACTATTTCCTTTCCGTTCACTACTGCTTTTACACCTATACCTGCCATATAGCTGAAATTCTCTGACTTCCATAGTTCAAGGTTTCTTTCCTTCAGCGTTTTCAAAATACCTTTTGCAATGTGGTGTTCGGAATATTGCTGAACGGCTGCTGCATACTGTACCATTTCATCGGCAGTATATTTATCGGTTAATGGAATAACCTTTTCAACAGCGTGAGAACCTTGGGTAAGCGTTCCTGTTTTGTCAAAAATAATGGTGGATAAGTTGCGTGTGGTCTCAAATGCCGTTCGGTTGCGAATGAGTAAACCATTGGTTGCCGAAAGCGTGGTGGAAATAGCAACCACCAACGGAATAGCCACACCCAAAGCGTGTGGACAAGCCGTAACCATTACCGTAACCATTCTTTCCAATGCAAAAGCAATATCTCCGCTACTGCCAAACCAATAAATAAAGGTGACAACTCCAACCGCAATAGCTATATAAGTGAGCCATTTGGCTACTTTATCGGCAAGGTTTTGCGTATTCGATTTTGCTGCCTGTGCATCCTGAACTAAATTAATAACCTTATTGAGGTAACTGTCTTTACCCACACCTGTTGCTGTAACTCTTAACGCACCTTCGCCATTGATAGAACCTGCAATTACTTTTCCGTCTTTTTCCTTCTTCACCGGAACACTTTCGCCTGTGAGCATACTTTCGTTTACATAAGAAACTCCATCGACAATTGTTCCATCGGCAGGAATTTTTTCACCGGGTTTGATGATAATGGTTTCACCGTTTTTTAGGTCTTCAAGTTTTATTTTTATGGCTTCACCATTTCGTTCCACAGTAACATCGTTTGGCAAAAGTGCCACCAATGACTGCAAAGCTCTTGAAGCTGCCATTGTAGAACGCATTTCTAACCAATGTCCCAAAAGCATAATCACGATAAGGGTTGCCAACTCCCAAAAGAAATCCATACCTTTCAATCCCAGTGCCACGGCTACAGAATATACATAAGCGACAGTAATAGCGATGGCTACCAAAGTCATCATACCGATGGCTTTGGCTTTAATTTCGCCTACCATTCCTTTCAGGAAAGGCATTCCACCATAGATGTAAATAATAGTTCCTAATGTCAGCAGTACATATTTATCTCCCGGAAAAGCAATAGTAAAACCGAACCAATGCTGTATCATTTCCGATAAGAGCAAAATGGGAACGGTAATGATCAAACTTACCCAAAAACGTTTGAGGAAATCGTGGGTATGATGTCCTTCGTGTTTGTCGTAGCTAATATGAGAATGATGACTGTGGTCTTCGCTATGATGTGAATGTTCTTTATGGTCGTGATGTTGGTGGTGTCCGTAATGGCTGTGTGTTTCTTTTTTACTGCCACCCATAGGAACTAAATCCATTCCGCAAAGCGGACATTTTCCCGGTTCGTCCTTTATCACTTGTAAGTGCATCGGACAAGTATATTTTTTCATATTCTTTCTGCTTTGAAAAGCAATGAAGATGGATTTTACCACTTCATTGCTTTGTTGGTTATTTTATAGTTTCAACTGTACTACCGCAAGTAAGCATTTGCGAACCGTAATAAGGGTTTTTAATAGCATTTTCTTTGCTCAACCAATTTGCTCCTTTGCCTTTGTTTGCCATTGGGCAATGCTGATAATAAACAGGCTTTTCCTGTTTTGAAACTTTTATCAGTTCGTACATATTTTTTGAAAGCGACATAAAATGGTCTCGTTGATGGGCAATATCTTTGGTGTCGGCAATATGTTCTGCATCTTCTTTTAGCGGTTCTAACACTTTCATCCAAGCCATATGTACATCCATTGGCAAGGCTTCCATTTTTACAGCGTTAATTTCTTGTAAAAGTTTTTTCGCATTTTCAGAAGCTGTTTTGCCATCTGAATTGACCAAGGCATTTTTCAAATCGAAATAGTTATTGAACACTTGGGTAAGCGGATTGCTTTCTTGCGTTTTTTCTACTTGGTTCTTATTCATATTGTGATTAGCGTGGTTCATATTGCCGTCCATTTCCATTGTTTCGGTTTTGTTTTCCGATTTTGTCATTTCGGGCATTTCCTTTTTTGGTCTTTCGTATTGGCAGCAACCAGGCAGATTGGCGTAGGTGTCATCGGGTGCCATAAAAAGTTGGTTGTCGTAACCCGATAAGGCAATTCTTTTAAGAATTTCGCTACTGTTTGTCTTTAAACTGTCGTAAGAAATAGTCGCCATTTTGGTTTCTTTGTTCCATTCTATTTGGGCTTCTTTCTTTTTGTTGCCTGCGTTTTCAATGGTGCTTTTACACATTCCGCAGTTGCCGTAAATGTGTACTGTTTCGGTTTTTTGATTTTTTATTTGAGCGTTACACGCTATGGTGGATAGCATTACTACTGCCATCATTATATATTTTAATGAGTTCATTTTTTTAAACTTTAAATTGTTGAAAAATTAGATAAGCAAAGGTCAATTCTTTGCTTTGAATTGGACAGACCTATGGCTGTCAAGGTGCTGATTTAGCTTATCTTGGGCGGTTGCCAAATGGAAAGGTAAACAGGTTTAGGTGCATTTTGAATAAATGCCCAATTTATTTTTTCTACAATCACTAAAGGGGTTGATTGTATGGAAAAATTACTTGCCGGTATTGGTATATTTACGGATACAGGACAATGACAGTTGGTGTTCTTACAACCACCGTTGCAGTGATTTTCTTTGTCACCTGTTTTGGAGTCGCAACAAGATTTCTTTTCCGTATGCTTGTCATTGTTTTTGCAACAACTTTTTTCTGTATTTGCTTTTGTTGAAGAATTCCCACAAGCAAGTGCATTGCTCGTTGGCAACATAAAGAGTAGAAAGGTCAATATGTAAAATACATTCTTCATTTACAAAAGCAAATGTACAAATATTTTTTAGAGGTTCTGTTTTCGGGTTGGGAAAAAACAGCTCTTTTGGTTTTTTTAACTTTGGCTTTGTGCGTTGGCAAAAAACCAAATGTGCTGTTTGTGCGGTTGGGAAAGCTTGCGTACAACTCATATATATACGCAAGTTCATATTTAAAAAAATATTTTCAAACGCTTACAAACATTTATAATTAATTAATGGTTTCACAACACAAATTAAAACGATAAAATTAATTAAACAAATGTTTTGTTAAAATAATTTTTAATTAATACTCTCTCGAAAAAATTCTAAAAGATTTTCCAAACCTCAATTAGAACCATATTTCGAAAATTACTCACTGAAACCAAAGCCCAAGCTATAGCACTTTTTCAGAAATAATAATCTTGCTTTTGGGAACTAAAGTAAACATTTTTTAAAAGAAAAGAATGATTGTATTTTTTCTAAAACTGCATTAATTTCAAGTATGAAAATAATTTACTTCAAATTATTAAGTATCTTTATAACAATTTTATTTCATTAATCGTCCATTCACATCACTTTTAATTTGCTATTTATGGCTATTAATATTCTTAAAACTTGCTTTATTTATGGTGATGGTTTACCTTTATGGAATCAGTTAATCTTGAATTGTTCAAGAAGCTTAAATGAGTTTTGCTATAATTATAAAAAAGAGAAAAACAATGAAACTAAAACTAAAAATACTTATTACTTTAACGTTATTATCGAGCCTTACTTATGCTCAAAATTTTGAAGGAAACATTTCTGGGACTTTGGGAATCGTTAATTTTAAAGCCAGAATTCAATTTGAAATCCCAATACAAGAAAGAGCAAGTTTTGGTATGAATATGAATTACTATTTTCTAAATTGGACGGGACCTGTCTTAGAACCTTTTATTAGAATTTATGGAAAAAGAGACGGAAATATGGAGGGCTTTTTTGGTCAGGCAAAATTAATTTATGGTAATCTCTCCACTTTAAATTATGATTTATATGGTGGAGCCTTAGAAAATAGAAGATGGTCCACTTTTGGATTTGGATTTAATTTTGGCTATAAGTTTTTAATTGGAAAACAATTTACAATTGAACCCTTAACTGGATTGAGACTTCTTTCACCGCCAATATATAGATTTAAATCTGGATATTATGAGGATGATTATGCCGGTATTGGAGAAGCGATAGGTTGGTATTTTACTACAGGTTTTCCACTAGATTTTCAACTTAAATTTGGATTTCAATTCTAGGGGAGACTAGAATACTAATTTTTATAATAATTAATTCTTTAGATTTTAATCAAGGTGATACTTCTTTTTGAGTGAAAAGATATTTAGAACTTGTCATATCCATAGTAGGTTCAATCCTGACAAGTAAGCCCTCCCAAAACGGAAAGAAAATGAGTAAAAAAGCCTCAAGAATACATTCTACTAGCATTTTTTATTGGATTAATTCAAAAGTTTGATTTCTTTCAGGAGAATATTTCAAATAATGAAAAAAATAAAACCATTTTAGTCGATAACAGATAATCAGTTATAAGCTTTCAAAATGAACATTAAAATATTTATGATACTCCCTAAATTAAAAAAGCTTAGTTTCTTGTATGAAACTAAGCTTTTTTAAGTACCTTAATTTATTATCTAACCACAGCTTTCACCGTAGCCATCCCATCTTTACCCATCAATCTAATGATGTGCATTCCGGAGTTTAAATTCAGGTTATTAAAGTTAATTCTATTACTTCCAGTTTGTAATTCTATTTTTTGTGTAGCAATATTTCTTCCTAAAAGATCAAATAATTGTAATTCATATTGACCATTAAGTTTAGCATCGATATTTAAATTAATTTGATGATGAGATGCTTGTCCTAAAACTTGTATTCCAGCAATATTACCATCAACATTCTTAATACTTGTATTCTTATCAGTTACCATTATATCATCCAAAGTCCATTCCCAAGCTGAAGTAGAATCACACTGATAAACAAAAGCAAGATAGAATGGTGTATTCTTATAACTGTTTAATGAAATATTTTCTACTTTATTCCATGCAGTATCAGGTAAAGTTGTTAAAGCAGGAACCGAAACCGAAGCCCATACAGCTGTTGATGGATCAGTACCTGGAACATAATTAGTAGAAACTTTGATACTTCTAGTTACATTTCCTTCAAATCTTCTATTTTGATAAAAACTTAATTCTGGATTATTCATAGCTGAAAAGTCAAGTGGAGCACTGGTAATTAACCAATCGTTACTTGCTTCAGCACCAGAAGCTGAACCTCCATTAAAATAAACAGAATGTTGATCTCCGTGTCCAAAACTAGAGCATTTCCAAGTTTTTGGACCTTCAATACTGTAAGCTTCAAAAACACCCATTGCACCGCCATTATCACAATTTGTAAAAGTTTCGGACAAAGTAGTCATCGGTGCCACTGGAGTCGTATCTTGAGTCATAAATCTCCAAATTGTAGTGTCCATAAATCCAAGATAATAACTAGAAGCATTAGTCTTAAATAAATTAGAATCCAATGTTACATAATAAGAGGTATTATTCTCAAGACTTACTGGACCAAAAACTGCTTTATTATCTGTAATTACAGCAGAAGATGCTGGAAAAGAAAATACTGGAGCACTTTGTCCACTTTTATATAAATAAAGTTGACTGTTAGGAAATCCTACTATAATAGTATCATTAAAAGTAAGGGTTAAAGAATCTGTTGCTAAACTTACATTATTACCATTAGGAGTAAATGCAATTGCAGATAAGCTTCCTGTACTTCCAGCAGCAGTAATTGTAATATCATCCATATTCACTCTAGAATTAGCTGTTGATCCTTTGGTAAATTTAATTCTTACAGGAGCAGCTATATTGATCGTATGAGAATACGTATTTAAACCAGATGTAATTGGATTAATAGCATCACTACCCACTAAAACCCAAGTAGTTCCGTTATCTATGCTATATTCAACAAAAATAGAATCCATTGCATCAGAACCATACATCGCAGCTCCATAAGATAGTGTTCCAACTCCTAAAGGTAAATTAGCTAACATTTCTAAAGAAGCTGGATTACCAGATGAGTTATTCGTCAATCTTACTCTTGCACCTCTTGAACCATTATAATGGTCAGAAGCTGTCATCGCACCTAGAAAAACACCCGGCATAACCCATGGCATTCCGTTCATAAAAATGGTATCAATGGAAGCATAAGATTTACTACTTGGAGTAGTTGTTGAAGTTTCGAAATCACCAACATAAGGGTAATTGACTTGAGCAAAAGAGCTTAGCGTTATGCCACTAAGCATTAGGGTTCCTAAAAATCCCGTAAATAGTTTCATAAATTTTGATTTCATTATTTTAATTTTTAAAGTAATAAAGTACAAAGATACAAAATAATTTAATTTATGGTATAGCAGTGGATTGCTTTAAAAGAAAGAAATAATTAATTTAGAGCCTTTTAAAATAGAAAGGGCGTACTTAAAAAGGTCTAAACCTGACCATCTAAATATCCTTGCAATAATATCCGCGCACTCATTTCATCAATCAATGCTTTATTTCTTCTGTCGCTTTTCTTTAAACCACTATCAATCATTGCTTGAAAAGCCATTTTAGAGGTAAAACGCTCATCCCAGAGCATCAATTTCTTATCTGAGAATAATTTTTGGGCTTGAGTAGCAAATTTTTCTACTTTGGCGGTAATATCGGTAGGATTACCATCAAGGTTTTTAGGATAACCTAAAAGAATAGTATCAACATCAAATTGTTCGAAAATTTGTTTCAATTCCCAAACCAGCTTTTCGGTATCGACTGTTTTTAATCCAGTTGCAAGCATTCCCAGCTCATCACTAAGCGCCAAACCAGTACGCTTTTTACCATAGTCTATCGCTATAATTCTCTTTTTCATTATTTAAAATTAAAAGCAAAACTTATTCCAGGAATAATTCCATAAGGACTGGGTACAACTGAAGGATGAATCTTAAAACTTATATCATCTGTCACATCAAATCCTTTTAAATGTGCTGCTGAATTAGCTTCTACTACTTGTAAAGCATATCCTACAATAGAGGCCATCATGGTTACGTCTATCCATCTTTTATACCAGTCTCTTTCTTGCTGCACCTGAGTGGTACTAAAAGCCTGAAATCTTGGATATAAAAAAGCATTTGAAACGCCTCCCTTATCTAATCGAAAAGCATATTCTGCTCGAGCCTGATTATAATTCTTATTATTGTCTATATAAGAATAGATTCCAGCTCCTAAAGCACCATAAATAATAGTCAGTTTCCAATAATCTTTATTATTAATTTGACCCAGACCTGGAAAAATCAAAGAATAAAATGCAGAACGTTTCGGAATAATCACTGAATCTCTCCAAGAAAAAAGTCCGTGTCTAAACTCTATACCCTTAACTATAATATGATTAGCCGTATCTTTAATAGTATAAAATGTTGAATCCTTATTATCAATATGGCTCGCCTTTTTTTTGAGACTGTCTTTTGGTAAATTAGCCTCATACATTTTAGTAAGACTGCTAGGTTCTTGACCAAAAGATATGTTTCCCCAAAAAACAAAACACAAAATCATCGATATTTTAAAGAATCCTATTCTCATTCCCTGTCATAATTATAATTTTCTTCAGGATTGGTTTTTTTATTTTTCTGGTTTTCTAAATCTTGATTAAATAACTTCACGGTTTCTTTAATGTAAGAATAATAATCATACTCATTCAAACCTCGAATTTGATCGTAGGAAGGTCGGAATCTTCTTTTATATTCTTCGATATTCTCGGCATTAAGTCCAGTAAGCTGAACAATCAAACGATCATTAAATACGTAGTCAATGAATTTGTCTTTCTCCCAGATTTCATAATTTTTCTGAAATCTCCAAATCATTCTATTCCTTTTACTCATAGCGTCAAAAGGATGTTGAACAATATCCAGACCTGTTAATTTATAATGATCTAATGCCTTTTGATACAGCTCTCTCCGTTTGATACTATCAATTTTTGCACCCATAACATAATCTTGAATCAGTTGATTCTCAATATTAGTGGGCGCTACTTGCATTTGAATATAATAAAAATTAGCGACATTTTCTGATTTTATCTTTACTCTAGCCACCTGAAAATCAGCTAAGCGAAACTCGATCAAATCTCCAGTTTTCACCTCCATTTCAAAAGTGCCATCTTTAGGAGTAACAACCGTCATCCCAGAATGCACATTTGAAATTTCAACCTCCATCAAGGGTTTATCAGTACTGAGATTAACCACTTTACCAATAATCTTTACTGCGTATAGACCTTGAACATTAAAAAATGCCAACAATAAAACTAAAAATCCCGTCTTCAAATTAATCACAAATGCTTTAAAATAAAAAAAATTAATAATACTATTTTACCATACTATTTAATACTGTGGAATTAACCTTCAAAGGATATTTTTCTTTTAGTTTTTCATTCCAATTCTTTTCTAAAAAAGATTGATAATCTTCTACTACCTTATCTCTTGCTTCTAAAAAAGTCTTCTGTTGTGGATTGTTATAAACTTCATCTGCTAAGATGATAAACTCACCCCCATTTCCATCCGGTAAAATACCAACATATTTCCCAGCAATAATTTTGCTTTTATCTACTTGTGGTATATGCGTAAAATTAAAACGTCCTGTTTGTTGATATATTTTCTCATCCGTATCTGGAGTATTTATCATTTTCAAAGCATCAGCTATAGAACTGCCTTCTTTTAAGGACTCCAAAATTTGTTGCATAGCCTCATGATTCTTACTTTGCAAAATTTCACCTTTAAAACCTGGTTCCCATTGGTACTTACTGCTATATTTCTTATAATACTCTTGTAAACCTAAACTATCTTCACTCGCTTTATTCCAGATATTCTTTTCCATTAAATCAAATATCAAGACCCCATTTGTATATTCCTCAGCTAATTTTTTAAATTCTGGATTTGTTTTTTCTAAATGAGCTACTTGAGCTTCAGCAAGCATTTTTTCTGTATACACTCTATACAAATCTTTTAAAGTTGTCACTTTATTTCCTGTTAATCTTCCTTGAGTTATTCTCTGAATATAACTTAAAAAATCTTGCTGAGTGTATTTATTACCGTAAATTTCTAATAAAGTTAATTTTAAATTAGGATAACTACCCAGTTTGGAGTCTTTTTCAAAATCATCATTGCTAATTGCATTAATTAGTTTTTCTAAAGCTTCTGGATATTCCTTAAAACCAACCAATTTCTTAGTAGTTTCTAAATTTCTTTCATTAATTGCTTTAGACCAATACCGATCTACTTTTTCACCTAAAGCATGTTCCTCTTGTTCAAAGGTGCCCAATGGGACTTTTTTAATCAATTTAAAAATATGAATACCAATTGAACTCACTATAGGTTGAGAAATATCACCAGTATTCTTCAATTTAAAAACTGCATTTTCAATATTTTCATCTGTAGAGCCAGAAGCAATGGGTTTAATGACGCCATTATTTTTATTACTGTAAATATCTTCAGAATATTGCTGAACCATTTGCTCAAAAGAACTTCCTGATTTTAATTTTTGAATAATAGATTGAGCTAATGCCATTTGTGCGTCCTTATTCTCTTCAGACGTGGTCAATAATATCTGAGCAACTTCTACTGATCCTAAAGCGGGACGTTCTGCTAAAACCTTAACCATATGGTAACCTAAAGAAGATTTGAATGGCTTAGAAATTTGTCCAACAGGTGTATTATAAACCATTTCTTCAAATTCATAGGGCGTTTGAAAAGCATGAATATAACCTAAATAACCACCTTCACTTGCAGTGGCTCTGTCTAAAGAATATTTCTTAGCTACATCTTCAAATGATATTTTACCTAAATTTATTGCTTGAGCCAATGAATCCAATTTATGCTTATTGGCATATTCCATTTCATCACCAAAACCTGTAAGTAAAATATGTGCTACAGCTCTTTCCTTAGTAGTATGATCATAGGCCTGATGAAGTAATTGACTTTCAAGTTTATTATCAGTAATATAACTTTTGGCTAATTGGCTCTTATACATGTCAATATCAGACTTTATAGAAGGAATTGTATCTAATTGAAGCGCATTTGCTTCCATAACTTTCATTTTATAAAGTGCAAATAGATTTACAAAATCCTCCAAAGAAGCTTTATCATAACTTGGCGATTGAGCATTATTCTTTTGATACATTTCCAGAAATGCCGATTTAGGAATGGGCTGCTTACCAACTGTAAATAAATTCTGAGCAGATAGCTGACTGAACCCTAACGACAAACTAAATAAACCGATAGTCAATATTGATTTGGAATACATCTTGATATGCTTTTGTTTTAATAAGTAAAAATAAGTTGCAATTTAGACAAAATGAAGATATTAGTGAAATTAATCGTATTTTGAATAAATTTTTAACAAATATATAGATTGAATATAAATTATAGACCTCGTTTTTTTATAATGGAAATGAGCATTTAGAAAAAAACACTTTCCTATTTTAATGATGAAAATATCAATACCCTTGCATGGCAATGGCATAAAACACTAATGGAAATAAGACCGTTAAAGAGCTGAAAAAGAAAACGAAAACCCATTATCTACTCAAAAATCGTAAGTGCTAACACTGACTTAGAAGCAGCTTCGGTAAAGAAAAGCTATGACCAATAGTATCCAAAATGCCAAAAAATAGTTATAAAAGCCTCGAAGAGGCGATTATTGTAAAAGAAAGTCAGAAAAATGCAAAGACTATTTAACTTTTATCGAAATGTTTGATCCAAAATGATACACTTTTAGACAGAGGGGAATTGTGCAAAGGTCTAATATCGAATTAAATTTTGGAAATATTATTAATAAAAAAGCCGGAATGAGGATAAAACTCCATTCCGGCTAAATTGAAGATTTTAAAATATTATAAAATTCCTACTTTTTTCATACAAGACTTAATCTTCTTATAAGTGCGTTCGATATCATTGTCTAAACCTATTGAGAATCTTATTAAACCATCAGACAAGCCCATTTCAGTTTGCTCTTCCATTGGAATTTCACTGGAAGTAGAAGTTCCTGGTGCACTAAATAAAGTCTTATAAAATCCTAAACTTACCGCTAAATATCCAATGTTTTCATTTTGCATCATTTCCATAAGTTCGTTAGCTTTTTCTAAGCTCCCAGCATCTAAAGCTAACATTCCACCGAAACCATATTCTTTATTATATAGTTTCTTATATAATTTATGTTGCGGATGGCTCTTCAATCCTGGATAAAATATTTTTAAACCCTCTTTTTCAAATTGCTCGGCAAGATACATGGCATTATGCGAATGTTGTTTAATTCGGATATGCAATGTCCTTAAATTTTTAAGAATACTAGCACTTCTCATACTGTCCATGGTAGGACCTAATAGCATAGCGGCACCATCATTAACACTTCTCAATTCATTAATAAAATCCTGTGTCCCACAAATTACACCGCCAACGGTATCACTACTTCCATTAATAAATTTGGTTAAACTGTGTATTACCACATCTACTCCTAAGCTTATTGGTGCAATAGTTAAAGGAGAGAAGGTATTATCAACTACTAATTTTAATTTATATTTTTTTGCTAGCGCTGACATTGCTTTAAGGTCAGTAATCTCCAATAAAGGATTGCTTACTGCCTCACAATAAAGCACTTTCGTCTTTTTAGTTATGGCATTTTCTACAACTTCTAAATTTGTACTATCAACGAACGTCGTCTTAATGTTTAATCTTGGCAAAAAATTCTTCATAAAAGCATAAGTTCCACCATAAACTGTTCTGCTGGAAACAATATGGTCACCTGCTTGGCACAGTTGCAATAATACTGAAGTAATTGCACCCATTCCAGAAGCAGTAACATTTGCAGCCTCTGTATTTTCCATAGCAGCTAATGCTTGTCCTAGATATAAATTACTAGGAGAGGAATGTCTTGAGTAAAGATAACAACCTTCTGTATTTCCCTCGAAGGTGTCAAACATTTTTTTTGCTGATAAAAATGTATAAGTAGAAGAATCAGAGATTGAAGGGTTAACACCTCCAAATTCTCCAAAATACTGTAAATCCTGAATTTGATCTGCTGGATTAAAAGACATATGAGTTATAATTGATTAGAATATACAAATATCATATAAAAATTAGAATTAACCTATTAATCATATAAAATCTTATATGAAATAAGACCTATTTTACATTCAAATGATTTAGGTTTGAAAGCTTATTCAATTGGAAAAACTCCTTTTAACAGAAGATTAAACTCATTTCCTATTGATTCTCAATACAATTTAAAATATTAATTAACTTTGAACACTTATTAAGAACAAATCGAATAGAAAATTGTTTCTAAACAAAAAAACAAATGGCAATATTAAAAAAGATTAAACCAAGAATCTGGACCGAATCAAGTGGACATTCTAGCTGGCAGATTTTTAAAATAATGGCGGAATTAGTGGAAGGTTTTGAAAAGCTGAATCGAATTGGACCTTGTGTTTCAATTTTTGGGTCTGCCCGAACCCCACAAAATAACAAATATTACTTTTTAGCTACTGAAATTGCACAAAAACTTTCTCAGGCAGGATTTGGTATTATAACTGGTGGAGGTCCCGGAATCATGGAGGCCGCTAATAAAGGAGCTTTTGAAGCCGGTGGAAAATCAGTAGGCGTTAATATTGATCTACCACATGAGCAAGAAAGCAACCCTTTTATAGACATGGATAAATTACTCAACTTTGATTATTTTTTTACTCGAAAATTGATGTTTACAAAATACGCACAAGGATTTGTAATGATGCCTGGGGGCTTTGGTACTATGGATGAATTTTTTGAAGTGGCTACTCTAGTACAAACCCAAAAATCTATAAGTTTCCCTTTAGTTTGTGTAGGTAAAGAATATTGGCAAGGCTTGTTTGACTGGATAGAGAATGTGATGTATAAAGACTTTGCAAATATTGCAGAATTAGATTTAAATCTTATTAAGTTATTTGATACTGCAGATGAAGTAGTAAATTATTTTAATGAATTTTACACAGAACGAAAATTAATGCCAAATTTCTAATGGAACAAAACTGGATAATATCAGAAGAAGTACATCAATATGTAAGTACTTATACCAAGAAAGAAGACAAAGTTCTTCAACTTTTAAATGAAGATACGCAACTGAATGTTCATGGATCTCAAATGTTATCAGGAGCTTATCAAGGTTCATTACTTACATTATTAAGCCAAATAATAGCTCCAAATAATATTTTGGAATTAGGAACTTATACTGGTTATTCCGCTATCTGTTTAGCAAAAGGATTAAAAACGAATGGAAAATTACATACCATTGATATTGATGCCAAGCTAAATGATTTAAGAAAAAAGTATTGGATGGATGCACAATTAGATCATTGTATTATACAACATATTGGACCAGCAATAGAGGTGATACCCACTCTGGAAGAAGAATTTGATGTGGTCTTTTTGGATGCAGATAAAGGAAATTATATAACCTATTTTGATTTACTGATTGATCGCTTACCTATTGGAGCTGTAATTATAGCGGACAATGTAATGTTTCATGGAGAAGTATTGAAGCCAGAGGCTGAACAAGGAAAAGCAGCAAAACATATTCAAAAATTCAATGACCACATTTTAAAATCTGATAGGGTAAACATGATTATGTTACCCATTAGAGATGGAATTAGTATCATACGTAAGATAAAATAGGCTAATTCCTACAAAATTTTAAAAAATAATTTTAAATAAAAATGTGATTATCAATGTTTTGTTTTAATTTCACGAATATATATTATTTGAATTTTTAGCTTTAAAATATTATTCCCTAATTTTGCAAGGTCTAATTAACCTATCCTAAAATAATTTTCGCTTTAATTATAAAAATTTCATATGCGCACTAAGGTATTGTTTTTATTAACGGTAAGTATTTTCTTTATTCAATCTAGTTTTGCTCAAATTCCTGATTACGTTCAAAATTATATAAGCAAGTATAAGGATATTGCTTTGAGAGAACAACAACGTACTGGTATCCCATCAGCAATTAAATTAGCTCAAGGGCTATATGAAACAGGTTTTGGAGCCAGTGAACTTTGTGTAAATGCGAAGAATCATTTTGGAATTAAATGTAAAAACTATTGGACAGGTGAAACCTATTCTTATACTGACGATAGAAAAGATGAATGTTTTAGAAAATACACTGACGATAGCTCTTCTTATTTGGACCATTCAAATTTCTTGAAAGGCAATAAACGTTATGCCTCTTTATTTACACTTGATGTGAAAGATTATAAATCTTGGGCGAATGAATTGAAAAAATGTGGTTATGCAACCAATCCTAAATATGCTCAAAAGATTATCGAACTTATTGAACGTTACGATTTACAACAATATACTTTATTAGCTATTCCAGAGTATGGTGACTACGGAGATAATGATGATTTTATAAATGACCATGCAGATCAAGATCCAATTAAAAATTATTATATTCAAACTGAGAAAAATAATATTAAAGGATTTTACGCAAAAAAAGGAGATATGCTCTTAAATGCAGCTTATAAATTCAATATTAGATATACCAAATTACTTGAATTAAATGATTTAAATGATGAACCGCTTTCACATGACATGTTTATTTATTTAAACAAAAAGAATAAAACAGGTAGTATTCCACAATATAAGTTTCAAAATGGAGACAATTTAATTTTTGTAGCTCAGGAGTATGGAATTAGATTAAGTGATTTAAGACAATACAATAATTTAAAACCAAATGAAGAGCCTAAAGAAGGAACATTACTTTCCTTAAATGGTGCACCAATTACAAAGAACTCTGTTCAAAATAATAAGCCTATTCTCCCAACTGAAATCACAAATAATGAACCTCCTGCTGCAAACGCATACGAGTTAGAGCAATCACCTGAAGTTATAGTTGCTCCAACCACAGCATCCAGAACAAATGTCCCTCAAAAGCAAAAAGAAGAAATTTACAATATTTCAAATGAACCTGCTGTAGCAGAACAAATTGCAAAAGAAGAAGCCATCATAAAAGAACCAATTGCCGTTAAAGCATCAGATAAGAAAGAAAATATCGAAGTTGCTGTTAAGAACAGCCCTACTAAAGAGACCAAGATTACAGCGCCTATTGAAACTGAAGATAATAGCGTTAAAGAACCGATGAGTGATTTGGACAGGCTAAAAGCGAAATTAGATAAATCTGTTTATGGCAAGAAAAATTCGAATGCTATTATTGCGAATAAAGAAGAAGAGAAAAGAGAAAATGTAAAAATTCAAAATGAGCAGCAAACGACCCCGCTACAACAGCCAAAAGAAGATACTTATGTAACGAGACCTGCAAGTGGTCAGCCTATAAATCAAGATCAATTAAAAAGAAAAATAGAGCAATATCAGAAAAATAAAAATGATATGCCTTCCCTTTCAATTGCTACTACTAATGAAGTGTTTACTCCTCAAACTACTCCTAAGAGTAATGTATTAAGTAAAAGTGCCCATAATAACAGTCATTTGGTGGTAAAAGGAGATACTTTATTCTCGATAGCTGAAAAAAATGGAACTACGGTAGCAGAATTAATTAAACTGAACAAGCTTCCTGCAAATGGTGCTATAAAATTAGGTCAAACATTAAGACTAAAATAAAATATACATTCCTTAAGATTTAATAAATAACCTTTATCTGGAGATTTCAATAAGTTAGTTAAAATTCACTAGGAACTTCACAATGTTTTATCTGGATTATAGGCAAGCCTATTTCCCATTATGATCGCCGGAATGTGATGGGGTTTAGGAAATTTTTTGCACTCATGAAGTCGATTGATATTTCATTTTGCTGAGGAGGAACATTAAGCCGAAAACAATCATTATAACCATTGAAGTCAATCGGAATTCAGATGGTTATTTTTTTCAAAAAAAGCTTATTAAAATATTCGGTAAACCAAAAATCAATTAACAAAACCTTTGGTTAATTAATTTTATAGTTTTAATTTGTGTGGCAATTCATTAAATACAATTATAAACCATAGCGATACAAAACTGAGAGAAAGAAATGTGTTCAGCTTTCACAAGCCTGAAACAATGACGGAATCGTTGAAGAAATGGGAAGACCTGATAGAACGAATTCAATCAATTCCTGAACTAAACACTACGGGACTACGACCAGCACAAATCTTTGCGATTTATAACTTAGGACATTTCTTCAAGAAAAACAGACCACAAGCAATCTTTCAAATGGCAATGGATGCGGGAAAAACAAATTGAAACCTCTTTATCGGTTTGCGATAAAATAGAAGAAAGGAATACAGAGAATTAAGAAAACGCAAAAGTATTATCGCATTATATTCTTAAAAAAACATTGGAGGGTAATCTATTAACCGAAACAGAAATAGTATTATAAAACAGATGAGGATTAAGAACCGTCGATTGTGCTATTAGAGCGGATAAAAAAAGAGAAATTTAAAAATTAATCATTTGGCTGATAAATTCCATAATAAATATCGAATACCTTCTGCAAGATTACAATCTTGGGATTATAGCAGCAGTGGTTTATATTTTGTGACCATTTGCACCAAAAACCGTGAACCTTATTTTGGTGAAATTATCAACGGTGAAATGCACCTTTCAGAAATTGGTCAAATCGTGCATTCAGAATGGTTCAAAACATTTGAAATGCGTCCTGATATGAATTTAAAAATGGATGAATTTGTCATCATGCCCAATCATTTTCATGCCATTATTTGTATTGGTGAAAACCGGTTTAATTCCGCCAAAAAAATGGATGATATAGGTGATGAGGACGCAATGCGTTGTTGTAATTGTTGTTTTAATTGTTATTTTAATTGTAGAGACGCAATGCATTGCGTCTCTACAATTAAAACGGAAACAACCGAAATAACAAAAACCACAATCCCCATCGATGGGAACACGGACGACGAAACAAAATCCAAAAACCTTTCAAAAAACAAATTCGGTCCGCAATCAAAAAACTTGGCATCCGTGATTCGGGGATTTAAAATTGGGGTCACCACCAATGCTCGCAAAATAAATCCAAATTTTTCCTGGCAATCCCGTTATCATGACCATATTATCAGAAACCATAAATCATTAAAAACCATTCAAAATTATATCATCAATAATCCTCAGAATTGGAATAGTGATCAATTTTCCAATTAAATAAAATTGAAAGACTCAAGCATTATACCGAAAATATAGAACCTCGCTAACGTACTTGTGAGGATGGTGTTGGTTATGGTGATTACCTATAACAAATCACCTATTTGCTATTCCTATAAATGGCAGATGAACTCAATAAACCACCTTATAATAAAGGTTAAATTTTACTCAACTTGAAGAATGTTGATGGGAAGAGATTAAAGATGGGGAGACTACAGATTGGGAAATGCTTTCGGAAAAAAGAGGTGCAGAACTGGAATCATTATGATCGATAGAAGATTGGTTTATAGAGTTTTAATGAACTGATTAAAGGATTGATATTACATTTAGTTGAGAAAGGACATTAAACAGATAGGAAAAAATGAAGTCAATCCTCTTCAATACTAATGCAATTTGATTAAAGAGGGTTTCATTTGAATTTTTAGTCTAATCTTGATTAACAGAAGTAGAAAAAGTATCTTTTGCATTTTTAGTTTTTACCGAAAAACAATAATTATAACTATTGAAGTCCATTGTAAATTAAATGGATATTTTTTCATAAAAATCTTACTAAAATATTAGGTAAAACATAAATCAATTAACAAAACATTTGGTTTATAAATTTTATAGCTTTAATTTGTGTGGCAATTCATTAAATTCAATTATAAATGTTTGTAAGTGTTTGAAAATATTTTTATTAATAGGGATTTGCGGATAGGTTTGTGTTATGGGCAAGTTTAAAACAAGAAGACCTTAATCGAGAAATATGAATTTATTTAAGAGACTATTTGGTGATAATTTAGCGAAACCTGAAAATCCTCAAAAGGAAGTTATGATTAACGTATCTTCTGTTGCTAAAAATAAAATACCATCAAATGCAAGGATTGTTGCAGAGTCTCAGATTCCAGCATATTGCTCAATTGGAAACTTAGTTTTCGAGAAGAAATATCACAAAGCCATTGAATTAGGAAAAAAGCTTTTAGTTACAACACCTGAATCTGCTGGAGTTCATGTCAATCTTATGGATGCATATTTCAAAGTAAGAGATGAAAACCCAATTTTTTATGAGAAACACATAGAGCATGCAAGGTTAGCAATGCTCTATGGACACAATACTGGATATGTTCAAAAAAAGCTAGCAATAGGACTTGAAAAACAAAAAATGATTTATCGAGCGCTACAAATTTGCGATATCGTATTGGATGAAAACTTTCATTTTTCGAGACATGGCTGTGGCGATAAAAATGAATTTGTCACACGTAAAGAGAAATTATTGAAAAAAATTAATAACTCTTCGGACAGTAGTGAAGCTATGGTATTTACGCGTGATGAGATTTCTTTTATAATCGAGCAAATTCGGGAAGAAGAAGAACGTGAAAAGCAAGAGAGAATTGAGCACGATAAAAGAATGGAGCAAATGAGGAAAAGTGATGGAATATAAGAATAATATAAACCAGCCCATAACATTATGCCGAATAGCAGAAAGCCCCGATAAAGAAAGTCCCCTTCAAAGGTTTGGAAGGTGCTTTTTGCTATTCGGTGTTCAGTGTAGCAGGGAAAGGCTTACTATAGGTGGTTTTGTAGTGTTTTAGGGTGGATAATTAAAAGAAGAAAGCTGGGCTTTTAAATAAAGGACAATCGTTTTCATCACGTTTTTTTCGAGCTAGTGAATAAATTCCCTTACCCAAAAGACAAAGTAAACCAAAGTAAAGATGCGCACTAAACGAAGTCCTATTTAGTTTAGTGAACTCCGAATCTTAAATATTCAATTGTAAAAGGACGTAGTTAACATTTTATTCGACTCTAAATTCGAAAAGTATATACTTTTTACTCAAAAATCCATTTCCAAAAATGGAAAATAATATAAGTAATATGACATAAAAAACACTGTTTGATATTGTTGAAAAAGGACTTGGTGGAAAAGTAAAGAAATCAATAGAAATTTAAGCACACCAAGCTGTAAAACTTTCAGCCTTACCGGACCACCTAAAAGGTGCGTTGATCGAAGTAGGATCTAGTCTTTTAATTTTGTCCGTAATCATCCGATATTTTAAAACAGCAAACTAATGCAAACCCTGCTGGGTGGCTTTCATAATCGCTTCTGCCCGAGATGCCACATGGAGCTTCTTGTAGATATGCTTTACATGACTTCTAACGGTTTCATAACTGATGAAGATTTTTGAAGCAATGGTTTTGTAATTATGACCTTGCAGCATTAAAGATAATATTTCCTGTTCTCTGTCACTTAAAGCTTGAGTATTTTCATCAGGTGCTACAAGGATCACATTTTTCCTTGTAAAGAACTGTAATACCTGCTTAGCAATCGTGGGAGACATGGGCGCACCACCATTATATACTTCCAGTAAAGCTTCCAGTTGTTTCACCGGCGGATCAGACTTTAGAATATAGCCAGAAGCACCTGCACAAATGGCTTTAAAAATGCGATCAGAATCATTAAATACCGTTTGAATCAACACTTTGATATCCTGATAATTACTGGTTATCATCGATGTTGCATTGATGCCGTTTATGCCTGGCATCTCAATATCCATCATCACTACGTCCGGCATGGTAGCCTCAATATCTCTTTTTAGTCGGTTGCAATCGGGAAAAGTACCAACACAATGAAAACCGGGCGTACCATTAATAATCGTCTGCAACGCATCACGAAGCAATTTGTTATCTTCAAAAATAGCTATTTTTATATCCATTACTTTGATTTTTAAATTTGTAAGTCTTCTCCTCATCAGCTGATGTGACAACTGAAACGAATAGTTGTGCCGCTGCCAACGGTACTTTCAATAGCAATATTTCCATTTAACTCTTTTGCGCGGCTTTGCATATTGACTAGACCGTTTCCTTTTTGGATGCTCTCCACATCAAAGCCAGTTCCATCATCTGTTACCGTAAACACAATTTCCTTTGCAATTAGCGCTGCCGTAATTTTTAGTTGACTGCAGGCACTGTATTTGATGGCATTGTTTACCGCCTCTTTAATGATCAGGTAAATATTCTTCCTTTGTTCCATCGTGAGCTTTAGTTTATTCAGCTCCTCTTCCTTTTGAATACTCACATCAATACCTTTTACAGATGCCATTTCAATAGCATAATCGCCCAATCGGTGGAGCAATGCATCCAAACTATCATGGACAGGGTTGACTGCCCAAACAATATCGCTCAATTTTTTCACCATGTCGGTGGCATTTTTGTCTATAATATCTAAAGATTGCGTCAGGGCAGAGGCTTCCTCATTTTCATATTGCTGCCGGGCGATATAGCTATACAAGGCAATGCCGCTTAAGGTAGCACCCACTTCATCATGCAAATCCTGACTGATTTTATTGCGCAGATTGGCCATTTTCAATCGTTGCAAAGTGTAATAGCGATAGGTGATAAATCCGGCAATCATGATTAAGATGATTAAGATAACCACATAAAGCCTTGTGGTAGCCAGTACCCTTTCGTGATGTGCCTTTTCAATTTCCAGATTCAGAATTCGGGTTTCATTTTTCAATCCGGTCATCAATAAATTTCGATATTGATTATTATTCTTGGTGCTCATTGCCGTTTGTATTTCCGACTTTCGCAGAAGCGTCTTAGCGAGCTGTTCATATTGTTTATAGTGTTGATAAAGCTTCTCTGCTTGTTCCAAAAACAATATTTGGTAGAAACTATTCAGTTGAGGATAGTCATCAAATATTGCAAATCCTTTATTCAAGTTTTCAAAGACTTCCTCTTGATTGTTTTTTAGTGCTGCACAGGCTGCCAAACCTCCGTAAGCAACTGCTTTTAAATCAACTTCTTCATACTCAGTAGCTTTGATCAACGTCCTTTTAAAATAGTCCACTGCGCTATCTACTTGTTTATCTTTAAGGAAAGCACTCCCCAGACCTAGTAATGCGCTGATGATACCCCGCTTTTGATTAATTTCCTCTGCCTTTAAAAGCGAAATTTTGCCATAGAAAATAGCACTATCCTGTTGGTTATTCTTCTCATAGGCTTCTGCTAAATTGCCATACAAATGATGCGGATTAGAAAGCTCGAGATACTGAGCAGGAAATGGCGGTTGCCTGCTGAGGTCGATTCCTTTTTTAAAAGATAAAATGGCCTCTTTCAGTTGACCGGTATTCACATAAAAGAGACCGGTAAAATTATAAGCATCTGTTTGCAAATAACGATCCTTTAATGTTTCTGCTATTTTCATTGCTCTTTTGGCTTCCTGCATACCCAATTGTTGCAAATTATTATAGTAATATACTTCTGCCTGCCGCGCGGAGAGAAAATAAGAAACCAAAGATGGCTGTAAATATGTCACTCTTTCGTGGATTTTATTCAAATAAAATTGCGCAGAATCGTAAAGAGAATGGCTCATAAAATCATCTGCCACTCTAAATGATTGGAGAATAAAAAGGCTATCAGCTAAGGCAGACTCCTGATCTTGAGCCTGAACATGCTTTAGCGAAAGTAGCGCCAGGATGCTGATCAATAGTCTGAAAGCCTTTCGGATGATATATATTTTAATGTAAAAATAAGTAAATTTCCATTTAAACTAAGTTATTTATTAAGCGGCACTTTTTTCGGGAAATAAGCACCGCTATTCTTATACTATTCGTTCTTATAAAAAAAGAATTATCGGTCTTTAATCAATTTCAAATCCGCTACGCTGCCATCACTTGTTCTTAGTCTCACAAAATAAATACCTGGCGATTGTGTACTTAAGTCTATTGACTGATGAATACTTTTCAAAGTTGATTCAAAAACAGTTGCGCCAAGGATATTGCTAATGCGGACTTGCCCTTTTTGAACACCTTCCTCTAAATCAATATAAAAAAGACCATTACCCGGGTTAGGATAAATGCGGAACAGGGAAGCTTTTTTCACTGTCCGTATTGCTGTGACTGCATTACAGCCATTACAAAGATCAGCAGTTATCGCCGGAGCCACATCTGTAAGGGCAATAACATTTGTGTCATTTGCATAGACCACGGTGAAGCTGTTTTGAGGTGAATAATTTTCAGCAATATAGTTTGTGGCAGTATCAACAATTGGCTGTACAACATCCAAGGCTGAGCAACTGCTTACCAATGTGGAAGACCATTGTTGCATTATTGGAAAATATTTATCTTTTTCTGTGCAGTAAAATCCGGCAGCTATGGTTGGTTTTCCGTCACTTGAGATGCAAAATGCGTTGCTTACATCTCCATAAGGATCTTCTAAATTGACATTTATCGCTGTTGCATTTTGATTTGTAAAAGATAAAGTTTGTTCATTTATAATGCCCATCCAAATGGACTGGTTTAAGATGCTATCGAAGGGAGAATAAAAATGTATATAAGCATACAGTTGTCCGTTATCATACCTTAGACTATGCAGGTTTTCTCCCACTTTCTCCCCACCACTATAGGATTTCTGCTGTGTCATATTGCCCAGAGAATCTAATTTGCCCAGCCACATGGTATTTGTATGTTTAGAGCTTTGATCCGTCATCAAACGCCCGCCAAATATAATCTCCTGAGAAGCTGTTTCTACAAGTCCCGTCACAGAAAGCTGGGTATGCGTCCCAACAAAATCAATATATTTAGCAAAGCGAACCGTTCCATCAGGACTGATGCGCGTGACCATCATGCCATTGGCAGAAGCACCTGAAGCTCCTCTAATGTCTACTACACCAATAAAATCTCCGTTTGAAGCCAGAATCGTTCTGGCAAAGTGATTCTCACTCGTTTTAGAAGATTTCCCAAACTGATTGGTCCATAACATATTTCCGTTCAAGTCATAAGCCGCTACTGCCGACTTAGATAAATAAGTACTACTTATGAAACTGGATCTAGTCAGGGTAGCATAAATTATATTGCCAGCGCCAATCATAATATTCCCTATGACCACATCTGCACTAGAAATAGCAAGTGATTTTCTCCATAAAATAGCGCCCGTCTTATCTAACTTTTGCAGAATGCCATAACGATTACCGTCAGTAGTACCCCCTCCGGTGAGGATAACACTTGTGTCCGGAGCAATGGTATAGGAGCCAAAGTTATTCCCTGCTTCCCTTGTCCATTGCACCTGCCCATTGTTGTCTGTATGCATCAACAAAGTCTTCAAAGCCAAAGTGGAATCATCCTGCAAGCGATAGGTGAAGGTAAGGCCACCTGCTTCATTTTTTACATCTCCTCTGAGGTAATTACTTTCTTCTGGAAGGTATTTGAAAAACTGGGCGTTCATTGTATGTGATGCCAGCATCGAGCTTATTACCAAACCTAGGGCAAAGGTGGATTTCAGTTTCATAATTAATGGTTTTTTAAATGAATGATTAAAGAAACAAGGATATTTTCTCGTTCTTTGTGGTACAAAATTCAACCATTAAATAGCCTTTGCCTATACCTCATTGGGTGAATTTTAAGGAAAAAAGCTGAATAGGATGCTATCTGTAAAAGTGGAAAAGCTCAAATGTGTTAAGCAGTTTCTTTGACATTTATCCGCTCTAATTCTTTAGAAACCCAAAATTCAATTCTACTATCTTGAAGCATTAAAATTAAATTTCTTCAATAGTTATTTTGATAAATAATATTTCAATAGTGTTTTTCATTAAATATATACTCCATCTTTAAAGGAATATTAATTGTCCTACAAAAAAACACTTTCTTAAAAGTAGCACAAGCATCCTCATAAAAATCCATTCTGCTGAGGACTTTAGAAACGAAAAATTTGTAGAAAAAATTTGTGATACCAAAAGGTTGTAGCACTTTGAGTAGATAAAAGTGCTTTGGTACAATTGTCTGTAACATTTTGAATAGATAAAAGAATTTTGGGACACAAAACCTTACAGCCTTTTACCTAAAGACAATTAGCAATCAACTACTTACAAAGAAAATAGATTTTCAGACTTTATTGATAGATATAGCTAGTGAAATAAACAGAATTAATGAAAAAGCTTAAATATTTTTAAATCAAACAATGTGAAGGTTAAAAATGAAGTCAATCCTTTTCAATACTAATGCAATTTGATTAAAGAGGGTTTCATTTGAATTTTAGGCTAATCCTGATTTAACAAACTTAGAGCAAGCATTCTTTTCATTTTTAGTTGTTATTGGACAACAATAATTATAACGATTGAATTCCATTACAATTCAGATGGATATTTTTCATAAAAATCTTATTAAAATATTAGGCAAATCATAAATCAATTAACAAAACGATTGGTTTATTAATTTTATAGCTTTAATTTGTGTGGCAATTCATTAAATACTATTATAAGTTTTTGAGAGTGTTTGTAAGTATTTGAAAATGCTTTTTTCAATCTGAACTTGTGTATAGATTTGTGTTGTGCATAATAAAAGAACAGAAAAGTAAAGTATGAGAAAAGTAGCATTTTTAAGTATCATTATCTTAATTTCAACAAATGTCTTTTCGCAAAGCGTCGAAAGTATCGTTGAAAGAGTTTCTAATGAAATTTGTTATTGTATGAGAGAGCTTACCGACAAATCCGAACTAAGAAAAAAACTAAAAGAATGTTCAGATGACAAGATTAATCACATTATGAATAATTCGACAAAAGCAGAAAATAAAGTGTTGCTTAAAGGAAATAATTTAAAAATTGTAATTAGTCAGATTGAACCATATGTTGTATTAAATTGTGAAAATGTAAACCGGATTATTAAACAAGATTTGGAAAATGATGTAGATAAAGTGAGTAATGATAAAAGTACTATCCCCTGTCCAACCAATTTCACAGCAAAGGATTTAAAAAACATAAAGAAATTAGATGGAGAAATCATTGCATTTAACGGACTTGTTACGAAAGTGCATTCTGCTCATAATGACAAACCATATTATGAAGTAAAATTGGAAGGTGGTAATACTATTTGGATTGCTTCTCTTGTAAATAGTGGATATGAAAAAGAAGGAAAAATAATTAGACTATTAGGTTATATTTCAAAAGTAGAAAATGATGAAGTTGTCAAAAAATACAATAAGACAAATTATCACATTTTAGCTTTTTGTATAATAGATTTGAATAGCAAGCAAATGGCGATGTTGCCAGGTTCAGAACTTCAAGTAAAAGAATGGATGAATGGGAAAATACCAAAATCGAAAGAATGAAATACTATGCACAACCCACAAAATAAAAATTTGGGCAGATAGTGCTAAATATGAACGACTTAACAATAAACAAACTGTGGGCTAAGTTGTAATTTTTGGTGTTTCAATAATGCCAAACTTTTCATCTTGCCAATCGTTGTGAACATAACCAAACTCATAAATATTTCTTGTTAAAAAAAATAACTTTAATAATATTTTTCTAATATGTAAATATTTATTATTTTTACACTAACAATAATAAATATAAGATAATGTTGAAAAAGGGATTAATAATAGCTGGTTCAATTTTATTAATTATAATAGGTTTGTTAACTTATAAAAACTGGCAAAAGAAAGCTATGCTTAAGACATTTAAGCAACCTTCATTACAAACAATGGAATCATTAAAAAGCTTAAAAAACCAAAATAACTTACCCGGAATAATGCTTATTCCAAAAAATCAAGAAGGTTTCGACTTCCTACGTAATTATTTATCTGAAGGAACTATCTTTGTTTTAGATGAACATAATAAAGTCATTGAATGTAATTTTGAAAATATTGGTGGCCTCTGTTATGCAGATGTTGTTAAAGGGATTAATAAAGGATACAACTTTAATACAAAAAAACAATTCCCTTTGTTTGATTCACTAAATTTTTATGAAACACTACTAGCTTCTACAGTCACAGTGCATGACAATGATATGCAAACCTTAGAAAAGCCTTATAAATATAAAATATTATATGGTTGGGTGTCTTATATTCCAATCTCTTTTAGTCCCAAACAAATGGGATTTAGTCCTGAAGCAATTGAAAATCAAGACGTACTTTTTGTAGGTGTTAGTTCAGATTATGTAAATAATTGGTTTGGAGATGATTCTACCTTAATTCCAAGTTATAAGTTTGAATAAAATTTTAAATTGCTCTATTTTTTAGAATGCTTTTATAAAATCAGCAAAGGAAATTAGGCAGTAAATAATACTAAAATCAATATATTATTCGATTTTCAGCCAAAGCATTTTATTTGAAAACAGTCTCTTCCCTCTATAAATACTGGGCTGTATAACTGTTTTTACAGCCTTTTAATGCTTCTGGAGTGCCAGAAAACAAAACATTACCACCTTCTGCTCCTCCGTCTGGACCAATATCAATAACCCAATCAGCATGTTTAATCACTTCTGTATTATGTTCTATCACAATTACCGAATGACCCAAATTAATCAATTCATAAAAAGATTGCAATAATTTACTGATATCATGAAAATGTAATCCAGTGGTGGGCTCATCAAAAATGAATAAAACCTTATCTTTACCTTTTCCTTTTCCTAAAAAAGAGGCGAGTTTCACTCTCTGAGCTTCACCACCAGAAAGGGTATTACTGGACTGTCCTAGCTTTATATAGGATAAACCAACATCTGCCAAAGGTTGCAAAGCATTTTTAATCTTTTCTTGATCCTCAAAAAAGGCAATCGCCTCATCTACGCTCATATCCAATACATCAGCTATGTTTTTCCCTTTATATTGTACTTCTAACACCTCATCTTTAAACCGTTTTCCTTTGCAACTTTCACATATTAAATGCACATCGGCTAAAAATTGCATCTCTACAATTACTTCGCCATCACCCTTACAGGTATCACAACGACCTCCATCAACATTAAATGAAAAATGTTTAGGTTCGAAACCATTTAACTTAGAGGCAGGTTGCTTTGCAAAAAAATTACGAATTTCATCATAAGCTTTAATATAAGTCACTGGATTGCTTCTTGATGATTTTCCAATAGGGTTCTGATCCACTAACTCTACTTGTTTGATCAAATTAATACTGCCTTCTAAAGCATCATGTTTTCCAATACTCAAATTTGTAGTGCCTTCTATATGTTTTTGAAGTGCAGGATATAAGGTTTGTTTTACTAATGTGGTTTTTCCACTACCCGAAACACCCGTTACAACACATAAAACACCTAAAGGGAAATCAACATCAATATTTTTTAAATTATTTTCTCTACAACCTTTAAGACTAATCTTTTGAGTAATTTTCCTTTTGACCCGTTCGTCTTTTTTCAAAAAATCATCCACCTTATATTTTCCTGATAAATATTTTCCAGTTAAACTATCTGGATTATTAATTATAGTTTGATAATCTCCTTTTGCAACCACTTCACCGCCTAAATGAGCTGCAAGTGGTCCCATATCGATGATATAATCTGCTTCTTGCATCATCATATCATCATGTTCCACTACCACTACGGTATTATTTAAATCTCTAAGATTTTTAAGAACTGAAATTAACCTATCAGTATCTCGTGGATGCAGACCTATACTGGGCTCATCCAATATATAAAGACTATCGGTAAGATTGCTACCTAAGAATTTAGTAAGCTGTATACGCTGACTCTCACCACCTGATAAAGTATTTGCTTGACGGTATAAGGTAAGGTAGCTTAGACCGACATCCATCAAAGTATCTATTCTTTGATTGATCTCTATTAATATCCTTTTTGCAATTTGCGTTTCATGATCATTTAATGCTAAATCTCGAAACCATTGTTGCAAATCTTTAATAGGCATTCCAGAAACGTCTGCTATATTCTTTCCATGTATTTTTACATATAAAGCATCTTTTCTTAATCGAGTTCCATTACAAACCGGACATTTCGTTCTGCCTCGGTATCTGGCTTGCATCACCCGATATTGAACTTTGTAAAGATTATCCTCTACCATTTCGAAAAACTCATCTATCCACTTTTGAAGTATAGCTCTTTGTTCTTCTGTTAGTTTTTTTATGGGTTTATGAATAGGAAAACCATTTTTTACCTCAGCATTGATAAAGGCTTCTTTCCATTTCTTCATTTTTTCTCCTTTCCAGGCAGCCACTGCATCTTCATACACGCTTAATTCAGTATTTGGAATGACCAAATCTTCACTGATACCCAAAACTTGACCAAATCCTTCACATTTAGGACAGGCACCATAAGGATTATTAAATGAAAATAAATTAGGAGTGGGCATTTCAAATAAAATACCGTCAGCCTCAAATTTATTACTAAAATGTTTGAATTCTTTATTGTCTAGATCTAGATAACAATCCCCTAATCCTTCATAGAATGCGGTTTCAATACTATCCGCCATTCGGTGTATATCATCTTCTTCAAATGCTTTAACCACAAAACGATCAATAATGATATAGCAAATTTCCTCTGGTAGCTTAATTTCTTCTTGTTCCAAAAGGTCTTCAATTCTCAATGTTTCAAGGCTATCTGTATTTCTAATTAATAGTCTCGTAAACCCTTTTTGAAGTAAAAGTGATAATTCTTCCTTAATCGTTCTTCCTAAATACAATTTAAAAGGAACGATTAAATGAACTTTTGTTTTGAGACTTAAATTTTCAATAAAATTTATAACATCCGTTACATCATCCTTTTTCACTTCCTTACCTGATATCGGAGAAATGGTATGACCAACTCTGGCAAAAAACAATCTAAAATAATCTTGTAATTCAGTCATGGAGCCCACTGTAGAACGTGGCGTACGCGAGGTAACTTTTTGTTCTATAGCAATAGCTGGACAAATTCCATCAATATTATCCACATCAGGTTTGTCCATACGCATCATAAATTGACGAGCATATGAACTTAAACTTTCGGCATACCTTCTTTGCCCTTCAGCAAATAATGTATCCATAGTCAGGCTGGATTTTCCACTACCGGATACGCCAGTTACTACTACTAATTTATTTCTTGGAATACCAACTGTAACATTTTTAAGATTGTGCATTCTTGCACCTTTTATCAAAATTTCATTTGTTGCAGTAGGTATTGATTTCCCTTTTTTAGCCATTAGAATGCGAATTTACAAAATATCCAAAAGCATTTTACCGATATTATTTAAAATTAATACCTTTAAATAGTTTTTGAGTAACAAAAATGCTTTTATTTGAAAATTAAGGATTGTTTACCTAAATATTCTTTAGTATTGCTCTTCAACTTCTAGTTCTGTACCACCTACTTGTTGACGCCACATAGCATAATACAAACCTTTTTCTTTTACAAGTTCCTCATGTGTTCCTGATCTTGTAATTTTCCCTCTTTCCAAAACGAAAATCTTATCTGCATGCATTACGGTGGATAATCTATGTGCAATAAGAATAGTAATTTGATTGCCTTCTTTACTAATATTTTCTATAGTTTCTGTAATTCCCTTTTCGGTTAAGGAATCTAAAGCACTAGTAGCTTCATCAAAAATTAATAAATCTGGTTTTCTTAAAAGGGCTCTTGCAATGGACAGTCTTTGCCTTTCTCCTCCTGAAAGTTTAAGTCCACCTTCTCCAATTACAGTATCCAAACCATTTTCACTTCTATTTAAAATACTTACAGCAGCTGCTTTCTCAAGAGCTTGAGTGATGTCTTCATCACATGCTTCTGGACTGACAAATTTTAAATTTTCTCTTATGGTTCCAGAAAACAATTGTATATCCTGAGTCACTAAACCTAATTGCTTTCTAATACTATCTATACTCACCTTTGAGGCATCAATATTATTATATTCAATGGTTCCTTTGCTAGGTTTGTACAAGCCTAAAAGTAGTTTCACCATAGTGGTTTTACCAGAACCTGAAGGACCTACAAAAGCATAAGTTTGTCCTCTCCTCACTTCAAAATCGACATTATCTAAAGCTAATCTAGAACTGCTTAAATGTTGAAAGCTTACTCCCTTAAAGCTTAAAGTCTTAATAGCTTCAATTTGAGCGGGATCGTCTGCTTGCTTCTCTACTGGTTTATCTAATAATATTTTCAAATTTTCTAAAGAAGCTTCTGCCTCTCTATAATTCAAAATAATATTTCCGATTTCTTGTAATGGCCCAAAGATGAAAAAGCTATAAAACTGCATCATCATTAATTGACCAAGACTTAAAACATCTTTATATAAAAAGAACAGCAATGCAAACATGATAGTTTGTTGCAAGAAGTTCACAAAGGTTCCCTGAACAAAGCTGATGGAACGAATACTTTTAACCTTTTTTAATTCTAGGTTTAATATTTTTATCGAATTATTATTCAGCCTATCAATCTCCTGATCTGTCAACCCAAGACTTTTTACTAATTCAATATTTCTTAGCGATTCGGTCGTACTTCCAGCCAATGAAGTCGTTTGATTAACAATATTTCTTTGAATGCTTTTAATTCTCTTTGATAAAACACTTATTAATAAAGAAAGAACAACAGCACCTACCAAATAAATCAAAGGTAAACTAGGATGCAATCTGTATGCAATAATACCTACAAAAACTATTCCTACTAAAGTGGCAAATAAGACATTGATAAAATTAGAAATTAACTTTTCACAATCGGCTCTGGCTTTTATTAAGATGGATAATGTTTCGCCACTTCTCTGGTCTTCAAAATCCTGAAAAGGTAATTGTAGTGAATGTTTTAATCCATCGTTATAAAGTGCGGTTCCAAATTTTTGAATAATAACATTGACCACATAATCTTGTAATGCCTTTGCAATACGAGAAACCATTGCAGCTCCAATAATTAATGCTAAGCCATAAAGAATCCCATTGAAATAGCCTTTACTATTAGAAGCATTTCTAAATTCTTCAGCTTTATTTGCAAAAGGATCAATAATCATATTACCCAAAATAGCAGGAGTCAATAGAGAAAATACCTGATTGACAACTGCTAAAAGCAGTGCTATTAAAATGAGAACCTTGTATTTACTTAAATATTGATATAATAAGTTCATTTTTTGTTTTTAGTCTTTACATTCCATCATTAATAAATCACCTTTTTTATAAGTGATTTCCACTATCCCATCTTTTAATACTTGATTAGAACTTCCTGTACGGTATCCTAAAACTAAATTTTCTTTAACTAATGGGTAGCTTAAGTTTTCAGTACTAATTTCCTCAACATTTCCAACTGGGATTAGTGACAGTTTAAAACCCTCTGGATACCATTTTTCGAATTTATAAGGTAAAAGAAAAATCTTAGAATAATCATCAAAAATTACAATTTTAAGCTTTTCCCTATACCTAACAATATTAGTCATATTCGTAATGGCATGATCGGCTCTTCGACCAGTCGCCCAAACAACATTCGCAGCTTTGATATTATTTTGTATCAAATAATGATATGCTTTGTCCAAATCGGTATGTTCTTGATCGGGTGTATGTACAATTTTTAGAGGATATTGTAACTTCAGATATTTTTCAGGATCAAATTCTCGATCAAAATCACCTAATAATATATCTACTTTTATACCCAAATCCATCACCCTTTCAATTGCACCATCAAGGACAATGACTAATGGTGACCATCCCAATAATTGATTGAGTAAATCCATACTACAGGATTCACCATTGGCAATTATAAGTGCAGGCTCTTGATTTTCTTTTACAAAATGATGTGATGACATAAATAAGCCTGCAAATTACTTTATTATATGAAAAAATTGGGTTAAAAACTTTTATTATCTCAATAAGTATTATTTTATGGTTTTTAGTACAACAAAAAGGGAGCCTTTTTAAATAGTATAGCCTAAAGCGATTGTTATTAATAAGTATTATTATATGATAAAATAAGTATTTTTACAAATCAGTAACTAAGTCCTTAATTTTTAAAAGATATAAACTTTACCTTTGCGAAATGGGAAAAAATTATAAAAGAATATTAGTCACTTCAGCACTTCCTTATGCTAATGGTCCGATACATATTGGACATTTGGCAGGAGCGTATTTGCCAGCAGATATATATGTTCGCTATCAAAGAGCACAAAAAAGAGATATTAAGTTTATTTGTGGAACAGATGAACATGGCGTTCCGATTGCTATACGTGCTATGAAAGAAGGCATAAATCCTCAAGAAGTTGTTGACAAATACCATGAAATTATTGCTAATAGCTTCAAGGGTATGGGTATTTCTTTTGATATTTTTTCTAGAACCAGTTCTGAAGTACATACACAAACGGCACAAGATTTTTTCAAAAAGTTATATGATGATGGTTTATTTGAAGAAAGAGAAAGTGAGCAATATTACGATGAAGAAAAGCAAACTTTCTTAGCCGATAGATATATTATTGGTACTTGTCCTTACTGTGGCAATGAGAGTGCTTATGGAGACCAATGTGAAAAATGTGGAAGTAGCCTCTCTCCAGAACAATTAATTAATCCGCGTTCCGCTTTAAGTAATGCCAAACCTGTAAAGAAGACCACTAAGCATTGGTATTTCCCATTAAATAATTATGAAGACTTCTTAAAGGAATGGATAGTAGATGGCAAAAAAGAGGAATGGAAATCTAATGTATATGGTCAATGTAAAAGTTGGTTAGATAATGGTTTACAGCCTAGAGCAATGACAAGAGATAGTAATTGGGGCGTACCCGTTCCTATCAAAGGAGCTGAAGGCAAAGTCTTATATGTATGGTTTGATGCACCTATTGGTTATATTTCTGCTACAAAAGAATTGATTCCATTGACTTGGGATACCTATTGGAAGCAAGAAGACACCAAACTGGTTCATTTTATAGGCAAAGATAATATTGTCTTTCACTGTATTATATTTCCTGCGATGCTTAAAGCTTATGGAGGTTATGTATTACCAGATAATGTACCCGCAAACGAATTCTTAAATATTGAAGGAGAAAAGGTTTCAACCTCCAGAAATTGGGCTGTTTGGATTGACGAATATCTAACAGATTTCCCAGATATGCAGGATGCTTTAAGATATGTATTATGTGCGAATGCTCCTGAAACTAAAGATAATGATTTCACATGGAAAGATTTCCAGCTTAGACATAATAGTGAACTTGTAGATATCTTTGGTAACTTTATCAATCGGGCTATGGTTTTAATGCATAAGCTCTGTGGTGGAAAAGTTCCTCCTTATCATGAAAGTGAGCAAACAGAATTGGATCTTAACCTTATTAAAGATGTAATAATTGCCAAAAAGAATATCGAAACCGCCATTGAAACTTATCACTTTAGAGATGGACTTAGTGAGGTAATAGACTTAGCTCGTAAAGGTAATAAATATTTACAGGAGGTAGCACCTTGGTTGCTATCCAAAACACCTGAACTTCAAGCAGAAAATCAGAAAAAAATAGATAACTGTATGCATATTGCTTTACAGCTTTGTGCTAACCTTGCAATTTATGCTAATCCTTTCTTGCCATTTACTTCTAGAAAGATTTGTAAGATGTTAAAGGTAGTTGATCGGATTTTAGATTGGGGAAATGGAGGTCAGATGGATTTGTTGCGCAGAGGATATTCTCTAAGAGCTCCCGAATTATTATTTAGAAAAATAGAGGATACAGAGATAGAGAAACAAAGAGAAAAATTAAGAAATAACTCAAAAACCTCTATTCTTTTGGTAGAACCAGAGGCAAGTACAAATAAACTACCAGAATCAAAAGAAATTATTGAATTTGGTGATTTTGAAAAAATTGACCTTCGAATAGGTACGATTACTGCCGCTGAAAAAGTAAAAAAAGCAGATAAGCTTTTACAATTACAAGTAAATTTAGGTTCAGAGGTGAGAACGATAGTTTCTGGAATTGCTTTGCATTATCAACCAGAAGAGATTATCGGTCAACAAGTGGTGGTGGTTGCTAATTTAGCACCTCGCAAAATGAGAGGTATCGAAAGTGCTGGAATGATTCTAATGACAGAAGATAAAGAAGGCAAATTGATTTTTGTTAGTCCAGCCAATATTGCGGTAAATGGCTTGGATGTAAGATAGGAGAATAAAAATGATAGCTACCTTAATATCTGATTTTGGAACTAAAGATAATTCTATAGCTGTATCAAAAGGAATGTTGTTACGGTATTGCCCTACTATACAATTTATAGATATCACTCATGAGGTGGAAGAATACAATTTAACACAATGTAGCTATTTGCTTAAAAGTAGTTTTTCCGTTTTTCCAGAACATACAGTCCATATCTCATTATTTGGAATCATGGAGCAACATCCTGCCGTCGTTTTATTGGCAAAAGTTGATAACCATTACTTTATAAGTGCTGATAATGGGCTTTTAGAATTTACTTTTAGTAAAGAAAAGCTAAAAGTTTGGAGATTGAATAATAGTGAATCTAATAATTTTTTGGATTGGCTTAAAAATTCAGGAAGCTTATTGAAAGACATAGAAAACATAGATGAATCATGGATTCAGTCTAATATGACGGTGCATACTTCAGTTAAACAACTTCCAGATATTCAACCTGAATTGACTAATGAAGGTGATTTAAAATGCCGAGTTATTCATATTGATGAGTTTGGAAATATTATACTGAATATTACAATCGAAGCATTTGATGAATTTAGAAATGGCAGAACTTTTAGTATTTTTCCTCCTAGACAGAATGCTATAGAAAAGATTGTGAATAATTTTGATGGATTGGTAAAAGGTATGCCTTATTGTATGGTGAATAGTGCTGGCTATTTACAATTGGGTCTTTATAAAGGAAATGCTGCTGATCTTTACGGTTTTAATTTATTTGATGTGGAAAGAATAATATTTGATACTATAAAAATAGAATTTAAATAGATTATGATTAGAGTAGTAAAAATGCAATTTAAAACAGAGCATGTCGAAACTTTCAAAAAATTATTTAACGAAAGAAAAGAAAGCATTAGTGCACAAGAAGGTTGCACTCATTTAGAACTTTGGCAAGATATCACAAATCCGGAAATATTCTTTACTTATAGTCATTGGCAACATCCTGATAATTTAGAACAATACAGAAAAAGTGATTTTTTCTCAGATACTTGGTCAAAAACTAAAATTTTATTTGCTGCTAAAGCCGAAGCATGGTCTGTTGCACAACTTGCCAAAGTCATATAAGGATCATTTCTACAGTTAAAATCTCTATTAGTAATATAAACGATGACTTAAAAATTAAGCAATAAAAGAAAGAATATTTTAAGGAAACCTCCACATTCCAATTTACCATTTTAAAATATTTCCAGCAACTAACGATTTTTTCCTTACATTTGTTTGTCAAAAAAAAATTATTATGTCAGAAACGTTAACAATGGATACAAATGTAGCAACAAAGCTTATATCAAGTATCAATGAAATTAAAACAATTTCGGTTATAGGTGCCGGAACAATGGGAAATGGTATTGTGCATGTGTTTGCTCAATACGGGTTTAAAGTTCACATGATTGATATCTCTGAGAATGCCTTGAATAAAGCCATCGATAAGATTGGTAAAAACATGGACAGACAAATTACAAAAGGTAATTTCACTGAGGATCAAAAATCTAAAGCTTTAGCAAATATCACCACTTATAGTGTACTTGAAGAAGGGGTTAGAGATGCCGATTTAGTGGTGGAAGCAGCAACAGAAAATATCGATTTAAAGGTTAAAATATTTAAAGAAATTGATCGTTTAGCTCCTCCTCATGCTATTTTAGCAACTAATACTTCTTCAATTTCAATCACTCGTATTGGTTCTAACACTTCAAGACCAGGTCAGGTTATTGGAATGCACTTTATGAATCCAGTACCTGTCATGAAATTGATTGAAATTATTAACGGTTATGCTACTGATAGTACAACTACGAAAGTAATTCATGAATTATCTACTTTTATCGGTAAAGTTCCATGTGTAGTAAATGACTATCCTGGATTTATTGCTAACAGAATATTAATGCCAATGATTAATGAGGCCATCATGAGTCTTCAAGAAGGTGTAGCTGGCGTTGAAGAAATTGATACTATTATTAAATTAGGCTTAGCGCATCCAATGGGACCATTGCAATTAGCAGACTTCATAGGTTTAGACACTTGTTATTCTATAATGAATGTATTACATATGGGCTTTGGCAATCAAAAATATGCTCCGTCTTCTTTATTAGCAAACATGGTTCAAGCTGGATATTTAGGTGTAAAATCAGGAGAGGGATTTTATAAATATACTCCAGGAAGTAAAGAACTAGTTGTGAGTGACAGATTTTCAGATAAAAAATGGAAGGCTTAATACTTTAGAAATTCTAAATAAAATTAGAGGAATAGGTTTAAAAAACTTATTCCTCTTTTTTTATATAGACATAATTATAATTAATAAAATATTGAAAATGAGACGGAATTTCGACCAAAGACAGTTATATTTATCTATATCCCCTTTTATTTAACTCATTTCAATATTTAAATAACACAATTCGATTTTTTCGAGTATTCCCTTTTGATTAAAATATAAATTAAACTAACTTTGGTATAAACAATATTGATAATATTTTGTAATTAAATAAATAAAAATTGATACAAAAGAACCAATGATTGTTATAACATTATTTAACCTTTAAAACTTAAAAGTATGAAAAGTCTATTAGTAATAGTATTAGTATTGCTTGCGTTCCTTATAGCATCTTGTAGTAAGAAAGAAAGTGGAGTTTGTTATTGCACTTATGTAAAGGGAGATAACAAAGAATTTGATTTGAGATCATTAGATAAACAAAAACAAATTGATAGTTGTAATCAATTAAGTCAAAATGCCTCTCACTTTGGTGGAAGTTGTAAACTCAAAAAATAATTCTAAAAACAAAACAAAAAGAACAAATGATAAAAGGTAGTGGAATAATAGCCACTACCTTTTATCATTTAAAATAAACCTTTTTCTAATTAAAGGCTAATGTATTAGTTTTTAACAGAAATTATTTCAATTCAAAAGTTTCCATAAACTTAGTAGTAAAATTACCTTCTCTAAAATCTTCATTTTTCATTAATTGTTGATGGAAAGGGATTGTGGTTTTTATACCTTCAATAACATATTCGCTCAAAGCTCTTTCCATTGTATTAATAGCTTCCTTTCTTGTTTGTGCAATTGCAATGATTTTAGAAATCATTGAATCATAAAAAGGAGGAATATGATAACCCGCATAAATATGAGAATCTATTCTAACTCCATGACCACCAGGCGTATGTAAAACAGTAATTAATCCTGGACTAGGTCTAAAATCGTTAAATGGATCTTCAGCATTTATTCTACATTCGATTGCCCACATCTGAGGTTCATAATTCTTACCACTGATAGGCTCTCCAGCTGCTATTTTAATTTGTTCTTTGATTAAATCAAAGCTCGTTACTTCTTCAGTTACTCCATGTTCAACCTGAATACGAGTGTTCATTTCCATAAAGTAGAAATCACGGTTTTTATCCACTAAAAACTCAATGGTTCCTACACTTTCATAATTAATTGCTTTTGCAGCCTTAATTGCAGCTTCTCCCATTCTTTTTCGCAATTCTGGTGTCATAAAAGGTGAAGGAGACTCTTCTACCAATTTTTGATGACGGCGCTGAATCGAACAGTCTCTTTCACTTAGATGGCAAACAGTTCCAAACTGATCACCAGCTATCTGAATTTCTATATGGCGTGGTTCTACCACAAATTTCTCCATATAGATACCGTCATTTTTAAATGAGGCTAATGCTTCAGCTTTTGCTGTATTAAAATTATGTTCTAAATCCTTTTCCGCCCAAACTTCCCTCATTCCTTTACCACCACCACCTGCAGTAGCTTTCAAAATTATAGGATATCCTATTTCCAAAGCTAAACCTTTAGCTTGTTCTACACTCTCCAAAAGACCTCCAGAACCTGGAACTACAGGGACATTTGCTGCAATCATGGTTTCTTTTGCAGTAATTTTATCACCCATTTTACGGATCATTTCCGGAGTGGGTCCTATAAATTTAATATTATATTTCTCACAAATCTCAGCAAATTCAGCATTTTCGGCTAAAAAACCATATCCTGGATGAATAGCGTCAGCGTTAGTAATTTCTGCTGCTGCCATTAAAGCCTGTACATTTAAGTAAGAGTAGATGCTTTGTGGTTTTCCTATACAAACTGCTTCGTCAGCAAAACGAACATGCAAACTATCTCGATCAGCGGTAGAATATACTGCCACTGTTTTAATACCCATCTCACGACAAGTCCTGATAATACGCAATGCTATTTCGCCACGATTGGCTATTAATATTTTTTTAAACATTATTCTTTATTTTAAGAGAGATACTAGATTAAGTAATGAATACAAAATTCAAATCTTTTTATAGCTTATCTCTTTTATTCGATAATAAACAAAGGTTGATCGTATTCAACAGGAGTTCCGTCATCTACTAATACTTTAACTATTTTACCTGAAATTTCACTTTCAATTTCGTTAAATAACTTCATAGCTTCTAAAATACATACTACATCTCCTGCTTTTACATCATCTCCAATATTAATAAAAGGAGCCTTGTCTGGTGATGAAGAACGATAAAAAGTACCAATCATCGGTGCTTTAATTAGTTTTTGGTTTTCAGCCAAACCATCATTTGAAGGAGCAGCCGGTGGTGCATCTACTGGAGCAGGACCAACTGGAGGATGGGAAGCACCAGGTACAAATTGAGTCATTGGCATTGCAATACCTTCAGAGGTTGCTTGTTTTATAGTAATTTCAAATTCACCATCTTTGATAGTTAATTCGCTCACTGTAGATTTATTAACAGCTTTTATTAATTCTTGAATCTGTTTAAATTCCATAATTTTTAAATTTATAATTTTTGGTAACTATTCTTTTACTCTTTCCATATATTCACCGGTAGTAGAATTAATTCTAATCAATTCTTCGGTTTCTACAAATAAAGGTACATTAACAGTGGCGCCTGTTTCTAATGTGGCTGGCTTCAATGTTCTGGTGGCAGTATCTCCTTTTAGTCCAGGCTCAGAGTAAGTTACTCTTAATACAACAGAAGAAGGTAATTCGACACTCATAGGCATTTCAGTTTCTGTATTGATTAATACAGAACAGTCTTGACCATCTTTATATAATTCTGGGCGATCTACCATACTTTCTAACACAGTAATTTGTTCAAAAGACTCCGTATCCATGAGGTTATATCCGCTATCATCTTTATAAAGAAATTGATAAGGACGTCGCTCTACTCTTACGGGATAAACCGTATCTCCTGAGTTCCAAGTATGTTCAATTGAACGGTTAGTATCAACTCCTTTCAATTTTGCCCAAAATTTAGCTGCTGCACGAGCAGTCTTATTTTGACCAAATTCAACAACTGAATATAAGTTCCCATCTAATTTTAAAATCATTCCATTACGAATGTCCCCAGTGTTTGCCATTTTTTCTAGTTATTATTTATCTTGCAAATGTACTTGATATTTTTAAAACTTATAATTTTTTGTTAGCAATAAAACATTTTATAAGCTTGAGTTTGTATTGATAATATTCTTTAAATATTAATAATAACTCATAAAGATAAAAATAATTTATCAATTACTATAATTTTAATCTTATTTTTAGAATAATAATTATACATTCTTTCTTTAGAATTCGTAATTTTGATATTGAAATTTTAAAATTGTTCAATTATGAGTTTAGAATCAAGAATAATGGCATCCATCATAGATGCTATGAAAGCTAAAGATGAAGTGGCTTTAAGAACTTTAAGAGCTATTAAATCTGCAATATTATTAGAGAAAACATCTAGTGGAGCTAAAGTAGAAATAAATGAAGCAGATGAAATAAAATTACTGACAAAAATGGCAAAACAACGTCGAGAGTCTTATGATATTTTTTCTAAACAAGGAAGAGAGGATTTAGCAATTAAGGAAAAAGAAGAATTAGATATTATCGATACCTATTTACCTACTCAATTATCTGAAAGTGAAATAGAAGCAGAGGTTAAAAGTATTATTACTTTGGTAGGTGCTTCTTCAGCAACTGATTTTGGTAAAGTTATGGGTGCTGCTAATAAATCAATGGCGGGTAAAGCTGATGGTAAGATTATTGCAGAGGTAGTAAAAAGAATATTACAATAAAATCAAAAATTAGTAAAAAAAAATCCGGTGATTAATTTATAATCACCGGATTTTTTTATTTTAACTTCTTATAGTTTCTCAATAATAATCGCAGTAGATCCACCACCACCATTACAAATAGCAGCCACACCAATCTTAGCATTATTTTGTGCCAAAACATTTATTAAAGTTACTACTATACGCGATCCTGAAGATCCTAAAGGATGACCTAAGGCTACAGCACCACCATTTACATTAACTTGTTCTGGCTTTAATTTTAATATTTCACAGTTAGCTAATCCTACCACACTGAACGCTTCATTCAATTCAAAGAATTCAACATCATCTACTTTTAAATTTGCTTTCTTTAAAGCAATATTAATTGATTTTGCTGGGGAAGTAGTAAACCATTCTGGTGCTTGCTCACCATCAGCATAAGATTTAATAACCGCTAATGGCTGTAAACCTAATTCTGTTGCCTTTTCTCTACTCATTAAAACCAATGCAGATGCACCATCATTCATAGTAGATGCATTAGCAGCAGTTACAGATCCATCCTTTTGAAAAGCTGATTTTAACTGAGGAATTTTATCAAATTTCACATTAAAAGGTTCTTCATCTTTTGAAAAGATAATAGGCTCTCCTTTTCTTTGAGGAATAGTAATAGGAATAATTTCATTCTCAAATTTACCTTCATTGACAGACTTTTGTGCTCTGGTATAACTTTCAATAGCAAAATTATCTTGTGCCTCTCTACTAAAGTTCATTTCCTTTGCCGTATTTTCTGCTGCATTACCCATTGCATATTTATTATAAACATCTGTTAGACCATCTTTAGCAAGACCATCTACCATTGTAGTATCTCCATATTTATTACCCCAACGTAAAGTGGGAGCATAAAAAGGTACATTACTCATACTTTCCATTCCACCTGCAACAACGATATCTGCATCACCACACTGAATCGCTTGTGCAGCCAAAGTGATTGATTTCATCCCACTGGCACAAACCTTATTTACAGTTGTACAATTTACTTCATCAGGTAATCCCGCAAACTTTGCCGCTTGACGCGCTGGTGCTTGACCTAAATTAGCTTGAAGAACACATCCCATATACACCTCATTAACTTTAGAAGGATCTAAATTTATTCTATCTAAAGCTCCCTTAATAGCAAATGCACCTAATTCTGTAGCAGAAAAGCCTTTTAGTGATCCGCCCCAGCTCCCCATCGGAGTACGTACTGCGGAAACAATTACAATTTCTTTCATTTTAAAAATTAAATATTTTTCGATTAACGTAGCAAATGTAAGAAATTTGATGTTAATGGAAAAGGTAATAAAATAAACGGCAACTTTATTATCTATTTTTTCACTAAATTTTAAAATTAATCTATTAAAATCTTGTGATAAGATCTAAGATTTAAATACCCGGTATTGCTGCCAATAATTTCTTCGTATAATCCATTTTTGGATTTACTAAAACATTTTCTGTTGCCCCTTGCTCTACTAATTTACCCTTTTCCATGACTAAAACATTTTTACAAAATGATTTTACAACATTAAGATCATGGGTAATAAACAAATAAGTTAAATTGTTTTCTTCTTGCAATTGATACAATAATTCTAAAATCTGTGCCTGAATTTTTACATCTAAAGAAGCTACTGATTCGTCACAAATAAGAAATTCTGGTTGTAAAGACAATGCTCGCGCAATACATATTCTCTGTCTCTGACCACCTGAGAATTCATGTGGATATTTTTTTATCGAATTCGACGACAGTTGAACCTGATCTAATAATCGCAAAACTTTTTTTTGTACATCACTTTTTTCAACAATCTTATGAACGATTAAGGGTTCTGATAAAATACTTCCAATATTTAGTCTAGGATTCAGTGAAGCATAAGGGTCTTGAAAAATAATTTGAATAGATTTTCTTAATGGAAACCATTCTTTATCACTTAAATTGGTTATTTCTTTATCTTTAAAAAATATAGAACCAGAACTTGCTTTTTGTAGTCCTAAAATACATTTACTCAATGTAGTTTTTCCACATCCAGATTCTCCAACCAAACCAACTCTATCTCCCTTATTAATTTCAAAACTTACATCATCCACAGCTTTGAATTCTTTAACTATTTTTCCTTTCCAATTTGTTTCTTCGGGATAATAAACTTTTAAATTATTTACAGCCAATAAAATTTGATCATTAACTATTTGAGTGTTAGGCGCATGAAATTCTGAAATAAACATTTTATTCACCACTTTACCCTTTTCTAAAATAACAAAATTATCAGTTATTTCGTGTGCTAAAGCTAAATCATGTGTAATAAATAACATAGATGTTTGAAACTCTTCTTGTAATTGCTTCATTAAAAGAATTATTTCCTTTTGAACCGTTACATCTAATGCCGTTGTGGGTTCGTCAGCTATCAAAACTGAGGGATGATTACACATAGCCATAGCAATCATTACTCTTTGCTTTTGACCGCCTGAAAGTTGATGTGGATAACGCTTATAACTACCTCCTGGATTAGGAATTTTTACTTTTTCTAACCATTGAATCGCACTATCCTTCGCCTTGGATTTACTAATTTTTTGATGTGTCAATATTGATTCTACAAGCTGATCACCTATGGTCATTATTGGATTTAAAGCACTCATAGGTTCCTGAAATATCATGCTAATTTCCTTGCCTCGAATATCCTGCCATTGTTTTCTTGTTAATTTGTTCAGTGTTTTCTCATTTGATCCTTCTCCCAAAATAATATATCCTGTTTGGGTAGCGTTTTGGGGTAACAAACCCATAACAGCTAATGAAGTTAATGATTTTCCTGAACCCGATGCTCCAATTAAAGCCATAGTTTCACCTTTTTCAATCGTAAAATTAATCCCCTGCAAAGCATGAAAAGGAGGATTTCCTGAAAAAGTGATATGTAAGTTTTTAACTTGTAGCATTATTGATTTTTATCGATCACAAAAGTAGAAGCTTTCTTTTGAAAAACAAATCTTAGTTTTTCCCCAATCCACATTGTTATATTAGTAGTTAACAATTTATTTAAATAAAAAAGGTACTATTATTAGGAGTGTGGATATCTGAATAACTATTTAAATTAACAGTTGTTTTTTATAACTATAGAGTTATTCTTGAGTAATTAACATTTTTATTTTTCACCTAAGTTTTACCTACAGTAGAACTTACTATATTTATCCACTTTTTTAATTATTATTTTGATTATAGTTTATTCTTTATGTGAATGGGATAACTTATACTTTGTTATTTGTTATGCTATTTTATTTCCCATTTTATTAGGTTTAATTCTAATATTATGGCCATAATTTGTCTTTTTACTTATCTTATAAATTATTCTTCACTCTTTTTTCTATTAATTTGTGTAAAGATTTCTGATAATAGTTTTTAAATTTGTGGATAAGTGTACAATACATCATTACTAGATTTATTTTTCTATCACATATTCCTTTTATAATTTAAAGAAAGAAGAAAATTTACTGTTTGTATTTTCAATATGCAACGATCTTTGGACAAGTTTACTGTGTAAAAGGTTCTCTGTTTGAAAATCCTACAGAAAAGTAAGCAATTATTTTTTGTTTAATCTCCTATTTATTATTTTAAAAAAGCTATTGTAAGTTAATACAATAGCTTTTTAAATTAGATATTTTAATTAAAATAAACTTCTTGTTGTTTATTTACTCTTTAGTTGCTTTCTTAGTTTCATTCGAAACTTTCTTTGTACGCTCTAGGATCCAATTTGTTACTTTAGGAGCTAATTCTTTTTGAGAACGGCTACCAACAAATACGCCGATATGGCCACCTGGGAAAGCATATTCTTCTTTATCTTCTGATCCAATTTTATCCATTACTGCTAATGTTGAATGATTAGGGATAATCGTATCGCCAGTTGCATATACATTTAGATAAGGAACGGTCATGTTTTTTAGGTCAATTTTTACGCCACCTAATTCCATATCACCAGTAATTAATTTATTTTCCTGGAATAAGTCTTTGATATATTTTCTATACATTTCACCTGCAATTGCTGGTAAATCAGATTTCCATTTCTCCATTCTTAAGAAATTCTCCATTTTTTCTTTATCTTCTAAACTATCCATAATACCGAAATATTTTGATATATTCATAGAAGGTTTTAACATAGCAAAAGCACCATCTACCATTTCACCAGGAATTGTTCCCACACTGTCAACCATTGCATCTACATCTATATATTTAGCCCATTTGTAAAGCATGTTTTCTCTTGAACCAAAATCAAACGGTGCTACATAAGTAGTCAATGTTTGTAATTTTTCTGGATATCTAGATGCATAGATCATTGCGTAGGTTCCTGCTTGGCAAATCGCCATTTTATGTATCTTAGGTACTTTATGAGTTTTGCGTACAAAATCCACTGCATCATTCATATAACCATCAATATAATCTTCCATGGTTAAATATTTATCAGCTTTTGTTGGGTATCCCCAGTCCATTATATATACATCTAATCCTAAATCTACAAACTTCTTCATTAGACTTCTGTCTGGTTGTAAATCTAAAACATCATGTCTATTTAACATGGCAAAAGAAACCAAAACAGGTATCTTACATTTTATTGGTGCACCTTCTCTTAAATAATGATAAATTTTTACTTTGTCTTTTTGGTAAACTAGTTCTTTTGGTGTCGTAGCTACTTCTACATCTGCCATTTTTTGTAGTGCCTCATATCCTTTGTATAATTTTTCTGTTGTGCTTGCAATTTCCTCTGCAATCGAAATAGGATTTATTGTCATAATAGTTATTAATTTTTTAATTTTTAATTAAATACGCTACTAATTTACGTAGTATTTTTTAATTGACCTAATTATTACATTTTATATTTAAGGACTTAATTCAGCCACTTTCTGTTTTAGTATCTTTTTAATTCAAGAATAAATAGTCTATATATATAAGCTGTACTTTTTGCAATGGAAGAATAAGATTTTATACGTTTTTCAATTGATATTATTTAATTCTTGTTAAGATTATCAATACGTATATATGGGACCTAATTATTTTCTAAAATAAATATTATGATTATAGAAATGTAACATTATTATTGTCTAATTGTTAGAATTGATATTTATGTAATTCACGTTCTAAAGATGCTTATATATAATTTATTTATTTATAGAATATCCTTGTAATTAAATTTTTCAGTAAAGTTTACCAATCATTTTCAATTATTCTTTTTTCTTCTTTAATTTTTTTTAATGCAAATGCTTCAATTTCATTTGTATTATATTTTTGATTTGCAAGTAGATCATATTGATATAATTTATTGCCACTTCCTTCTATTGTTAATATATTATGTCGGACAATTAATTTTATTATATGATGCCAGTTTAGTATTTTATTTTTTTCCTGATTTATAATAATCCCACTGTTTTCTATTGTTACTTTAAACTGTTTTCTTGCTGAATTTTCTATGTAAAAAGCGTATATTATTCCAAGTATACCTATTGTTGAATAGCCTACAGGTAAATACCAAGCTTTTTGATAACTATATAATAGAATAGGTAATAATAATAGTAATTCGATGATTCTCAATATATTGCTATTTCTTTTATTCTGGATAATTCTTTTATTATATTTTATAATGATAATTAGTAATATTATTCCAGATAAAATATATAATCCTGATATTATTTTAAAGATGTCGTCATGGTCCACTGTTACTTGTGCTGCAAATTTTATTGCATTTACCGCCATATAGGTTACCGCACCCATAATTATAATTAGGAATGCTGCCATCAAATGAGAAAATGTAATATTTTTTTTATTTGATTTTTCTTGCTTAATTAATAATTCGTATTTCAATTTTCTTAATTATTTTGTGACATTAAAATATTACACATTTTGTATAGAATTCTTGCACCTACTACAGGATCGATAGTGTCCATAAATTCTTCTCCTGAACTTACTTCGTTAATATCAAAACCAATTATGGCTTTTCCACTTTGCTTTATTTTTTTGAACAAATAAAATACTTGTTCAATTTCAAAACCACCTGGCACTGGTGTTCCAGTATTAGGACATAGTTTGGGATCTAATCCGTCAATATCAAAACTGATATAAATGTTATCTGGTAAATTTGAAATGATATCTTCGACTATTTGTTTCCAAGTTTCTCCTTCATACATCCTTTCTTTTAAATGTTGATTAAAGAAGGTTTTAATTTTTGGATCTGATTCTATCCTTTTTTTCTCTTCATCGCAAAAGTCTCTAATTCCTACTTGTACTAATTTACTAACTTCTGGTACCTCCTTTAAAACATTATACATTATGGATGCATGTGAATATTTGAAGTTTTCGTAAGCTTCTCTTAAATCGGCATGTGCATCTATATGTAATATTCCAAATGATTTATTTTTTGTTGCTAGTGCTTGAATATATCCTAAAGGTGTACTATGGTCTCCACCTATCATTACCACCGTCTTATTTTTATTTAAATATTCAAGTGTTTTATCTTTTAACCAGTTTTTGAAATATTCACCACCATCATTTACTTCTTTTATTTTTTCACATAATTGATCATTTTTTTCTATTACAGTACCTTCCATTAATGCCGCAATAATTAATTCTGAACATGATCTTAAGTAGGAACTTTTACTTTCAATTGCTTTATCTATCGGTAACATATAATATCCTTTCTTCCAATTGTCTAAACCATCTTCATCATATAAGTCGATTTGTTTTGATGCTTCAAATATCTGTTCTGGACCTTTTGCGGTACCTGCACGATAACTTACTGTCACTTCCCATGGACATGGAATAATAATTAATTGTGAATTTTCTTCAGTTGAAGGAAGCCCAAATATATTGTTATTTATTAGTCCTATTTCATTAGGATTAAAGTCCTCAAATTGTTTCATTTCATTAAATTTTCTACGGTGGCAAAGTTATATTATTTTAAGGTAATTAAATCTTCCGCTTTGTTATTTATTAATACTTTATGCTTTTATTTCAAGCCATTGTTCCACGTGAAACAATGGCTTCTATAAGGGTTTTATCTTAATTGTATTTTAATTTTTTTATTCTTACTATTATAACTTTATAAAGAATTTATAGTTTTAATTTATTGAAATGGTTTAAATTTGCCTGTTAGATTTTTTGTCTGATAATAATGAATTTTATTTATAATGTTTAAAGAATATGATGTTATAGTTGTTGGTGGTGGTCACGCTGGTTGTGAAGCCGCTGCTGCTGCTGCAAATATGGGTTGCTCTACCCTTTTGATTACCATGAATATGCAAACAATTGCTCAAATGTCATGTAATCCTGCTATGGGTGGTATTGGTAAGGGTCAAATTTTAAGAGAGATTGATGCTTTAGGTGGATATAGTGGAATTGTTTCAGATAAATCTATGATTCAATTTAGAATTTTAAATAGGTCTAAAGGTCCTGCAATGTGGAGTCCTCGATGTCAATCAGATCGGATGGAATTTGCACTTGCTTGGAGAGAAATGCTCGAGCAAACTGAGCTTGTTGATTTTTGGCAAGATATGGTTAAAGGTTTAATTGTTTCACGTGGAACAGTGGAAGGAGTGGTTACTGGGATGGGAATAGAAATAAGAGCTAAAACAGTAGTTTTGACTAATGGAACCTTCTTAAATGGTATTATTCATGTTGGCTTAAAACAATTTGGTGGAGGAAGAATGGGCGAAAAGGGTGCTACAGGGTTGACTGAGCAATTAGTAGAATTGGGGTTTGAGTCTGGAAGATTAAAGACAGGAACACCAGCTCGAATAGATGGTAGAAGTTTGGATTATTCTAAAATGGATATTCAAGAAGGTGATTCTGAAGTTACAGGGTTCTCCTATTTAGAGGTAGAAAATAAAATTAAAAAGAATCCATTATTGCAAAGGCATTGTTGGATTACTTACACCAGTCCTGAAGTTCATGATATATTAAGAACAGGATTTGATCAATCTCCAATGTTTCAAGGGAGAATTCATGGTACTGGTCCAAGATATTGCCCTAGTATAGAAGATAAAATAAACCGTTTTGCAGATAAAGATAGGCATCAATTATTTGTTGAACCTGAAGGCTGGAATACAGTGGAGATTTATGTCAATGGCTTTTCCTCTTCTTTACCAGAAGAAATTCAATTCCAGGCAATCAGGAAAGTAAAAGGATTTGAAAATTGTAAATTGTTTAGACCGGGTTATGCAATTGAATATGATTATTTTGCACCTACACAATTGAAACCAACTTTGGAAACCAAGCACATTAAAAACCTATTTTTTGCTGGTCAAATTAATGGGACAACTGGTTATGAAGAAGCTGCTTGTCAAGGGTTGATTGCTGGAATTAATGCGGCTAGGAATATTCAGGAAAAAGAGGCTTTTATTTTGAAACGGGATGAAGCATATATTGGAGTATTAATAGATGACTTAATTAGTAAAGGGACAGAGGAGCCCTATCGAATGTTTACTTCTAGAGCTGAGTTCCGAACTTTATTAAGACAAGATAATGCTGATATTAGATTAACTAAAAAAAGCTTTGATATTGGTTTAGCTTCTCAAGAGCGTCTTGATTTGGTAAATGCAAAAATTGGCGAAACGTTTGAGGTTAAAAATATTTTGAATGAATTTTCTATAAAACCTTCTGAAATTAATGAAATACTAGAAAAAACAGGTCATATACCTATAAAAGAGGGTCAAAAAGCATCAAAATTGATCTTAAGGCCCGACATATCGATAAATGATTTGATCTCGTATCTGCCTAAGCTACAAGAAAAGCTAGAAGGCTTTAAAAAGGAGTCTTTGGAGCAAGCCGAGATTATTTTAAAATATGGTGTTTACATGGAAAAAGAAAGAGAGTTGGCAAATAGAATGAATTTTATGGAAGATCTTATTATTCCTAATTCTTTTAATTATGAAAAAGTTAATGCACTTTCCATTGAAGCCCGACAAAAATTGAATAAAGTAAAACCGCATACACTTGGACAAGCATCTAGAATTTCAGGCGTTAATCCTAGTGATATTCAAATTTTGATGGTGCACATGGGTAGATAATATCTCTTAAGATAAATTTCAAAAAAGGAAGAAGTTTTTCTTCCTTTTTAATTTATATTTCTTCAATAACCTTTTATACTCGAGAAAGCCAAAAATATTATTGAAGTTCAACTTCTTTCAGAATGTAAACATAATATTAAGAAAGAATAAAACAAATTTAATTTTTTTCAATGTAAATTTCAATTTATCGTAAATACGATCAAATTATAAATTAGTTATTTTGGACAATAAGTTATCATTAAAATTGAAAGAAGATTTGTCTTATCAAATATCGATTAAAATTATTCTAAAAATATTTAGTTTTAAAATTGAACTTTTTGTGATATAATGAAGAATTTTTTTTGAGTGATTATATTATTTAAGAATTTTTATTTAATAATGATATTCCTATTCATTACACACTAATTAGAATCCTAATGCTTTAAAATTTCTACAAGGAAGCATTATTAGTGAAAGTTAAACCTTTGATTCTTTAAATATATTTTTTTAATTTTATTAAGTTACATAAATACGAATGTTTAAACTTTTAATTTGAATTCAAGATGAAAAAAAATTGTCTGTATTAGTATTTGTTAATACAAAGGCTGTTGATGGTAACAGTTCTTCAAAATTGTCTTATAACTATTCCGATATTAAGGCTGAAAATGGTACCAATTTTTATCGTTTAAAACAAATTGATTATGATCGGAAGTTTGAATATAGTGAAGTGCGTACTTTAATTTTCAATGAAGTGCTTCATACTAGAATCTATCCAAATCCGGTAGAAGATGAATTTATTGTTATAGACGTCTCAAAAGGACAAATCTTAGTTATTTATAATAATTTGGTACAAGAGATTAAGAGAATGAATATAAATGAGGATGGTAGCTACAAAGTTAATGTAGTGAGTTTAGCAACCGCTCAATATCAATTAGTGATAATATCAGATAATGAACTTATCAAAACTTTTAATTTGTAAAGGACTAAGAAGAATTGAAAATATATATTAAAGAATATAGAACTTTTTGATTATCTGCGGGCTCTATTTTCTTTGAAATTGATTCTATTTCATTATATTTGCGTAAAATTTAAAATTAATTAATATTATTTTATTCAAAATCTATTATCCAATTGTACTTATTTAATCTATTTTTTAATATTATTACAAAATGTGCTGTAAATAAGACATTGAAAAAAATGTATTTTTTCATTTTACTTCTTTCTTTACCGGCAACAATTTTATTTGCAAATAATAAATCACCAAAGGATAGCCTCTTTGATAAAGCTTTTTATTATGCTGCGACCGAGCTTTCTGCGAATAATTTAGAGGAAGCTTTAAAGGTTTCAGATTCTTTGTACAAAAATTCTATAAACAATCTTCAAAAGATAAAGTCATTAATGCTATTGGCTACTTTACAAGAGGATAGTGGGGCTATAGAAGAAGCATTGAAAAATGCGGTTAAAGCCGAAAAGATCAATTTAATTGAGAATAATCTAGAATGGGCTATTCGAATCTCTGGTTTTTTATCCACCACCTTTAGAAGTGCTGGTTTAAATACAATAGGATTTGAATATTTAAGGAAGGCTGAAGCTTTAAACAAAAAAAAATTTTCTCCTTTATTTGAGACTTTTATTTTTCAGGAACATGCTTTCTATGCTTTTGAAAATAAAAACTATCTTCAGGCAATTGATTTTCTGAAAAAATCTATTATCTCCGCAGAGAAAATGCCAAGTAGTAAAATTAATCCCATTTTTTTAGGAACGTCATTTACTCTAATGGGAGCTAGTTATCTTAAATTAAACAAATTTATAGAAGCAGATAGTTTATTTCATTTAACGCTTAGTATTTTAAATCATATAGAATCGCCATTAAAAGGGGTTGCAATTGTTGGACTGGGAGAAATAGCTTTGAATAATAACAATATGGATACTGCAATACTGCTTTTTGAGGAAGGAAGAAAGTATGCAGAACAATCTAACTATTATAAGTTAAAAGATATTGTTTATAAGAATATGATGGTTTATTATACGCTATTACAGGACAGTACAAAAATAGCAGAATATAAAACCAAGAGTTTAATTTTATCTGAAGAACGTTTGATTAGTATTAATCAAATTTCAAAAAATATTATTTCAGAAATTGAAAAGGAAAAGAAAAAGAGCGAAATTATTTTTAATACTTCTCTTATTCTACTCGTATCAATTTTCTTAAGTGCTTTATATTTCATATTTCGAAAGTTCAAGAAGAAAAATGCATTGCAGAAATCCAAATATCTTGAAATTATACATAGAATTAATGAAAAAAATTTAGAAAATACTGTTACTTCAGAATTGGAATTATCTACATCAGCATCAAATCTAAAAGCCGTTGATAAAAAGGATTTATTACCAATAGAAACGGAGGAGCGCTTGCTAAAGGACTTAAAAAAACTAGAGTCGAGAGATTTTTATATAAAAAAGGAAATTTCGTTATCTGCTCTTGCAGTTAAATTAAATACCAATCAAAAATATCTTTCCTATTTAATCAATAAACATAAAGGAGTCGATTTTAATAATTACATTAATCAGTTAAGGATTGACTATATTTTAAATAAGCTTAAAAATAATGAGGTGTATTTAGATTATAAAATTGCTCATTTAGCTGAAGAATGTGGGTTTTCCTCTCATAGTAAGTTTACACAAGTTTTTAAAAATTATGTTGGGATGGTGCCCTCTGCCTTTATAAATCAACAAAGAAAAGCAAGAATGATTATATAGTTTCTAGAATACTTTTCACATTGTAAATTATTTGAATATTATTTAATCGGTTTGTATTTTTTATCTATGTTATTGTTTTATGATATTTAAATCAATTTTTCCACATTTTTAATATGTGTTTTTTCCGCATTTTATTTACCTAGTTTTATTTTATTATAATATATTATTTCATCCAATTAAGTAAAGTTGTTTTTTCTTATTAAATTAGAGAGATGAGATTTTGTTTACGATTATTACCTATTTCCACTAATTATAAAAAGTAACCGATAAAATAATAAAATAAATTGAAAACTCTTCTTTCAATTGATTAATTATCAATATTTTAGATTTCGGGATATACTATCTAAATTACCGAATTTTAATAGACTATGTGAATAAAAGGTAAAATACTTTTTGTATCCGTTCATATTACGCTTATATAGAAATTGTACTGTAAATTTATTATCAATTATCTGTTTTCACCTTTGGGTGTCTCTGAATAATTTTCCGAAATAATTTTAAATAACCATTTTTAGGTGGTCGGTTTTAGATTTTTTAGAATAGTTAAGCAAAAATTTCACTTTGGTACATATGGCGAATTATTCCAGCCTTTTTCTTTATGAATAATGGGTATTTATTCCGTATCAAAGCATATCCTGGCTCTTTAAATATAATATAAGCTATAAAGGACAAAGAAAGGTTTGTGTAGATTCTCCTTTTAAGCTATGATAAATTGGTTTAACTCGAAGCTTGTAATTTGACATTCTAAAAGCTTTTTCTTTATCCCATAGATTTTTCAATTCTCTATTATAATTGGCCCAAGCTGATTTCAGTTAGTCACATATCTATTTAATTCGTCCCACTTGCTATCCAAGTGGTATTTTTTGATTAATGAGGATAGATACACTTCCCTCTTGTTTTAAATATTTATTATATCCTCTATTGCTGATGTTCTTCTTTAGTTAGCTTGCCTGTTTTAATTTATAGATGGTGAACAAAATAGTTAAATATGTCCTTCAAGTATATGATAATCAATTCTTTAGGATTTTTAATGTACTGTCAAAATTACCGAAAATGAATAGGTTATGTGAATTGAAGGTAAAATACCTGTTTTATATTTGCAACTTAAAAATATAGTAAAATTGAAAAATAAACTTACTATCATTCATTTACGTTTTTTATATTCAAACCAAATAAATTAAAATTTCATGAAAAAATCTATTCAAAATCAAATTCTTATGAAAATGAGAAAAACAATCATTGTTCCAATACTGACCCTACTCTGTACTATATTTTTATTTAATTTTAGTACAAATGCTCAAACGAATGTTGCTTCTTTAAGCTATCAATCACCAATTGTTGCTTTGGCAAATCAAACTATTATTAATTTAGCTCCAAGTCTTTCTGGTAATGCTACATCATATTCGATTACTCCTTCTTTACCAGCAGGTTTAAGTTTTAATACAAATACAGGCCTTATTTCTGGAATAGGCACAAGCGCAAGTCCATTAACTACTTACACTATTACAGCCTTTGGTATCAACTCCACTCAATTTTTTCTTGATTTAGAAGTTACCAATAACTATTTTAATAACACTTTTGGCACATTATCTTTTGGTGGGCCAGGAGTAACTGTTATTCGAGGTGATAATGGAGATCCTATTACAAATACTACCACTAACACTCATGGTCGAGCAGTAAATGATGTAGTTGTCTATAAAAATGTGGTTACTCTTGGTGGAACATCCATTGATTGTATTGTTAAAACAATAAGTTCAAATGTTACTTCATGGACAGCTTATGACCAAGACGCTCAATCAGGAAGTAGCTTTAGTAGTAATGAGCCTCATTTTTTCTCTCCTCAAGTTGTCTTTCCTAACTCTAATGGACACTTATCATTCAACTTTCAATTTATTTTAGGTGGAACTTATGATAAAACCACTCAGAAAGGAAAAAATGTAATATTATTAGGTGCACAAATTAATTCTTATGATATTGATGGAAATGGTTCATCAAATTCTGAACAGTCTACAGAGTTCAGTGGATTTAGTAGTTATACATTAAATACTACCAATACATTTTCACAACCTGTTGTTAATTCTCTTGGTTTAACTGTTTTTAAATCTAATACGACAACTAACACTGCGAATGTTACAGACTCTAGGACTAGAGTACGTGTAAATTATACCGAAATTGGTAACTTCACTGCCACGTTTGGTGGAGGTGGAACAGCTTATTTCTTTTTAGATTTTGGCTCTGGTCCAACTTTTACTACCCCAATTGAAACCCCATCTCCTCTTATAGATTTAAATAATAGTACTCCAGGTGTTAATAATAATAATGCAGGTTGTGGCGTCCAATTAAAGTTCACTCCATCTATTACGGAAAATAATGTAACTTATGCTCCAACAACTGCTGATCTCACTCAATTTAGTGTTAGCTTCCCTACAAATGAAATACTTAATGGTGCTGATGAAGAATTATGGATTAATGGTACCACAACTGGTATAAGAAAAATACCTTTAAATGCAAATTTCAGTACAGGACATACTTTTACACTTGGTTCTATAAACTATAACAGTGTAGTAGCCACTAATTCGGGTGGTGTAAGAACTATTGTTTTTAAAGCAAGTACTAATATAACTCGAACAGAAGCTGAGGCATTATTAGATGCAATGTCTTATAATAACAAAGCAGATAATGCTACTGCTGGAGCAAGAGAGTTCACTGTGAATGTTTTTACTACTGCTGCTAAGAGCCCTGATGCTGTTTTTACCGCTACTGTTAATTGCGTTGGTTTAAGTGGGCATATTTTTCACGATGCTAATGGTATGGTTGATGGGATTGTAAACGCAACTGGATCTTCTCAATTTGCTGCAAATTATTTATATGCTGTATTGGTAGATCCAACTACAAATGAGGTCTTAGATGTAAAAGGAATTACAGCTGGTGGAGCTTATGATTTTGGTAAGGTTGGTCAAACTGCATACGAAATTTATGTAAGTACAACTGAACCAATTGTTGGTACAACCTTTACCACTTCTAATTATCCAAGTGGTTATTTACCTACCGGTGAAAACTTAGGAAGTGGTGCAGGAACTGATCTTCTTGTTGATGGTAAATTAAATGTTACCGTAGGTTCCTCAAGTGTTACACAAGCTAACTTTGGTCTACAAATGCCACCAACTACCAATAATAATACTATTAACAATATTCCGAATCCGGGTGGATTTAATAATTATAACACGAGTACTATACCTAACTCTTTTTTCTTTGGGGATGCTGATGGTAATGTTGACAGTATTACCATTAATCAATTTCCAACTGGAGCTAATTATATAAAAATTGGTAATGACTATTATACTACAACCGGTAGTACTTGTCCACCACAAGTAATTACTTGTTTGCCTTGGCCTGGTACGATAACTATTCCGGTAGTAAGTGGTGTACCAACTAAAATAATTTCTGTAGATCCTATTATTGAAGGTAATACAACACTTGTTATTAACTTTACAGTTAAAGATAATGCGAATACAGAAAGCAATAATAGTGATTTAACACTTAATTTTGTAGGTGATAACAATAGTGCATTAAGTGGAAATGTTTGGAATGATGCTAATGGTAATGGCTTGAATGATGGTATGGAAACTTTGGTATCTCCAACTGATTTATCTACCCAACTTTATGCTGTTTTAGTTCAAACCAATAATACCTATTCTGGTGACAATACCATTCTTAATTCAGTAGTTGTAGATCCAATTACAGGATACAGTTTTTCTAATGTCCCTGAAGGGAATGATTATATAATAAGAATTGTTTCTTTAACTACTGCTCCAATTATTGGTAGTGATGCAGCATCTATTACACAAAACCTTGTAGAAACATGGAGAGGTGTAAGTACAAATGCTGATGGAATAATAGTGCCTAATCAAGACACAGAAAATCTTGAAATTGTATTAAATAATTTATCAACTAATAAGAGTAATTTGAACTTTGGTATCGAACAAGCTCCTGTTGCTGATGATAAAATATTTATTGATGTTCCAAGAATTAATTTTACTGTAACACCACCAGCTGGATATCCAAGTATTCCTAATTTTAGAACATTGCCAATGTCTTCTCCAGAATTAACTGGAGGATATACACAGAAAGGATCTTTAACAGGTTCTGACCCAGAAGATTGTACAGCTGCTGGTTCTTGTAATACTGGAACAAGTTCAACTTTTATGATTGCATCGATTAAAAGTAATACTCGATTAGTATATGATTTTGGTGGAATTACAGGAATTCAAGAATTAGATCTTACTGGTGGTCCAGTTAGCATTCCGAATTTTGATACGAGTAAAATGAAGATATACGGTGCAGTTGGACATGGAGATGTAGGAGATGAATATGGATTTACTTATCATTTAGTCGATGCTGCTGGTATTCCAAGTATTGAACCTGCTATTTATTCTATTGCGCTTAAAGGAGGTGCATTATCTGTAAGCTTAGTAAACTTTACCGCTACCAAACAAAATAGCCAAAGTTTATTATCATGGAATACTGCATCAGAGAATAATAACAAAGGTTTTGGTATAGAAAGAAGTATAGATGGTAAAAAATGGTCCACATTAGGATTTGTTAATACAAAGGCTGTTGATGGTAACAGTTCTTCTAAATTGTCTTATAACTATACAGGTATTAAGCCTGAAAATGGTACCAACTTCTATCGTTTAAAACAAGTTGATTTTGATGGTAAGTTTGAATATAGTGAAGTGCGTACTTTAATTTTCAATGAAGTGCTTAATACTAGAATTTATCCAAATCCAGTTAAAGATGAATTAACGGTTGTAGGGGTTACAAAAGGGCAAACTTTAGTGATTTATAACAATTTAGGACAAGAGATTAAGAGAATGAATGTAAATGAGAATGGTAGCTACAAAGTTAATGTAGCGAGCTTAGTGACTGCACAATATCAGTTAGTGATATTATCAGATAATGAGCTTATTGAAACTTTTAAGTTTGTAAAAGACTAAAAAGGAGCATACCATATCAATATAATAAAAATAGGCTGTCCTTTTGGGACAGCCTATTTTTCATTAAGATTTTATTGTTTAATGAATTTTGTTGAAGCAAAATTAGAGTTTCCAAAAGATAATTTGAGCCAATATATTCCAGATGGTAAGCTTGAGGTATTTAAGCTCGTACCTCCCAAAACTTTTACTTCCGTTTGATCGATTACTTTTCGACCCATAATATCAAACACACTTAAACTCATTTTTTGTGTAATTTCCTTTTTCCAGACGATATGAATGATATTTGTGGAAGGATTAGGATATACTGACAAGCCTATTTCCAAATTGTGATTCTTTATCGATAATGGATTGTTTATTATTAGACTATCACAATTCAAACCAACTAATCGTGAAAAAGCAACTTGCTGGTAGCTTATGGAACTATCTTCATAACATTCTAAAAGATTAAACACAAATGGTAAATCGCCTATATTAGCCGATTGTATGTGTTCTGCTTTTGGTAATAAGCCACCGCCTAAGCCTCCAAATTTCTCAGTAAATACGCCTAAAGGAGAATAATAGCTTAATATATAATTTGGAGGAAAAATTGTATAATATTTTTTATAATCAATTGTCCAATTTAATAATGGTTTTTGTGTTTCATAATTAGGGCTAGAAACTGGATAAGGAAATATTATTTTTGTAGAGTCTATACTAGTGAAAAATGTTTTTTGGATAGAGCCATTATAATTCACCATTTTTACGGAATCAATAATATAGGTCATGGTGGAGTCATATTGGGTTACATACTGTAAAGTTGATGTATCTAATATTGGAAGGGTAATAGTATCTCCGGCTTGTGCATTTAAGATGTATAAAGGTGTGTATCTTAAAAAGATTTTATTATACACAAATACGGTATCATTTTGTTGATAGAAGCTATCTACCGAATGAGTTGTTGTTGTTCTATGGTGATACAGGCGGTTACCAGACCCATCATTTACAAAATCCCACAATTGTGAGGTATATTCTTTGGATACTGCTTTGATGGTGATACCATTCCTGATGATCGTATCAATACATTCATGTTTTGTGAGAGACTCTCCCCCAGACGCGTAATTTTCATAATAGCCTCTGTAAGTCCATTTTGCACCTAGAGGTGCAAATTCTGTTTGAGCGAATAGGCTGGTAATTCCTAATAAGGTTATTATTAATAAGATAATCTTTTTCATGATTTAATATTTTTATTTAATTAAAATTTATTTTTTATTCAGTCTTAGAGTACTTAAAGGTATAATAATTATAATCATGATATACTCTGATGATATAATTACCTGAAGCATGACCTCTTAAATCTATTTTTACCTGTGTTTGATCACCTATTCGAGTTAGATCTTGATTGATTTTCCCCTGCATATCACTAATATAATAATAGGCATTTGTGCTAAAGCCCGCTTTGTTTTCTAAAGTAGCCACATCTTTTCCGGGATTGGGATAGAGTGTAATTTCTGTGATATGATTTATGGGAGGCTTGGGGTTGTTCATACTATCTATATAATCTGACAACATTTCTGGACAACCTGGCCCCATACAACCCATACTATCCAGCTTAACCACCCATCCAACTTGTCGACGGCCATAAATATAAGCATCGTTTGACCATACTGAATCATATATTTGTGTACACCCGCTGGCAATAAAACCACCATCTGGTAAGGCTGTTGCACCGTACAAATATTCATGTGCATAAGGTGTGGCATTATGACCAAATACTCTGCTCCATTTTACATTGCCTTCTTCATCTAACCTTATTGCCCAGCCATCTGGCTCTCTGGTGCTTCCCACCTCATAATTATAAATATCATAAGCATAGTATTTATTAGTTGAGCCAAAAGCTACTATATCACCAATATTTCCTAAGACTAAAGTTCGAAAAGACTCTTCTCTGTCTGAAAAATCAATAATCTTATCCCAAATAATATTTCCAATTTCATCTATTTTCAACAATCTTCCGGCCCCATTTGGCATATTGCTTATCTCTGGTATTACTCTTGCCCATCCGGCACAAATGTAATTGCCATCATCAGTGGCTATTATCTTTTCTAATCCATTATAATCTGGTAGGTTATATACCTTATGCCAAATTTTATTACCTGCCGTATCTATTTTCATTACAAACCCGGCACCAACCGTTGATACACCATAACCGCTGGTCATGCTACTAAATAAGATATTACCATCATTGCCCAAAATCGCTGAATTGGTATTATTCCATTCATTTTTATCTATTTCTTTTCTCCATATTAAATTACCCAAAGAATCTGTTTTTATCAAATGGATAAAAAGTTTACGAGTACTTGAGGTAATCGAATCTTTTAATGCTAAATTAACAATCTGGATTAAACTTCCATCGTCTAATTGAAGCAGCGTGTTTTTATTTATTGAAGTATCCACACCAAACGAAAAGTCTTTTTCCCATATTAAATTTAAGGTAGTATCTCTTTTTTGTATTCTTGATGATGATATTTTTGTTACTTTATTATAAAACCATCCCGGTGCAAAAAGACTATTAGAACCATTTTGGGCTATGATTATATCACCTAGCATATAAGATGAATTTTCAATACTATCTGTCTCTCTTCTTAAGACATTTCCTTTACTATCTATTTTTATCCACTCTGTTATTCTTTTTCCTCTACTATCAAGCCAAGTGGCATTGATGATAAAATTATTTGAATTTTGTAATAACAAATTTTTATAAAAAAAATTGCCATATCGTCTTAGGCTATCTTCTGAGTAGAAATAAGTTTTTGAAAACCCATAATAATTTTTGTTCTGTGCATTAACATTAATTTTAATTAAAAGCAAACAAAAAATAATACCAATTAGATAATAATATATTTTCATTTTTATAAATATTATGGTTGGTAACATAAAAGAACATTTTACCAACCCGATTGAAAAGTTATTTTTGCAGTACTAATCTTTTTAGCCACCCTATTTTTACCATTAATATTAAGGCTGTATAAATTTAACTCGTTAATATAATGGCTTAGGTTGTAAGCAAAAACTTTGTGGGGGGTATAGAAGTAAATGTTTCATATTCATTAACTTTTGAAATAGAAGAAAATATTTTCATAAAGATAATTTAAAAAGGATAAAAATCAAAATTTTTCAGAATAGGGAAGACTTCTCAAAACAAATTCTATTTTTTTTTACAGAGTGGATTTTATAGCTGTTTTTTATAATATTACCCCATAAAAAAATAAAGAATATTATATTCTGAAAATTGCCATTAAGATTGTAGTTTTGTAGGTTAGCAAACAGAATTTTTATTAACTATTATTATGGAATTAACTTTTTTTGGTCATGCTTGTTTTTTAGTGAAGTTTGGTGATACAAAAGTGTTATTTGACCCCTTTATTAGCCCAAATGAATTAGCAAAACATATCGATATTCAATCTATAGAGGCTGATTATATCTTTGTTTCTCATGGACATGAGGATCATGTAGCCGATTTATTAAGCTTAGCTAAGCAAACAAATGCTACCGTTGTTTCTAATTTTGAAATTATAAATTGGGTAACACAACAAGGCTATGAAAAAGTGCATCCAATGAATTTTGGTTCCAAAAAGTTTGATTTCGGAATGGTTCATTTTGTTCCGGCAGCACATAGTAGTGCTTTGCCAGATGGTAGTTATGGTGGAAATCCTGGAGGCTTTATTTTTAAAACAAATGAAGGTAGTTTCTATTATACTGGTGATACGAGTCTTACAGCTGAGTTTACTATGATTCCATATTATGGAAAATTAGATGCAGTTGTTATGCCTATTGGTGGTAATTTTACTATGGATGTAGAAGATGCAATAATAGCTTCTAACCTAATCAAATGTGATCATGTTATTGGTGTTCATTATAATACCTTTGGATTTATTGTAATTGATGAAGCTGCTGCAATCAAACGTTTTGAAGCATCAGGAAAAAAATTAAGCTTACCAAAAATAGGAGCCTGTATTAAATTATAATAATTATAGTGCTTAATTGAGTTTACGAATAATAAATAGAAGAACATGACAAAGATTATTGCAATAGCAAATCAGAAAGGAGGAGTGGGTAAAACAACTACAGCAATTAATTTGGCAGCTAGCCTAGCAGTTTTGGAATATAAAACCTTATTGATAGATGCTGATCCTCAGGCGAATAGTACTACAGGAAATGGGTTTGATTTAAAAAATATACAATTAAGTTTATATGATTGTTTGGTAAATGAAGTGCCTGTATGTAATGCAGTACTCACCTCAGAAACACCAAATTTGTATCTGTTACCCTCTCATTTGGATTTGGTAGGCGCAGAAATAGAATTAATTAATCATCCCAATCGAGAGCATATTTTAAAACATGCACTGAGTAGTATTGATAATGAATATGATTTTATTATTATAGACTGTTCTCCTTCATTAGGCTTAATTACTGTTAATTCGCTTTCAGCAGCAGACTCTGTAATTATTCCTGTTCAATGTGAGTATTTTGCATTAGAAGGATTAGGTAAATTATTAAATACAATAAAGATTGTTCAAAGTCGTTTAAATACTGATCTGACTATTGAAGGTATTTTGATGACCATGTATGACGGCAGACTTCGATTAAGTAATCAAGTGGTGGAAGAAATTAAAAACCATTTTGATGATCTAGTATTTAAGACAATTATTCATAGAAACACAAGATTAGGAGAAGCACCCAGTTTTGGTAAACCAGCATTAATGTATGATACAGAAAGTACTGGAGCTATAAATTATTTGAATTTGGCAAAGGAGATTTTGCAAAGAAACAATCTGACAACAATAAAAAATTCTGAAAGTAAAATAAATGCTTGATATGGCACAGAGCAAGAAGAAAGATTTAGGGAAAGGCATTAGAGCATTGCTCAGTACAATTGACGACGAACTAAAAGTTAATGAAACGACAATTAATGGTGCAAATGCGTCAAAACAAACTGCTATCGGTATTGGAAGAATACCTTTAGATAAAATAAAAACGAATCCTAAGCAACCTCGTTATGATTTTGACGAATCCGCATTGAACGAATTAGCAGAAAGTATCAAACTTCATGATATTATACAACCTATTACAGTTATCAAACTAAAGGATGGCTATTATCAGCTGATTTCTGGCGAACGCAGATGGAGGGCTTCAAAAATGGCAGGTTTAGAAACTATCCCAGCATATTTAAGAGAAGCTAATGATCAGGAAATACTGGAAATGGCTTTGCTTGAAAACTTGCAAAGAGAAAATTTAAATGCTATAGAAATAGCCTTAAGCTATAAGCGTTTGATGGATGAATGTGAGTTGACTCAAGAGTTGGTGGCGGAGCGAATGAAGAAAGAAAGAAGTACTGTCGCTAATTATTTAAGACTATTAAAATTGCCTCCGGATATTCAAAAGGCAGTTAGAGATGGTGAATTAACTATGGGACATGCTAGAGCAATAATTGGTCTAGACAAAGTGGACGAGCAACTGTATGTATTTAGAGAGTGTCAAGGTAAAGGCATGTCTGTGAGACAAGTGGAAGCCTTGGTTAAATCTATGCAGCAAGAGACCAAAATGAGTACACCAAAAACTAAGGAAACCAATAAATTACCAGCAGCTTATAAAAGAATAGAAGATGATATGGCGAGTCACTTTTCCGCCAAGGTAGTCTTATCAAGAAAGAAGAATGGGAAAGGGAATATTGCTATTGATTTTTATAGTGATGAAGAATTAGAAAGAATAATGGAAATAATGGGATTATAGTTATTAAAAATTACTTGAAAAATTACTTGATTTTTCAATAATTTTCTTTTATCTTGCTCTCCCAAATACTATTTGAAGCAATTTTGCAACAAAACGATATTATAATTTTATGCAAAAAATACATACCAAAATATTTTTAGCCTTGATGATCTTGGTGGGTTTTACGGCTTGTGATAAGAGCAACAACCTTGGTCAAGATAATGACTCGGTTATCATTACGCCTCATACCGTATTGGCTGGAGCTGAAAATGGCTGGATTGTAAACACTAATGACGGTAAATCGTTTAAAAGTCTTTTTCCACCAGATGGCAGTCCAATTAAAATGATTAGTACTGCAGGTCCTAATGTTTTAATGCTTAAATCACAATTATTTTTAAGCGATAATGGAGGAAGAACTTTTAATCCACTTCCTTATAATGATTATAATCCAAAGCCTTGGCGTCAGTGGGTTTTAGACTGTGCTAATAATAATAGGATTTATATAGCATCTAATGATGGGAAAGGAATTGCCTATTCAGATGATAGTGGAAGAACTTATCAAGAGGATTTGAATTGGCAAGATTTAACTTCGCCTAATATATCTATTTCAAGTTTTTGTGAAACAGAAGATGGAGCCGTTTATGCTTTTAGTGATAAATACAATGTATTATTTAGAAAAGAGAATACAAGTGCACCATGGACCGCAGTGACCATTGAAGGAGTATTTCCAGCTATTTCGGCGTTTTATTTAGTTACCAATAGTAGAGAACTATATATTGTGGATTATAACGGTTTAGGTGGTGTTTGGTACAGTCAGGATAAAGGTGTTTCTTGGAAGCATTTTAGTAATGGTGTGCTACCTACTGATGGTTCTGAACGAATTGTAGGGGCTGCTGTAGGGAATGGTGGTACTGTTGCAGTTGCTACTGAAAAAGATGTCTATTTTGCGACCGATTATCAAGGTTTTATAAAAGCGAATACCGGATTGGATAAAGCAACAACCGTGTATGGCCTTACTTCAAAATACAATAGGTATAAAAATGGAAACTGGGTGCCTTTTCTTTACTTAGCAACTAGTAAAGGAATTTATAGAAGCGATGATAATGGTTTTTCTTGGGATAAGGTCACCTTTAATGAATTTGATTTTTCCTATCCAGCTATTTATTAAATAATTTTTATAAAAATATTCAATTTAAAAAAAAGCTTCCATAAACTTGGAAGCTTTTTTTGTACGGTAATATACTATAATACTTTTTATGGGTCAGGTACATTTTGTGGGGATTAACTAAAAAGTTTCTCCAATCTAAAGAGGAAGAACTTAGTATCTGTAACTCCTCTTAGGTTAGCTCTAAATAGTTTTATTTTGGCGTTGAAAGACTCGGCATTCGCATTCG
>DATJCU010000143.1:0-4614 GCA_035497795.1 Edaphocola sp. | reverse complement strand
AGACGGTACCACGGGTGGCCTTGCCAAAAACATCAAAAACCGACTTAAAGTCCATAAAAGCAGGCTGCAGACCTAGCGGGATGTAGTTCAACCGAGAATAATCGCTGGGTCGTTCCGACCGCTCATATTCCTATATATTAGGGCACGTACTTTTTAATCTTTCGTCTTTATTGCATAAAACTATTTCAGGTAAAAATAAACACCCCCCTTGACAAAGTTTTTCATAGTCACAATTCTTACAGTTATTGTTTTTAATACTATTTCTGTAATTTTTAAATACTTCATTGTTTTGCCAAACGTCTTGAATAGAATTATTTCTTAAATCTGCATACAAATGAGTGTCTGCCATAAACGAACAAGGGTACATCTTCATCTCTTCAGAAATAAATGCAGAGAATTTTGCAGCTTCACAACTTTCAAAATAAATCGGATTTATATTCATTTCTTGGACAATACCTGATACAGAACAGCTGTCAAATCCAATCTTGAAACTCTGCTTTCTATTTACAAGTTCAAAAAAATCTTTGAGTCTGGGACTTTTATTTAATAGTAAGTCTTTAGAAGAATTTATGGGCTTATAATTAAGAAATATTATAGCATTTATTTGATTAAGAAAAACTGGAGGGTTTCTTAACCAATTAACAGCATCATTGATTGTATTCTTATCTAAGACAAAATGTATATTGAGTTTGATTTTGTATGAGTGGATTTTGTCAATTATAGAATTGAGCTTTTTGTATGGTTTGTATGCACTTAAAGCCATTGCCCCGCAATACTCTTGTGTAGCTAAAAGTATTTCATCGGTTAAACCTTCTCCATTTGATGTGTAGGATGGGACAATACCATTATCAAATGTACTTTTTAAAATTTGAACAAAATGAGGATGCTGATTAGGATTTCCGCCACCAATTGCAACCTGTAAAACTCCAATTTTTTGTGCCTGTTCAATAATAGAATTATAATCACTTAATGATATATGCTTCCCTTCTATATTGGAATTCCGATAACATATATCACACCCCTTTTCACAATAATTTGTAATGGAAATATCCAATAATTCGGGACCATTTTTCGACCAAAAAGGCTCATCATATCCTTTCTTTTCAATACGTGCAAAAAAACCTGTCTTTTTATTAAAAACTACAGAATAGTTCTGTTCTTGATATGTCCTTTTTACTATTTGATTTAGATTACCAACCATCATTTGTCGCATCAATAAATACTTTAGGTGAATCAATAATAAATGCGTCTGTACAGAAAAAGCCTTCAGTTTCTCCATTGTCGCTATATAACTCACCTATATATACATTAAATCCTTTTGACTTTGCTTCATGGACTTTAGCCAAAGTATCTTTAGAAAATATCCTTTCAATAAAACTATCAATAGTTTCATCACCTTTCATCCAACGATGTTGATAGCCTTCAAGACTCTCCATATGGTTTTCAAATGAATAGAATAAGTCCTCAAAAATATTTTCAAATATTGAGGTATTATTTATTCCAACAGATTCAATAAAATTTTCAAGTGTAAATTCATCATAGGTAATTATTACAAATGATGTTGAGGAACTGTTGGTTACAAAATCAAATTTAATTTTCATAATCTTTTAATAATAAGATGCTTGTTACTTTATCATACATTTCTTCTGAAAAAGCATATCGAGTTATACTATAATCACCATATGAATCTTTTTCATGTTTATAGAAAATGCAATATGATTCCCTTTGTGATTTAAGCGAAAAGAAATCTTCAATTACATCGCTTGGAAAACAGAATTTTTGGAATAAGAAATGTTGAATACTTTTGTATTCAACACTATAGTATTTTTCGAATTCTTCCTCTAAATTAATTAGTTCAGAGAAAATACTGTCATAAATTCTAACAAACATATCTTCTGCAAATGTTCCTGGTTCTGCTTTAACATTTGCCAGAAACACTTCTTTGTTTATATTCTTGTCAATGATTATAAAAAATTGACCAAAATCATCATAATTGTATATCATAATCCTTTATAAATTGACTTATATGAGTTACTATGTTTTCGTTCTTACATTTTAATAAATCTCGCAAATGCTGTTGACTTAAAAAAGATGAATAATACCTGAAATACAATCGTTTTACACTGTAATCTAAAGGCATGAAATATAATAGGTATTTAAAAAGTGGATGATAAACAGCATCAAAGTCTTCGAGAAATTTTTCCAATTGTTCTACTAATCTTTTAATTGAATTATTATATCCTTTGTAAGTACTATAAACTAATTCTTCAAATTCATTTTCAGAAAGGTCGTTGAATAATTCAAATAGAAGATTGATGTTCAAATTTTGATATTTATTTGTATTGTATCTATGGTAAGCTAATTCTAATGTTATTTTTTCAGAAACAGATTGGTTCGATGTGAAAATTTGTTTTAATTGAATTTTATCACCATCAATTATTTCATAATCAGGAGTACTAAAAATGACGCTTAAAAAAGCTGAATTATACCATTCTTGTCTTTCAATAATTTTTTTGATTTCATCATTTCTGATTTTCCTACTTAAAGAATAAAGAAATATCGAACAGCCTTCTAAAATAGGGGATGCTTTAATTAGATTCTTTGAAATAAATTCTTCGAAATTTTCTTTTGATTCTTTAAAAGTATTATTTATCAAGTAATCTGAAATGATAAAATCTCGAAATTCATCATATGTAAAATTAATTACCTCACTATCAGAGAAAATTGAATCTTCAGATTGTGGTAAGTCTTTTTTTAATATTATGTTCTCATCTAAGAAGCGAATATATATTTCTCTATTGTTATCGTCATTAATTATATTATCAATTGGTATATTATGAAATGTATGATATTTAATCATATAAGATGCAATGTTTTCAATAAAATGGCGAATGTCAAATTTGCCTTTTATCTTAAAATCATCATTATCAATTATTCGTTTATTTATTTGTTCAACCTTTAGTTTGTAATACTCAATAAATAAGTTGCTTTTAAATATATTAGTTACGGAAGGTAAATGCTTCCCTTTATTAACTTCAGAGAATATTCGTAGCAGCAAAAAGTTATTAGACAACTGTTTTTCAATTTCTTCACTTATTGAATCAATTTTTATATCAAAAAAATGAAAATATGTTTCGAGAAGTCTTTTCTTATGTTGTTCGTTTAATCTACTATTTAAACCGTCAATTAACTGGATTCTTGAATGGTAGGAAGAATTAATAATATTTTCAAAATTGTTTTTGAAGTATTCAGTTCTGCATGTAAGAATTATTTTAACAAATTCTTTTTCAATTAATGATTGGATAAATAATTCTAAATTTTGACTAAATAAACTTGGATTTGGGTTTTCATTAATCCCGTCAATTATAATAATCAAATGCTCATGACCTATGTTGTTTTCAATTGATTCTAATATCTCATTTAAAGTAAAATTATCATTAGGAAAAATCCTTTTCGAAATAGATTCGCTAATATTATTTGCATCAATTTCATAGCCCGATAAGAATATTGTGGGTATTTCTCTTTTACTTGTAATATTTTCAATTAAATCACAAAGCAGATTTGTTTTTCCTTGCCCAGCATTATCATTTAGCATTAGTACTTTATAACTTAAAAACTCAAAGGATTTTCTCTTTGATTCAATTTTCCTTTTAAACGCATATGATAAGTTTGTGCTTTGCTTTTCTAATTCTTCGTGTTTTTCATTTAAATAGAATATAGCCTCTCCAATTTTTTTATTTATTGTTGAAATATTTAAATCTTCCTCATTTAATAGATATTTAGAGAAATCAAAACTAAAAAGTTGTCTATTATTTATTTTATTAATCCTATTTAGATGATTAAAGTTCATATTCAATGTTTCATTGAATAATTTTGGATAAAAAGTATACGGAGTAACAAAATATCTTATGTTATCTTTTAATTCATCAGTTTCAATAAAAGTTTGAGGTATATATTTTTCTGTAACAATTTGTTTTTCAAGTTGATTGTATACTTGATTATTAAGAGCTTTCCTTACAGTTCCTGGTTGAAGTTTTTGGTTTTTTAATTCTTCTAAAAGCTTTTCTAGAGAATTAAGTTTTTTAATTTCAATTTTGAATTGTTCCCCTTGGATAAAATTCCATGCAATTTGTTTCTTTTGGAGTTCTAAATAGAAGTAATTTATTAGCTCTTGTGTTGGTTTTTCGAATTCAAAATCTAAAGTAGGGTTTTCTAAATATTTGAATAATTGTCTTAGTCTTTTTGATGACCAAAATCCTTCTTTTCTTCTAATATCTGAATTTTTTGACCATTTTTCTAATGAAGAATCAAATGCTTGGGTGATTTGATTTTCTAAATCATCACTCTTCAAAATTTTCTTTAGAGCTAAAGTTCCCCCTGCTGTTGCAAGATTAGCTAAAACGCTTATTGTAAATGGGTCTATCATTTTATTAAATTATTATCGATTGCAGTCGTGTTTTTTTGTATGTGCCCTAACACCTAAATATTAGCAATTGCGTTTATGAGTATTATATAATTAGTGAAATTGGTTTGTAAGTGCTTGATTTAACGATTGTATAGACAAAATATCTACATTTGGTTAGGTTTTTAGTTGATAGTGTCATGGCGATGTTA
>DATJCU010000142.1:0-1974 GCA_035497795.1 Edaphocola sp. | reverse complement strand
ATCTACCAAACTCGCTTTTCCCAAGCGGATAGACTTAATTTCCGTTCCGGTTAAAACAATTCCTGCAGTAAACGTTTCAAGCAGTTCATAGTCGAACGTGGCGCGTTTGTTTCGTATATTTATTTTTGGTTGATCCATTTGGTTGTATTTCTAAGTGAATAAAGTTGCAAGTTGTAAGAGTTAAAAGTTACACTTCGACTTCGCTACGAGTGATCAAGTGAAAAGTGAAAAGTGAAAAGTGAAAAATTAAATCAACTTTATACAGTTTTGATCACTTATCATTTAACTTTTCAATTATCCCAAATCTCAATTTCTATTTTATTTCTCCTTTAATCATCTATATATGAGCTATTAATAACGATTATGTTACGCTAAAACGGAGTTTTATCAAACCTAAACATTTGCCTCAGAATAATTTCAGCCTCCGACTTTTTATGTAACACGAATACGTTTTAACTTCCTATTAATATTCTTCATCCTCTTATTGTATGTCATCCCGTAACTTGCAAAAACTATTTTATTAAAAACGTAAGAATCCCTTTTATCAAAGCCGGCGTGATGAGAATTAGTGCCGTTGCAACTCCGGTAAAACTCATTTGTGAATCTTTGTAACCCGAAATATAAACTCCATAACCCATATAAACTATGTAGGCCGTATAAAAAGAAAACAACCAGAGAATGAAAAAGTCCGATAAAAAAGGAAGAATAATAAACAATGTGTATATTAATGCCGAAGCATAGCCCACAAATTGCTGTACATGTGATTCATCTTTTGTAATGCCAAATCTGGGTAATGTCTCATTCAAAATATAGGAAGCGATGTAATAGCCACCATAAACCGTTACAATATTTATAATGCTGTTTTTGAGGGCAATTTGCAAATTGCCATCGGGCACAAACCACAGTCCGCCAATAAATGAGGTCAGTGCAATCACACCAAAAATTGGATAAAGATAGCGGTTTAAGAATGATTCATGATTTTTTTCTTCAAACAATTTACGCCAGGAAATTTCGGGTGCAGTAATTGTGCGAACGATTATAAACACTATTTCTTTAAACATTCTTTTTTTTCAGATTATTTTTAGTGAGCAAAGGTAGTGAATTCTCGTCAAACCATAAAAAAAGTGCGACTCTTAAAAAGAATCGCACTTCATTTAAATTAAACCTATTTCTTATTCTTGAGCAATACGAATTGAGTAGTATTTATTGGATTTGTACAATTGTTCAGGTTGATCGGCTCTAAAATATCTAAATCTGATATTTATTTTACCATCTGTACCTGCATCATCTACTAACACGTTTCTCAATGCTGAAAAGTTGGCAGCAATATAATCGCCTTCTAATTTCTCAGTGGCTCCTGATTCTGCCGTACCCATTTTTTCTAATCTTACGTCAATTATAACTTCATTGTTTGCTGACTGGTTTGGTTCAGTTTCATTTGCTTTGTAAAATTTAACCGAAAAGTTTTCCCCCTTTTTGGCTTTAAAAGTGTATGGGAATAACCAACGATCGCCAAAATATTCGTTTTCAGCATAAATAGGCTCCACTAAGCTTTCGAAATATACTGTATCTACATTACTTGGAGCAGCAGTTAACTGCAAAGTTGTTTGGTCTATTTCAATAGGCTCTGCACCCATTCCTACTTTATATACAAGAACGTTTTCTCCAATTGAAATTGTTTCAGTTTCCTCGGTGATTTGGTAAGTAAGGAATGCTACTGTACCCGGAGTCAACAAACTAATTTTTGATGAAGTAATAAAGTATCCGGCAAGGGTTCTTGCATAAATTGTACCTGAGGCTTCATCTCGTGTAATGTAAGAATACTCATTGTCTCCGATATAAGAGTTATCGCCCGAATCGAGACATGAGCTAAGGAATAGTACTGCGCTCAGCACTAATAATAAACTGATTTTTTTTCTCATTGTTTTCATTTTTGTTAAGTTTTATCTATTAGAAATTGAATTTAATACCCAG
>DATJCU010000141.1:0-15237 GCA_035497795.1 Edaphocola sp. | reverse complement strand
AGTAGCAGGAACACTCACAGTACCCGTAAATGGAATACCAGTTTGAATAGTACTAGGTGTTGATGCTACTAATTCTGTTACCGGATCAAAGAAACCATCATGATTCCAGTCAATCCAAATCTTTATACCACCCTCATATTGACCTAAAGATGTTGAAAAATCAAAAGTAGTTCCTTGCATAGCAGAAACATACATTGCAGTATAATCAGAATAACCAGTTGTAGTATTAGCACATCCTGAATTCAAATTTGAAATATTTGCACTTGCTCCTGTTGTTGAGAAATTCTCAATTCTAGTATCATATTGACAACCATATTGAGTAACTGAAGCACAATAACAGTTAATATAGGTTTTAAGCGTAACTGTTTTAACAGAAGTATAAACTGGAGTTCCACCACTACATACTATTTTAAGTCTATAAGATGTAGCAGCTGTAATTCCTGTAGGAAAACTTAAATTTAACAAATTAGCTCCAGTTATATCGGTCCATGGACCAGTTGAAGAGGGAGCACTTTGCCATTGATATACTAAACCAATTCCAGTGGAAGTACCAGTAGCATTTAAAATGAAAGGATTATTGGCACAAATAGAGTCAACTCCAGAAAGCGTTCCTGCAGTTGGCGGATTAGTACACGGCAATAAAGCCTGAATATCTACCAAATAATCATGAGCTTCACCATACGTATTAGAACTACATGGTAAGAAATTTGTAGTACTATATACCAACATTACACGCATTCTGTGTAAACCTGATGTAGCAGTAATTGGAACATTTATTGTATAGGCTCCAGTTGAAGTATTTGAAATAGGACCAAAACTGGTTGCTAATTCAGTAACGTCATCAAAAGTACCATCATTATTATAATCAATCCATATTTTTACATTTTCATATACTCCAGTATAGTTTGTAGTAACTGTCCCATTATAAGACAAGCCAGGCGTTAAGTCCGGAATAGACAAGGTAGTACTTGTTGTATAATCCATATAGCCACCTGCTGGACAGGGGGTATTCATATTGGCTAAAGTATAACTGTTACCTACTAAGGTTACATCTCTAATATCATCATTAAAAGCACATCCTGTTGTGTAGGTAGGGAAACAAAAACAGTTCAGATAAGATTTAACTCCAATTTGCTTTTCATTTGAATAAACAGCAGTACCACCACTACAAGAAGACTTTAAACGATAATATGTTGGTGTGGAAATACCTGTTGAAACGGAGTAAGATAAATTTGTTGCTCCTGTAATATCTGTCCAAGGACCCGCTGCAGCAGTAGCAGATTGCCATTGATAGCTCATACCTGTACCAATAGTAGTACCTGTAGTCACAAGCGCAAAACCAACATTCGGACATATTGAATCTGGAACAGAAGGTGCGATAGTTCCAGCAGTTGGAGTTCCTGAACATGGAGTACCCGCAGCTACTGTGATATCAAAATCTATTGTTTCTCCAGAACCCATAGTGGAACACGCATCACCAGAACCATTTGGATTTGATGACCCTCTAGAGCGTAATCTCATTCTTGTTAAACCAGGAGTTGCAGAAGTTGGAATTGTAATCGGTATAGTAACCGTAGTTCCCGCTACAGCATTAACTGCAACTTGTGTCCATTCACTAGCAGACAATACCCCGTCCTGATTCCAGTCAAACCATATAGAAATAATAGCTCCTGGATAGGTGCCTGCATTATCGACAGTTACCGATAAATTCTCAATAGAACCTAATATAGCAACAGTAGTTTGAGTAGTTACATAGGTATAATTTGAAGCTCCAGGAGTGGTTGAATTATAATTAATACTGCCAAATACAGTATTTGCCATCATCGATCCAGATCCACCGGAATTCGTAACAGAACAATAGGTCAATTGGGCATTGACATGGCTAAACGAAAAAAAGAGTAGTAATAAGCTTCCTAAAAAGGAAAAATATTGCCTACCTCTGTTTTTCTTCATTTTTGGATAATACTTTTTTTCCATAATATTATAAAATAAATTTATAGCCTACTCTAAATTGGTTTTCGGCATCCCCCCTAAATAAAACTCTTCTCAAAAGTAGGGTATAAAAAATTGAAAACAAAAAAAAATTAAGAATTCTTTTAACTATCCTTAACAACTCCTTGCATTATTAACGCTTACATAATAACATTTATTCTTAATCTTTATTTTAAGCAAAAAAATAAAAACTGATAATAATTTACATTTAAAACAGAGCTCTACCAATGTTCCAAAATATTTATTAATTTGCAATTAAAAAATACTAAACGATATTTTATGAGATTCATCTTGGTTTCCTTCGCTTTATTGGTTGCTATCTCCCAAACTTTTAGTCAAAATCACAAACAAATGTTTGAGGCTATATATAATGAAGGAATAAAAGATAAAAATTTAGAATCTATTGCCCATCAACTAATAGATGTTATTGGTCCTAGACTTGTTGGTTCTCCTCAAATGCAAATGGCTAATGCTTTTGTTGTAAAACAGTATCAAAATTGGAATATCACTGCTTATAACGAACAATGGGGAGAATGGCGTTCTTGGCAAAGAGGTTTTTCTCATATTGATATGATTTATCCAAGAAACTCAACACTTGAAGCCACTCAATCCGCATGGTGTCCGCACCTTAAAAGACCAATTGAGGCGGAAGTTATCCTTATTCCAGATGCTGTCGACTCTTTGACTTTTGATCGCATGCTTCCTTTATTAAAAGGTAAAATTGTAATGATTAGTCCCGTTGATTTTTCGGGAAGACCTACACAAAGTTGGGAAATTTTTCAAAGCAAAGAAAAAGCAGATAGTGTAGCGCAGTTAAGAATGAAAATAAAACAAGATTGGGCAAAAAGAATCCGAAACACAGGCTTCAATATGCGGACCTTACCAGTAAAATTAGAAAATGCTGGTGCTGTAGGAATCATCACTTCTAATTGGCCCGAAGGTTGGGGAACAACTAGAGTTTTTGCAGCTTATACAAAAAGAATCCCTTCAATAGAAATGGGAATGGAGGACTACAGCCTATTAGCAAGATTTCTTGAAAATGGCATCAACCCAAAAGTAAAAATAAATACTACATCTAAATGGGGCGGCAATGTGCCAGTTTATAATACCATGGCGAGTATCAAAGGAAGAGAAAAACCAGATGAAATAGTACTGCTTTCAGCACATTTAGATTCTTGGGATGGGGGAACCGGAGCAACTGATAATGGAACAGGTACATTAACAATGATGGAAGCAATGAGAATCTTAAAACAAGTATATCCAAATCCTAAAAGAACAATTATGGTGGGGCATTGGGGCAGTGAAGAACAAGGATTAAATGGTTCTCGATCTTTTACCGAGGATCATCCAGAACTTTTGGATAAAATCAGTGTTGTCTTTAATCAGGATAATGGAACAGGGAGTATTAATAATATTGCAACACAAGGATTTATTAATGCCTATTCATTCTTTGATAAATGGTTAAGCTTACTTCCAGAAGCTTTAAAGGGAGATTATAAAATGGAATATCCTGGATATCCTAATGTTGGAGGCTCTGATAATTTTGCTTTTATTCCACTTGGCATACCGGCTTTTTATTTAGCATCTACTAAAGATTGGAATTATCGCACCTATACCTGGCATACCCAGAGAGATACTTATGATAAAATCATCTTTGATGAATTAAGAGAAAATGCTATAAAGGTCGCGATGCTCGTTTATTTAGCTTGTGAAGAACCCGAAATGATTAGTAGAGAGAAAATTCAAATGCCAATAGACTTAAAAACTGGTAAAGCTGAAAAGTGGCCAGGCAAAGGAAAGGCTAAAAGAAAAGGACCTTAAAATGATTGTTATAGGCTCCAGAAACTACTAATTTTAATCCCACTTAAACGGTATTCTTTAAAAACTAAAAGTAATATCCAATTTTTGATTATAAATATTAAAATCAATTGCTTACTTTTGTAATAATAATAACAAGCAATTAGGCTACATTTATGGCATTACTAAGTCCAGCGATTAAACAAATAATGAAGATGAGGCTAAGCGCTGTAGACAACTTCATGTTAAATCCTATTGACACTCAAACAAAAGTGTTTAATGATCTTTTGGGCTCCGCAAGATTCACGGAATTTGGAAAACAATTTAATTTTGATAATATTAGTTCTGTAAATGAATTTAAAGAAACCGTTCCTGTAAGTGATTATGATGATTTAAAACCTTATATTAATAGAATTTTAGAAGGCGAACAAAACGTATTATGGAATACCCATATAACTTGGTTTGCCAAAAGTAGCGGCACCACTAGCGATAAAAGCAAGTTTATTCCAGTAAGTAAAGAAGCCTTAGACGAAACACATTATCGAGCTGGGAAGGATGTGTTAGGCATCTATGTAAGAAAAAATAAGGATACTGATTTATTTTCCGGTAAATGTTTGACCATTGGCGGCAGTCATCAATTGAATCAAATGAGTGCAGATAGTTATTATGGTGATTTATCTGCAGTAATGTTACAAAATATGCCATTAATTGGCCAGGTAATGCGTTCTCCCGATCTTAAGGTTGCATTAATGGATGAATGGGAGAGTAAGATTGAAAGCATAATGGATGCAACTATAAATGAGAATATTACTTATATTGCAGGTGTGCCAACTTGGACTTTAGTCTTATTAAAAAAAATATTAGAAAGGACCGGTAAAAAGGATATAAGAGAAGTTTGGCCAAATTTGGAATTATACCTTCATGGTGGTGTTAGTTTCAAACCTTATAGAAATCAATTTCAACAATTAATTCCGCATGACGATATGCATTATATGGATACCTATAATGCTTCTGAAGGATTTTTTGCAGCTCAGGATACACCAGATCCAGAAAATGGAATGCTTTTATTCTTGAATCATGGTATTTTCTTTGAGTTTATGCCTTTAGAAGAAGCGGGAAAAGAATTTCCGAAAACTTTAGGTTTAGATGAAGTGGAATTAAATACCAATTATGCACTTATTATTAGTACTAATAGTGGGCTTTGGAGATATATTTTAGGAGATACCATACAGTTTGTATCCACCAAGCCATTCAGAATTAAGGTTTCTGGAAGAATTAAACATTTCATCAATGCTTTTGGAGAAGAAGTAATTGTGGATAACAGTGATGAAGCAATTTCAATTGCTTGTCACAATACTGGTGCGATAGTTAATGACTATACCGCAGCTCCTGTTTATATGTCTGACGATGGAAATGGAGCTCATGAATGGATAATAGAATTTGAAAACCTTCCAGTTCCTCTTGAAGAATTTGTCAAAGAAATGGATACCGCTTTGCAATCCATCAATTCAGATTATGAAGCTAAAAGATATAAGAATATTGCATTAAGATCACCAATTGTACATCGCGTTAAGAAAGGTAGTTTTAATGAATGGCTGAAATCTAAAGGTAAATTAGGAGGTCAGAATAAAGTACCCAGACTGGCTAACGATAGAAAATTATTAGAAGAGATCATGGCATTTTTAGATTTAAAATAATAATCTCTATTCTGAAATTTTTTCTTGAAAAGGTCGATATTTCTTGAAGGAGTACCTTGCCACTTCAAAAGCCAATAGAATTCCTATTTTACCATCTAAAATACCCTTTTTCAAAATATACTGTTTGAAAAAAGCAATAATACCTGAAAAATAAGGTTTGAAAACAGAATACTGTATTCCTTTTTCAGTCATTTGAGTAGCACTCAGCAATGCATAATGGTTGTTCTTATCTCTAATTTCACTTAAACTGGAGGCTGTATAGTGCCATAATGTTCCTGTAAGCTTTTGTATTTTGGTATCCTTAGGAAAAACTAAGATTTCATGGACTTTGTCATCGCTCCAAGAAGCATACTCTTTTTGATATAATCGTGGTTTCCATTCTTCCATTCCATAATTCCCGTACCGGACGATATAATCACCAATTTTTTGAATTCGTTTTAATAAATAGACTTCATCATTTTTTTCAAATTGCATCTTATTCAATGATTCTATTAAAATCTTGTCTGGCACCTCGTCTGCATCAATAGAAAGGATCCACTTATTTCTTGCGAATGCCGCTAATTTATTTTTTGTATTACCATAACCTTCCCAGTTCAAAAAATAAAGCTTTAAACGCTCAGGAGAAATTATTTCATTTAAGAAGTTTTCTTTATCCATCCCGTTGACACCTATACAAATTTCAAAATTAGTAGCCAAAAATACTTTAATAAGCTCATTGAGTTTTGAACTTACTTTATTAGTTATAATGCAAACAGAAATTTCAGTGTTCATTCACAGGAATAAGATTGGTATGATTATTCAAAATAAATTCATGAAAATTATTACAATATTCAAAATGAAAATCATATAAATATTCAATTGCAAAGAAACATAAAGTAAACCAAATCAAGAAATCCATAAATCAGGAAGATTTGAAATTAATAAATGCTCGAAAAGCTAATTTTAAAAAAACTAATTCGATAACTCTTTTATTGAATGTAAAATTAAATTCAAGGCAGTTTGTACAACTAGTTCTTTATTTGTTTTTCTATCATATGGGAAATGATATTTAAATGCTAAAGTGCCAAATCGATTATCCACACCTATATAGACTAAGCCTACTGGCTTGGTAGAAGTTGCACCTGAAGGTCCTAGTATTCCAGAAACAGAAACAGAAATATCCGTTCCCATTATTTTCCGCACTGCTCTTGCCATATTAATTACCGTCTCTTCACTAACAGCACCAACAGTATGTAAAGTCTCTTGACTGACTTCCAATAATCTATTTTTAATTTCATTATCATAAGAAACAACACTTCCTGTAAATACTTTACTAGCACCAGGAATATCAGTAATTTGACTAGAAATCAGGCCACCAGTACAACTTTCTGCTGTGCTTAAAGTTAAACGATGCAACTCTAATTGTTTTACTACTGCCTCTGCAATACTGATATCCTCTTCAGCAACTAAATACTCCATTTCTCTATCTCTTATCATTTGATAGAAAGTATTAATTTCATCTCGCAACTGAAAAAAGGCCTCCCCACTTCCACTTAACCTTAAAGTTAAAACTCCATAATGAGGCAAATAAGCAAGTTTAATATGTTCTGGCAATGCATTTTCTATCACTTTGATATCTTCAGCTATATAGCTTTCTCCTTTTCCAAAAAGCACCATATTTCTATGAATTATTTGCATCTTACTTTTATTGGCAAATTTAATTTTTGGAAGCAATTCATCCTTCATGATGTTTTCCATTTCTAGTGGCACACCCGGTAGCGAGACGATCCATGTATCTCCTTTTATGAATAACATTCCAGGTGCGGTACCCATTTTATTAAACAAAACGGAACAAACATCTGGAACATCTGCCTGTAGTTCATTTATTGGCAACATACGTTTTGATTCTTTTGAAAAAAAATCCCGAACATGTGCTAATACCTTTTCATTTCTGATAAGGGTTCCTCCAAAATACTCGTTTAAGGTCTGCTTGGTAATATCATCCTTTGTAGGACCCAATCCTCCAGTCATAATAATCAAATCCGCATCTGGAATATTATTATCTAGTGTTTTCTTTATTTCAGAGGCATTATCGCTAATTGTTATTTTCCGAACTATACTAAGGCCTATTTGATTTAACTGTTTTGCGAGCCACGCACTATTAGTGTCTATAATTTGTCCTATCAACAATTCGTCTCCTATACATATAATAATCGCTTTCTTAATCTGCATTTCAAATAATTATCATACAAAATTAAGCCTGATTTTTGAATTCTTTAGGTTTACTTTGCTTTAATAATCATTTTAATTGTTTTGCTGATGAATAAAGTTGAAGAAGTTAGGTTAAAAGTAGCTTATTGGCTTTCTTTTTTTACATTGATTGTGCTCTCCATTCTTTCTATAATCTCTTATAAAGAAAGAACGCTTTTTGTTGATTCTAGTTGGTTCATTACTAATATCCTTCACACCAAATCCTTTTATTTTATGGAGATGCGTTTTGGAGCTTTTATTACTCAACTTGGTACCATAGCAGCAATTCATTTAGGATTAAGTCTAAAAAGCATTTTAATTATTTTCTCAATAAGCTTTTACATTTTCTATCTATTCTCATTTTGGGCCATAGGTGGCTTGATGAAACAAAAAAAGCTCGCTATATTGTTTGTGTTTTACTTAACCCTATTTATAAGTGATGGTTATTTTTGCACTGTTGGAGAGATTTTTCAAGGAATTACTTGGATGTTGCTATTCTTTGCACTTTATTTTCAAAAACGTTGGAAACATAATTTCTGGAGTCATCTATTGATGATCAGTTTTGCATTTTTAGGATTGATTTGTCACATGATAATTATATTTCCATTCGCTTTTCTATGGTTATTTATAAATTTGGAAACCACTAAGCTTAAAGTTTTAATAGAAAATAAAAAATTCTGGATCTATTCAGCAATACTATTAGTATTGGCTTATACTCGTTATTATGTTAGTAATCTAGGCTGGTATGATGCTATGAAGTTAGAACCTGTAAAACAATTAAGTATTGCCAGTGTTATTAATGCTTTTAAATCGGGACATGCCAAAACATTTTTAGAATTATTAATGTCAAACTATTGGATCGTCGTTGCTATTAGTTTGGTGAGTATACTTTTCATGATCAAACAAAAAAAATGGATACAAACGAGTTTGTATTTAATATTTGTATTAGGCTATTTTGCATTAGTTTGTGTAGTGTATCCTGATTCCTATGATCGAAATTTGCTTTTTTATTTTGAGAATGAATATGCGCCATTATCTATTATTTTAGCGGCTCCATTTGTTTGGTATATTTTCAAATTTCAAGTCAATAAGAAAATTATTTCGATTATATTTATTTCTATATTTAGCATTCGTTTATTTTTTATTTTTGACGCTTATCAATTTTTTCATCATCGATTTAAAAACCTGCAATCCATAAATAACACTTTATATGACCAAAACATTCACAAAGCACTAATTATAGCTGAAGAGCAAGCAGCTAATGCTTATTTTGTAATGAGCTGGGGACTACCAGTCGAAAGCATGCTACTATCCAAACTCGAAAATAAAAATCCTGTAGTAACTTTTAAAATAGTTCCACCAGATTTTAAAGTGCAAAATATAGCCGATTCTTTTTATTCCTGCTTCACTATATTACCACAAAGCTTTTTGAATAAGGATTATATATTAATCGACAGTAAGCAAGAATACAAAGTCATAGAAGGACTAAACAACTATAAGCTAAGTAATAACCAAGAAAACTATAAATCCTCAAATAAAAATTAAATGGTTTATTCCAAAACAATTAGTTTTGCAAAATGGAAGCAACACGAATAAGTATAGACGAGTTTATTAAACTTGCAGAACAACACTTAGTTTTAGATGTACGCAGTCCATTAGAATATACCCATTCACATTATCCTGAGGCCGTTTCAATTCCAATATTTAATAATGACGAAAGAAAAGAAATAGGCACTACCTACAAACAAAAAAGTAGAGCATTAGCTATAAAAATAGGTCTTGACTTTTTTGGTGAAAAAATGCGTGCTATAATTGAACAAGTAGAGGATATTCTAAAAAATAAAGCATCCCAAAAAGTAATTGTCTATTGTTGGCGGGGTGGAATGAGGAGTAAAGCTTTTTCATGGTTATTAAATTTTTATGGATTTGAAGTATTTATACTTGAAGGAGGTTATAAAGCATACAGAAACTGGGTTTTAGAAAAATTAGCTACTCCACAAAAGCTTTGTATTTTAAGTGGAAAAACAGGAAGTGGAAAAACGGAAATATTAAACCAGTTTAAACAAGAAAATCTTCCAGTTATTGATTTGGAAGGATTGGCACATCATAAAGGTTCTGCTTTTGGCGGTATTGGAATGGAAGCACAAGAAGGCAATGAACAATTCGAAAACTTATTGGCGCTAGAACTGCATAAGATTGAAACCCAATTTGGCTCTGAAACACCGATTTGGTTAGAAAGTGAGAGTAGCAGGATTGGGCATGTCAATATAAACTATCTATTCTTCAATCAAATGAAAATAGCTCCTAGGGTATATATCAGTATCCCTTTTGAAGAAAGACTAGAATTTATTCTTAAAGGTTATGGCTCTTTAGAAAAGGAAGAATTGATTCATTCAACCGAAAGAATAAAAAATCGCTTAGGTGGCTTAGAAACCAAAATGGCAATTCAGTTTTTGGAAGAAGATAATATTAAAGCCGCATTTGCGATATTATTAAAATATTATGACAAGTCTTATGCCAAAGGAGATACTTATCAAAAAGAGTTCTTGAGCATCGCTCTAGAAAATATAGACTATAAAAAAAATGCTTCAATTATTTTAAAGGAAACAGAAAAATATCATGCAGGAAGAACCCATTAAATTAACCCATTATTCTCATGGTGCTGGCTGTGGTTGCAAAATCGCACCACAAGTATTAGAAGAAATACTTAAAAGTGATACTTCCCAGCAGTATTTTGAAAATTTACTGATTGGCAATACTGCTAAAGATGATGCTGCAGTGTTTAAATTGAATGAGCAACAAGCACTCATCTCCACTACCGATTTTTTTACTCCTATCGTTGATGATGCCTATATTTTTGGTCAAGTCGCTGCTGCGAATGCCATAAGTGACGTATATGCCATGGGAGGAAAGCCTATTTTGGCTTTGGCAATACTTGGATGGCCAGTAGAACAATTACCAGTACAGCTCGCTCAACAAGTTTTAGAAGGTGCTAGGAACATTTGTATGGAAGCTGGTATTCCTTTAGCAGGTGGACATAGTATAGATAGCAAGGAACCTATCTTCGGACTTTCAGTTAATGGCTTAGTAGATTCTAAAAACTTAAAACAAAATAATACCGGACAGGAAGGCGATTTGTTATTACTGACCAAACCAATTGGTGTAGGTATTTTATCTACTGCTGCTAAACGAGAGAAGATAGAACCAGAAGATTTAGAATTATTACATAAACATTTGATCCAATTAAACAAGTTGGGCTATGAATTGGCTCAATCAGATGCCGTTCATGCCATGACGGATGTAACTGGATTCGGTATTGCAGGACATTTAATAGAAATGTGTGAAGGAGCTGGCTTATCAGCAGAATTATGCTATGATAAAATACCCAAAATAGAAGCAATAAAAAAATATTTGGCTCAAAGTATTTTACCAGATGCTACTTACCGAAACTGGAATGGTTATGGTTCGAAAATACAAATAGAACCGAATGTGAGTTTTTTAGAAGCTTTTCAAGTACTCCCGGACCCTCAAACTAATGGTGGTTTATTGATTGCTGTTGATAAAAATAAAATTAATGAGGTAGCCGAAATATTTATTAAGAATGGTTTCAGCTCATTTATAGAACCCATTGGTGCGTTTATTGCCAAAAGAGACAATGTCCTTATTGTAAAATAAATGAATATTTTTTTGATAAAAAAGAGATTTGCGTCATTTGCAAATCTCTTTCCTTATTTTGACTATGCTAAAAATGGATTGTTAGTTAGTGCACCCTATTTTATTTTTTTAAAACAAATGCAAGTGTGCTGGACTTATTTATCGGATATTCTTTTCGAACCAAAAATGAAGATAATATTGGAAGCTCTGCCACTCTAGCATATATATGCTGCAATGTTGCTTTAAAATTATTTGCTTTTTCTTCTTCCCAAGTTTCAGGATTTATTAATCCACCAGCTTCATTTAGAATGGGACTTTGCTCATAACCTTTATAAAAAGTATATCTCATTTTATCAAAATTATTTCTATTAAATTCCTTGAAATTCAGTAATTCATAATTACAATCTAACTGCGCTGCTAAGGATTTAACCGAATGCTCTGAAAACCACCATAAATGGACTGGAGGCAGCTCTGTCATCCATGGAAGTGAAGGGATATTCACAGATTTGTTAGGAGTAGTAATTAAGATTTTACCATTATCCTTCAGCATTTTCAATAAACATTTAATAAAATTTACGGGATCTTCTAAATGTTCTATTACCTCAGTTAAAATAATTAAATCATAAGCCTTTTGATTACTTTTATTAAACTCAAAAATATCAGCAGCAATATAATAGTCCCCAAAATTCTTTTTTGCGGCTTCCACCGCATTTGATGAAATGTCTATTCCATGAGCCTTATACCCTGCTTTTCTCAATGAATACGTTAAATAACCTAATCCAGAACCTACTTCTAATATTTGAATCTCTTTATCGTTAAATGATTTTACAGTTTGATATGCAGCCCAATACATAGACTCTCTTTCGCTTAAAAACGAGATGGGATCTGAATGGTTTTTTACATTTTCTGCATAATAATAGTATCTGTTATATCCTGGTGTTTTTTCTGGATTTGCATAAATATATTGATATATATCTTCTGTAAAATCAGTAGGCAAAACAAAATTGGTATCACAATGCTTACATTGATAAATATCAAACCGAACACCCTTTTGATATCCTAAATAATCTTTAGCTATTACTGAAGCACTTTCTTTACATAATCTACATTGCATTTATTACGAATATTATTAAAGTGGATTTAAAAAATAATTTTCTAATTTCTGTTTCAAAAAACCGCAGTATTTTTAAAACAATCTCTCTGAGTTATTGTAAAACTAAACTAAATTTAGTTTAATTTTTCTTTAATTCTTTGTCAATATCCTATTATTTTAAGATTATGAAAGGCTGATCACAATTTATTATTAATCCTCCTTATCAAAGAACCTTATAAAAATAAGGTTTATTAGCAATTATCAAACTAAAATAAGACCAAAGCTTGATAATATTTTTAGAAAAACCAATAAAATTTGATAACTTATTTTTCCAGGTAAATACAGAATGAACAAATCCCAAAATTGCATAAACTGGAATAGCAAGATTATAAATTAAAAAGATAAATAAGAACCAAAACAGACCAAACTCCTTTCTAATTCTTACTAAATTTGATAACATAATTTGAAATCCCTTTTTATCATACAAAGTATAATAACTATTACTGTCTCCACCAAATGCCTCTGTTGACAATGCTCCTAAGAGGTGAATGATTTTAAAATTGTTATAAATTACTATGCTGCCTAATTGCTTTAATCTACTACACCATTCTGCTTCCTCAGCATACAGAAAAAAATCTTCATCAAAACCTTTTGTGATGTCTATATATTGTTTCTTAACCATCAAAAACGCACCAGCAATCCAATCTACCTCTACAATTGATTTCCCATCAGGTTCAAAATGAGGTTTTTTAATTTTTACCAAATCACCAGTGAATTTTAATAATGATCCGATATAAGGTAAAGGAAGCAGATAATTTAAGCCACCTTTCATTGCATAATTTCCTGAAATTTGAAATGTTCCATCTTCAAAAATTAATTGTATGCCACAAGCTACATCTTGTGATTTTGAAAATTGAGCGTAAGTGGCTCCAATAACATTATCTTTAGCTATACAATCGGGGTTTAATAATAATGCAGTATCTCCTTTCATGATAGAAAAAGCATAATTATTGGCTCTTCCAAAACCAATATTGTCTTCCATTTCTATCCAGTTAACTTCTTGAAATCTAGTACAAATAAGACTCTTTGTATAATTATCCTTGGAATTATCAATTATTAATATTTCATAATCTATATCCTTAGTAGAATCTACAACACTCTGAACACAATTGAGTAAGGTTTCCTTTCCAAAATAATTTACAATAATTATCGAGAGCATATCTCCACTTAGTTTTGGGCGAAATTACTAAATTGACACCAATATCCCTTAAATAATCAAAATTGATATTTTAAAATAAGTCCTCCCTTTAGATTCCATTAAGAACCCAAATTTCTTTTAAATCATTATTAGACATATAAAGACAAGCTATTGAAATACAAGTACTTTATTACTTTTTTTATGTTAATAAAGTATTTTATAATTTTATGATACAAATCATATGTTTTGTTAAAAAAAATTTCTATTTTTGTTGTTGAAACACAAAAAGATAAAAATTATGAGAAAGACATCCTTAGTAGCTTTATTATTAGCTATGCCTTTATTCTATGTTGCTTGCTCTGGTGATGAAGGTAAGAAAACAGAAAACAACGAAATTGCCTCTACTGAAGTTGCCCCAGAAGAAAAAATTGATGCCTCTGAAAACTTAGAAGCTTATGACCCGGCTCGTGGTGAAGGTAAGTTTGATGAAAGCAATGTAAAAGTTGGTGCTCTAGATGCAGGAATGGCAAGTAAAGGAAAATCTATTTCTGAAACTAAATGTTTCTCTTGTCATAAAGCTAGTGATGAGTTATTAGTTGGTCCAGGTTGGAAAGGTGTTTCTGAAAGACACACTCCATATTGGTTGATGAATTTCATCACAAATCCTGATGCAATGTTAGACAAGGATCCAAAGTTACAAGAGCAATTGGAAATCTGTTTAGTTAGAATGCCAGATCAAAATTTAGAAGAAACAGAAGCTAGAGAAATCGTTGAGTATATGCGCCAGAACGATGGTGTTAAATAATTAATTAGTATAAAATTTAAAAAGCCGATCAAATTAAAATGGTCGGCTTTTGTTTTATTTAAATTTATAATATGGTGATCTAAAATGGTATACTACAAAAGAAATACCTTTTTCCTTTCAGGATTTCTCAAAACATTGCGAGAATAATATTCAGTAAGATTTGAAAAGAAAACACCAAAGGCAACCAAAAATATTTATTATTTTCCGAAGCTTAATGGAGACCTTATTGGCGGACTGAATTGATCTAAGATAAATTGACTAACTATAAAAGGAATTATAGCTATTTAAATAAAATTATAAGTTGCGAATTGAAAATAATTAAAATTACCAAAGACTCAATGATTAATATCTTAAAGGCTTAATGTTTATGATTTCAAATCAGTAATTACTTCGTACGGGTACAATTTAATGTTTCTACCCACTTATCATTTTTACATTTTGCGCATTCTTTTCGTTCTACAACCTGTATTACTTCAGTTTTACCACAATGAGTGCATGCATAACTACCAGCTTTAGTAATCTTAACAAGTTTTTTTTCATAGAATTCCGGCCAGATAGGTAAGCCAGGAATCACATCTTCATCCTTAAAAAACAAAACATTTATCTCTCCATTGGTTTCCAAAAGTGCACATTTTATACCATTTAGACAACTAGTTTGGCACGATTATTGCAATAAGTTTATTATGTCAAAACCACAAATAATAACCCTGCAAGAAACGCAAGAAGAATTGAACGTATTATTCAAAAAGTCTTCTATTCATCTAAGACCAAG
>DATJCU010000140.1:0-1556 GCA_035497795.1 Edaphocola sp. | reverse complement strand
TCTTTCAGGTATTCTTCAAAAGTACCGACTATTGGTTAGCTCGGCAAGAGAAGGATGTGTTACTGTGTAGGTTTATTTCATTGTTTAATCGAAGATGACATCCTTATTAAAGAATTATTAAGAAGTAGAAAATGAAGTGCATTTCTGAAACAATTAAATAAGCTTTCGTAACTGATTATTAATCACAAAGTAAAAAAATAGATTTATCCACGGATAATTGCATAGCAAATTATCCGTGGATTTTTTTATTGCTATATTTTTGAAGTTATTCTCTTAAATGAGAAATGTTGTTTTGCCATTGATCAGATAGCCATATAAATATGGGTCACTTTGTACTTTTAGAGATGATTTCAAATTGCTTTTTTTATAAAAAGCATTGAAAGTTTAACATTATTACTATTTTTGAATAGAAATTGTCTTTAAAATTCATTTGAAAACCTAAATCCTATACTCATGAATTACTCTCTTATAAAGTGCTATATCCATACTATTTTTGCTAATTATAATTTGGTTTTCTACTACATGTAATAATCTCATATTCAAAGCATACTATTCCACGTTACATAACCCTTATTCATCTAATTTTTAAATTATGAAAAATTATTTTAATTTTAATTTGACAGGAAATAAACTCTTGCCAATCTGGATTTTGTATTTGGTGCTTTTCATGGCACCCTATATAGCTTTAGTAGTAAAAATGAAAAGTATTGAGCCTGGGAGTAATTTTACATTCTTCTTCTTCCCATCTATTGTTTTATTAATAGTTATTGCTTTTGTATTAACATTTTACATAGCAAAATTAGTAATTGAAAATGTTGCCTTTAAGGATAAATCGGTTGTATTTAATGGCAGTTTAGGTAAGTATATTGGGACTGTATTACTTGGGCTCTTTCTTAGCATAATTACCTTAGGTGTATATATGGCATGGTTCATTAGAAATGTGCACAGATTTTTTATTAATAACTCGTCTTATGATTCACAACCTTTTAAATTTCAAGGTAAAGGAGGTAAATTATTCGTGATATTATTATTAACTATTTTTCTACCTACAATTCTCCTTTCAATTTTAATGGTAATGTTTGTTGTTGCTAACAATGGTGTTCCAGCGCCATCTTTTATGATTATTCAACAATTGGTTACAATGTTAATCATGATTCCTTATACCTATTTAGTCTATAAGTGGATGATTGACATTGATTATAAGGATTATAAAATCGCATGGGAAACTAATTTTTGGAATTCATGTGGTAAGATTGCTGTTGAGATGGTTTTGGCAATTATTACTTTAGGAATATATATGCCGTTGGCAATGGTTCGATTATACAAATATTTTGCTGATAAAACCACAGCAAGCAAAGATGATGGGAAATTAAGGTTTGGGTATGACATTCAACAATTAAATGATTTTCTTTTTATTTGGGGTCAGACACTTTTGACGATTATTACATTGGGTATTTATTATCCATGGGCTATGTGTAAAATTGGCAAAAGAATTATAGGAAATACATATTTGCAAGAAGAGTAGTGCCATCTAAACCAAGGTTTTAAATTTTAAG
>DATJCU010000139.1:0-2832 GCA_035497795.1 Edaphocola sp. | reverse complement strand
TGCCATGCACGTTCCACAAACTTTCACTGCGACATCTTTCGCAATCAAATCTTTTAGCATTTGCGACAGGTCTTGGTCGTAGTTTGCCGGTGGTTTGCAAACATCTCTGGCCATATCAACTGAATCATTCATAAGGAAAATTTTTACTTCATGGCCGTTTTGTCTGAGTGTATCGGCAAGCCTCAATCCGTTCCATGTTATATCGGTGTTGTCGTAAGGTTCTCTGTTGAAGATAATAAGCACTTTCATTTTTTTCTTTTCTATAGTGTGTTAAACTTTGTGTTCATTTCAATTTTCCTCCTTTTTGTTGCAAAGTCATACAGCCACAAAACATCAATCTTGTAATTTATTGATTCACGGCTGACTATTTAGTATGGCAAATTAAAAACCGAATATCCTTATCAAAGAAGACTTTTCGGAGAGAGTTCACATTTTAAATCGCAAAAATTACAATAATTGCTACTGAGAACAAAGCTATTAAGAAGTTCTGAATTTTTCTTACCTTTCTGTTTAATTGTTTTATTTATTGATGATTTTTGATTTATCTGTAAATTTATCAACTTCAATTTTCGGGTTTCCATATACGTAGATAGTACTTTTATCTCTGGCTAAAACTTCTAATTTCCTCTTAACATACACCTGAACATTCGTATTGTTTGAAGCTTTTAAGTCTGCCGATGATGCTTTCATTTTCTTTGCATTTAATTCTGCCGAATCTTCTAACTTATATTCTGCCTTATCCGTATCTCCTTCCAACTTTAGTTTCGCAGATTTTGTAAGCATAACCGTTGTTCTATCTGTTTTCATACGTGCATCAAGATCTGTTTTATCGTTCATCACAATAGTCGTTCTGTCGGAACGAATTTCAAGTTTTCCTTTTGCTTTGTCTTGCATCGTAACAACAACTTCATCGGCTATTATTTCAAGGTCAAATTTACTGGTATTATGTGTATTAATGTGCAATATATCACTTTCTATCCTCTCTTTTCCCTTCAGTTCAGCATCTTTTTTTATGGTAATATACTCTAAGTTTTTAAAGGTCAGCATAATATCAAGTTTTTTACTACTCGTTATTCTATTTGTGGTCTGAATTTTTAGTAGACCATCCTTTACAGTAAATTGAACAATGTCCTGCAGATTGCTGTCTGCCATTAGTGTATAACTGTTTTGATTACCTTGGATTAAAGTAATAACAAGTGCATCATCTACTTCAATTGCGTTGAACTCTTTGGATATATTATTGGTTATTGTTGTCACGTTTTTATCGCCTTTAATCGTTGGCTTTTTTTGTGCAAAAGAAGTAAAGCTGAAAACAGCTAATGCGAATAATAGGATAAATTTTTTCATTGTTTTTTGAATAGTTCGATTTTTACCTACTTCTAAATTGAGTTGGCTTTTCGGTTTATTCCCAACTTTTTTTCACTTGAATTTTAATTCAAAATGGTCACCATGTATTTGTATTTTTATCTATTGTATAGATTTTTAGTAACGGTATTAGTTAGATTCGCATAAAACACAAAAACAGAAAATAAGTTCATCGTTATTACCAGCCATTAAAAGAAAACATTAAAAGAACACATGACTTAAGTGTTGTGACTTTTCATTTAGTTGAGTTCATTATCGTTTGAATTATAATTCTTAGGTGTTAATTTTTCTACAACTATACTCAGTTCATTTTCTTTTTGAGTCCCTATTACAATCTTTTTACCATTTGTTAGTTTAATTGCCAAACCTTTGTTTTCTTTTGCGTTATATACTGTTCCATATTTTGTGGAAAATCTGATTCCCCAACCGCCAAGACAACTATATTTAATCACTTCTGCACTTTCTACGTCTTTCCAACTCACATTCCTTCTAAGAAAAGGGTAGAAGTTTATTCGAATTTCATTTTCGTCAATCTCCGTATCCAAACGCAAGAAAATGAATAAAGTTATCAGACCAAATATAAATAGAGAAAAAATAATTAACCCCCAATCTGGTAAAGGGTTATTGCCAAATGGTTCTCCAAGGATCATCTGTTTGTGAATTCCATAAATCGGTAAAACTCCTAATCCGATTAGAAGTGTCCAAAGGCACCATTGAGTAAACTTTTGGCGTTCTTTAAAAATTGTTTTCATATAAGTAAAAAAAAGAAAGCAAATTTAAATTTTCGTTTTTCATTTATCTGAAAGAGCGGTAAGGATGCTCAAAGTTAAGACTTAGGCTTATATTGTTACCCATAATTTTATCATCAAAGCAATTTGTTGGACTAATTGGGAAGTCTATTTTTTCGATAGAACTAATCCATAATGATAAGGTTCTAATATAAACGGCTCTTTATCAACTTGAAAATTAGCGTGATCCATCCATTCAATAATTTGCTCAGGTCGTGGTCGGATACTTAAATCGGGACCGCGAGGAGTTGGAACATCGCTTCGCCAATGAATTATTCCAATTCTCCCTTTTGGTTTTAAGATCCGGCGGCATTCATCAAAGAAATCTTGTGGCGATTCATGATGTAGAATATTAAATATCATTACATAATCTACAGAATGATCATCCAATCCGGTAGTATGTTTTAAAACATCTCTTTCTTTAAGGATGATGTTATCAATCTTCTCATTCAATTTTTTACTCCGTACGTATTCAATCATTTCAGGTTCAATATCAAAGGCATACAATTTACCGCTCACTAACTTTGCAGCGGGTATCGTAAAAGTGCCATATCCGCAACCAATTTCTACCAAATATTCTACTTGAGAATTAATAAGCAACTCTTTTAGAATCGTGTTGATATCAAAAAAACTGCTCCACATTTTCTCATCGGGCATTCCGCTGTCTCTTACTTTCATC
>DATJCU010000138.1:0-2843 GCA_035497795.1 Edaphocola sp. | reverse complement strand
TGCACACAGAGCTAATAAATAAACCTCAGTGCAACTCTGTGTCTTCTCCGTGCCCTCAGTGTAACTTACCGGGAAAAAGAAGAGGAAGTGTTAAAGCTTACTGGCTACGACTTCCTCTTCGGACTCCCCTAACTAAAATAGAAAGGAGGAACTGTGACAAAGATAAAGATTTAAATTAGAAATCGCTCTGGGGTTACCCTTATGCGTAGGGTGGTTCTGCAAGGCAGAGGTATCTTATTAATGTTTTTAATTCAACAGCTATTACAACAACAGCTAAATTTTAATTATCAATCTTTATTACAATGAAAAAGAAAGTAATTTTTGCAGTAGCAACAGGTTTGTTTGCCTTAGCAATGGTTTTTAATATGAATGTGTTACAATTAAATAATGCTGGAGATGTGTCGTTGGAGAGTATTGCTGTGATGGCGCAGGCGCAAACTGAGTACATTGATCCAAATGAGTTTGATGGACATATCTGGGATAAAAAAAATCTTTGTTGTGCCCAATCTGCAAGCCATACCGATAAGTGCAAAGGGAAAAAATGTAATTAGGTATTTTTGATGTAGCACAATTTTGTGCTACATCAAAATAAACGAAGATTTAATTTATAGATTTTATGAAAAAAGTGTTTTACTGTGTGTTAATTTCATGGCTTAGTTATTCTTGTGGTCCAAAAATTGAATCCTTTGATGCTCCTATGATAAATATAGACCTAAATAAAAAAACTAATATTCCGTTGTTTCAGAAATTCCAAAATTCTATTGAATCAATTATTCTTGAAACAAATAAAGATTGTCTAGTTGCGAGTGTTGATCAGTTTTGTAAAGACGACTCCATCTTATTTATTTTGGATCGTAAACAAAATAAAATATTTCTTTTCTCGACATCAGGGAAGTTTTTGACCCAAATTAATAAGCAAGGTCGTGGTCCAGGTGAATACGTTAAAGCAACTACTTTTGGAGTTAATAAGCAGAAAGATATTATTTATCTTTACGACATATCACAACGTAAATTGTTAAAATTCAATTACAACGGAGGTTTTTTGGAAGAGCATTATAATAATGATTATGTAACTAGTTTTTATCGTAATTTATGTGTTTCTAATGTTGGAAATCTTCTAATGGCAAATCCTGATTATTGCGAACCTACATTGGATGGTGTTTGGGAGTCTGATGAAAATGGAAAATTCTTGCGTAGATTTAGTCATATTAAAAAAGAACATGATTTCAAATGGTTGGTATTTCCCTATTTTAGTCAGTTTGACAATATTACTTCATATTATAATACATTCACTGACAACGTTTTCACTTTTAAAGATAAAAAGCCTCATTGTGTACTTCAAGTTAATATGAAGCAGCGATTACCTAATCGTTATCTAAAGAACAACAAGGGCTTTGGTATAAATGGAGATACGGGTCCATATTTTTTGCATAGCGAAATTGCTGAAACAGAAAAATTTTTCTTTTTTGCATATCTTTCAAATGAGGAAGGAAAAATATTCGTATTGTATGATAAAGACACTCAGGAAACTGTAATATCTAAGAATCTCTTTAAAGATCATAATATATGGAGATATGAATCTTCGGGTATATTCAGTTATACTTCTAATGCCTTTATGGCAGTTGATTTCGAAGAGAGTGAAGATAAAAATCCTGAGTTGAAAATTATTTATACCAATTGATATTTTCGATAATAGTGAGTTTTATAAACGAATGATATTAATATGAGTATAACGATAGGGACGAGATAGAACTGATGGAGTTGACTGTCGATCTGATGATAGAGAGAATGTAGGAACTAGTTATTAACAATTTCAGGCATTCGACTAATATTTTTTAGTCGAATGCTATTTCAATTAATACTTAAATTGTAAAGTATGAAGAATATATTATTAGTGGCTCTTTTATTATGTATTACACTAGGATTCTATCTGAAAAAAGAATCCAAACAAAAGAAATGCTGAACATTCGAAATATAACAATCAAGATTCATTGATTTTTGAGAATTGCCCAACTAATGCACTTTTTATTTTAAATAATCATACGAAAGGAAAAGAAGAAAGAGTGTTTGAATATATTGATGGTCAAGTAATTTGGCACTAAATCGAGTGTGGCTTTTTTGAAAGAGGTAATTTAATAATTGAACAGAACACTGTTCTAATGTATATGACTAGAATTAATCTTTAGATAAATAATTCTCTCCACGTTATTATAAATTCAAAAGTTAAAAGCTATATATAAATCTTAAGTTACGAGCACTTATTTTCGTAATAATTATTGCAATAAATAAGATTAGGTGATCGTCTTTCTCTATTGTGCTGTTTATCAATTTGTTTAAGGCTGTTGACTATTTGGAGCCAATCTAAATTGCCCCCCCCATTTAATATCTTATGTTTATTAAACTTTTTAATTTACATTTGGCCTCTGAAAAACTATTGTGAAGTTGGATAGAAGGGATTGATACTATATATGCAAACCCATTTATGCAAATCTTAACTCGAACAACTCATTTATTACAATTACTGCTTTTAGCAGTTCTTTGGGCAACCTCATTTTTGGTTCAGCCCGACTTGTTTGAAGGGATTGTTGCAGCCAAACAACGAGGAGTTGAACTAGTTGTTCTTTTCACTCTTCCTTTGTTGATAATTGTATTCTTATTTAGTAAAAAGCTTCGTTTTACCATAGTTGATTTATTGGTGCTCTTCTTTTGCGCATGGTCTCTTTTTAATGAAGCGGTAATCCTCAACGCTCCCTATAGAGAACTTTCTTTACATGTTTTTACGTTAAGTTTGTGGCTACTCATCTACCTGTTTGTTCGTAGCATAACTGATAAATCTATATTGT
>DATJCU010000137.1:0-1864 GCA_035497795.1 Edaphocola sp. | reverse complement strand
ACATTATGTGGAAAGTCAGCAAATTGCTGTTGAATGTGATAATCTTTGGGCTGACTACGACCTGCAAATGTTGATGGCAGATAATTGCAGGCAATTACAGCAATACCGTGCAACAGAAAGTTATCTAAAAAAAGCAGCGGCCATGTGCCTGGTAAAATTTATGCCGTTATACCAGTTGACTGAACTTTATCTGGAAACAGGACGTAAAGACGAAGCACATGTATTAGCTCATAAAATATTGAACAAAAAAGTGAAAATTCATTCTGCGCTCATAAGTAGCATTAAAAATAAGATCCAGAAATTAGCAAATGAATTGCATGCTTCGAATAATTTGATCAAATAAAAAAAGGCAATATGAATTCAATAAATAATTCTTCATGGCAGGATTATCTCTTAGTTCGACGAACTCCAAGAGCACTCCTGCCTACATGAAAGAAGACAGCATGGATACTTTACTCTATTTCGGTAAGCTGTCTACCATCAATTTAAGTGATCAAATGATCTAAGGTAAAATAGAGTTATAGAAAATTTATCGAAAAAATGAAAAAAATATAAAATGAAAAATGAAAAATAAAAAATATAAAAAACAAGGGGTTGTATTAACATTAATGCTGATGAGTGTTATATCTTTAGTCTTTATTATTCATAGTTGCAGTACCAATGAGGATCAAATATCTTCAATGGAAGAAAGTGTAAAAGGTGATTATGCAATTAAAGGTACAAAAGAGACAGACATCCTGAAAAGCAGTATAAAAAACCATATGATAGATCTTAAATCTATAACATATAAAAACGAGGAGCAATTGGTTAAACTAAAAGCAACTGATATACAAATAGATGCAAAATTATCCGATATTATGGATGAATTATCTTCTAAATCATTAAACATGCTGACATCTTACGGTTTTCGCTATGCAGATATAGAGCAATATGTCGATAATGAAAATGATCCTAGAATTGCTCTAATGGGAATAGTTTTTCTTCATCTAATAGATCAAGATATATCTCCTCATAAAAACATAATAAGGCTTAAAAATTCTTCAGAAGAACAGGAATTTTCATATGGTCAAGTAATGGACTGTTTAGGGAGAGTTTTTTTAGGTGTCAATTTAGCAGAATATATTGCTGGAAATGCTACAAAATTTACTTTATCTACTGCTTTAGGTATTGCTGGAAGAGTTGCAGCTCGTTCTCTTGGAACTGTGTTAGCCGCTGTAGCTATTGTGGATTTTGGAGATTGCATGGGGTGGTATAACTTATGGTAAGAACCATTACTTTAAATAAGTAAATAAAATAATGAAAAGTAGAGATATAATATTTTCAGTAATATTCCTAGTTTTGGCATACCATATTTTAATCAATCATAATTTCTTAATATTAAAAAAGTCAAGTGATTTGTTATATTTAATATTAGTTTCTTTGGGAGCTCTAACTATGGCAATAACAAGCATAATAGATCTATATAGTTTTAAAGAAAAAGATATAAAAAATAAAATAAGAGTTTTATTTTGCTTTTTTTCTTCTATACTTTATATTTTGGTAATTGCTTTTTCTATTATAACAAACAAAATTGATATAATAATTTGATAATTAAATATTTGCAACTGATTAAATGAAATTTTATCTTCTCCATCTCTAAAAAGCCATGATATTTTTTAGAGCTGGAGATTTAAAACCTATTATATGCATAATTTTTTCACCTTGTATTGTTTCCTATTGTTTCTTATCGCTATTTCATGTAATGAGGATGAGTCGTTAATCTCTGAATCAGTTAGTCGTACCATCATTGTCTATTTGGCTGCTGATAATGATTTATCGACCGACGCTTTGGTCGATTTGGAGGAAATGAAGAAAGGATTTACAG
>DATJCU010000136.1:0-86237 GCA_035497795.1 Edaphocola sp. | reverse complement strand
AAGTTTTACTGCAAAATACGGTTGTAATTTGTTGGTGTATTATCAGGGTTTTTACCATATCGAAGAAGCGATAGCCGAAGAAAAACGAATAAAAGGAGGCAATAGAAAAAATAAATTAAAATTAATAGAGACAATGAACCCTGAGTGGAGAGATCTATGGGAAGAAATAATAGAACATTAGAACTAATGGATTGCTTCGGGCAAAGCCCTCGCAATGACGGACGAGTAAAGCCAACGCAAGGACAGACGGCCAGAGCCCTGGCAATGTCTTAAAATGAAACCGTCATTGCGAGCCAAAGGCGAAGCAATCCAGAAAAATATACTTAAATCAATAGAAACAATGAACCCAGAGTGGAAAGATTTATGGGACGAAATAATAGAACATTAGAACAAATGGATTGCTTCGGGCAGAGCCTTCGCAATGACGAACGGGCAAAGCCCATGCAAGGACAGACAGGCAGAGACCTCGCAAGGACATAAAACGACCCCGTCATTGCGAGCCAAAGGCGAAGCAATCCACAGAAAAATAAACTTAAATCAATAGAGACAAGGAACCCAGAGTGGAAAGATTTATAGGAAGAAATAATAAAACATTAATACTAATGGATTGCTTCGGGAAGAGCCCTCGCAAGGACGAACGGGCAAAGCCAACGCAAGGACAGACTGGCAGAGACCTCGCAAGGACATAAAACGACCCCGTCATTGCGAGCCTAAGGCGAAGCAATCCAGAAAAATAAACTAGAATCTATAAAACAATGAACCCAGAGTGGAGAGATTTATGGGAAGAAATAATAAAACATTAATACTAATGGATTGCTTCGGGCAGAGCCCTCGCAATGACGGAAAAAGAAGTGCTCTGATACTGAACACTCCTGTAAAGATTAATCTTATTTAATAATAATTTTCTTAAATACAGTATTAGATCCATAAATAATTTGAATAAAATATATTCCAGGTCTCAGTCCAATTTCTTTAATATCAATACGGCTTTCAATCGCATTAAGCTGCTTGGAAAAAAGTATTCTACCTTGAATATCGGAAATAAGAATCTGAGAATTTATTTTATTTGGGAGTTGTATCGTAATAAAATTTGTTGCTGGATTAGGATAAACCTTAATTAAATCTTTGTTAGGATTGTTTTTCTTAATACTAACCACACCTTCATATTTACTGAAAAAATCCCATATTTTTTGGCTAGTTTGTACCGGCCAAGTATGAGTAGCTCCATTAAGTTTATGAAATTCCACATCTGCATTAGCATTTAAATAGGAAGAATAATCAACCAAGATACTAGACATATTGGTAGGGTCATTGTCCGTATAAGTTAATTGAAGACTAGGACTGGTATCACAAGCATTATTATCAATCCAGAAATTCAACATCTCTTCAGCACCCATTCCAAAAGTATTATTTACATAACCAACCGTCGCATCTTGTGTTCCATGAAAATGAGCAATTCTAATGGGTCTTCCGGGTGTCATACTCAAAACATTTCCACCAATAGTTCCGCCTACAGAAGCATATGCTGCAAATCTATTATTATGTTGCAATGCAAAACGTTGTGTCATAAAACCTCCCATAGAGAATCCACAAATAAATATCTTATTTTGATTAATGGAAAGACTATCTATCACTTCATCCAGCATTGCATCTATATATCCAAAATCATCCACATCAGTATTAGGTGAAATACCTAGCATTCCAGCTTGAGAATTCCAAGCTCTCATATTGAGCAATGGAAAATCTTCAGCTACAGGTACCAATATTATAAAATTGGCAGTATCAGCAATCGGAACAAACTGATGAGCAGGATATTGATTTTTCACTTCTGCAACACTAATATTACCCATTCCATGCAACCAGACCACTACAGCTGCAGGGTTACTTGCATTATAATTAGCAGGAACATGGATATAATATGTTCTATTTAAGCCATCATGGTTAATTACCTTCGTATCGAATTGAGCATAAACAAACGAAAATTGCGAAATACTTAAAAGGAGTAAAATAAGGCTTCTGAGTTTCATAACTATAATTATTTTTTTATATTTAAATCTAAAAGTAAATATTAAAATTCTAATTATAAAGGAAAACCTAATAGATTTAAAAAAATAATTTCAAAACTATATTATAAAAAAGAGAGGTTTAAAAAACCTCTCTTTACAATTCTAAAAAATTAAATTTTAACCTAATTCGCCACACATTTCTACAGGAACAACCCAAGAATCAAATTGCTCTGCTGTCATATGTTCAAAGTCTAAACCTTGTAAAGTAAATTCTAAAGCAGCTTGTTTTAATGTGATTCCTCGAGTATGTGCATCTTGTGCTATACCCGCTGCATTATAATAACCAATCTTCGGGTTTAATGCGGTAACTAACATTAATGAATTATTTACATGTGCATCGATATTTTTCTGAATAGGCTCTATACCTTCAGCACATTTATCATTGAAACTAATACATCCTTCACCTATCAATCTTGCTGAGTGTAGGAAGTTGAAAATCATCATTGGCTTGAAAACGTTTAACTCAAATTGACCATTAGATCCACCAATACTGATAGCAACATCATTACCCATTACTTGAGCAGCTATCATTGTTAATGCCTCACATTGAGTTGGGTTAACTTTACCAGGCATAATAGAAGAACCGGGTTCATTATCAGGAATATGAATTTCACCAATTCCAGCACGAGGTCCTGAACTTAATAAACGTATATCATTTGCAATTTTCATTAAGCTTACAGCAACAGTTTTCAATGCTCCATGCGCTTCCACAATAGCATCATGTGCGGCTAATGCTTCAAATTTATTTTCCGCCGTAACAAAAGGCAAACCCGTTAATTCAGCAATCTTTTTTGCGACTAAAACATCATACCCTTTTGGTGTATTTAAACCAGTTCCAACAGCAGTTCCACCTAATGCTAATTCGGAAAGATGATGAAGACTATTGTTTATGGCTCTAATTCCATGCTTTAATTGTGCTGCATATCCTGAAATTTCTTGCCCCAAAGTCAGTGGAGTAGCATCCATCAAATGTGTACGACCAATTTTAACGATATGCATAAAGTCCTTAGATTTTTGCTCTAAAGTTGCTCTTAGTTTTTCTATACCTGGAAGTGTCGTTTCCATTATGATTTTATAAGCAGCAATATGCATTGCAGTAGGGAAAGTATCATTTGATGATTGAGATTTATTCACATCATCATTTGGTTTCAAGAACTTATCTTTATCAGTAAGTTTACCTCCTTTCAATACATGACCTCTATAGGCTACCACCTCATTACAATTCATATTAGACTGAGTACCAGAACCTGTCTGCCATACTACTAATGGAAACTGATCATCTAGCTTACCATCGATTATCTCATCACAAACTTGTGCTATTAAATCCTTTTTTTCCGCAGGTAATACGCCTAATTCACTATTTGCCATAGCAGCTGCTTTTTTCAAATAAGCAAATGCTATGATGATCTCTTTAGGCATTTTATTAGTATCCTGCGCTATCTTAAAGTTATCTACTGATCGTTGTGTCTGAGCACCATAATAGGCATCTATAGGAACCTTAACTTCTCCCATAGTGTCCTTTTCAATACGAAATTCCATGTGTAATTCAATTTTGAAATGAAAAAATAATTTTACTTGTAGCCCTGCCAAGAATCGAACTTGGATCTAAAGTTTAGGAAACTTCTATTCTATCCATTGAACTACAGGGCCAAATATAATCGTACAGCTGTTTGAAAATTTCCGCAAAGGTAAATCAATTTTTTTACCTAAATTTCATAGAATTCACTAATTCTTCTATATCTTTCCTTAAAAATAATTCTGCTGGCGCTGTAGAATCTGAATTGGGTTCACGATTAAAATATAAGGCTCCTCTAATGAAGTTTTTTTGATTATCTGTTACATAAAATTGATAGCGGCTGGCAGTATTACCACCAACTGTATAAAACATTCCTTGAAGTCCATTAGGAGTCATAAACTCAGAAGACTCAATGAAGTCTGCTCGAGATTTATGTGCATCTGTTAATTTATAGCTTTCCTCAATTAAAGAAGCAGCACTTGTATTGGCATTAATAGTTTTATAACTTAAATAGATTATCGCATTCAAGGATGGTATATTTACATTCACCCAATAAGGTTGATTTTCTTCTCTGACTAAATTCGTATCCTGAATAATATTACCATAGGAAGGATATTGGAAAGTATACGGAAAATTGGTACTATCAAAAGTGTTCTTTACACCTTTTTCAGGTAAATCTATTTTAAAAAAGCCTCTAGGCTTTGGCATTGATTGATCTGGTTTACAGGAAGTCAAATAGCCGATACTCATTAAAAATAATCCTAAGGTTAGAATCGTTTTCCTAATTTTCATTTTTTACTTTATTTAATGCTTTCAGTTTTTCTTTATTCTCTTTTTTTATTTTTTTCCTATCCTCATCCTCTGTTTGCTTAATCATTTTATCTAATGCTGCCTTATCCCTTTTGGGCTTTACAGAACCTAAGCCATTATGCTCCATTGCTGGAGCTTCGATAGGCTGTCTATCTTCGTTCTCATTTTCTGGCATGGGTTTTAATCGGTCTAAGCGTTCATATTTATTTTTTATTACTGTTGCAGAGTCTATTGTTTCATGATAGACAATATTTAATTTCTGGGGATGATGAAAGTACCAATCCATTGCAGTATTAAGTTCATTTGCATTAATATTATATTTTTTTAGAACTTTTGCATAATAATAAGCTAAAGAATCTTCGTTTTTCTTATCTAAATCTCCTTGGGCAACTATCCAAAAATTATAAGATTCAGCAGTTTGAAGATCTAAGATGATACTGTGCATTTTTTCAGGTTCAATTGGAGCCTCTTTATCTTTACAAGACGCTAAGGACAATCCTATCACCAGCCATAAACTTAAAGGAATAAAGGAAGCGTTACTTAATTTCATTATACTTTGCTGCATTTTGAATATCTATAGCACTCAACTGTGCGGCATATTTCTTTCTAACTTCAATCGGAGCCGATTTAATTATATTAATTAATTCTTGACTTTTAGCACTAAAGAAAAAAGCAATCAATACACTAGAAGGATTTTCTTTATTTAATTTTTCAATTCCTGAAAGCCCTTCTAAGATGGCATCTTGAGCTTCTTGAGGTTTTTCAATCATTTGATCTAATCCAAACCTATGATAAACATACCAATAAGGTCGGAAAGCCCCAAATCTTGGATTTAAAAACTGATCAATTAAATAAAATCTGTTTTTGTTATTGGCTTCACTCGATTTCCAACCATTAATTCCTTTTTCATCTGGAGCATTAATCACTATGTTTTGAGCCTTTCTGAAATAAGCAGTACCTTCACCCTGACCAAAAGAATCATAATTAAGTCCTAAAATAAGATTAACATAATAAGCAAAAATTGCCGGTAAATTAGCCACCATAGCATCACTTCCTTTAACTCTTTGTTCATCAAATTCCATAGTCAGACCTTGTTCATATTTAAAGGAAATATCTCTATCCATATAATTGACTAGTGGAGAATTATAGGTAGAATTAAAAACGGGTCTGCTAGCACTAATAGTAAGTATTCCTGAAAACTGATTGCCTAACTTACCTGTTAGATTTAATAGAAAACTACAGTCAATTTTTTCATAAGATTTATAAACATCTTCTGTCCATTTGGTATTATTAACCAATTGATTTAAAGCATTCTGTAATGCATCAAATAATTTAGGATCTACGCCTTGAATACGCTCTGCCTTTACTGTAATCTTTGCATCAAACTCCTGAGTCCAGCCAGTTCCCACAAAAGCTATTAGGCTTAATATTATTAAACTTATTTTTTTCATTTTGAAAATATATATTCTAAAACAGATTTTGCAACCTCATCTTTAGATTGCAAAGGAACATCAAATACTTCACTTTCACTGATAACACTTACTTTATTGGTATCTTTTCCAAAACCAGCATCTTTATCATTTAATGAGTTTAAAACTATATAATCTGCTTTCTTTTTCTTTAATTTAATTTTTGAATTTTCCAATTCATTATCTGTTTCCAATGCAAACCCTATAACAATTTGATCTTTTTTCTGATTACCGAGACTTGCCAAAATATCTGGATTTTTCACCAGTTCTATTTGCATATTATCTTGTCCTTCCTGCTTTTTAATTTTTTGATCTGCTTTATTTGCAGGTCTAAAATCTGCTACAGCTGCCGTCATAATAGCCATATCTACTTCAGGGAAAAGGAGCTGACATTGGTCAAACATCTCTATTGCGGTTTCCACCCTATGAATAGTAATATTATCATTTTGAACTGACAATGTTGTTGGACCTAAAACCAAATCTACTTTTACACCAATCTCTGCTAATGCCTTCGCAAACGAAATACCCATTTTTCCAGTGGAATAGTTACCAATAAAACGCACAGGGTCTATCTTTTCGTATGTAGGACCAGCAGTGATTAAAGCTCTTTTAACTTTATTTTGAAGTAAGCGTTTTTTTTCAAAATAACTTTCTAGATAGGTCACAATAGTTTCTGGATCTGCCATTCGACCAGTACCTATTAGACCACTTGCAAGTTCTCCATGTTCTGGAGGAAGGATTCTGTTACCAAAAGACTGAACGGTTTCTAAGTTTTTTTGAGTAGAAGGGTGCAACCACATATCCGCATCCATTGCTGGTGCAATGAGTATAGGACAAGTAGCCGATAAATACACAGCTTGAACAATATTATCACAAAGCCCATTAGCCATTTTGGAAAGCGTATTAGCACTACAAGGTGCCACCAGCATCAAATCTGCCCATCTCCCCAATTCAACATGATTATTCCATTGATTATGATCACTGACATCTGAAAAAACAGCTTTTTTTGAAACGGTGGCCAAAGATAAAACACTCACAAAATCAGCAGCAGCAGTAGTAGTAATCACTTGAACTTCTGCTCCAGATTTAATTAATTTTCGAACTAAATCTGGTGTTTTATAAGCAGCTATGCTTGCACTTACAGCTAATAATATCTTTTTATCTTTTAAGCTCATCTCTAAAGTAATTGTCTTGATTTTAATTCCAAATAATTATTTATTACATCTACAGTTAATCGCTCTGGTGTCGTCAAGATTGCAATTATACCATATCTCCTTAATTCTTTTACCATCAATTTCCTTTCAAAAGAGAAACGTTCGGCTACTGTCTTCTTATAAATACCTTCTAAAGTATCTGGTGTTGAATGAATAATTTCATCAACAGCGGTATTTTCAAAAAATGCGACACAAAGCATATATTTATTTGCTAAATTTCTCAAATAAGGCATTTGTCTTTCTAATGCCGCCAAAGACTCAAAGTTAGTAAATAGCATCAAGAAAGAGCGTTGATTGATCTTATTTTTAACATGTACGAAGAGTTTCCCAAAATCAGAATCTTGAAAATCAGTACGCTGGTTATAAAGGGTATCAAGAATTTTTTGCATTTGCTTAGGTCCTTGATCAGCTGGAATAATATCATTTACTGTAGAAGAAAAGGAAATTAATCCCGCTTTGTCGTGTTTATGTAGTGCAATATTCAAAAATACCAAGGATGCTTTAATAGCATGATCCATTAAGGTCATCCCTTCAAACGGCATTTTCATACTTCGCCCTTTATCAATTAAACAATAAATTTGTTGAGAACGAATATCGGTATAATTATTCACCATCAATTCCCCTGTTCTCGCAGTGGCTTTCCAGTTAATGGTTCGAATATCATCTCCAGTAACATAGTATTTTATTTGTTCAAACTCTAAACTATGCCCAAGTCTCCGAATTTTCCTAGAACCTGTGATACCATGTTGATCGGTAACAGCCATCAATTGGTAATTCTTTAATAATTTAGTGGTAGGATAAACCTTTACTATAGTTTCTTGTACTGCCTTAATCCGTTTTTTTAATAATTTAAATGGACTGGAAATAAAAACATTAATATTTCCAAAATTTAGCTCACCACGATTAAAAGGAATAAGCTCATATTGGTAATCCAATTGCGCTCCACGAGCCAAATTCATATATAAAATAAAATTTCTCTTTTGAAATATTACAGGAATTTCATCTATCACTTCTATAGAAATTGCAAAAGGAAAATTATTCTTTAAAAAAATATTTACTGCATTTGATTCTCCCAAATGCCAACGTTCCGCCGTAGTTCTTTTTGCAATAACATTTTTCTTACCTATGAATAATGCGATAAAATCAACAATTGTCAAAAGAGAAAAGACAATAATTAATATTGGGACAATAAACCAAATGGCAGGAAGAAAGAAAGCAAAAATACTAATAACTGCTATTATTCCCAAAGCTAGAAACCATCTGTTGTTGATAAAAAATCCTGACATCTATTTTTACAAATCCTTATTAAAGGTATAAGCTTTAAAATTATGATAAATTATTTAAATACGCGACATTTAAGTCTGGAAAAATAAGCTTATCTATTTCTTTTTTTAATTCTAATTAATTCAATTAAAAATAAATAAGATAATCCAATAGCTATTCTTTTAGTTTCTTTAGAAGGGCTTTCATCGGATATCTTTGTCCTTTAAACGAAACCATATCCACAATAATGCTTCCTACCAAAATCTTAGTTTTAATCCTTACTGGAATTCGATTATCATCATCTGTAACATATACATCCATATCTTCTCCACCTTTGAAAACGGTTCCTTCAACTAATAATGGTCTCAATTTAAAAGTAGTAAATGTTCCATATCTGGTGGTAATCGTTTCTTTACCTAAATAACGGATATACAATTGGTGCACCTCCTCATCTAAAAACATGTTATAACTGATTAGACTACCGTTTTTCATGGAATTAAAATCAAGATTACGAGCATAATAAACAGAAGACAAAACATCTTGTGTACAATCTGGAATAGTGAACTCTTTAAAATTGGTAAAAGCTTTATTCTTCGAAGGTACTAATCTTACATATTCATCCTTTTTTTTCCTGTTTTCATTTACCTTTCTGACAAATTTCATACTCAATAAAGTTGAAGTGTCTATAAAGGATTCATAAGTATCCTCCACTTTATATATCCAATCATAGGAAGGATATGTTTGACCTTTTCCCACTATATGGTAAACGGGAACTCCACTTAAATTACTCAATTGAGTGGTAAAGGTCACCTTTCCAGCTGGAATCCAAAGTTTATTCAGATTATAATAAACAACAAAATCCACTTGCTCTCCAGGGTTAATTACTTTATTTTCCAGGCCACAAAAACCTGACTGCCCTACTGAAAAAGAAGAGACAAACAAACAAATAATTAATAATCTAAGTTTCAAAATTGTTATTTAAGATTAAAAAAAAATAATACAATCCTAAGAACGTTGAATTCTTAGGTTCCCAAATTATTTAGAGCATTATATTTTGCTCTGGCTTCTTGTACGAAGCTACTTCCTGGAAATTCTATAAGGAGTTTCTCATATTCAGACTTAGCTTTTTCTTTATCTTTATATTGATTTTCATAAATATCAGCAAGTTGCATCGTTGCATCATCCGCTAAAACATCATCACCATATTTTTCTTGAATGGTAATTAAGGCTTGCACTGCTTTTGAATAATCTTGCATTTTCACTGCAATCTTTGCTCGTTGCATTAAAATATCATCCTGTAATTCATCATCTGGAAAAGCTATTGCGATACTGTCTAGAATTGCATCAGCTTCTTTATATTTATGCTGAAATTGCAATAATTCTGCTTTTGAGAATCCTTTAAGCACATCAAACTCTTTATCTTCAGGTGTGTTTTCAGTAATAAAAACAGAAAGATAAAGCGCATCATTAGCAATGAACTGCGTGGTTGCAGCCTTTAAAACAGAAAGCTGACCTTGAGCATATATAAAATCGCCCCTATAATATGATAATTTTGCATTCCTAAACCTTGCTTCTTCCCCTAACCGATCCTCTTTAAATGCTTTATCCACTTGGCTATACAATAAAGCAGCCTGCCATACATTTCCTAATAACACTTGACAATCTCCCATATTTAATTTTGCATATCCTGCAATTTGTGGATTAATATATGGAGCATTAATCACCTGTGAAAGGGTATCATAAGCAAGTTGAGCCTGATTGGCATACCTTGCCAAAATATCCGCATAATCTATTACTGCACTAGAATTGTTCCATTTTGGATAGTCGTTAAAAAAGTTGCGATAGTCTTGAAGCAATTGTTGTACATGCTCTGGAACGACGGGGAAAGTCTTACTTAATTTTTCTTTTTGAATTTGCAAAAATAGCAACAATGCATTAGGCCTAATCGGATTATCAACTGGTTTTTGTAATACAATTTTCAAAGCTTGTAAGGCATGCTCAGGTTCTTGATTTTGATATTGTTGCATTGCTAAATTATAGACTAAGCGTCCATCTTGATTTTGCAAATGATCCAATTTTTCAATTTCTTTTAATTGATCTGAAAGATCACCTTTTTCTGATTGTATCCAAGTAAATAATTCTTTCCAAATATAATTTGTTGGCTCCTCTTTCAATCTTTTGTTCAATACATTTTCAGCAACCTTAATACGTTTAGGCTGGTTTTCTAAAATCAATTCTAATGTCTGTTTTGTATTTTCTAATCCATAGGGTTGCACCTGAAGTATATTCAATAAAATCTCTATTGCTTTTTCAGTATCCCCTTTTTGATGATACAGTAATGCAGTTTCATAAGCAAAAGCATAAGGGTTTCCTATTTTCTTCTGAAACGCCTCGTATGCTTTTAACTCATAATCTGGTTTATTATAAAAACGTAAGGTTGCTGTAAAACCTCTCAGTTGTCCTTCATAACCATTAATCTGTTCAATTGCTTCATCCAAAGTCTTATTAGCGCCTTTTCTATCTCCCTTTAATTCTTGAACATAAGCCTTATCTGCAATAATCGAAAGATCTTCTTTCTTTATTTTAAACATATAATCGCTTAAAGAAATAGCAGTATCAAAAGATTTTAACTCAATGAGTGTTTTAAAATAATTATCATAATACTTCTTGTCAAAAGGAGCATTATTAAATAATTCCTGCCAAATAGGTAATGCTTTTCTATAATCTTTTTGAGACATGAATAACAATGCTTCTTTCTCAGCTTTCTGCATCTCCTGAGCAAAGACAGGTTTTATAGAAGCCAAAGAAATAAATAAAATTAAAATTCTAAAAAAGACATTTTTCATCATCCGCTAAAATAATCAATTGTTTTCTAATAGAAAGTAAAATTTATTTTTGAAATGCTAAACAAAGCAAAAATCATTTATATAGAACAAAGCAATAAGGCCTGATTGTATAATTCAATATTTCTTAAAAGTTCATTCAAAACAAATAGACAAAGTCCTAATGTCCAGTATTTTGTTCTGGAATATCAGCCAATACCAATCAGTAATGATAGCGTAAAAAGATCGTTTTTCTATATTTTAAAAGTGGGTTTAGAAAAAAAACTGAAATCCTTAGGACATTTTATATAATAATTTAATTTATCATAATTAAAGTTTGAAAATGCAAAAGAAATAAAATAAACCTTGGGAATCTTATAAGAAATTAACTTTGATCACTCGAATAAAAATGTTGAGATTCCCAAGTGTAAATATTTATTAAAGCCTTAAGCAAACCGCTCCTATTTTTTAATAAATGGCAAGGAGATTGATGCTTGATTATTAATTTCAAATTGCAATAAATAAGTCCCAGGTCTAAGACCTTCAATAGAAATTGAATTATCTATAAGTTTTGCTTTACGAATAATTCTACCATCTGTTGCAAAAATAATTGCCTGCTTGATTTTTAATTGATTGGTATTTTTAATAAAGATTCTATCTGAAGCAGGATTAGGATAAATAGAAATTTCTTCTAGTTTAACTTTATCAAAAATATTCGTCGTGGTATCTAATGGATATGGATGCTGTCCTTCAATGATATGTAGCGTGGAATCTATTGGTGCATTAAAAAGATAGTCAACAATTCCAGAAGGCCATTTGACATGAATAGAATCGATTGTCGTGGCTTGGCCTAATCCAAAATGAACATTTAAAGAATGCATAAATCGGAAACCTTCACCACTTCGGACATCTCTAATTTGCTTACCCCAAGATCCGTAAATTTCCACACGACCTCCAATACCATTTGCATTACTTTGAATACCTCTCAAGCTCATTTTAGACCAATGATTACCATTAGAAATAGCTAAATACATGGTATTCCCGTTTAAAACATCAATAAATCCATCATTATTAAAATCGCCACATGGACCAGGAACAAAACCACAAGGCATTGTTCTAAACGTTCCATCTCCATTATTCATCATCATGGTATTGCCACCTCTTAATACATCAGGATAACCATCATTATCAAAATCATAAGTTAGATACTCGACATTTAAACTACTGTCTGTATCCCAACCACTTCCGGCAGTAATATCTGTGAATGTACCATCTCCATTGTTATGCATTAATTTACTCATCCCGTCTGCATCCGAACTTGCACCAACTAAAGCATCCATGAAACCATCTCCATCGTAATCCGCAAAAGCAGCGGCCCAAGTCTGGACAGAATCAGCCATATTTGCAGCTACAGAAACATTTGTAAACACGCCATTTCCATCATTTCTAAACATCTCATTAATTCTAGCTGTGGAGCCTCCACCTCTACATTTTGCGATAAACAAATCTGGATCGCCATCATTATCATAATCAACCCATACCGAACCATAATAACCACCTTGAGGATGATCACCTATTCCGCCTTGATGAAAAGTCAATGTACCAGTACTGTCGTTCATGAAGTAGACATTAGGCTCTACATCATGGCAAACAAAAACATCTAAGAAACCATCATTATTTAAATCAATAAAATTACTTCTTTGAGAAAATACATATTGAGGAAAAGCTGTTTCTGTATAAGAAGTACCAGTACTATTAGCTCTTAAAAACGAAACACCTGTGGCACCGCCAAAAACAAGATCATTATAACCGCTATTATTCAAATCACCTGCAGCAATACTCCAATCGGGTATATTCGTTAAAGCTGGAATAGAAATAGTGGTATCTTTAAATCCACCTAATGGATTTTGATAATAAATTTTTAAAGTACTGTCATTTCTCAAGGTGAATATATCGTCTAAGTAATCACCGTTCAGATCAACAGCACAATCATTTTTAAAATTAGTACTTCCTATCAAAAGTGATTTGGAATAAGAAATGGTAGGCAGACTATAAGGAGATTCTATTAATTTAAAAGTACATCCAGAAGCATTCCACTTATTATCAATAGCTACATAATAGCTTGTTCCGGCTAATGCTGAAAAATAAACAATTGATAAATAACCATTCCCAATACTACCACCATCATCATCCCCAGCAAAACAGGAAAGATTAGTGCAATTCCCTGTAAAAATACCAATGTTAGTATCACCACCTGAATTCACAAGTAAATCAGTAGTAATTTTCACATTTACATTTTGAGTTGGTGTATAAACAAACCATTGTGCGTTTTGTGCTAAACTACCACCAGTGCAGCTTGAAGGTGGTCCTTGTCCTGTTATGGAATCACATAAATATGTGCCGACAGTTATTGGCAATGCAGTTATACATGAACTTTGTGCCTGCAGCTGCAAATAACTTGCTGAAATGATTAATAGCGTTAAAATCTTTTTCATAATAATATCAATTGTTAAATAAAAACATTTATTGACATGGATTTAAGGAATTAATCCATTCTTTCATTAATTCAACTCCTTCTTCATGAACGATACTTCTTCCTAAAAGTGGCATTTTCACACTAGCATCAGTAGTGTTTAATCTATAATACATTACAGAAGCATCGGTTCGTTTCGGCATGATAATATACTTTAAATCTTGATTGATTTGCTCATCTGGAGTCACACAAACGCCCACGTTCCGTAAATTTCCAGTTTCTGAAAAAGCAAGTCTTAATGGACGATAAGAACAATGGCTACCTTCTTGGTGGCAATGTCCACAGCTGATACTTAAATAAGAGCGAACTCTCATTTCTAAGGGTTGAGAAACATCTGTATAATCAATTGTGGATTGAATTGTGGTAGGCAAACTATTTTCTTCTAAATAGCCCACAGCAACCCATTTCAGTAATTGATTAAAAGTTCCATCTGAAAAAGATAAATCATTATTTAAGTTTTGAGGTTGAGGACCAATGGCAACAGGAACCTCATTTAATTTATGACAAGTAAAGCATTCCGTTTTTGATGGAATTCGGTAATTTGCAGTAAGCGAAACACCTTGTTCTTTTTCCCACGTAACTTTGGTATTACTGCCGTTCATATCCAAAAACGCTTCAGTTTGGTCTTCATTCCAAACATATTCAGCAAATACCCAACCCTCTTCTTTCATAATCATTAGTCGGGTTTCTATTATTCTCGTATTGTTTGCAGGCTGTACATTATTGTAATAAAAGTTTTTGATAAGCACACTCCCAATCGGAAAATCCAATGATTCGGCATCTCCAACGTAATGTGCTTTTTTATCTTTAGGCATCCAAACAAAGCGATTTTTAATTGCATAATCGGTAAATAAAGAACTAGCTGGTTTATAAGGTAAAACACCTTCTGCTGGAACTTGATCCTTCAATTTTCCTATAAAAAAGTGATAATCTGATAGTTTAGGATAAGGAACACGATTCAATTCAACAGATATAGCTGTGGAATCTCTTGGTGGACTTGGATTATTAGGAATGCGCGGATTATCTGGTTTACAGCGAATAACAAACATTATAAAACCTAGTATTCCAAGAATAACATAATACTTCTTATACATTATTTAAGAATTAGGAACACAATATAAGTAATATATTTATTTTGTTCAAATGAAATCGAAAGAAAATTGATTAGATTATATCGAACTTCTAATAATATCCTAATCTCCTATTTGGAATATTTAAATTCAATACATTGCTTTTTAAGAAATTTTCTTATTCTTGGATCATTTTGTTCTCTTAGTTTTCTGAATTCTTTATCACTATATCCAGCTCTTCTGTGAGCTCTAACTACCCAAGGTGCTAAAGGATGCTGTTCCTGCCATAAACCTCGTTTTTGAGCTCTTGCTTTTATTTCTAGGTTTTTTAATTCATTTTCTTTATTGTATTTTTTGAAATGCCAAGCATATCCTGCAGCAATCATTTCCTTAGATACATCTTTATTATCGACAATAATTCTCGCCACTAATCTTCCATATTGATCTATTGAAATTACTTTAATAATAATCGATTGGTTTTTCAACATGGCTGCCAAATAATCTGTTGCTTTTCTAGCATATGGCATGCCTTTTTCTGGAGCATCAATTCCTTCAATTCGAATTGCAAATTTTCGATTGGATTGACTTAAGAAAATGAAAGTATCCCCATCAGATACTTTGATACTTTTACCTTTATAAAAACCATTTATTTTAAATGGAGCATTCTTAACGGTTACTTTTTCATAACTTATCTTTTGAGCATGATTTACAAAAGGGAGTAAAAAGAAGAAGGCAATTAGCCAATAAAGAAATTTCATTTTATTTAAATAATTCTATGGATTGTGGATACTGAAAAAGATTATCAGTGTCAAATTTAGACTTTATTTTTTGCAATACAGAATAATTAGCGCCGTAGTAGGCTTGTTGCCAATTTGGGAAATTAATATCCGGATAGTTTCGATATTGTGCAGTAATGCCTACACCACGAATTAAATCTTGAACTTCTTCAAAGAGATTTAATAATCTTTTCTCTTGACTAGGACTTTCATAATATGCTTGCAATTCACTTAAATATGGGATGCCTCTATGTGGATAACAAGAGTTTTGTTCAAAAGTAGCATTATTAATATTAGCACCTAATGTATTTATTTGAAAAATTAAACCTTTCGAATTTGCTACCTTTTCAAAAATTTGTTCAGCTACGCTTTCAATATCCTTAAAAGAATGGAATAAACCGGCAGATGCATTTTTGAAATAAATTGGTCCAGTGCGGCCATAATATCTTTTCATTGCTTTTGCCAAGGCCACATCACTGCTATGCTTACTGGTAGCCATATCTTCTAAATTAGCAATAGTGTTTTTAAGCAAATTTCGATTACCTATGGTTGTACTTAAAATAGTTAAAGTTGTACCATTGAGTACAAAAGCACTAAAATCATTTTCGGTCATTCTTTCACTTGTTTCGAACCATGTATTTAATACACTGTAAAATGTTTGACTATTTAAATTTTTAAATTTCATTACATGTGCAAAAAAATCCTGAGGCATAGCTTGGGTTTCAAAAGTGAATTTAGTTGCCACTCCAAAACTACCATTTCCACCGCCTTTTAATGCCCAAAAAAGATCCTTATCTTTTGATGCCATGTGAATATTACCTTGACCATCCACGAACTCGACTTCAGTTAAACTATCACAGGTTAAACCATATTTCCTACTGAAAAAGCCATATCCTCCTCCTAAAGTTAGACCAGCAATACCTACAGTGCCACAACTACCAGCGGGAATTAATCGTTGCCTTGAAAAAAGTTCATCCTGAATCTCTTGTAATAAACTGCCAGCTTCTATTTGCACCTTATTCCCTTCTTCCCAAATGATCTTTTTCATCTGTGATAAATTAATCATCAAACCATCATCATTAGACGAGAAACCCTCAAAGCTATGTCCACCACTCTTTACAGTAACTTTCAAGCCTTCCTTCTGTCCTAAACTTATCGCATATTGCACACCTAAAGTGGTTTTACAAACTGCAATATATTTTGGCAATTTATTTATTCTTGCATTAAAACCTATTTTAAATTTATCAAAATCAGCATCTTCCCTTTTCAAAACAATCACGTCTTCGTCTGAAACTTTATATGATGTTTGGGAATTAGATAAATCTGGATCCTCTTCAATATCTAAACCTTTATTGTTATGCGCATCATTCGACTTAGAATCATCAGAACAAGAAGATAATATAGTATAAAATGGAGCTATCGCAATACTTAATCCTATAATCTTCAAGAATTCTCTTTTGCTATATTTTTTCATAATAAGGTTCTATTTTTACTTATCTAACATTATTCTTATTTGCCCATGCTCGGTAGGCTTTAGCATTAACTTCTTGTTCTGATAATGTCTTTGCAAAAAGATGATAGCCTGGTCTAGAAGTATCTGCAACAAAATAAATATAATCATGTGTTTCGGGATTTAACACTGCATCTATAGCAGAAGGATTAGGCATACAAATTGGTCCAGGAGGCAGTCCCCTGTTTAAATAAGTATTATAAGGTGAAACAATAGCTAAATCTTTATAATAAACTCTAGAAACCTTAGTTTGAAATCCATTATTCATTTTCTTAATAAAAACTATAGTTGGATCCGCATCCAACTTCATACCTATCCGTAAACGATTCAGATAGAGCGCGGCAACTTTTGCTTGTTCATCCGGTTTTGCAGATTCAAGTTGTACTATGGAAGCCAAAGTTGTTACTTCTAAAGGTGTCATCTTAGCTTGTTCCGCCTCTTGTAATCTTTTTGGAGACCAAAACTTTTGATATTCCTTGTACATTCTTTCTACAAATTGATCTCCAGAAGTATTCCAATGAAAATTATTTGTATTCGGTAAATAAAAACTCAATAATTTTGCTGTGTCTATTCCATCGGCAAAACTAGCATTAACGATACGATCCAAAATCTGAAAGGAATCCGATTCTAATATATTTCCCATCTTACCCGATAGCTCTAATACACTAGAATAATTGCCTATTCTGATTGCTATTTCATCTTGGTTACCTTCTTGTATCATCATGACAATTTCACTATTTTTCATACCAGGCTTTAGAGTATATCGACCAGAATAAAACTTCTTTTCCATTCCTTTACTTTTAGCAAAGCTTTCAAAAGATTTTGGATCTTTTAAAATAGGGTTAATGGAATCCATAATCTGACTAAAACTCGCTCCAGTCGGAATATGTAGTTTTGCTTCTGCTTTTACATTATCAGTATCTTTACAAGAAACCATAAATAAAAAAAAGAATGCAATTGAAATGACTAATTTTATATTTGAAAAACGAAACATGTTCGAAATAATTTTAAGAATTTTTACTAATTAATGCATTACAAAAGATACCTGTAGCGACTGCAACGTTTAAAGACTCAGCCTTTCCAATACGTGGGATGAACAATCGATGTTGTACTAAGGCTTTCACTTCCTCACTTATTCCTTTACTTTCATTCCCCATTACAATGAGTCCTGGTGAAAAACTATTATATTCCATTAAAGGACTACCGTCTAATAAAGCAGCATATACTGGGATATTAGAATTTTGTTTGAGAAACTCTGGCAAATCTGTATAAAAACAATTGACTCTTAAAAGACTCCCCATTGTTGCTTGAATTACCTTTGGATTATATTGTTCGGCGGTATCATTTGAACAAATAATATTTTCTATCCCAAACCAGTCTGCAGTTCTTATAATAGTTCCTAAATTTCCAGGATCTTGTACTCTATCCAACATAAGACTCCAGTTTGAACTCTTTATTTCTGAAAGTTTCTTAGACTGAGTTATATTCACCACCAAAACTACTTGGTTTGGGTTTTTCATTCCAGACAATCTTGGCAAATCCTTTTCAGAAATCAACAAGCATTTATCAGCATCAATTTCTTTCAATAAATGTGGATAAGCATCAAACCATTCTTTTATGGCAATAACATATTCAATATCGGCACCTTCCAAAATCCATTCTTCAACATTTTTCACACCTTCTACAAGATATTGTTGCTGTTCTTTACGGAATTTTTGCTGATGAAGTGACCTGAAATGCTTAATCTGAATGTTACTAATTAGCTGATAACTCATAAAGACAAAAATAAGCAAATGAATCATAGCATTTTAATCTTTTTATTAATGATCCGGAAATAATTTTCATTTCAAGAACAAAAAAGTCGTAATTTGTAAGTTGATAATAATTCGAATTATTTTAAAATAAATAAAATGAAGCAGGAGGAAATTGAATCCTATTTCCAATCTATATTAGATAAAGAAAGAGTTTTAATAGATCAAGAAAGTCTAGAAATTGCAGCATCTGATCATACTGAAGATTTGGTGTTTATGCCTCAAATGGTTTTAAGACCTACCACTACTAATGAAGTCAGTAAAATTTTAAGTTTTTGTAATCAACATCAAATTATTATTACACCAAGAGGTGCCGGTACAGGGTTGGCAGGCAGTTGCTTACCTGTCAAGGGCGGCATAGTCATCGATATGCAATTGATGAATAAAATTATAAAAATCGATATCGATAATTTTCAGGTCATTACAGAGCCGGGTGTCATTACAGAAGTTTTGCAAAATGAAGTATCTCGCCAGGGAATGTTTTATCCAGTGGATCCTGCCAGCAGAGGAAGCTGCTTTATTGGTGGAAATGTAGCTCAAAATTCCGGAGGTGCAAGGGCTGTAAAATATGGAGTAGTAAAGGATTATGTGCTTAATTTAGAAATCGTATTACCAGATGGCTCTATAATATGGACAGGAGCTAACACTTTAAAAAACTCAACAGGTTATAATCTCACTCAGCTTATTGTTGGATCAGAAGGAACTTTAGCAATTATAACTAAAATAGTTTTTAGGTTATTACCGTTGCCAAAGAAAGATTTACTGATCTTAGTTCCTTTTCATTCTGCATTAGAAGCTTGCGAGGCCGTTAGTAAAATTTTCATGGCTGGTTTCGATCCTTCAGCGCTGGAGTTTATGGAATTAGATGCCATCAAAATTGCACAGAAATTTTTAGATGATTATTCTTTAAAGATTGAAGAAGGAGTCGAAGCTTTTTTAATGATAGAAGTTAATGGCAATGAGGAAAATATTTTAATGAATGAAATTGAAGGGATTGTGGGAGTTCTAGAAATTTTTAAAACTGGAGAGATTTTATTTGCTGGCAATCAAAAAGATAAAGAAAAACTCTGGAAATTAAGAAGAGTAATGGGTGAAGCAGCTAAAAATAGCTCTATTTATAAGGAAGAAGATACCGTTGTGCCAAGAGCACAATTACCACTCTTAATAAAAAAGGTTAAAGACCTTGGCATAGCTTATGGATTTGAAAGTATTTGCTATGGACATGCAGGAGACGGCAACCTTCATGTCAACATATTAAAGAAAGACATGAGTGAAGAAAACTGGAATCATGAGCTGCCTAAAGCAATAAGACTACTTTTTGAATATACTAAAGCGTTAGGAGGCACTATAAGTGGTGAACATGGAATTGGTTGGGTACAAAAGAAGTATATGGATATTGCTTTTTCAGACATTGAGATTCGAATTATGAAACAAATTAAAAATATTTTTGATCCTAATAATATTTTAAATCCTGGTAAGATATTACCGAATTAATTGAGTTATTTTAAATAAGGTTTTTACACTAATCGAGTTCAGAAATATTAACCCAAACACGCATAATAGTGAAAATTGTTTACTATTCCATTTATGTAATGAATTGGTATAAGACCATGAACATCCAAATTAAAATAATAAAATAATAAAAACAGCTTGTTCAATATTAGAACAAGCTGTTTTTATTATTTTTTTTAAGGTTTGAATCCTCTTATTCTTCTTTAGATTCCCCAGGAGTTCCTTTAGAACGACTTCCTTTCTTTGGCACAGACGGTTTAATGATTTTAAAAACAATCTTTCCTGTTTCTTCATCAAAGTCTGCATTAGCTATATCACCTTCTGTTAAAGTCTTATTCAATAATTCTTCTGCCAAAGGATCTTCTATATACTTTTGAATAGCTCTGTGCAAAGGACGCGCACCAAATTGTTGATCGTAACCTTTTTGAACTAAGTATTTCCTAGCTGCTTCACTAATATTCAAAGAAAAGCCCAAATCCTTCATACGCTTTAATACTCCTTTCATAATAATATCAATAATCACATTGATATTATCTTCTGTCAAGGTATTAAAAATAATTACATCATCAATACGATTCAAAAATTCAGGACTGAAGGTACGTTTCAAAGCCTTTTCAATAACAGCTCTATTATTTTCTTCTGAATTTGATGTTTTAGCAGAAGTCGCAAAACCAACGCCATCTCCAAAATCTTTTAATTGACGTGCTCCAATATTGGAGGTCATAATAATTATCGTATTTTTAAAATCAACCTTTCTACCTAATCCATCTGTCAGCTGACCATCATCTAAAACTTGCAACAAGATATTAAAAATATCAGGATGTGCTTTTTCAATTTCATCTAAAAGCACTACTGCATAAGGTTTTCTACGAATTTTTTCTGTAAGTTGTCCTCCTTCTTCATACCCAACATAGCCTGGAGGCGCTCCAATTAATCTGCTTAGAGAAAACTTCTCCATGTACTCACTCATATCCACTCTAATGAGGGCATCTTCGTTGTCAAATAGCTGTCTAGCCAAGCAACGAGCTAATTCTGTTTTTCCTACTCCCGTTGGACCAAGAAAAATAAAAGAACCAATTGGTTTCTTAGGATCTTTGAGCCCTACTCGATTTCTTTGAATAGCCTTAACCACTTTTTCTACCGCCTCCTCTTGGCCAATAACTTCTTCTTCTAAACTTTCGGCCATCCTTCTTAATTTCTCAGATTCTGCCTCAACCATTCTCATTACGGGAATGTTAGTCATCATGCTAACAACCTCAGCAATATCTTCTTCTCTAATTGGATAACGCTTATTTTTAACTTCTTCTTCCCAAGCTCCTTTTGCTTGTTCTAATTCTTCTCCTAGTTTCTTTTCTTTATCTCTAAATGCGGCAGCCTCTTCAAAACGTTGGCTTTTAACCACTTTATTTTTCTCAAGCTTTACTTGTTCAATCTTTTCTTCTAAGTCCAAAACAGTCTTTGGAACATTAATATTTTTCAAGTGCATACGTGCGCCCACTTCATCTAATACATCTATAGCTTTGTCAGGAAGCAATCTATCAGTCATATAACGATCACTTAATTTGACACAAGCTTTTATGGCATCATCATCATAGCTCACATTATGGAACTCTTCGTATTTTGGACGAATATTATTTAAGATTATTATTGCTTCATCAATGCTAGGTGGTTCAATTAAAACTTTTTGAAAACGACGATCTAAAGCGCCATCCTTTTCAATATTGTTCCTATACTCATCTAAAGTTGAAGCACCAATACATTGCAGTTCTCCACGAGCCAAAGCTGGTTTAAAAATATTAGATGCATCTAACGAGCCACTAGCACCACCTGCTCCCACAATTGTATGGATCTCATCAATAAAAAGGATAACATCTCTATTCTTTTCAAGTTCGCTCATGATGGCTTTCATACGTTCTTCAAACTGACCTCTATATTTAGTACCTGCTACTAATGCAGCTAAGTCTAAAGAGACCACTCTTTTGTTGAAAAGCACTCGGCTCACTTTACGTTGTATAATTCTTAATGCCAAACCTTCAACTATAGCAGTTTTACCCACTCCAGGTTCACCAATAAGTATTGGATTATTCTTTTTCCTTCTTGATAAAATTTGAGAGACTCTCTCAATTTCCTTTTCCCTACCAACAATAGGATCAAGACTACCCATTTCTGCAAGACGAGTAATATCTCTACCGAAATTATCTAAAACAGGTGTTTTTGATTTGCTGTTAATTGGATTATTAGGCTTTTGTCTTTGTTCATCACCTTCATAATCAAAACCTCCAGGATCGCCCTCACCTTGATTACTAACATCGCCTCCCATTATATGTGCTAATTCTTCTATAAATCGCTCATAGTTAACATTATATGTTTTTAAGACTTCAGCTGTAGCACTCTCTTTTGTTTTCAAAATAGAAAGCATTAAATGCTCTGCCTCGACGGTTGGGCTTTTTAATGCCTTTGCTTCTAAAATGGCAAATCGAATTACTTTTTCTGCTTGTCTGGTTAATGGGATATTATTAGATGGCTTAGACATACTTTCAGCTTCTTTAATTAATCCTTCTATATCAGACTTGAGACCGCTCAAGTCTACATGCATTCCAGATAATATATATGTAGCCGTTCCTTCACCTTCTCTTAAAATACCCAATAAAAAATGCTCAATTCCTATGTAAGAATTGCCTAATCTTATAGCCTCTTCTCTGCTATAAGAAATTATATCTTTAACTCGTTGTGAAAAATTAGAATCCATTGTTTTACTTCTTTATTTTACTTTCTAAATCGCTTAGCCTATTTCTACTTCTATTTCTAATGCTAAGGTAACATAATAACTAATACAAAAACCGTACTAAGCAAAAAACAAACTGCCATTATGTCCTATTCTAAAAAGGCACCAGTTAACTTTTTACCTTCCCAATCTACTCTTATATGTTCTTGAAGTGTTGTAGCTACAGAATAACCGATAACATCTGGTACAATCGGATACTGCTTATGTTTTCGGTCAACCAAAACAACTAATTGAATACTTTTCGGCTCTGAAGTTAGCAATGGCTTCATTGCATACAAAAGTGTTTTACCTGAATTGGCTACATCATCAACCAATACTACATTACGACCTTGAACATTTTGTTTAATAGTAATTTCAGAACTTAAAGGATTTTGTTTATCCATAGAAAATGTTTCTAATTTCACTTTCAAAGGAGATACTTTTGTCAAAACATTTTTTAAAGACTCAGCTAAAACGGCACCTCCATCAGCAATACCCAAAATAACAATTTCTTGTTCTTTGCTATGTTTTTCCCAGATTTCATAGGCCATTCTTTTAATTCTCTGACCAATCTGTTCTTGATTCAAAATGGTTACTCTTGATGCCATCAGTTTAAATATTGATTACTATAATCAAAGTTAAACAAAATATTTCTTAAAAAAATCAAATTATTTATAGTCCTTGGCTTTTAACCTATCATTAATCATACCATTATACAAAACCTGAATAAAAGCCTTTGTATACTGCTCAGCTTCATTGAAAGTGCTTAGATATTTAATTTGATCAATAATATTTTTAGAATCTTTTATATCCTCGGGGAATTTATAAGCTTCTACAAATTGATCCGCATTTGTTTTAAGATGTAAATTATTCCTGATAATACTATAATTTCCTGATAAATAATTAAAGATAAATCGATTAGCTATAGGATCAAATGCTGAATTGCCTAAGGCAAAGAAAGGTTTATCATAACCTAAATAATCCATCACGGTTGGCAAAATATCTAATTGCTGCATCAAATGATGCTCTTCTTTTGCATTTTTAATCTTTTGAGGATCAAAAATTATAATTGGAATCTGATATCTCCCTAAACCATCAATATAAAAAGGATCATTTGCCACAGGACAACCATGATCGGCAGATAAAACAAATATAGTGTTTTGAAACCAAGGTGCTTTTGATGCTTTTTCAAAAAATAACTTTAAGGCTTGATCAGTATAATTCATACTTCGTTCTACTTCATCTTTCGTATGATTCACAGTTGGAACAAAGCCTTTAGGAACATTAAAAGGCACATGAGAGGTAAGCGTAAAGACACTCGAACAAAATGGTTCTTTCATCTTCATTATTTGATCAAAACTGAATTGCAGGAATGGAATATCCCAAATACCCCAAGCACCGTCATAATCTTTATCATCACCATATTCTGTCCTACCAAAATAGGATGAAAATCCAGCATTTTCAGCATAAGTATCCAAACTCATTGTCCCATTATTACCACCATGGAAAAAAGAAGTTTGATAACCTTCATCTCTAAGCAAGGAAGGAATAGAAGTGAAACTATTATTACTATAAATGGAATTTATTACTGGACCTTCCATCATAGCTGGGAATCCTGAAAAAATAGAGGGTAATCCTTCGTTTGAACGTAAGGCATTCGCATAGCCATTCATAAAAGTAAGACTCACCCTACTTAAACTGTCAAGAAAAGGCGTTACACTAGTTTTAGGATCTTCCAATCCAGTATAGCGTTTTGACAGACTTTCCCAAATAATAAATACAATATTTTTCTTTTGCCAAGAAGAATCCGAAGGATGATATTGCTTAATGGGCTGAGCAATTTTCAAAGCAACTTCTTCGTCCATATAGTCTCGCGGCATGAGCCGCCCACTTTCAAATGATGTAATAATACTAAATGGAGTATTTAAAACAACAGCAGCCTGATTGGCAGGTAAGTACTCAACCGCATTACGAGCATTAATAGGAACCAATTGTAAGCCTCCTCTCATCATCAAAACGAGACAACCAGCTATCAAGATAAAAACAATAGGAAAGGAAATAAAATACATTAAATTATTTTTCTTAAACCCTAATTTTTCAAAGATGGTATATTTCTCAGCATAATAATTTTGCAGTTTTTTATACCCTATAATTATAATGGCAATAAAAGCAATGCCTATAATCGGAACAAACCAATATTTAACTAAATAACTGGGCAATAATATTAAGAAATCCCCCTTAGAAAAAATCAAGTCAAAAATTTCAAAAGTGGCTCTTTTACGATTAAAATTAAAATATATCCAGTCGCTAATTTCAAAAAGGAAAGCAATAATATTAGGAACTAAAAAAGTAAACATCAAAATAAATTTCAATAATTTATTTTTAGCGTTCGCCGGGATTATCAAAACCAACAATACCCAAATTGCATTTAGAAAAGCAATAGCAGAAATATCAAATCTAAATCCTCCTTTTAAAATAGAAGGAAGCTGACTCCATGTTAATGATTCAAGTTCATTAAGATTGAAAATATAGAACATTGCCCTAAAAACTGTATATACCAGCAAAAGCAAAATAAAATGAACCGCTATTTTTTCAATCTTTATTCTTAAATAGGACATCGTTTTTTTTAAATATAAAAGCGTTGATAGTTCTGTTTTAAATAGAGCTATCAACGCTTTGAGTGTTCATTAAATTAAGGTTTAAGTTCTTTATACTTTTTAATAACTTTTTTCAAGTGTGCAATAAAATTAGGCACAGAAGGATCATAATCATATCCTTTAGGATGTAACTGAACTTCATTCTCATCAATAAAGAAGTAAAACGGTTGGGTATTCGAATTGTATTTTGTCGCTTGAAAATCTTCATTTTTGTCGCCTACAGTTTTCACATTCGATCCTAGGATTTTAGAATAATACTGTTCTTCTATAGGCAAAACTTCATTATCAAAATCACAATACAAAGAGGCTACAATGAAGTCCTCTTTCAACATTCTCATCACTTCAGGATCAGACCAAACTTTACCCTCCATTTTACGGCAATTAATACAGGTAATTCCAGTAAAATCAAGCATAATTGGTCTTTTTAATTGCTTAGAAGCTGCCTTGGCTTCATCTAAATCAAAATAAGTAACCAATCCGTTTTTCTTAGCAATTTCTGGCTCATAGATTTTTAATTTATCAACATATTTAACAGGTTTCGGCCCGGGATAATCACTTGCTGCTTCACCTCCGGAAGGATTGATACCCATTATGAAATCTTGAGTTCCCATGGGGGGAACAAAAGAACTTAATGCTTTTAGTGGTGCACCCCACATTCCAGGGATCATATATAAAGCAAAGGCAAAACTACTAATGGCTAACATTATCCTTGGCGTTGAAATATAAGATATCCCAAAATGATTTTTAGGTAATTCACTATCATGGAAGAAGGTTAATTTTCCTATTAAATACAATCCTAAAAGAACAAAGATAATTGCCCATAAAGCAATAAATACTTCTCTATCTAATAAACGCCATCCTTTTGCTAAATCGGCATTGGATAAAAACTTCAAAGCTAAAGCTAATTCAAGAAAGCCTAAAGTAACTTTAAGTGAATTTTGCCAACCACCTGGTTTTTCTAAATTTTTCAAATAGGAAGGGAATAAAGCAAAAATCGCAAATGGCAATGCTATTCCTAGACCAAAACTAGAGAATCCAACTAATGGCCCCATGCGTCCACCTTTACTTGCTAATACTGCTAAACCACCAATAAATGCAGAGGTACAAGAAAAAGAAACAATTACTAGTGTCAATGCCATAAAAAAGATCCCTCCATAGCTATTGGCATTTGATCTAGTTCCTAACTTATTAGTCCAACTTGATGGTAAAGTCAATTCAAAGGCACCCAAAAATGAAAATGCAAATAATAAGAAAATGGCAAAGAACACCAAGTTGGCAATCCAGTTAGTAGCCAAATTATTCAAAGCATTTGCTCCAAAGATTGCTGTAATTCCTAAACCTAAAGCAGTGAAAATTGCAATTATAGAAAATGAATATATCATGGCATTCTTAATTCCTTGAGAACGAGAAGCCACTTTTTTAGTAAAGAAACTAATAGTAATAGGAATCATTGAATAAATACAAGGAGTCAATACCGCTAATAAACCAGCACCTAAACCAGCTAAGAAAATCATTAATAAAGAACTTGGTACAGATTTAGAATTTTCGCCATCTTTATTTATTGCAGTACCGTCATTCCCTCCAGAGCCTAATCCAACCGTAGCATTTCCTGTGGTATCAGAATTGTTTTCAACCACCGCAGTATCACTCTTAGCAGTATCCTCTACAGAAATTGGAGCTATTACAGCTGTATCTGATTTTATAGTATCTATTAATGCTACTTTTACATCCTTAATTTCAAAACTAAATTTCTTTGTAACTGGGCTTAAGCAACGAGAATCATCACATGTTTGATAAATGTGACTACCTTTAACAACAGTGTTCTTTTTAGCCTCTATTGTTTGAATATAAGTTACCTTCCCTTCAAAAAAATGTTCATCTCCAGGTTCTCCATCAAAATCTTTAGAAATCTTCTTACCAATTTCTCTTGTTTTTCCAATGAACTTAATATCAGCATTCTTATCAAAATCAAAACTAGGTGGGATTAAAAATCCATCTCCACCTGGATCGAAAGCCCACAAATGCCAACCTTCAGTTAATTTCACTTTAAAAATCAGGTCATAAACGTTATCCTTTGTCTTTTTAACCTCGTAAGTCCACGTTGTAGGGTCTTTAATGATTTGTGCTTCTGACCCAAAGCTTAAAAACAGAATGCTTAATAATAAAAGTACAATTTTCTTCATATTAAAATTTAATGTCAAATTAATTATAATTTAGTGCAATTTAAACTATTTCTGGTATTATAAAATTATTTCTTAGTCAATGTATTGAGTAATTCGATAAATTGCTCCTCTTTAGGATGAACAAAATAATATCCTGATATGGCTCCTTTTTTATCAATTACCATATATCTAGGAATCCAGTTTAAATCTATGTAATTATTAAAATCATTTTTCCAACCTGATTTAAACCAATAATTTTCTTCTTTTGTCAAATCATGTTTTTCCATTGCTTTATGCCAAGCTGTATCAGATCGATCTAAAGACAAGTATATAAACTTCACTTTAGGAAACTTTTCTTTTAGCTCCGAATTATCCTTCATAACTGCTAAACAATCTTTACACCAAACAGCCCAAAGGTCCAAAACTACCACATCACCTTTATGCTTTTTTAAAACATTTTTAATGCTCATTGAATCGCCTTTAACAGTGATGACTTTTTGAGCTAATGCTTCTTTAGAAAAACTAGTTTTAAATACTTCTGGAGCTTTTTGTCCAAAAACGTTTATTGTTAGAGTACTAAGTATGGACAACAATAAAATCCTTATTGAAAATATATTCATAGATTATTATAATAAAGACCACAAAATTATAATTTATTGTGTTAAGTAAAGACAAAGATTTATTTCAAACTTGAATACCATTATTAGTAAATTAGCTAATAAACAAAATAATAGTAATTTTGAAATATTTACTACATTATTTACCAGAATTTTATAAATAATAATACTTTAACTTTAAAGAAATTTTATTTATTTTGAATGCAAAAATTGCCAGAAATCAAAGCTATTAATACCTTTGCACTATCAAATATTTAAAAAAGTAAATTAATTAAAAAAAAATAATCATGGCAACAGAAAAAAATTTCGTTGAAACAGTACTTGAAGCACAACAAAAATTTGTAGACAATGTAGTAGGTAGTACCAAAGACATGTCTAACAACAATTCTTTCGTAAATGAAAGTATGGAAAAAGGTCAAGAGTTTTACAAAAACTGGTTAGAAAACCAAAAGAAAGCTTTTACAGGAACTACTGAAAAAGTTGAAGGTGTAACTAATTCAGCTAAAGAAAATATTGAAAAAGCTGGTTCTTACTACCAAGAGTGGTTGAACAAACAAGTTGAAATGGCTAAGAAAGGTTGGGAAGTAAGTCAAAATTTCATCCAGAACAACATGAATAACACTCCAAACATGAATCCAACTAATCCTATGGAAATGTTCAACAACTGGACAAAAATGCAAAACCAATTTCAAAATGCTAACAATTGGTCTAATATCATGAATAAGTTTAATCCAACTAATTTTATGGATCAATTCAAAACTGAAAATGAAACTTATACCAATTTTTTCAATGAGTACCAAGAATTATTAAAAAATTCTTTCGGTCAACTTACTGAGAATATGAATAACACAAACCAAAAAGATGTTTTTTCAAATATGATGAATGCAACTTCAGGTTTTGCTAAGTTTTCTGAAATGTGGATGCCATTCATGAAATCTATCCAAAACAAAACATTCAATATGGATGATTTTAAGAAAGGTTTCAATATGGATTTATATAAAGATTTCATGAACAATTTCTTTGGTTTTAACACTGACGAGAATAGTAAATACTACCAGCAGTTCACTGAAATGTTCCAGAACTATGCTAAAGATGCAGCCTCTCAAGGTAAAAACGCTTATCAACAAGCTAATGACGCATTCAAAAACATGAATCCATTAAGCGGAATGAATATGTTCGATCAAGCTTCAAATGCATATAAAACAATGCAAGATACTTTTTCAAATGCTATCTCTCCAATTGCTAAAATGGCTACTCCTAATAAATATACTAAGAGTTTTGAAGAATGGACTAATATCGTAGACAAAACTGCTATTTACAATATTAAAAATTCAGAAATGCAATATTTAGTATATCAGCAAGGTCAAAAAGTAATGGATGCTTTAGTTGAAAATATTTCAGGTAAGATTGAAGCTGGTGCTGATCTTAATAACATCACTGCATTATATCAAGAGTGGTTGAACATTGGTGATAAAGTTTATGTTGAACTTTTTGAAAGCGATGAGTATAGTCAAATTATGGCAGAAGTAAGTGCAATGCAATTAAAATTACGTAAAGATTATGAATTGCAAATGGAAAAAATGATGAATGGTATTCCAGTTGCAACTAAATCTGATTTAGATGAGTTATACAAAACAATCTATGATTTAAAGAAAGAAGTTCGTCAATTAGAGAAAATGATGGAATTAACTGAAGTAGATGATACAATCACAACTGAAAAAGTTGAAGCTAAAAAAGCAACTCCAAAAAAATAATCATTTAGATTAATAATAAATAAGACGACCCAATTGATTCCAATTGGGTCGTCTTTGTTTTTGGGAAACACATAATCTAGTTTAGCACTTATAAAAACATCAAAAGGTCAATTTAATTTTTTATATTGTCAAATAAATTGCCATTCACAAAACACTGAAATGACAATCTTTTGACGGACTTTCGACACTGAAATGACAATCTCTTTAATTACAAATATTACCTTCGTCCATGGAAAAAAGAACTGGTATTATTCTCATCAGTTTTTCTTGAAAGTTTATTAATTCTTCAAACTTTAAGCAAAAAAATAAATATTAATATATAAATTTTAAATAATGGAAGTTGAAATTCAGAATAGTAAAAACAGCTTAACACAAGTTATTATTGAAGATTCAAATTTAAAAAAGGAATTAGAAAGAAAGCTTATTAGATCACTTGCTGGAAATTATCAAGTCAATTTTAGATTTGCAGAAACTTTTTCTCCAAATAAAGATTATGTTTATAAAGATAGACAAATCTCGGAAGCAAAAGAGGTGGCCTATATTATAGAAGACTCCGAAAATAAAATATCTATTCAACATCTATTATTCGTTGGCCCTGGTGTCGTAATTAAACATTGGAGACAAGACTGGATCTACGAAAACCGTGATTTCTTAAAACTAATCGAAGGTCATGAATGGCAAAAGTCTCAAATCAGTGAAGACGAGGCTAAAGGCACCTGGACACAAAAAGTGTATCAAGTGGATGATTCTCCTAGATATCAAGGATACGGTACTTGGGTACATGTAGACGGTCGTCATTTCTGGGAAAGTTCTGCAGATGCTGCACTACCTAGAAGAGATGCTACTACTAGAAATGACTATAATGTTTTAAAGAGAAACTCACATATTGAAATTTTCCAAAATGGAGATTGGGTATTAGAACAAGACAATGAGAAAATATATCGTTCAACCGAAAATATAGATACTTTAATTTGTTTAGAAAAAGGACTTGAAAACTTTACACATCAAGATTATGATCCTAGTGCTGCCATAAATTGGTGGTTAGAACAAGCTGAATTTTGGGCTGAAGTTAGAAAAATATGGTCAGATCATATAACTACTAGTGATATCATCAAAATAAATGAAGACGAAAAGCTATATATGGCAATGTTTGATCTTGCAAAACAATTCACAGGTGAACAATTCAATATTGAAGATTCCCATAAAGCAATCAAAGGATTATTAATTCAGCATTTGGACGGTTTTAAAGCTTAAATAGAATTAAAAATATTTTATAAGAAAAACTCGAAAGTAGGAATCCTCTTTCGAGTTTTTCTATGAAATTGAAATTAATAAAAAAAACAATTTCAATAAATTACAGGAATCTAAATAAAGTCGAATTAAGCATTTCCGAAAGAAAAACTTTAGTAATTATTGGGCTTACTAGAGCTGGGAAGTCAATCTTATTAGGAATACTTGCAATTGAAGATCCTTAATCAACAGATGAGATTTTCATTAAGAATAAAAAAACTTGACACCAGTGGATAACACAATAAGTTCAACAAACAAATTATTGCCTACTTTACCTCAAAATATTGCTTACTATCTCTTTCAGGCAGATTAAGTTTTGGCCATTCCATACGCTTATCCGTTTTAATATCCAAGGGCAATTCAGCTTTTCTACGACTAAACATTTCGGGCTCTTCACAAGCTAGATAAACTAAAGTAGCCACTGTAACCGCATTTTTCTTCATGTCTTCCCACACAATCTTATCATAAGAATCTCTATTGGTATGCCAAGTATATCTCCCATAATTCCAACTGTTACTAATTAAAAAGAAAGAAGGCACATCATAAGGTAGGAAAGAGGCATAGTCTGAACCGCCTCGACCACCGGGATTACCAGGAAAATCTGTTTTAATCTCTTTTCTGTTCTCATTAGGAAGGTAAGCAAACCATCTATTGAAATAATCATAGGCATCCAAAAAGCCAAGACCATTGATCCAATTGATTCTACCCGTTCCATTATCTTGATTAAATGCCACAGATATTTTCGACATCAGATCTTTATGATCTGCAGCAAAAGATTTGGATCCTACTAAACCTTGTTCTTCTCCACCCCAATGCCCAACGATAATACTACGCTTAGGATTAGGATAATGTATTTTCAAAATACGCATTACCTCCATCATCAAAATAGTACCCGTTCCATTATCAGTAGCGCCACCAGAACCATCCCAGCTGTCTAAATGAGCAGAAAGCATTACATATTCCTCTGGATTTACCTTACTTTTAAGCTCTGCAGTTGTATTTTCAGCAGGCATATCTCCAAGAAACCTGGAATTAGCACTTAATTTAATCTTAGGCTGAATATTTCTTTGAATCAATCTATAAAGCATTTGATAATCTTCTAACTCCATATCAAAATGAGCGATTTTTTGTGTTTTAGTGCCGAAAATTTTATTTACTCCCCAACCATGGCTCCAATAAGAAGAAACAATAGCAATCGCACCAGCATCCTCTAATTGTTTTTGAAGTAAGTTAACATTAGTCTTCATTTTCTTCAATCCTTCATTCCATTTTCTCGTATTTTCATTTTTTCTTTCGAGATAATTTTTATAATCCTCTTCTAATGCGAATTCTTTCCAATCTTCATCTGGCCTTCCTGATATTTGAGATTGAGACACCAAAACAATCTTATTTTTGGCATTCGGCAGCCATTGTACAAAAGTTAAGGAGTCTTCAAGCATTGGCAATAGAATCACTTCTCCCTCTATAAACTTCCCTTTAGGCGTAGCTGGTGACCACGCTAATTGCTTAACATTCAGTTGTTGAAATCTTGGACTTATCATTATTGCATGACTTTCCTTACGTTCCCAACCTTTCCAAGTTCCATATTGTTCAGTTTTAGCATCAATTCCCCAATGCTTATAAGTTTGGACCAACCATTCATTGGCTTTACTTTTCTGTGGTGTACCCATTAATCTTGGTCCGATATCATCCATTAATTGTTGCCCTAATAATTCTAATTGAGAGTTATCGGCAACTTCTTTTTGAATATTATTTAAAATATTGGTATCTATTTGTGCAAATGAGACATTGCACGTTAAAGTAAAGGCTAAACCTATAACAAGTATTCTTTTCATTCTAATTCTTTTACAGCTGTTAAAATTAAAGAAATATTTCAAATAGAAGAATAAGATGCAAGAAAAGTTTATAATCTTGAATATTTACAACGGATATTGTAATTAAAAATAATTAAAGATCATTATTTTATGATAAAGGACGTTTTAAAACCCATAACATCTAAAGTATAAATTCCTTCTTTTAATAAACTTATTTTTAGATTAATTGTTTTTTTATCCTTTTTTATTTTACCACATTTCACAATTTTGCCTTTTTCATTTCTAATGAAATAATCAGTTTGTGGTTTTACATTTTCGATACTGATTAGAATTTCAGGGTTTATCTTTTTAAAATAAACGAGATCAGTGTTTTCACCTTCCGCAAAATTAGTTCCCAAAAAAGTTAGAAACATACAACAAGACAATAAAAGCTTTTTCATAAAATAAAAATTAAAATGATTTTTAAATAATTTGATTTTACGAAATTATTTCTCAAATAATCTTCCTTCAATAGCAACTCGGTAAAATAAAGAAGATTGTCGGTAAAAAATTTGATTTAAGACACTAGTTTTATATTACAAAAAAATACGAATTACAAAAATTGCAACTCGTATTTATAACAATTAATAAAATTAAACTATGCTCATTATTTTCATTGTAGGATTTACTTTAGACCAAAGATTATAACCTCCATTAAGACTTACAGTTTTGAATCCATAGCTTTTTAAAATACGATGTGCTAAATAGCCTCTTAAGCCTACTTGGCAATAAACTATATAGGTTTGATTTTTATCTAAGTGATTAAGATTTGCACGTAAATCATCTACGTTTATATTTATAGCGTTTCCTATGCTGCCTTTTGCGTATTCACTTTTTGTTCTTACATCTAAAACTATAGCATTATTGGTTTTAACAAAATCATAAAATTCATCATAATTAATCATCTCTAAAATATTATTTAAAATATTCTCAGCCGCATATCCTGCTATATTCACAGGATCTTTTGCAGAATTAAATGGAGGAGCATAAGTAATTTCAATCTCTTGCAAATCAAATACAGTCAAATTACCTTTTATTGCTGTAGCAATTACATCTATTCTTTTATCCACTCCTTTTTCGCCCACTGCTTGAGCACCAAATATCTTTCCTTGGTGGTCAAAAATTAATTTCAAAACCATATTCTTGGCACCAGGATAATATCCAGCATGATGACCCCGTGTAACAATTACCGTTTTATAATCAATATTGTTTTTCTTCAAAAACTTTTCATTAAGTCCTGTGGCAGCAACAGCAATATCAAAGAATTTTAAAATTGAAGAACCCAGACTCCCAGGATATTTGTATTTATTCCCATAAATGATATTATCAGCTACTAACCTACCTTGTCTATTAGCAGGCCATGCTAATGGAATCAATACTTGTTGTTGATGAATGTAATGTGGCACTTCAACTGCATCTCCCACAGCATAAACATCAGGATGGGAAGTTTGCATATTTTTATTAACTAAAATTCCATTATTTGATCCAATTATTAATCCAGCCTCTTTAGCTAATTTCACATCTGGTCTTACACCAATAGCCAATATAACACAATCAGTTTCTATTACTTCACCATTGTTTAAATAGACTTCAATTTTATCACCAACATCTCTAAATCGTTCAACACTGATATTTAATAATAGTTGTAAGCCTTTTTCAATTGCTTTTTCATGAATAAAGCTAGCCATATCATAATCAACAGGAGCCATTACCTGATTAGAAAGTTCAACAAGCTTTACGGATTTCCCGGCTTCTATTAAATTTTCTGCTACTTCTAAACCAATAAATCCTCCTCCAACAACTACGAAACTTTTTGCGGTTTTTACTTTATCTACAATCTTATCCATATCTGGGATATTGCGTAAAGTCAAAATTTTATCAGAATTAATACCTTCAAAATTTGGGCGAATAGGTTCCGCTCCTGGAGACAATAAAAGCTTATCAAAAGTCTCTTCATAAACTTTTTCAGTTAGAAGATTTTTCACAAAAACAGTCTTAGATTGCAAATCAATACGCTCAACTTCAGAATGAATACGAACATCTAAATTATAGCGCTCTTTTAGTCCTTCAGGGGTTTGTAATAATAAGGCGTTCCTATCTTCAATTGTTCCACTGATATGATAAGGCAAGCCACAATTTCCAAAGCTAACATACGCTCCCTTTTCAAAAACAATCACTTCATTTTCTTCTGATAATCTTCTTAATCGAGTTGCTGCAGTAGCACCTCCAGCCACTCCTCCTACTATTAATATTTTCATATACTATTATTGTATTCTAATATTTTCCTTACGAATGGATTGCTTGTTTATTATGAGGACAAAAATAATTAATAGTAAATTTCATGAATGCAACTTTTGTTACAAATAAGATTTTTTTACTCATTTTCTTATTTAAATTTTTGCTATCGATTGCCGTAAAAAATAAAGGGCTGTCTTTTCAGACAGCCTTTTGATAGTTATTTTAATTATTTATCTTAACAAGGTAACATTTCCAGATTTTCTAAATCTTTGGTTCGTGTCTTTACAAAAAGCATCTACTTCCCAAACATAGGCACCTAATTCACATTCAACGCCATTTTTATCTCTTCCGTTCCATTTTACTTTAGGATCAGAAGTAGAGAAAACCTCTTTACCCCATCTATCATAGATTCTGAAATAATTGACTTGAGTTAATTGTAAATTTAATAGTCCAAATGATTCTTGTCTTGCTACAAAAGCATTAGGTAAATGAATATCATCACAAGGAACACTAACCCAAACAGTATCAATTGCGGAACAACCTGATGGAGCAGTAACGGTCAAGTAATAAGTCATATTTTGTGGAGGACGAGCTGTTGCATGTGGTTTAGTTACGGTAGTTTCCAAATAAGCATCTGGAGTCCACTCATAAATATACCCCTCTGTCAATGAAGTGTTAGGACCACCTAAAACCGTAGGTGCACCATCAACAATTGTTCTATCTCTTCCTGCATCCGCAACCACTTTATCTACTTTAATATCAAAATCCTTTCTTACGATACAATTTGGAGCAAAGTAAAAGGTGACATTATATTGCATAGAATACTCTGGCCAAACAGTAACAAAATTTCCAAACAAAGTATCAATATTATAATTTGGACTCCAAACTACAGAATCAGTACCAAAAGTCAATGCATGCATTCTAATTGAATCACCACTACATATTAAGGTATCTTGAGTAGTTAAATTAATAGAAGGATATTCCACAACAGTTATAGGCAAACAAAAACTTTTTTCTGTACTTAATCCTTGATCTGTAACTAAATTAATTGAATAAACCCCTGCCTTATTATATTTTACTGCAGGTGGATTTTTCTGATTAGAACCAGCTATGGAAGCATTAGTACAACTTTCATACTCAATTCTAGCCATAACATTACTAGAATTCACAACATGTAAATAAACCTTTCCATTATCTCTAATTGGATTAGAAACAACTGTTGGTAATAAAAGATGGGCTCCCAAATCATGAATTTTAATGGTAGGTGTACCGGCAATAGATGCTGGCCAATGTAATACTACCCATTGTGCATTATTTTTATTAATTACAAAACCATAATAATCATTACAATTTTTAATAATTGAAATACCAGATGGAATATTTATCTTATCATTAAATGTACCTAAATTATCAGCAAAAGGAGTGTTCATATAAGAATTACCAAAAGTGACATGAGTCAATGAATTCGAACCTTCATTACTTACAATAAAATGATAGTTATTTAATTCTTGAACAGCTGCTATTCCGCTCACTTTATCAAAAGCACCACCCATTGTTCCAAAATTCTGAACATTAATAACAGAACTTAAGCTAGAAGGAAAATCTAAACGCTTTAATTCATCATTATCAAATGTAAATGCTCTTAGCGAATCATTGGACATCACTAAAAACAATTCTCTTGGATTAGTCAAAATATTATTTACAGCATAAGTATGAATGCCTGTAACAGGATAGTTTAATCCGTCTCCAAAATCCACTCTCGCTAATTGTGTAACACCTAATGATGATTTTCCAATTACAAAAACGTGCCAACCCATATAGGATTTAAGAACATAAAGTCCTGATGGTGTCACTGGTAATTGGCTTTGAAAATGTCCAAAATCTGTAACCACTGGATCAGTTTCGATACCATCTACATACTGATAGCGATAAAGCCTACCGAGGTTGTTTGCAGTAAAACTATAAAAGAATTCTCCATCATTTACGGTAACTAGGTTATTATTAACATTTAATAATAATCCTGGGTCAATCATATCTACTGCTTCTGGAATCTCTTTTAATAATGGACGACAAAAAGTCCAACTATAAGATTGCTCTGCAGTAGCTAAAAGTTTTGGAGTAAATTCGGAATCTTTACAAATAGTATCATGCTCTAAAGAGAATAATGGGACATCCAGTTGTGCACTAGCTCTTTGAGCTAATCCTACGAAACACAACATTGTTAAAAATAACAGTATTTTCTTAATCATAAACTTAATTGGTATAAAAATATAGCCTTAAAATTATAAAATCTTTCTTAATTACGGACAAATTTCGGTAATTTTTGGCTAATGTAATAATAATATTGGAAATATTCCTAAAAAATCTTTAATTTTATTTTTTTCAATTAAGAATTACTATGCACAAAAAGATTATTTCAGGACTATTGGCACTTGGTTTCCTATGTTTTGCCCAGACTTCAAATGCCGATGAAGGCATGTGGCGGCCAGCAGATTTAAAAAAACAAGAAGCTTTATTAAAAAAAGCAGGATTACAAATCCCAATTAACTATTTGTATGATGACAACAATCCTGCATTAAACGATGCTGTTGTTATTTTTGGTGGTGGCTGCACAGGCGAAGTCGTTTCTGCACAAGGTTTAATATTTACAAATCATCATTGTGGATATGGATCTGTTCAAAGTGTCAGTACTCCAGAAAAGAACTACTTAATTGATGGCTTTTGGGCTAAAAACAATTCTGAAGAAATTCCTATTCCTGGTCTAACTGTTACCTTTATTAGAAAAATAGAAAATGTCACTCCTATAATTCTAAAATTAGTAACTGAAGAAATGAGTGAGGTTGAAAGAACAAAATCTATAAATGAACAAATAAAGTATTTAGAAAGAGCTTATAAAAATTTATATAAACTTGATGCAATGATCAAACCATTTTATAATGGTAATGAATACTGGGTGACAGTAACTCAAAAATTCGAAGATGTGCGTTTAGTTGGATTTCCACCAAATGGCATAGGGAAGTTTGGAGGCGATACAGATAATTGGATGTGGCCTAGGCAAACGGGTGATTTTGGTATTTTCAGAGTTTATTCTGGAAAAGACAACCAACCAGCACCCTATAATATTAACAACAAACCTTATAAAGCAGAAAAGTTTTTTGCAATCAATACCTCGGGTGTTAAAGAAGGTGACTTTTCAATGGTTTATGGTTTTCCTTATGTTACAAGAGAATATATTACCGCGAGTCAATTGGATCAGGTAATCAACATTTCGGATCCAATCAGAATAGAAGCACGCAGATTAAAACTTGGAGTTTGGGACGAGGCTATGCGTCAGCATCCTGATATCTTTCTGAAATATGCTTCCAAACAATCATCTGTTAGTAATGGATATAAAAAATGGCAAGGAGAATTGAGCGGTCTTAAGATTAATGATGTGTTGACTAAAAAGAAGCATTACGAAACAAGACTCATGGAAAAAACAGCTCAAGACACTTCTAATAATAGTCCAATGATGATATTGGCTCAAATAAATAATGCCGTTGAAGCCAATAATACCTATTTACGTGCTCATGAAAGTACCAATGAAACGGTGCTTGCTATTGAAATCATAAGTAAAGCTGCTGAGTTGCAACGAATAATTGATATTCATAGAAAAGGCATTTCTGGAAAGGCATTAACGGATACCCTTCAGAAATTAAAAAAAGGAATGGAAGGTTTTTATAAAAACTACGAACCTGCTTTGGATAAAAAGTTATTTTCAGTTTTAATGCCTTTCTATTATATGCAACCAGGAATTACTGTTCCAGATGGTATAAAAAGGATGTTTGCTGAGAATGGAAAGAATTTTGATAAATGGGGAAATAGTGTTTTCAACAGAAGTGCATTAAGTCTGCCCGAATTGGTTTATCCATATTATGATGAACCTCATGCAAAGGATACTTTAGAAATACAAAATGATCCTGCATTTCTGATTTACAATACCGTAAGAGCATGGCAATTAAAAAAGATATACCCTAATATGCGTTCATTTACCCAAAGAATGAGCCAATTAGAAAGAATTTACATGAAACAACAACTGGAGCATATGAGTTTTGAGAAAAATTTTTATCCAGATGCAAACCAAACTTTAAGGTTAACTTATGGTGCTGTAAAAGGTATTCAGCCGCAAGGAAGTGAGATGTACTCCTATATAAGTACATTAGATGACGTAATGGACAAGCACAACACCAATATTGAAGAATTTAATGTTCCTTCGAAATTGCGTGATTTATATCAAAGAAAGGATTATGGTCATTGGGCAGTAAATGGCTCCGTCCCCGTTTGCTTTATTGCCCTAAATCATACTAGTGGAGGTAATTCTGGAAGTCCAGTCTTAAATGGCAAGGGTGAATTAATTGGTATTAATTTTGATCGTATCTGGGATGGAACCATGAGTGATTTATATTATGATCCAAATCTTTGTAGAAACATTTCGGTGGATATCAGATATGTGCTGTTCATCATAGAAAAATATGGAAATGCTTCCTGGCTATTTAAAGAAATGAAATTAGTAAAATAAATTATTAAAAAAGCTGCTCTTTTTGAGCAGCTTTTTTGTTTCATTTAATTCCTTAAAATAAAGATACGAAAATCTAATTTTCATTAATAGCCCGTCTTTCCCAAACTTGAAAAGTAAAAGCATATTTATGATTTTCATCTTTTTCATGTCTTTCAGCTGAAATCAACTGCCATTCTTCCTCCGAAAATCTTGGAAAGAAAGCATCAGCAGTTGGGAAAGTTCCTTCTATTCTTGAAAGTTCCATTCTATCTGCAAATTTTATTACTTCCTCAAATATAACGCCACCACCAATCACATAAATATCCTTATCTCCTTTTGCCACTTCAAACGCTTTTTCAAGGCTATTAACGACAACTGCTCCATTACCATTGTAATCTTCTTTATTAGTAACCACGATATTCAAACAATTGTCTATAGGATTTTCCACGACATCATAAGACTTCCTTCCCATGATTATGGGATGATGTTCAATTGATTTTATAAATCGATTATACTCATCTGGTAAATTCCAAAGTGGGTTAGCTCCATTTTGTCCGAGCTCAAAATTATTTCCAAAGGCAGCAGCTAAAATAATCATAATTAAAAAAATATATCTTTATTGTTCAGGTTCAAAATCCAAGCTGATAGCATTCATACAATATCGTTTGCCTGTTGGCGCTGGACCATCATCAAAAATATGTCCTAGGTGACTATCACAACGAGCACATAGCACTTCAATTCGATGTGTTCCAAGAGACAAATCATCTTTATATATCATATTGTCTGCTTTCAATGGCTCAAAAAAGCTAGGCCAGCCACAGCTACTTGTAAATTTAGATGTGGATCGAAATAAATGACTTCCACATACCGCACAATAATAATCTCCTTTTGTTTCGTCATCCCACATCGTTCCTGTAAAGGATCTTTGAGTTCCAGCCTCTCTTGCGACATTATACAGCTCTGGGCTTAAAATTGTTTTCCATGTGGCATTGTCCACATTTAATCTTGTTTGATCAGTTTTGGAATAATAAGGATTATTGTTCATAGTCTTTTGTTGTTGTTGTTGTGCATTACCCTGACAGCCTGCTAAAAATAAACTTATTGCAAAAACTGTCTTTAATAAATATTCAAAAAATCTTTTCATAATTATAATATTAAATTATCTTATGTGTTACAAAGTTAAATAAAATGAGGTGAAAGATATTGTAAAATTTATTGAAATAAATTACCTTTATCTTTTACAATATAATTTTTTAAGAATCTTTACTATGAAAATATTATTAAATGGGATAAAACAAGGTTTCTTCTTAATCACTATACTCTTCTTTTCCTGCAATAATTTGCCAAAGACCGAAATCAAAAATGATAATTTCATTTTGAAATACCCTTTAGGATGGAATATTACAACGGTTTCAACAACTGGAAGTATTAATTTTCAATTATTCAATATTACAAACGGAAGTTCTAAGAATCCTATCTCTTTAAATATTATAGTTTTTGACAATAATGACATTATCCAGATTGACAGCCTAGAATCTAAAACAAAACACTTCATTTTTGAATATCGAAAAGTAGCAGATCCTTCAACCCTTAAATACTTAAACCTTTCAGATACAGATATCGTATTCAACCCTATAAAATTCAAAGAAATTGATGCAATTAAATGGTCTAAAAGGGAAACTACGATAAGTTCTACAAACGGTAGAAAACCTGTAAAAAGTGATTTAATTCAAAATGCTATTGCCTACCCTTGCAATGATAATTTAATTATCGTTCAATATCAATTTGACAATGATCAATCGAAAGATAGTAAAGATACAATTCAAAAAATTTTAGATAATTTCAGTCCAAGCTGCAAATAAAGTAAACAACATATTAAAAACTAATATTAATTTATTGTACTTTTGACAAAAGATAACAAATTAAAGATGAAACTACTTAATTATTTACCACTTAATTATAGGATATTATGTTCTATTATTTTAATTTTTGGCTTGACTCCAAATGTTAAAGCTCAAGCACCTTATTGTACTATAAATTATGCCAATAGTTGTTCTACTTGGGGAACATCACAAGTTGTAATTGGATCTTTTACTCATACCACTGCATGTAATGCTTCTACAAAATATCAGGATTACACAAGTCAAAATATTCCAGTGATAGCAGGAGTACCAACAGCTGTCAGCCTAACCACCATGGGTTATACAGGTGTAGGAATGGCTGCAGACTTTAATAATGATTTAGATTTTGTTGACTTAGGTGAAGACTTGTTTTTACCTTCTTATAATGCTGCTTCCTCAACATTGATTTATACTGGGTTTATTACTGTACCAGCAAATGTTCCTTCAGGTAATTACAGATTACGCATTTGGAGCAGATTAGCTAATGCAGGAGGCGCTAATAATGGCATTGAACCTTGTGGAGGTTATGGCTACGGGCGATATTTTGACTATACTTTGGTTGTTGCCAACAGTGGCTCTTGTACTCCTCCTGGTAATGTTAATATTACGACTACTCCAAATTCGGCAAACATAAGCTATACCGCTCCTACAATAGGAAACACTCCTACAAATTATATTTATGAATTAAGAAGTAACAACTCTTTACCAGCTTCAGGTCCAAGTGGCTTAATAAGTGGTAATACAACAAATTTAACTAATTTGAATTTTTCCGCTCTTTCATCCGCTTCAACCTATTATTTTCATATCAGAACATTTTGTTCTGTAGGTGACTCTAGTCTTTGGATTAGCTATACCTTTACCACTCCAATGGATACCCTAACTCCAGTCTCATTAGGGCAATTCAATGCCGATGTTATAGCGAATGGTGTAGGTACGGTACTTAGTTCTACAAATAACGATGTAGATAATGCTAACTATTGTTTAATTGCAGCAAACTATCAAACCACTTCCTCGTCAGCTTTACCAACTTCTGCATCTTTACCTTTAAACAGAATCATTCAAAATGGATTTAGAAAATACAGATTAGAGGACTATTCCGAAAATAACTCTTTAAGACAACTTGTTTCCACCTCGAATGCCTCAGTGAGACTTTTAGCTCCTAAAAGAGCAATAAAGGTTTATCTATTAGGTATAAGCGGTAGTGGAATTTCAAACTTTGATGCTATTGTTCATTTTGCCGATGGTACAACCCAAACCCAAGCCATGAGTTTTCCAGACTGGTATGCTACCACTGGAAATATAGTTGTTAGTGGTGTAGGAAGAATAAATAAAACAAACAATGGTATTGAAGCACCTGGTCCTAAACTATTTGATTCTGCTGTCTCGATTACAACACTCAACCAAAATAAACAAATTGACAGTATAACGATTCATAGGACCGGAACACAAAACGGCATTTCCAACATTCTTGCTGTTAGTATTTTACCGAATATCAATCAAACTTGTGCACTTCCAGGCTACCTTTCGATTGCTAATGCCAATTGTTTTGGTGGATTACTCAGTTGGACCGGGAATAGTATTTCCACCAATTATCAAATTAGCTATGGCCCATTAGGTTCCTTAGCTGATACGGGCACTATTATTAATATCATTAATGGAAATATTGGAGCAAATACACATCAATTTGCAAATACAACAAGCAATACAAATCTACAATTTTATGTTCGTGCTGATTGTGGTAGCAATTCTTATTCAGACTGGGTAGGACCTTTAGAAGTTCAATTACCTAACACGGTCATTACACCTACATTTACACTTTCAACTAACATTTGTATTGGCGATGTGCCACCAATATTACCCTTGACGTCAGATAATGGCGTTTCTGGAACATGGTCTCCGGCTACTGTAAGTAATACAACAAGCGGTACTTACACTTTTACGCCAAGTGCCAGTTTCCCTTGTGCACTAGGCTATACTACTACTATTAATGTCAACAGCATTATTATCCCTTCCTTTACGATAGCGAGTAATCTATGCTCTGGAGCAACATCTCCGACATTACCAACTACTTCTAATAATGGTATAACAGGTACATGGTTTCCCACAACTATCAATAATACAACATCAGGTAGCTATTTGTTTACTCCTAACACCTCTAGCTCTTCTTGTGTGGATACAAGCTCCATCAATATTACAATTTTGCCAATATCACAAACAACAGTTTATGATACGGTTTGTTCAGCTGAGTTGCCATATACCTGGAATAATATTACAGTAACCGCTGGTGGTACTAATGCGGCAACCTATATTAGCAATGCTGCAAATGGATGTGATAGTATAGTCACATTAAACCTAAATGAAATAGTAAATACCAGTCCTATCGTTTTGATAAATGCCAATCCATCAATAAATGTTCAAGAAGGACAGTCGGTAACTTTTACGACAACATTAATTGATGCAGTTGGTTCTAACCCAACTTTTCAATGGTACAAGAGTGGACAATCTATCCCTGGTGCGACAAACTCCACATGGCAAGGAATTGCGGGCATTGACTTTTTAAATGGTGAAATTATATATGCTTATGGATTAGATTTTAATGACTGTGCAGCTTACCAATCTGTAATAAGTAATGATTTGCAAATGAATGTTTCTGTGAATGTGAAAAACATAAACATTCCTAATGATTTTAAGCTTTATCCAAATCCAACAAGTAATTTAGTGAGAATTGAAGGACTAAATAATAAAACTAAAATTAAAGTAATAGATGCAATAGGCAGAACTTTAATGACACAAGAGTCTGATAAAGATGAAAAAACTATCATTAATATTCATGATTTGTCTACTGGAATGTATATATTCTTATTTCAAGATAGTAAAGGTAATTCCTGGATGCAAAAAGTAAATAAACTTTAATTACTTTATAGAACATTGGTTTTTATTAATTAATTCTTGCAATCAGGCTAACAATTTAATTATAAGCACTATTTTTAAAGATGATTAAAAGAGATGAATTCATTGGGAATGGTTATCCAAAAGCAGATTTTAAATGTAATTATATAAATTTTTGAAATTATTTTTTGATATTAATAAAAATACTTTTACCTTTGCATTCCTTTCAAAAAGAGAACATCCTTTTTGAAACAATAAATTTTAATTTTAGAAAAAAGAAAATAAAATAATATGAAACGCACTTTTCAACCTTCACGTCGTCGTCGTAAAAATGTTCATGGTTTCCGTAAGCGTATGGAAACAGTAAACGGACGTAAAGTATTAGCATCTCGCCGTAAAAAAGGCCGTACAAAAATATCAGTTTCTGACGAACGTCGTATGAAATAAAATTCTGATGACTAAGGATAGTAAAGTTGATTACACTTTTACTGCCTCAGAACGTCTAAAACATAGAAAATTAATTGAAACGCTTTTCCAGAACGGGAAGGCGTTTTCTGTGTTTCCGTTCAAAGTGGTATATTCTATTGTAGACAAAAGTAATACTGAAAATACTTTTGTCCGAATGGGCTGTGTCGTTCCTAAAAGAAATAAAAAACGAGCTGTCGATAGAAATCTAATTAAAAGAAAGCTAAAAGAAGCTTGGCGTTTACAAAAGCATATTCTGATTCCAGATATACCTGAGCACAAAGAATTACATGTTTTCTTTATTTATATTGGAAAAGAAATTCCGAATTTTAGTATTATCGCTGCCTCCGTTTCTAAAATAATCATTAAATTACAGTCCATAACAACAAAAGTATCATTATGAGTATTGCAGCAAAAATACTTTTGGGGTTTTTCAAGGTGTATCAAAAGGCAATCTCTCCAATGTTAGGTAGCAATTGTCGTTATACACCAACCTGCTCACAATACGGTGTAGAAGCAGTAAAAAAATACGGCTTTTTCAAAGGGGGGTGGATGACTTTAAAAAGAATAGGTCGCTGCCATCCCTGGGGGGGACATGGCTACGACCCAGTAAAATAAACATAATATTCTATTAGTTTATTTCTTCAGTAAACCTCCGTACTTAAAATTCATATTCATTCTTAGATAACTCATTTGATCTAAACTGATATTTTGTTGAAAAATAGTTCGTGCTGATTCAGAATATTTAAATTTGCTAGGTTGATACATTGAGTTAGTATCTAATAATAAAGTATTATTTTTTGCAAAAGTACTCATCCATAAAGAACCAACTTCCTTAGGATATAATATTTGTCTCACGGCGAAATTATTATCAAAGGCGTTGTTACTATAGAAAGGATAAGTATCCTTACTGATTAGATGATATTTCCCATCAGCAAACACAAACAAAGGCTTGTTAATGATACCTTTTTTAATTAAAGCCTTATTCATTTCAATTTGAACGCCCATCTTTTGTATATCAAAAAAATTTGCTTGAACTGAAAATGAAAGTCCTAATATAATTGATGTTATAAGCAGTCTATATTTCATAATTTAGAATCCGTTTGCAATATTAACGAAGTTTTGATGTTTTATTGTATTTCTATTTATAAATATTATTAATTAGACTCTAAAATGGATAAAAAGATTAAGAAATTAGGATAATGTTTCTCAAAAAAAATTAGCAAGACCAATTAGACCTTGCTAAATACTTAGCTATTTTAAAGCAACTCTAAATTGTTTCAAATATTTTACTCTGGTAATGCTTCTTTTAAAAAGGATTCCGACTGTTTCATATAAGGATGCAAAAACTTATCAGCATCATAAAACGACACTTGCTTTCTATAACGTAAAAACAAATTTTCTATTTTAGAAGAAGATTGATGCGGTCTTCTAAAATCTAAGGCTTGAGCAGCAGTCATTAACTCAATCCCTAGTACACTTCTAACGTTATCTATTACTCTTTTCAGTTTAGTGGCAGCATTGGCACCCATACTTACATGATCTTCTTGGCCATTACTGCTTACAATACTATCCACAGAAGCTGGCGTGCAATATTGTTTGCTCTGACTTACTATGGCAGCAGCTGTATATTGGGCAATCATAAAACCACTATTCAATCCCGGATTTTTTGCTAAGAATGGTGGAAGGTTTCTTTGCCCACTGATTAATAAATAGGTCCTTCTTTCAGAAATATTGGCGATCTCTGCCATTGCAATTGCCAAAAAGTCCAAATTTAAAGCTAAAGGTTGTCCATGAAAATTACCACCACTAATTATTAAATCTTCTTCTTCAAAAACCAATGGGTTGTCCGTAACCGAATTAATTTCTATTTCGAAAATATCATAAATATTAGATGCCGCATCCTTACTGGCACCATGTACCTGAGGAATACAACGGAAGGAATATGGATCTTGTACTTGTTGTTTGGCTAATTTTTGAATGGAGCTATCTGATAAAATTGTTCGAATATTTTCAGCTGTTTGTATTTGACCTTTATGTGGTCGAACTCTGTGTACTGGATGAGCAAAAGGTTCAATTTTCGCATCAAAAGCATCTATAGACATTGCTCCAATCCAATCTGCCCAATTCAATAATTTTTTACTTTCAATCATGCAATGGACTGCATAGCTACTCATAAACTGAGTACCATTCAATAAAGCCAAGCCTTCTTTTGCTTTTAAGGTTAATGGTTCTAAATTATAGGATTTTAATACTTCTAAACTATCCTTCTTTTCATCTTTTAACCAAACCCATCCCTGACCAATTAATGGCAAGCTTAAATGTGCCAGAGGCGCCAAATCACCAGAAGCTCCTAGTGAACCTTTTTCGAAAACAACTGGTAAAATATCCTCATTATAAAAGAAAATAAGTCTTTGAATAGTCTCTTCCGTAATACCACTAAATCCTTGTGACAATCCAACAATCTTTAATAGCAACATGATTTTTACAATCTCCTGCGGCACATATTCTCCTAAACCAGTTGCATGAGAACAAACCAAATTCTCTTGAAGTTGATTAAGCTCACTATCTTCTATTCTCACATTACATAGACTTCCAAATCCAGTATTGATCCCATAATAGGTTGCACCACTATCAATTTTCTTTTCTAAAAAGGCTCTGTTAGCCCTTACCCTTTCAAGAGCTTGTTCTGAAAGTTGTATTTTATTTTTCAATAAATCTGGTATCGAATCTATAGTAATAAACTGAGGTAATATTGTCATTTTTTTCTTATTAAAATTTCGAATGCAAAGATACGAAATAGAAATTGTTGGCATAAAATAAAAGAGCCGAAAAATAAAATTCGGCTCTTAAATAAATATTTTATAAAAATTAGTAATTTTAAATTATGGCATCCATGCTCTGCCTAATTCTCTAAACGGCCATGGAACGAAAGCGATAATAAGAATAAAAGAAATCAAATACATCCAGAATGATTTTTTAAACTTCTGTTGGTCTGTGTTGCTGGTCTTCTTAGTAGCTGCATAACCTAAGTGAACTAATATCAATGCAAGAATCATTCCTATTGGATGCTCCATTACAAAGAAACGATTCACTACTTTACCGTCTCCCACAACCTCAGCCATTCCGCCATTACTAATTATTTTGTATCCCCAATTACCCATGAAATATAAAACTAGACCTATCACAAGTTGCAAGTCCATGCCAATCAAATAAAGTAATCCTGGTTTTTGATCTGCTTTGGTAAAAGCTTTTTTACCGTTCATTCCAGACATAGCTTTAAATATTGCCCAAATAGCAACAAAAACAATAAGATATCGTAAAGTGCTGTGTAAATGAAGCATTCCTGTCGTCATAATAATTCAATTTTGTGGCAAAGATAAATCAATTTTTGAAAGTTTGGTCATTTAAAAGTCAAATCCTAAACTTATCCTTAATCCCCAATTAGGAGCGTTAGGCAATTCTCTATAGGTAAGTCTTTTTACAAGGTCCAATCTCACAACTTTTAAAATATTTTCAATTCCAACTGACACTTCAACATAAGGCTCCTTATTTAAAGAATGTATAATCGACTGTCCATCAGTATTCTTAGGAAACAAAAGTAAATTAGAATTATTTTGAGGTAAATTATTAGCATTTAATCCACCATAGATTGCTTTCAAACCAAAAACTTCTCTAAGATAGAAAGGTCTGATTAAAGGTATTCTATTTAAAATAAAACCTTTCATATGATAATCTAAATTGATGGCTATGTATTTGTCTGAAGCAAATTCCATATAATTCATCATATTATACATATAGCTCCTAAAACGGTAGGTCATATTTCCAGGAGGGATGAATAAATAAGGATAAGGTACAGAACCAAATAAATATCCACCCGTTATATTCATCCTTAAGTAACCTAATGGAGAGAGCGTAAATCGTTTTCTAATATCAGTTTCAATTTTTTGATAGTGAATAGCTTCATTTGCATATCCCTGATTAATACCTAAAGTTCCTTTTAAATTTATGATCCATGCATTATTCTCGTAATTTCTACGTTCCGTTTTATTCTTAAGAAATGATTCATTTGGAGCAAATCGCCAATTCAATCCTATTTCATTCGTGGTTAAATTACGTACCGTATCTTGATTGCCATTAGCCTTCTCAAAGTATAAATCTCCAACAGCTTCTTGCTGAAGATTGAGGTAAGATAAGGAGAATGTCATCCTATTTTCAAACTCTTTATTATATGCAAATTCAAACTGTCTATTGTAAAAATAGCGTCTATTTTCACCTCTATTCAATAAATCTATAAAATGTTCTTGAGATTCAAAACCCATTGGTTGTCCTGGTGCCCTTAAGTCATATTGGTAACTGAGCTTTGCATTATGTTGTGGAAAACCAAAAACATAATTCTTATTGAGAGAAAAAGTTGTACCAACATAATATTTCCACCTTTGGTCTTTAAATCCATAAGCAGCATAGGATTGAAACAATAGTCTTTGAGTATTTTTAATATTGTTTCTAATTCCTAATCTTAATTTTAATCCTTCAATAGGAGTGTAACCGAAGACATCATAAATCCAACCTGTTTCAATTTGTTTAGTAATTGGATAGTATCCTCCAAAAAGCACATAACCTGTTTTTACCAAATTCTTATAGGCCTTCATATTCACAGCACTATCAATATTCCGATAGGCTCTATTTTCATAAATACTTAATGGCATCGGACGTTCATTTACCCAAAAGCTATCTGACTTTTGAAACAAAGTATCTTTTTTATTTTCAAGACCTACTTTTTGAGATTCAAATACGGTATCAGGTATTTCTGGATTCGGTATATAATTTCTTCTATAAATATACCTAGTTCCTACCGCTCCACGTTTTGAATTAAACAAACCAAAGTTAACCTGATAATCACTTTCAGTTTGCCAATATTTGCCATTTGCTTGTTTTGTAAACCCAATATTTATTTTCAATTCATCCGCCCAATTAACAGGTGACTTTTTTGGCAAAGCCAAATTAGCCTTCGTAACTGCATAATTTGGCCCTAAGGTGACAAATAGCCTTCCCTCAAACAAAAAATCTCTTTCATTTCGAGGAACAACTCTTAATTGAACTATTTTTTCTCCATTAAGCTCTATGGTATCTTGTATAAAGAACTTATAAAAAGCTGGAGCTGAAGGTGAAATAGGACTTAGGAAATAATTATTTAATACTCTAATCTGATCATCATAAATATCAACTTGATCATAGAGCCTATCCATGAAAGAGGTCACGTTACCACTTTCTATAAACTCTCCTGAAAATCGTAATCTTTTTTCTGATGTAATTTGTTTCCCTGTCTTTCCATCTTTCTTTCTATAATAATTATCCGAAATAATTTCTGTTAAAAACACCGGCATTAACCTTCGTCGAGGAATTAATTCAGTGTCTTCATTTTCAAAAATAAACCTGAATTTTTTTAGAAATATATTTCTGTAAACAAATCTTGGCAGGTTACTAACATAAAAAACCATTTTGTCATAGGTTTCATATTTTGCATCTTCATTTTGAAGCATTTTGTTCTGATCTTTATGGTCGATAACCTTCCTGATTAATGCAACTGCAGGATTATTTTTATTTCTATACCTCTTTTTTCGAGCATAAATCGTTACACCACTCAATTCACTTTCATAAGGAGTTAGCAAAAACCGGACGGCAGGCTTGTCTCCCATATCATAAATAAGGGTGTCAATTTTGTGGTATCCTAAAGCATCTATTTGAAGATTTTGAGTATTTCCTGAAAACAAAACTTCAAAATGACCCATACTGTCCGTTATTTCACCGTCTTCTGATTCTCTCATATAAACCATAGCTCCCTCTATCGGCTCAGCGGTCGTTTCATCAAATACCTCTCCTGTAAATTTCCCTTGAATGATACTATATTTTGCAGTATCATTTGAAACCGTATCTAAACTCTTAACATTTTTAATTGCTCTATTATCTTTACGGTTATCTTTAACATACTTTGGCAGTTCACTATTAAGTAAAATGGTTAAGTTATAATCATCTTTTTTGCTTAAAGGAATAGATTGTGGTGCATAATCATTAGATATGATTATAAGTCTTTTATTCTTCCTGCTTTTATTTATAATACTAAAAACGCCCATACTATCAGTATAGGCTGTATCTGTTCCAACAATAATCATAACTTCCGGGACCGGTTGATAAGAAATTTCATCTAAAACCTTTCCTATAACGATGGTTTGAGCATGTGATATTGCTGAAAAAAACAAACAAACTAAAAAACTAAATATTATTTTATAAACTAACCTCAACCTATACGAATTATTTAATACTTGATTTTTTTAAAGCCTGAAAAACCAATTTTTTTAAAGAAAATATTTGCAAATATACAACCTAAAGTGCTTCCAAGTACTGCCCCTGAAATTATATCTATTGGGAAATGTACACCTACATAAACCTGGCCATATGATATGCTAAATGCCCAAAATAAGAACAGATAAACATATTTACCCCAATATTGCTTTAAGGTATATACCAAAAATGTTGCAATGCAAAAATGGTTCACAGCATGTGAGGAAGGAAAGCTGTAACTTTCTCTGCAATAACCTAATAATCTTCTAGCTAAATGGCCAATCTCTACATCATTACAAGGTCTTGTCCGAGCTACTAATGGCTTAATTAAATGGCTACTTAATTGGTCACTAATTAAAATCATTATACTTACTGTTATTAACCAAGGTATAGCTTTCCATTTAAATTTATATACAAGCCATGCGATAATTAAAAGATATAAAGGCAGCCATGTCTCTGCCGCTCTCCAAACAGGAAAAATAGCGTCTAAGACTGGATTAGTCCATACAGTATTGATCTTTAAAAATAACTCTTTATCCCAGCCTATAATCTTTTCGAGCATTTGTCAAAATTAATTCTAATATAGATTATACCAAATTTATTAATAACCTATGGGATCAGAAGTTTCCTCTTCAGGTAATTGTTGTTGAATCGGTCTGTTTTGTTGTGGCGCATTATCTGAAATAGTAGCTCTATCCACCATAAATTGTCCTGATTCTTGATTTTTTGCATTATAATTATCTCCACGCCATGGCAAGCTCTTTCTAAATTTTATAAAATGCAAAGTCATATTTTTACCTGCATTCTTTTCAATAAAATTCGCAACTTCAGGATCTTCTACACTAAAATAAAAATACTGTGCTTGAAATCCCGTACCTACTCTACCAAAACCACCTCCTAACAATTCTCCTTCATAGGTTTTAAAAACCGCACCTTTTCTTGAAAACTTCTGAACAATACCTTCTCTAACGCCTTCATCAAAAACGCGTAGATAATTCCAATAGGTATAACCCCCAATGCCTGTTATTAATAATAAAACAACTAAGCCTATGATTTTTTTCATTCTAAGTATTTTAATTTATTTGACTGTTCTTCCCTTCCATTTATAAGAACCGAATTTAGCTAAAAATCCAGCAGATATAATATAAGCTATATGAACAGGTTGTAAAAATATAAAAAATATTAATTCTTTTATCTTTTTAAAGAATAAACTTACGGGAAACAAAAAGATTAATTCACATACCACTTTAATTAACAGGCCAAAAGCTAAAAAGTATAGATACTGAATTTGAAATATGGACAACAAAAGTAGCATTAAGAAATTTAGATTCGTCAAATAAACTAATAAAAGAATCAAACTTAATTTAAATTGAGGATAACTATTTGATTTAGAAGCCCAACGAACTCTTTGATTAAAAAAAGAAGACCAGCTAGGTTGTGTTGGCGTTAGAACGATGGCATCCGTATGTAATAAGAAATCAATGCTACCGGGGAAAGCATTATTAATCTTTTGCATCAACATCATATCATCACCAGATGCTAGATGGTCAATATCTTTATAACCATTTAGTGCTACAAAAGTTGGTTTGGAAAACATAAAATTAGCACCATTACTCATGTTTCCTAAATTCAAGATATTACTTGCAACAGTAATTCCTTGCATCGTCATGAAATCTAGGCTTTGAAAATAGTACAGCAAATTCTTTTTATTATTTGCTGGAATAAAATTTACAGGTGCGCCTAAACATTTATTTTCCACTCTAGAAAGCATTTTATTGGCTAATAGTTGCAACCAGTCTTCCTGAACAATACAATCTGCGTCAGTAGTAATAATATAATCGCCTCTTGAATGTTCAATACCGATGGATAGCGCTTTTTTCTTAAAGGCATTTATACTATTTTCTTCACTAATAAAATCTTTTAAGTACAATACTTTGTCTTGCTCTAAATTTAATATCTCTTTTGCAATACTAGCTGTCTCATCACTTGAAAAATCATCTACTAAAATAATCTCAAACAATACTCTAGGGTAATTATTATTAAGTATGCTGTTTATACAATCGGCAATATTAGCTGACTCATTTCTTGCTGGAATAATTATAGACAAAAATGGTTGTACTTCACTTCTCGAAACAGAAGCTACCCTTCTTGCTTTTAAAAACCCATAAGTATAAATCAACATTAATATTGCATAAGCAATAATTAAAATCAAGGAAAATATCAGATAGCTATTCATTAGTTATTCCTAATGAAATGGATTAAAATGTTGCTCAATTGTAGACATAAGCCAAGATTTATCCATTTTTTGTTCTCTAGTAAATTTTTCTAAATTTACAGTATTGGTTTTCTGGGTAAGCGTTTTGGCATTCTTTAATTGAAAAGGCTTGCCTTCATCACAATATATTGTCAATGCGGTCTTCCATTTTTTTATATTCCATTTAACCTTTTGAATTTCAGGCACTAAAGGATAATGTTGTGGAAAAGTCTTATTCAGCAATTCACTATAGGAGACATCTCGAATATATCTATCTAACTCAGGTAAATCCTCCTTTCTAAGGAAATACCATTTTAATAAAGGTTTCATATACCTTTCTAATTGCTCAGGATTTTGAATAGCTTGTTTAATCTTTCTTTTGCCCAAAAAATTAAATAAAACTGCGGTCTCCCAGCTGTTACGTTTCAATCCTAGTGGAGCAATGATTAATGCTTTTTCTATCCATTCACTTCTCTGTTCTAATAACGTCATTACGTAAAGGCTACCAAATCCTATTCCTGCTATATTAATTTTTTCAGCTTTAAATTCAAGCTTTAATCTTTCTATTAATACTAAAAGTGTTTTTTTATTAATTTTCTTTTGATGCCATTCAGAGAGACCAAAACCAGGTAAATCTATTGCTATTATTGTAAACTTATGTCCTAAAGCTGGCTCAAGTGAAGTATAATATGCCGACGATTGATCAAAATCATGAAACACAAATAATAACTCCTTACCATTTCCCATTCTAATCAAATTCCAGATACTATCTTCAATAGTTAATTTCCCTTGTTGCATCTACTCAATTATTTTGGGCAAAGATAAAACTATAATGATGAAATGAAACGAGATAGTTGTTTATTGATCTTTTAGAACAACTTTTAATAATAAATTAATTTCAATCTTAGTAAATCTTGTTCATTAAAGAGGTTTTTTACTTTTTTAAAAAGAAAATTAAAAAAGATTTAATTATCTTTTATTTTATCGATGAGTAAGCTTTCATCAGCTTTTTCCTGCTTTTAAATAATGAATGATACTCTTTCTTAAATCTCCTGCCATATCCGTTTCATTAGGCGTATGAATTTTAATTATTCCAGGCGCATCTTTCTTTAAAAACGGGATATCCAAACCCGTTAATAAAAAATCATTTATCGCTATTTTATAAACCCTATTATCTAAAATCACATTTCCATTTATTACCCATTGTCCTTTTTTGTTTTGATCAATATTGTCTCTTTGTAAATATGCACCGTTTCCAACAGCTTTCACGCCAAATGCCAATACTTCTTTCAATAATTTTCCTTTCATTTCTACTAAAAGGACCTGCCCTCCAAATGGTAATATTCTAAAAATGTCTTTAGCAGAAATACTTCCTGACAATTTATCATCGATACGAATCCCACCTCCATTTGTAATGGCCCCATCTACCATGTCATTATAAGCAAATGACATGGAACGACAAATAATACCTCCAAGATTGGTTTGAACACTTCTACTTGCTTCGTCTGTTCCATCTAAAGGTGTTTTGGCCTGATAAACGATTTGATTTGGATTATCAATTAACGTTTTTAGATTCTCATCCAATACTTGATTCCATTTATTCACCACTTTCTGTACTTCTGGATTTGCAGGATAGGAATCGTTTACTTTTATTAATTGAGAATTTATTTTCAGACTTTTATTTTTAACATTATAATTGAGTGTGTGCAAATACAAACTCACTACATTAGCATCTGCTTTGGTAATCACTGTTTTCCCAACTGTATGTTTCATGTTATTATGCTCATGCCCCCCCATAATTAAAGGAATATTAGGCAATTTACGAGCAATCTCTTTATCTTGTTCTATAGAAACATGGGTTAAACCCAAAACAAATTCTGATTTTGAAGCAGCTAAATTATAGGCTCTTTCCGCATCTTCATAAATATCCCCATAATGAACGAAATCTTTAGGATTTGAAGGGATTGTAACACTTATCACTCCAAAATTAACGGATTGCCCACTGGCATTACTTGCCTTATAAATTTCAAAATCAGATACGGGGATGGTATCATGATTATTTATTTTGTAAAAAGGCATTTGTTTCCCATCACTATAAACGTGTTGAACATTTGCAGAAGTCCATTTAAAATAACTCTCATTCATCCTCTTTTGCAAATCGGCCTCTTTTATATCAAACTCATGATTGCCAAAGGTCGCTAAATCTAAGCCAGATTTATTCAAGACTTCAATCATTTGTCTACCTTGCAATCGTTCCCCTTCATATTTAATAGTACCCAAAAGAGAAGGATTCACAAAATCGCCTGCCAATAAAAACCAAGTATTAGGATAATTACTTTTGATTGAATCACTGATATGAGCTACTCGAGCTAAGCCTCCATTTTTGCCAGAGTTGATGGCATCAATTTCATAGACATCATTTATTTGAATAATCTTTATCACAATATTATCAGCCTCACTGGCCTTATTTATTGATTTGTAGAATTGACAACCGCTTAGGCTGAGCATTAGCGAGAATAGAATTAAATATTTACGCATGATTAATACAGGTTTAGATTAATCCATAAAGATACAATTATTTTCCAAAGTTGTCAAGCACCACAATTTAACTAAAATCAGAATCTCAATACAATTAGATTAAAAAAGACACCTAAAAATATAAAAAGGAAATTAATAAATTAAGAGATAAGGCTAAATATAATGAAATTCAAATTGCTATTAAAAAAAGTTCATTTATTTTAAAATCATAAAAAGTTTGATGTATTCTAATTCTTATAATAATTTAATAAAAGAATTATAGTACTTTTATTCTTTTATTAAATTATTGTTCATATATTTGATATAGAAAAGCTTAATTTATATATGCAAATCTAAATTTTTTAATGTTATTTAAATAAAAATATTTATGAAACAGCATCAATTCTTACTGCTCTTTTTTATTACAGTTGCTACTATTATAGCCATAATATTCTATTCCATTTACAGAAGTTCACTGAGAGAAGAAAGAGAGCATTCTGGGATGAAAAACCCGAAAAAGAAACGATATTTCTTCTTTTTATTACTGAGTACACTTACAATTATTTTTCTTTCTGTAACGCTTCCGAAATCACCATATTTCTTGTTTGCTGATGAAACTCCCTCAACAACGATTTATGTTGCAGCACGACAATACAGCTATGTGATGTCCTTGGAAGCACTTAATCTGGAGAGCCCACAAGGAATGAATGAAATAGAAATCCCAGTAAATACACTTGTAGAATTCAGGGTAACGAGTTTAGATGTAAATCATGGTTTTGCCATATATAATAGTAGTGCTGAACTTATTACTCAGACACAAGCAATGCCGGGCTATGTTAATCGATTAAGATGGAAATTTCCAGAGCCTGGTATTTATAATATTTTATGTCTAGAGTTTTGTGGTGCGAGTCATTCATTTATGAGAGGAACATTCACCGTTAAATAAAAAAACACAATTATGGAAAACAAATCCTTAAAAAAGATAAGCTCAGTTTGGGTACTCTCGATAATAATTATTTTTATAACTGCCATTATTTTTGGTATTATAATGAGGTTCAATCAGGGTGAAGATTTAAGTCTAGCGCCTAATACCTTTTATTCCCTGATGACTGCTCATGGCGTAACAATGATTGGCATTTGGACGGTAGCTGGCTTTGTAGCAGTACATTACCTATTAACAAGATATGTAGCCATCTCAAACAAATTAAATGTTTTTGCATTTCTAGGCACTGTCATTGGTTTGATTCTTTTATGGGTCGCAACATTAAAAGGAGACTTTCATGCTGGCTGGACATTCTTATATCCACTTCCTTTTCATGTAGCTTGGGAAGAATGGGGAACACTCCTGTTTTTAATTAGCTTAACCGTATTTGGAGTTACTTGGTTAGTTTGGTCAGTAGGTATGGTACTTAGCATTTTAAAAAAATACAGTATATCTCAAGCGTTTGCTTGGCAACATTTTAAAAAATCACCTACGGTTGAAACGCCTCCAATGATTTTAATTTCAATGGTATCATTAGTAGGCATAATAGTATGTTTACTTGCTGCTGTCATATTATTTGTACTCTATTATGCAGAATACTTTTCAAATGGTGCGTTTAAGAGCGACCCATTATTAATGAAAAACCTAACCTATTTCTTTGGACATACTTTAGCAAACGAAGCTTTATATCTTGGACTTGCCACCTTATACGAATTATTACCAGAGGTAAGCGGAAAACCAAAACTCAAGACTACTTGGTATGTAGCCTTAGGCTGGAATTGCACCATCATTTTTGTACTTACCGCATTTTTTCATCATTTATATATGGATTTTGTACAGCCATTAGGATTTCAAATGATCGGTCAATTTGCCTCTTATTTTGCAAGTCTACCTGCAGCGGCAGTTACCGCATTTAGTATTCTAGTATTGATTTGGGGTAATAAAATAAAATGGAATCTTACCAATTTATTATTCTTCATCGGGGTGATGGGTTGGATGATTGGTGGAATAGGTGCTTTGATTGATGCCACAATTTCAAATAATATAGTGTTACATAATACACTCTGGGTTCCTGCCCATTTCCATACTTACAATGCAATTGGCAATGTATTATTTAGTTTTGCTTTCTTTTATTGGGTGTCCAATGATATTTCAGGAAATTCTCAAGACACTAGTCGAAATATCAAGCTATTATTATTAACCTTATTAATAGGAGGCTTAGGTTTTGTACTCATGTTTTATTTGGGAGGTGCAGACTCAGTTCCTAGAAGATTTGCAAGCTACCCTTCAGAATTTAAAAATGCTAGTTTATATGCTTCCATAGGAGCTTGGTTTGCGATAATCTATCTGATATTCGTATTTATTTTCTTCTTTAAAATTATAAAAAATTGCCTAAAAGCATTTTAATTATATTATTAACTTCTGTCTTCAATCTAAACTTGGGAGCACAAACTGAAAAGAATATTTTCTCAGAAGAGCAACATTTATTTACAAAAATTGAGAATATAAATATAGAAACAAAGTCAGGGAATTATCCTTTATCAAAGTTTTATAGTCAAAGACCTATTATTCTTACTTTGATTTTCACAAGATGTACAGGAATATGTAGTCCTTCGATCCTATTACTTTCAGAGAACTTGATGAAATCAGAACTTAAAAAAGATTTCAAATTGGTCGTACTAAGTTTTGATCCAATGGATAGTTTAAAAAACATGAACTACTTTTCAGACAAACTTAATTTAAGTGAAAATGAACAATGGATTTTTGGCATCACAAAGGATATTCCTACACTTTTAAAAAATGTAGGCTTCAGCCCTACTTGGGATAGTACCCAACAACAATTTGATCATGACGCCTTTTTAGTAGGTATTAATCAAAATGGTTTAATAGTAAAAAAAAGCTAATAGGGTTAAGGGATGCAAATGCTTTTAACAGCCTCGTTAAAGAAATTCATAATGACTTTGTCCCTTCTCATCCTTTACCCGGCAGTAAAACCATGTTTTCTTGCTTTACCTATAATCCAGTAACAGGCAAAACAAGCCCCTCTTATGGATTATTGATTTTATTATTACCGCCTACACTCACTTTCCTATTTTTATTAGGTCATTCCATTCTAAAACAGAAACAAAAAAGTAGAACAAATAATATTTAATAGTTGATGGATTTTAAGCTCAAAAAAAAATTAATTATTTAAATATCTTATATAATTAATCTTTTTATTACTTATTTATTTACAATTTTATTAAAGCAAACATCTTAAAGTGTAGATAAAATTTAAAATTTCATACTGATATTTATAAATTTAACATTATCTTTGCCGACTTACAGATTTTTTTATACTTAAAATCAAACATTTAAACAAAGGATTGGTATGCAATTAAAAGGATTGGTAAAGATATTTACCGCTGCCCTAATTATTTTCTCTTTATGGAGATTATCTTTTACATTTATTGCCCGAAGTGTAGATAACAAATACACTAGAATGGCAACTCAAGAGGTCGATAAAACAAATCCTGATGCAACAGGAGTTGAAAGAAATGAACTAATTGACAAAAACTTCATCCATATCACAGATAGTTTAAGAGATGAAAATGTTTATAGTTTATTGGGTAATAAATACACTTATCAGGAGTTGAAATCTAAAGAATTAGGTTTAGGTTTGGACTTACAAGGTGGTATGAGTGTAACTATGCAAGTAGGCTTAGATGGATTATTACAATCTATGGCTATTAACCCACAGGATAATGCTTTAGTAAGTGTACTTGAAAAAACTAATACAGAATACAGTTTACATCCCGAAAACTATGTAGATGTATTTGCACGTGTTTATAAGGAAATGTACCCTACCGGTAGATTGTCAAGCATTTTCGCTAAACCTACACAGTCCACTATTTCTCAGAACAGCACTAATGAAGAAGTAGTAACTTTTATCAAAGCTGAAGCTGGCCAAGCAACAGAACGTACTTATAACGTTTTAAGAACTCGTATAGATAAATTTGGAGTAGCACAGCCATCTATCTCTTTAGATAAAAACAAAGGTATTATCACTGTAGAATTAGCTGGAGTTAAAAACCCTGAATCAGTAAGAAATTATTTACAAGCTACTGCAAAATTACAATTCTGGGAAGTTTATAAATTAGGTGAAATCGCTAATGAATTGACTCAAGCAAACGAGTTGATCAAAACTAAACTTAGCGGAACTGAAGATAAAAAAGTAGTTGAGACTAACGAAACTGTAGCCAACACTGATACTGCAAAAGTTACAGATAGTTCTGAAGAAAGCAGTTTAGCAAAAGCATTAGCTAAAGATACCACCGAAGGAGGATTAACGAATGCAGGTGAAGAATCATTATTCTCTTTAATGCAACCGATTAATGACGGTAATTCTGGTATTTTAGGATTCGTAGCGCATAAGAACAAAGACAAGGTTATTGAACTTTTAAATGATAAAGATGTAAAAGTTTTGTTTCCTCCTAATATTAAATTCTTATTAGGTGAAGCTCCAGGCGTAAAACAAACATCAAAAAATAACTCTATTTATGGCATTTATGCTATAAAAACTATTCCAGGTACAGATGATGCTAAATTAGAAGGAGACCGTGTAAAAACTGCTCGTTTTGATTTTGGACAAAGTGGTCAAGCTGAGATTATTCTACAATTTGATCAGCAAGGTGCTGGTATTTGGTCTAAACTTACGGGTGATAATGTGAACAGACCAATTGCTATCGTTTTGGATGATTTTGTATATTCTGCACCAAACGTTATAAATCAAATTACTGGTGGTAACTCATCTATTACCGGAAGTTTTGACGTTACTTCTGGAACGGAATTAGCCAATATCCTACAAACAGGTAAATTGCCTGCACCAGCAAAGATTGTACAAGAACAAGTTGTTGGACCAACATTAGGAGCTGAGTCTATCGCAGGAGGTGCTAAATCTTTCCTAGTTGCATTCTTAGTTATATTTATTTTAATGATCGTTTATTATAATACTGCTGGTTTGATTGCAAACGTTGCTTTATTATTAAACTTATTATTCGTTTTTGGAATTTTGGCAAACTTAGGTGCCACACTGACCATGGCTGGAATTGCGGGTATCGTACTAGGTATAGGTATGGCCGTGGATGCGAACGTAATTATCTTTGAACGTATTAAAGATGAATTAGCGATGGGAGACACCTATAGTGAGGCAGTTGTAAAAGGATACAAGCGCTCATATAACCCTGTATTTGATGGTCACATCACCAGTTTGATTACTGCTGTTATTCTATTGATATTTGGTCTAGGTGCGATTAAAGGTTTTGCAACTACTCAGATTATTTCTCTATTACTATCTCTATTTACTGGTATTATGGTTTCTCGTATGATTACAGATGCTTATACTAAGAAAGGGAAACACTTTAAATATTTCACAACTTTATCAAAGAAAATTTTCCAAAAAGCTAATTTTGATTTTATTGGTAAAAGAAAAATTGCATATATATTTTCAACTTTAATAATCATTGCAGGTTTAGCTTCTTTTGTTAATGGGTTTGATTATGGTGTTGAATTTGATGGTGGTCGTGCCTATACTATAAAGTTTGATCAAAACCAGACTACTGCCGACGTCCGTGAGCAATTAACTCCTTTCTTTGATGGTAAGCACCCTGTGGTTAAAACTATTGGTTCTGGAAATCAATTGAGTATCACTACTGACTACTTAGTAAAAGAACAAAATAAAGAAACTGATGCACAAGTATTAAATAAATTGTTCGAAGGTCTGAAATCAGCTAAAATGATCCCAGCTGATTTAGATTTAGCAACCTTTAGTTCTAATTACTTACAAAGTACACAGTCCGTTTCTCCTCAGATTTCTGAAGACTTGAAAAAAGGAGCTGTAAAAGCAACTTTAATTTCAATGATTGCGATCTTCCTTTATATCTTCATCAGATTTAGAAAATGGCAATATTCTGTAGGTACCATTGCATCTTTGGTACATGACGCTTTATTTACGATTGCTCTATTCTCCTTCTTTAGAAATATAATGCCATTTGCATTAGAGATTGATCAGCACTTTATTGCAGCCTTATTAACAGTAATTGGTTTCTCAATGAACGATACTGTAATTGTATTTGACCGTATTAGAGAAACCTTTAGAAGAACGCCTAATATAGACAAGAAAGAAGCAATCAATAGCTCTATCAATCTTACATTATCTCGTACGATAATGACTTCATTAACGGTGTTTGCAACAGCTGTAATTCTATTTGTATTTGGTGGTGAAGTACTAAGAGGATTTGCTTTTGCAATGTCTTTGGGTGTACTTGCAGGTACCTTCTCTTCGATCTTCTTAGCAGCTCCATTATTATATGATATGGATAAAACAGATTCATTAAGACAAGAAGATGATAAAGAAGAAAGAATCAAGAAATTAAAAGAATTAGCTTAATATTCTAATTTATAAAATAGATAAATGCCGAATAAATCTCTGGTTTATTCGGCATTTTCTTTCGAAAAAAACAAAAAAAGAGCTTAAATAAAAATATCATAAACCTGTTATTTACAACAATATTTCAACTTCTAAAATAAATATTCACAAAACAAAATCCCATTTTGGAATTTTTATCTGTAATATTGTATTCATATATTTTATATCTTATTTTCTATGTACACACTAAAGAAAAGTTTAGGTCAACACTTTTTACATGACGAGCAAATGTGCCAAAAGATTGTTCAACAATTAGATTATCCAGAAGGATTAAATCTACTTGAGATTGGACCTGGCGCTGGAGCACTCTCAAAATATTTATTAGAGAAAAAAAATATAAACTATTTAGCAGTAGAGATAGACAACGAAAAAGTTGACTACTTAAAAAAGACTTTACCAGAAATAAATAATAAAATAATTCATAAAGATTTTTTAAAATCTCCTGCTCCTTTTGAAGGTCATTTTACTATTATTGGAAACTTCCCCTATAATATTTCTTCCCAAATTTTATTCAAAATATTAGATTGGGAAAATCAAGTTCAAGAAATGGTGGGCATGTTTCAAAAAGAAGTAGCTCAAAGAGTCGCATCAAAAGAAGGCAATAAGACTTATGGAATATTAAGCGTTTTAATTCAAACGTTTTTTACAGTAGAATATTTATTTGATGTTCATGAAAACTGTTTCACACCTCCTCCAAAAGTAAAATCAGGCGTCATCAGATTAGTAAATACAAACAATCCTTATCAAGTTCAAAATATAAAATCGTATTTTAAAATAGTAAAGGCTGCTTTTTCTCAACGTAGAAAGACATTAAGAAATGCATTAAAACCGCTTCTTACTACTGAACAATTAACTGATGAAGTATTTAACCTTAGAGCGGAGCAACTTTCAGTAAAAGAATTTGTCGATTTATTTAATAAATATTTTAATGAATAAGGAAAGGAAAGCACTTATTCTGGCCAAAATAGATCCTATTTTAATTTCATTCTTAGAAGAAAAGAATTTCGATCTGATCTATCCAGAACAGTCAAATATCAGAAATTTTATCAACCAAAATGGTTATTTATTTGAAGGTATTGTGATGGGTACTTATCCATCTTTTGATAAAGAATTAATAGATGCTTGTCCTCAGTTAAAGTGGGTAGCTAGAGTCGGTAGCGGAATGGATCATATTGATTATGATTATGCTATTAAAAAAGGAATCTTTTGTTGTAGTAGCCCGGAGGGCAATGCAAATGCAGTTGCAGAACAGGCTTTAGGACTTTTATTAGCACTTTCCAATAATATATTTCAATCCTCTAATCAAATTAAAAATGGAATTTGGGAGAGAGAGGGTAATCGTGGTTTCGAAATTGATGGTAAAACGGCAGGAATTATAGGTTTAGGTAATAATGGTTATCATTTTGCCAAAAAACTAGCTGATCTAGGTATGAAAGTATTTGCTTTTGATATTGAACCAAAAAACATTCAACATCACAGTATTATTCAAGTGGAAAATTTATCAGATTTATACCAAACTGATGTAATCAGCTTCCATGTACCATATACTTCAGCCACCCACCATTATTTTAATGAAACATTCCTAGAAGAAATGAAGCATCCTTTTGTTTTACTTAATCTTTGTCGAGGAAAAGTTGTTGATCAAGAAATATTATACAAAGGTTTAGTAAATGGCAAAATAAGAGCTGCTGCTATTGACGTTTGGGAAATAGAGCCCCTCAAAGACATGCCTGAAAAAATGAAAATCACTGCAGAAAAGCTTCTAAATCTTCCGAATTTCATTGGAACGAGTCATATTGGAGGCTATTCTTTTGAAGCCATAACAAAAATGAGTATTAGTTTGAAAAATAAGTTGCAAAAAAATATTTTTTAATATTAGGAAAAATTCATAACTTTGTTGAATATATAAATACACGCAATGTGGCTCATTTCGAATCATATTGTGTGTTTTATTTTTGTTTATAATCCATAAAAATATTTGTTATGTCAAGTGTAAATTATGTAACAAAGGAGAGTTTAGAGCAAATGCGTTTAGAGTTAAACGAATTGCGAACTACCGGGAGAGCTCAGATAGCTGAAGCTATTTCAGAAGCTAGAGAGAAAGGTGATTTAAAGGAAAACGCCGAATATGATGCTGCTAAAGAAGCTCAAGGAATGCATGAAGCTAAGATCGCACAATTGGAGACTATTATAGCCAATTCAAGGATTATAGATATCAAAGACCTTGATATAAGCAAAGTATCCGTTTTCAGTAAAGTAAAAATCACAAACTTAAAGACGAATAAGGTTATTGAGTATCAATTAGTTTCTGAAAAAGAGGCCGATTTAAAATTAGGAAAGATATCCGTAAATTCGCCAATCGGGAAAGGACTATTAGGTAAAGCTTTAGGTGAAATTGCAGAAATACAAGTCCCTGCGGGGAAATTAGAATTCAGGATTGAAAATATCAGTCTCTAATTAGAGCAAAATTCAACTAAATTAAAAAAAGCAGACAATAATAAACATTGTCTGCTTTTTGTTATTTTAAAAATATACTACCTTCACAAATTGAAAGAAATACACTTGATGCATGAAATACACTTACCAACAATTATATGATTTTGCAAATTCAACTTTTTTAAAAATAGGCTGTAGTCAAGAACATGCTGCAACTGCTACTCAAGTTTTATTAAGTGCAGATAGGAGAGGTGTAGATAGCCATGGTATCGCAAGGCTAGTGGGTTATGTACGACTTTGGGAAGCAGGAAGAGTAAATACAAGTCCTGATATTAAAATCATTTATGAAAGTCCTTCAACCGCAACAATTGATGGAGATAGAGGCTTAGGCTTAGTGGTGGCACCATTTGCTATGCAAGTAGCTATTGAAAAAGCAAAAACAGCCGGAACTGGCTGGGTTGCTGTAAAGAATAGCAACCATTTTGGAATTGCTGGGATACATGCGATGATGGCTTTAAAAGAAAACATGATTGGATATGCAATGACCAATGCAAGTGCTTTAGTAGCACCTACCTTTTCTAAAGAAAGAATGCTAGGTACCAATCCAATCGCTGTCGCCATTCCCGCCAAACACCAACCACCATTTGTAGCAGACATGGCCACAACGACAGTAGCCAATGGAAAACTGGAGATATTACAAAGATTAAATGAAGAAGCTCCTTACGGATGGGTACAAGATGCTAATGGATTACCCAGTCAAGATGCTTCAATACTTAAGAATAAAGGAGCGCTACTTCCATTAGGAGGAGATCCTGCCCATGGTAGCTACAAAGGTTATGCTTTAGGTAGTATTGTTGATATTTTGACTGGCGTATTAAGTGGTGCTTCATATGGCCCTTGGGCACCACCCTTTCCTGCTTATGTACCGATGCCCCAAAATATGCCTGGTGATGGCCTAGGCCATTTCTTTGGTGCAATGCGAACCGATGCTTTTAGACCTACTGAAGCGTTTCTGTTAGAAATGGATCATTGGATAGAACGCTTCAGAAACGCACAGCCTAGCAATGAAGCACAAAAGGTATTGATTCCTGGTGATCCGGAAAGAGAAGCAGAGCTGGACCGGTCTAAGAATGGTATCCCAGTACATAAATCTGTAATAAAAGACTTATCTGAATTAGCAGAGAAATTAAAAATAACACCATTACTGCCTTAATATAAAAATCAGAACAAAATGATAACCATCATTGAACAGCAATCTTTAATAAAACTGAATACGTTTGGATTAAAAGCCATTGCCCCATATTATTCAATATTAAAAGTAGAAGAAGATTGTCGAATATTAAAGGATTCAGCTCCAAATGACTTCCCAATTTTAATTTTAGGAGGTGGTAGTAATATGCTTTTTATAAACGATTTAAAGTATTGGGTGATAAAAAATGAGATTACAGGTATTGAACTTTTAAAAGAAGATGAAGAAAATGTTTGGTATAAAGTAGGTGCTGGTGAGGTTTGGCATGAATTTGTATTGCACACTATTGACAAGGGTCTGTCTGGATTAGAAAATTTATCTTTAATTCCTGGTTCGGTGGGCGCTGCGCCCATCCAAAATATTGGAGCATATGGTGTTGAAGCTAAGAACTGTTTAGAAAGGGTTCATTTCTGGGATTTAGAACAAAATTGTTTTAGAATTTTAGAAAATAAAGATTGTGATTTTGGGTATAGAGACTCCATTTTTAAAAGAGATTTAAAAAGAAAGGTAATTATTACTTTTGTAGAATTTAAACTTTCAAAAGCACCTCAAAATAATATTTCTTATGGTAATATTAAAGAAGAATTAGATAAAATGGGAATTGAAAAACCTAATGCAAAATCAATTTCTGATGCTGTTATAGCTATTCGTAGTTCAAAACTTCCTGATCCAAAACAGATAGGAAATGCAGGAAGTTTTTTTAAAAATCCTGAAATTGACAATACTATTTTTAATACAATAAAGAAGAATTATCCCAATATTCCTGGCTACAAGATTACCGAAAATATCACCAAAGTTCCAGCAGCTTGGTTGATAGAGCAATGTGGTTGGAAAGGCTTTCGCGAAGGTGATTATGGAGTGCACCCTAAGCAAGCATTAGTCCTAGTGAATTACGGCAATGCTGAAGGTAAAGAAATATTTGAACTTGCTGAGAAAATCATTAAATCCGTAAAAGAACGGTTTTCAATTGTATTAGAAAAAGAGGTGCAAATGATATAATTTTGAATGGGAAACCTACAATTGAAGTCTTCAACCTGATTAGAAATGAACATTGAAGTGGGATCACAAAAGTGAAAATTTGACATATCTTTTGAGAAGCATCCCAAAAAAGAGGAGATGTTATTTTTAAAAATAACATCTCCTAAATATTTAAAAGAATAAAACTTAAGACTTCATAGATTTAGCAGCCTTATTACGTTCTGTTTCATCCAAAATTATCTTTCTCAATCTAATACTTTTAGGTGTACATTCAATACACTCATCTTGTTGGATATACTCCATGCATTCTTCTAAAGAAAACTGAATTTTAGGTGCAATATTTGTTGCGGCATCAGAGCCACTAGCACGCATATTAGTCAATTTCTTACCCTCGGTTGCATTCACCACTAAATCACCAGGTTTAATATGTTCGGCAATAATTTGTCCCATATAAACCTCTTCTCCTGGATCTACAAAGAAAGAACCTCTATCTTGTAATTTGTCTATTGAGTAACCAGTAGTAACTCCTGCTGCTTTAGCAATCAAAACACCATTACTACGACCAGAAATAGGTCCTTTCCATGGCTTATATGCTGCAAAGTTATGAGCCATAACAGCCTCTCCTGCTGTTGCAGTAAGCATTTGTGAACGTAGCCCAATTAATCCTCTTGAAGGCATATCAAACTCTAAATGCTGAACAGTACCTTTTGATTCCATGACTAATAGTTCTCCTTTACGCATAGTCACCAAGTTTACCACTTTCGAACTATATTCTTCAGGAACATCAACAACCAAATTCTCAAAAGGCTCACATTTCTGACCATCAATTTCTTTAGTTATTACCTGAGGTTGTCCTACAGTCAATTCATAACCTTCTCTTCTCATTGTTTCAATCAAAACAGACAAGTGCAGAATACCTCTACCGTACACTAAGAATTTATCCGCATCATCAGTTTCTATCACTTTTAATGCTAAGTTCTTTTCTAATTCTTTCATCAAACGGTCACGTAAGTTACGACTGGTAACAAACTTTCCTTCTTTACCAAAAAATGGTGAATTATTAATTGAAAACTGCATATTCATAGTAGGCTCGTCTATCGGAATAATTTCCATAGCTTCAGGCTTTTCAAAATCAGCAATAGTCTCACCAATTTGGAATCCTTCAATACCAACCACTGCACAGATATCACCAGCTTTTACCTCAGTGACTTTCTTCTTACCCATACCTTCAAAAACATAAAGTTCTTTTACTTTATTTTTTTGAGTAGTACCATCAATCTTACACAATTGGATATTTTGACCTTCTTTAATCACGCCTCTATTTACACGACCAATAGCAATTCTACCTAAGAAAGAAGAATAGTCTAATGATGTAATTTGTAATTGAAGATTACCTTCTGCAATTTTAGGTTCTGGAACTCTTTCTAATACCATATCCAATACCGCATCAATATTATCAGTTGGCGTTAAAGAAGTATTATACCAACCTTGCTTAGCCGAACCATATAGTGCAGGGAAGTCCAATTGCTCCTCAGTAGCATCTAGCTGGAAGAACAAATCAAATACTTTGTCATGAACCTCTTCTGGACGACAATTTGGTTTATCTACTTTATTGATAATTACGATAGGTCTTAAACCTAAATTCAAAGCTTTTTGTAATACAAAACGTGTTTGTGGCATGGGGCCTTCAAAAGCATCTACTAAAAGAACAACTCCATCAGCCATTTTCAACACTCGTTCTACTTCACCGCCAAAGTCGGCGTGACCAGGAGTATCGATTACATTAATCTTAACACCTTTATAATTAACTGCAATATTTTTAGCTAAAATTGTGATACCTCTTTCTCTTTCTAAATCATTATTATCCATTAGCAACTCACCAGTCTCTTGATGGTCTTTAAAAACGTGTGTTGCGTGGATAATTTTGTCTACAAGGGTGGTTTTACCATGGTCAACGTGGGCTATAATAGCAATGTTGCGAATACTCATTAAAATAATTTTTTAATTTAGGGATGCAAAATTACTACTTATATTGCAAACCATCGAAAAAAAGATTGGAATGAATGGAAATTTATGTTAATTTATGCAGAAATCGATGCTTATAGATCATAATTTTAATTATTTCAATGATAATTATAATATTTTCAGTTTCATTTTCTGAATTTAAATAAGTTACCATCTATTTAATTCTAGTTTTATATAAAAGGCTCGTTTTGTATTATATTTTATTAGTTAGAGACAATCTTTTTAAATATCATTAATATTTCAAATAAAATCTTTTTCACAATTCATTTTGTTTTTCGATAAAAAACAATAACTTCATGCCTTTAAATTACTATAATTCTTATTTTAACAATAAGCGTTGCATTAAAGTCTAATATATGAAAGTAGGAATTCCTTGCGAAATCGATAAAGAAGAATTACGAGTGGCTGCCACTCCTACCACTGTGAAAAGACTACAAAAACAAGGTTTTGAGGTAATCATCGAAGATGGTGCCGGTATTAAAGCTAATTTTTCAAATCAATCCTATATAGATGCTGGGGCAACAATTGTTGCAAGTGCAAATGAGATTTATCAGCAATCTGACATTGTGCTTAAAGTGCAAGCTCCTACAGATTCAGAAATCAATCTGATGAAAGAAGGCTTAGTTTTATTGAGTTACTTATGGCCTGGAAGGAATCAAGAATTATTACAAAAACTTGCCAATCAAAAAGTTAATGCCGTAGCAATGGATGCTATACCTCGTATATCCAGAGCACAGAAAATGGATGTACTTTCTTCCATGGCAAATATCGCCGGTTATCGCGCAGTTATAGAAGGAACATATTATTTTGGCAGATTCTTAAATGGTCAGATTACAGCAGCTGGGAAAGTTAATCCTGCTAAGGTTTTGATTATTGGAGCAGGTGTGGCTGGTTTAGCAGCAATAGGAACGGCAAATGCTCTAGGAGCTATTGTCAGAGCATTTGACACACGTAAAGAAGCCGCGGAACAAATTGAATCTATGGGTGCTAGTTTTCTTACCGTAGAAATAGATGAAGATGGATCGACTAGTTCTGGATATTCTAAAACAATGAGTAAAGAATTTATTGAAGCCGAAATGAAATTGTTCTTAGAACAAGCAACAGAGGTAGATATAATTATAACAACCGCACAAATTCCAGGAAGAGAAGCTCCAAAACTTATATTAGATTATCATGTACAAGCAATGAAGCCCGGCTCTGTTATTGTGGATCTTGCTGCTTCTACTGGGGGCAATTGTGTATTAACGAGAAATGGCGAAATCTTTACTACAGATAATGGCGTAACCATTATTGGAAAATTAGACCAATTACCTTCTCAAGCATCTCAATTGTATAGCAATAATCTATGTCATCTTTTAGATGATATGGGTAAAGCTGAGCATTTCAAAATTGACATGAATGATGATGTCATATCACGAGCAATGGTTACTCATGATGGAAAAATAAATTGGCCAGTAGCACCATTACCAGTAAGCCCCCCTAAACAAAAGACGGAAGTAAAAGAACTGAGTCCAGAAGAACTAAAAGCCGAAGATGCAAAAAGATTAAGGAAAAACACTAGTTCTATGTTAATTCAATTGCTGGTAGTAGGTTTATTATTATTCGTAATGGGCCAATTCGCACCAACTGAATTCATGCAACACTTCACAGTATTTGTTTTAGCTGTTTTTGTAGGCTGGCAAATAATTTGGAATGTTTCACACTCTTTACACACTCCTTTAATGGCAGTTACCAACGCAATCAGTGGTATCATAGTAGTAGGAGGATTATTACAAATACTTGGTCATAAAAATGACTGGAATCACCCATTAACTATTATTGCTTTTATAGCAATTTTGGTTGCGAGTATAAATATTGTTGGAGGCTTCTTCGTCACCCATCGTATGTTAAAAATGTTTAAAAAATAGAAACCAAGATATAATTATGAGTATTGGAATTCAAACAGCAGCATATTTATTTGCAAGTATCTTGTTTATTTTAAGTTTGGGAGGTCTGTCTTCTCAAGAATCCGCAAAAAGAGGTGTCCTATTTGGCATTGTTGGGATGATAATTGCGGTTATAGCTACCATATTTGGACCTACTAATGGCGAATATAGTGAAAGTGGTTATATATATATTATCATCGCCATTGCTATTGCTTCAGTAATTGGAATAATTGTTGCTCGAAAGGTTGAAATGACTGCGATGCCTCAATTAGTGGCTATATTACATAGTTTTGTAGGTCTGGCAGCTGTTTTGGTAGGATTTGGCTCTTATATTGACCCAGATAGTCAAGCTTTAAGTGGTGTTGACAAAAACATACACCTAGTAGAGGTATTTATTGGCATTTTTATTGGCGCAATAACATTTACCGGATCTATTGTAGCATGGGGAAAACTAGATGGTAAGATTCGAAGCAAACCTTTACTTTATCCTGGAAGACATTTAGTAAATATCTTATTAGTTATCATTTCAATTGTTTTATGTGTTTTCTTCATACAAGCTCCTGGGACTACTGGAATGATTTACGTTATGATTATGACTGCAATTGCTCTTTTCATAGGCGTTATGTTAGTGATGGCGATTGGAGGTGCAGACATGCCTGTTGTTGTCTCGATGTTGAATTCTTATTCAGGATGGGCAGCAGCCGCAGCTGGATTTATGCTAGGTAATGATTTATTAATTGTTACAGGTGCTTTAGTGGGAAGTTCAGGAGCTATTCTTTCCATCATCATGTGTAAAGCCATGAACCGTTCTTTCCTTTCTGTAATATTTGGTGGCTTTGGGGCAAAACCTGTACAATCAGGAGAAGGTGCAGTTATAGAAGGTGAGGTAACTTCAATTAACCATCAAGAAACTGCTGAGTTATTAAATGAGGCTAAATCCATTGTTATTGTACCGGGATATGGTATGGCAGTAGCAAAAGCACAATATCCCATTTTTGAAATGGTAGAACAGTTAAAGAAGAGTGGAAAGAAGGTGCGATTTGCCATTCACCCTGTTGCTGGTAGGTTGCCGGGTCATATGAATGTTCTTTTGGCAGAAGCAAAGATACCTTATGATATTGTTTTAGAAATGGATGAAATCAATGATGATTTGCCAAACACTGATGTTGTATTAGTTATTGGTGCCAATGATGTTGTAAATCCTGGTGCTATAGATGATCCAACAAGTCCAATCTATGGAATGCCGGTCATTAAAGCATGGGAAGCAGAAAAAGTGATTGTAATGAAACGTTCCATGTCTGCAGGTTATGCAGGAGTTGAAAACCCTTTATTTTACAAAAACAATACGGACATGTTATATGGAGATGCTAAAGAAAGTGTTTTGAAGATTCTAGGTTTCCTAAATAAATAATAATTTCAAAAAAGCTTTAAATTATTATTCTGATAAGAATAATTAAAATAAGAAATAAATAAACCTTTTAAACCATTTAATTCAATATTTTTAAAATTTCTACTCAGTACAACATATTGTTTTAATAGAAAAATGAATTTTTCCTCAATAATTTCTATTTTTGTAATATTGTTGAAATGACTAAACTTTTTATTAGCACATTCAACAATAATTTTTAGAAATCCATATAGGTTAATTAAGATAAATGAAACCAAAACTATTACGAATAACGACAGTTCCTGTTTCTCTACAAACTTTATTAAAAGGGCAGCACCGATTTATGAGTAATAATGGGTTTGAGGTTATTGGCATTTCAAGTAGTGGAAAAGAGTTAGAAAATGTAGCTCAAACAGAGGGCATAAAAACTCACCCAATAGAAATGACCCGCACCATTTCTATATTCAAAGATTTAAAATCATTATGGCAGTTGTATCGCTATCTTGTAAAAGAAAAACCTGAGATTATCCATACCCATACACCAAAAGCGGGTATAGTAGGATCTTTAGCAGGTAAACTTGCAGGCGTGCCCATCCGTTTGCATACTGTTGCAGGCATGCCATTAATGGAAACTCAGGGTATAAAAAGGAAGATTCTACTAGCTGTAGAAAGATTGACTTATTTTTGTGCGACAAAAGTTTATCCAAATTCAAAAGGATTATATGATTTTATACTCGAAGAAGGCATCACCGATAAAAATAAACTCAAAATAATTGCAAACGGAAGTAGCAATGGAATAGATACCTCCGTTTTCGATCCTTCTCTATATTCTTCAGAACAAAATTTAAAATTTCGAGAAAGTTTAGGTATTCAACCAACTGACTTTGTTTTTATATTTGTTGGTCGATTGGTTAGTCATAAAGGCATAGATGAATTGGTTGAAGCATTTTCACAAATTTGTAAAGATAAAAATGTAAAATTAATTCTTGTAGGTCCAAGAGAGGACGATTTAGATCCATTAAAACCAGAAACCCTTGAAGAAGTAAAAAATAACAAGAAAATTATTCCTGTTGGATTTCAAAAAGATGTAAGACCCTATTTTGCAATTTCAGACGCTTTGACTTTCCCAAGCTATCGAGAAGGTTTCCCTAATGTTGTCATGCAAGCTGGAGCAATGGGTTTACCAAGTATTGTTTCTAACATAAATGGATGTAATGAAATTATTATCAATGAGGAAAATGGAATCATAATTCCTAGTAAAGACGTTTTTTCCTTAAAAACAGCGATGACTACCTTACTTTCTGATAAAAAACTATACCAAGCCTTAAAAGAGAACTCAAGAGAAATGATTGTTTCCAGATATAACCAAATCGTTATTTGGAATTCTTTATTGAAAGAATATCAAGAGTTGATTTCAAAAATGGGTGGTTAAAGTCAAGTTTTAATAATATTTTTTTCCATTCAATCGGTAATAAAAAGAAATTTCTTTTAGTAATTTCGATATTTATAATTCATTTTTTATTTTGACCAAACAATTCAATAAAAAATCAGACTTTCTATTTAACTAAGAAGTCTGATTTCAAAAGGATTATCTTTTTTAAGGCTCATTAAATACACCTTCAATTAAGATACTATCATTTGGGTTATCGTATGCAAAAAACCATGTAGGGGCTAAAGTATAACGAACTTTCTCATTTATTTTTTCACTCTTAAAAAAATGAGAACCTTTGGTTTGATTATAACGTATATCGTCTTTAAAATAACCAAAGGCAACGGTAGTAGTATCTATTTTCGGATTTATACTAGAACGGATTTTATAAGTCTATATATTTTCTAAATTATTCCATATTGAGTTTAACCGAAAAAAGGTGCAAAGTTTAGGTGATTAGTAGTGGTGGAATAAGCTGGAATTATAAAGGACCCAAGAGATTAAAGAGAATAAAATAATTTAATGTTTAGGAATGATATTCCACAAAATTCTAAACTTTTGCAAAAGAAATTCTTGAGTGTGCAATAAAACAAGTGGAATGGTGATAATATAATATTACATCTACCTTTAAGTGAATAATTTATTATTTGTGTCAAAAGTTCAGTGCACTTAAATCAATGTATGAAATAATGTCGTTCTAATATCTAATAAATTTATTTCTTTCGGTAAAAATGTCAAGTTTAAAGTCTTGGCAAAATTATTGCACAACTAATAAATGAATCGATAAAAAATAAATTAAAAAAACAATATAGAAATGGAAAAAAAAGCAATAGGTATTCAACCTTTACATGACAGAGTAATTATTAAAGCTAACGAAGCTGAAACAAAAACAGCAGGAGGAATTATTATTCCAGACACGGCAAAAGAGAAACCATCTAAAGGTACTGTTATAGCTGTTGGTGTTGGTAAAAAAGATGAACCAATGACTGTAAAAGCTGGTGATAATGTTTTATACAGCAAATACGCAGGAACTGAAATCAATATTGATGGTCAAGATTTATTAATCATGAGAGAAAGCGATTTAATCGCAATCGTTTAGTTCAATTTATATAAATTAATTTTTAAAATAAAAATAGTTATCTAAAATCATTATGGCAAAACAAATAATCTTCGATATAGAAGCAAGAAATAAAATGAAAGCAGGCGTTGATATTTTAGCAAACGCTGTTAAAACGACTTTAGGTCCTAAAGGACGTAATGTAGTTATAGAAAAGAAATTCGGAGCTCCTTCTGTTACAAAAGATGGCGTTACCGTAGCCAAAGAAATAGAACTAGAAGATGCAATTGAAAACATAGGTGCTCAAATGGTGCGTGAAGTTGCCTCTAAAACTGCTGATCAAGCTGGTGATGGTACAACTACCGCATCTGTTTTGGCACAAGCTATCTATTCAGAAGGATTAAAAAACGTAACCGCAGGTGCTAATCCAATGGATTTAAAACGTGGGATTGATAAAGCAGTTGCAGCAATTGTTGCAGACCTTAGAAAGCAGTCTCAAAAGGTAGGAAATGATACTAAGAAAATTGAGCAAGTAGGAACTATTTCTGCTAATAACGATAGTCATATTGGTGCTTTAATTGCTGAAGCAATGCAAAAAGTTGGAAATGAGGGTGTTATTACTGTAGAAGAATCTAAAAATACAGACACTACTGTTAGCGTTGTAGAAGGTATGCAGTTTGACCGTGGTTATTTAAACCCCTACTTTGTTACCAATACAGAAAAAATGCAGGTAGAAATGTCTAATCCTTATATTTTGATTTTCGATAAGAAAATTTCAATGATGAAGGACATTTTGCATATTCTAGAAGCTGTTGTTCAATCTGGTCGTCCTATGTTAATTATAGCAGAAGATGTAGAAGGAGAGGCGCTTTCGACTTTAGTAGTTAATAAATTACGTGGAAGCTTGAAAGTAGCTGCTGTTAAAGCTCCAGGTTTTGGTGACAGAAGAAAAGAAATGTTACAAGATATTGCTGTATTGACTGGTGGTATGCTCATTAGCGAAGAGCAAGGTTATAAATTAGAGAATGCAGATCTATCCTACTTAGGTACAGCAGAAACTGTTACGATAGACAAAGACAATACTACAATTGTTGGAGGAAAGGGTGAAAAAGAGGATATTAAAGCTCGTGTAGCTCAAATTAAAGCACAATTAGAAGTTAGTACTTCTGATTATGATAAAGAAAAAATGCAAGAGCGTTTAGCTAAACTTGCTGGTGGTGTAGCTGTTCTATACGTAGGTGCTACAACTGAAGTAGAGATGAAAGAGAAAAAAGACAGAGTGGACGATGCACTTCATGCAACTAGAGCAGCTGTTGAAGAAGGTATCGTACCAGGTGGAGGTACTGCTTATATCCGTGCTATCCCATCTTTAGACAAGGTTATTACTGAAAATAATGATGAAGCTACAGGTGTTAAGATTATCCGTGCAGCTATAGAATCTCCAATCAGAACTATTGTTGCCAATGCTGGTCTGGAAGGATCTGTAATTGTTCAGGAAATCAAAAAAGGAAAAGGAGATTATGGATTTAATGCGCGTACTGAACAATTTGAAAAGTTGTTTGCTGCTGGTGTTATTGACCCTACCAAAGTTAGTCGTGTAGCTTTAGAAAATGCTGCATCTATTGCAGGTATGTTGTTAACTACTGAATGTGTTATAGCAGATAAACCAGAACCAAAATCAGCAATGCCGGCAATGCCAGGTGGCGGAATGGATATGGGATATTAATACAATTTATTATAATAATATCGGACCTAAAAAAGCAATGCTGAAATTCAGCATTGCTTTTTTATATATTATTAAGAAAATTTTTAATAATTAAAGAAAAAATAATATAATCACATCACCTAAAAAAGAAAATTAATTAGCATTCTCTCTAATAAACTTTCTTATTCCTCCAATATAGGAGTAATAACCTGTATGCAATCTAATCCTGAAAATCAAAAATGCTAAAAAGGAAGCAATAACCAAAATCATTGGCGTTTCCAAGGTGCGTTCAGGATAAGCTATATAAAGATAAATTGCTATTCCTAGTAATAAAAGAATAGCACCTACTACAAGATACAATCCTCCTAAATCTAGTCTCCTAGGCTTACTTCTAACACAAACCTTACTTCCATCGCCATTTGATTCTATGACAACATGGGAAATTGGAGCTATTCTCGAGGTAGCATCATTTTCTGTCAGTGGAATAAGCTTTATAATTCCATCAGAGGATTTTACATCAAACTCTAAGCCTTTAATTTCTACTTTCTGACCGGCAAGTTTGTTATTAAGTTCCTTCGCACTGAGTTTACTACTAATAGTAGAAGAGCAATTAAAAAACATAATGATAATTTTTAAAGGTGATATTAATTTTAAGACCAAATATAATATATTTTTTTTTAAAATAAAAACTATTTCACAAAAACTTTCATTAATTTAAAAAAGTAAAAAGAATAAGATATCTTTACGTTTATGTCCTTTAAAACTTTAAAAAAATGATGAAACCAAAATCTTATATCCAATATATAAAGACAGTCATTTTATTACTTTTGGTTGGTACAAGTTTTCAATTAAATGCGCAAGACACATTTACGATTAATAACTACTCCATTAATTTTAAAAAAACAGACCAAAGCTTTACAAATTTAATAGCAAAAGCAAGTCTCAGAAATCCCATTCAGGTGTATGCAATTTTAAATATTGATCCAAATGAAAATCAACTCTCATCAATTGGAATAATTAAAGGAGATTATTTGGGAAATAATATATATTCTTTAAAATTCACTCAATCTTTAAAAATTGAACAAATAAACAAATTAATAACAGCCTGGGCAGCAGTTCAACCCGACCTCAAAATTGCAAATTATTTCAACAATACGAATAATACTCAAGAAAGGATTTTTATAAGCCTTTTTAAAGATACAGACACTTCACTTTTAAGACAGAGTATGGTGGCAGCAAATGGCATTTGGGATGCCGAACAAAAATGGAAGCTTCAAAACAAATGGGTGGCTACTGTTGAAAAGTCAAAAATGAACCTATTTGCAACTGATCCAAATATAATTTTTATCAGTCCAAAATTTGATGACCAGTCATTAGAAGATCCTGCTATTTCAATTTCAAATGCATCTTCTGTATTAAGTGTCTCCAATGGATTAGGACTATCAGGAGAAGGCGTGGTGCTAGGTATAGGTGACGATAGCTATCCAAATCATATTGATTATAATGATAGAGTAAATAATCTTAATCCTATTCTTCAAACTCAACACGGTGTTTTTACCACAGGAATAATGGCAGGAGCTGGAATTGTAAATGAGAAAATTAGAGGAATGGCACCTAAAGCAAATATAGTAAGTAATTTCTTTAGTAATATTATTGCGTTTGGTCGGGAATACGAAGATAATTTCAATATGAAATTAAGTAATAATTCCTACGCGGCCATAGTAGGGAATTGTAATTATGCAGGCACTTATGACGTAGTTTCTCAATTTGTTGATGAGTTAGCCATAGATAGACCTGAATTGCTAAATATATTTGCTGCAGGAAATGATGGCTATATGACTTGCAGTCCTTATCCTCAAAGATATGGTACTGTAGTTGGTTCCTATCAAGCAGCTAAAAACGCTTTAGTGGTAGGACTAATAGGTAAAAATAGCAATTTGGTTAATAATAATGGAAGTAAAGGACCCGTAAAAGATGGACGATTAAAACCAGAAATGGTAGCGGTAGGTCATCAAAACACTTCTACAACATTCAATAATGTTTACACTTCTGGTAGTGGCACCAGTTATGCTTGTCCAAATGTTGCTGGAGCAGCTGGATTATTACAACAGCGGTTTAAGCAGAAATTTGGAGGTAATTATCCTTCAAGTGCATTATTAAAGGCCATTTTGATGAACAGTGCAGATGATTTAGGTACTCCGGGTCCTGATTATGCAAATGGTTTTGGAAATTTAAATGTGGGTGAGGCTGTAAATATTATAGATAATACTCAATTTTTTAGTAGTAGCATAAGTCATTTAGGAAGTAAGTCACATATAATTAATACGCCAGCTAATTTAGGACAATTAAAAGTTATGGTTTATTGGAATGATGTTCCTGTCTCTCCAGCAAGTACAAAAGCCCTTGTTAATGATATTGATATGACCATTTCAGGTCCAGGAAATACCACTTCCTTCCCATTAGTTCTTAATTCTGATCCTGCTCATATACTTGATGCTGCTATTCCTGGTGTAGATCACCTTAACAATGTGGAGCAGATTGTGATAAATGCACCTCAAGCTGGAGTTTATACAGTTAATCTTAGCGGCTTTAATATTCCAGAGGGGCCTCAAGACTATGTGGTGGTTTATTCATTTATAAACAATGACATTAATATTGTTTATCCAACTGCTAATGTTAGCATTGAACCCAATGTAGCTACAGATATTCATTGGCAGGTTCTAGGAAACAATGACCCTTTTGTTGTTGAACTATCCACTGATAATGGAGCAAGCTGGACTAGTATAGCAACTGTTCCAGCTGATAAAAGGTTTGCTACTTTAACAGCTCCTAATAATACTGCTTCCAACCAATGCAAGGTGAGAGTGAGCAGAGCTGGACAAAATACAATCAGCGAAACCTTTAACATCATCGAAAGACCTGTAATTACTTTAGCTTCTTCACAATGTCCTGGAAACATTTCTATTAATTGGGCCCCTATTACAGGTGTCAGTAAATATTATATTTACAAAAAGATAGGATCAGCTATGGAAATCATAGATTCAACTACTAATACTAATTATACCTATTCAGGATTAAGTTTAAACGAAACCTACTGGGTCGCAGTAGCAGCAAGTATCAATGGAGGCAGAAGCTATCGCTCATTGGCATTAAGTCGTCAACCTAATAATGGGAACTGTACTGGGATTACTCAACATGGAGATTTAATGATTTCAGAAATGCTGTTTCCTAAAACTGGCAGAAAAAATACTAGTACCGAATTTACTGGCATGACAACAATTGCCTTATTAATAAAAAATAATGATAATATCATAAATAATAACCACAAAATACAATACCGTTTAAATGGTGGAACATGGCAAAGCTACATTAATACAAGTTCTATTCCAGCTGCCAACCAATCGGTTGCAAATATTAATGGCTTTAATTTAACGGCTGTCGGATCTTATGAAATTGAAGCAGTCATTCAGAACATGGATATTACAGATCCGGTTATGGAAAATGACACTTTTAAAACAACAATTTATCATTTACCGAATAATCCGTTAAATCTTAGCACACCTTATACTGAAACTTTTGAAACTACTCCTGTCCTTCAAAAACAAAAGAATTTTTTAGGCCTTGAAAATGCTAATCGTTTTGATTTTGAAAACACTACTGAAGATGGGAGATTAAGAACACATGTTCAAAATGAAATAACAATTGATGGAACACGATCCATAAGTATGGACATTACAAAAAACTATGTTAGTAATCCTTCCGCTAGCAGTTTAAATAGTTTATTAGGTACTTATAATTTATCGAACTACAATGTGGCAACAGACGAAATCAGACTAGAATTCGATTACCGACTACATGGAATTTCTGCTTTTTATAATGAGAATCGTGTTTATGTAAGAGGTTCGGATCAAGAGGCCTGGATACCTTTGGCAAATTTTGACACTAATAATATTGGTTCGATTGAAAAATATGGTTCAATTTCTTTAAGAGATGCTCTTACAAATAATGGTCAAAATTTCAGTAGCTCTACTCAAATAAAAATCACTCAAAGAGATGTATCCTTAATAGGAGGTGTCGATTTTGGAGCTGGATTAACAGTAGATAATATAAGCCTATTTAAAGCCGAAAACGATATTGCTTTAATAAGTGCTAATAATATTAAAAAGTTTAATTGCGCATTAGGGAACAATGTTCCACTTTCGGTAGAAGTAGCCAATAATATGATTCAGGCACATAATAATATCCCAATTTTCTATCAAATAGGCAATCAACCAATTGTCAGCGAAATCATCCCTTCTATAGCAGCGAAAGACACTATTACTTATAACTTTAGTCATTTAATGGATTTATCTCAAAATGGTCATCATACGATAAATGTATGGGTAAATTTCCCTGGAGATAACTATAGTTTTAATGATACTTTAAGAAGTATTGAACTTCACAATCAACCTGTTATTAATACTTTCCCATATTTAGAAGGATTTGAACAAAATGATGGTTATTATTTTAGTGAAGGAAAAAACAACTCTTGGGATTATGGTATTCCAAACGGTGGTAGTTTAAATCATGCTGCTAATGGTAAAAAGATTTGGAAGACTAGTCTCTCTGGAGCTTATAATTCTTATGAATCTTCGATACTTTACAGTCCTTGCTTTGATAATACAGCCTTAAACGACCCAATGCTCAGTTTCAGCTTCTTTTTTGAAATGGAAGATCCAAATGGTGCCGATGTTTATGACAGTGCTTATATGGAATACTCGGTAGATGGTGGTCTCAACTGGACTTTGTTGGGAGCCTATCAACAAGGCTATAATTGGTATAATCATGAAAATAATTCATGGACAGGAACAGATCATAATTATTGGCATGTTGCCAGTATTCCTTTACCAAAATCAACAAATTTAGCTCTAAGATGGGTCATTCAAACAGACCCCGGTGCCAACTTTGCTGGATTGGCAATAGATGATATACATATATTTGATTATCAAAAACCAATTTTTGATGCGGATAGTTTTTCTCCTGCACCTACTAACACGATATCTGGAATCACCTCATTTGAGAATAATGGAAACATTTCTGGAATTATCAATCCATTATCACAAAGCTTGGGAACATTGAGCTTCCAAAGTTATAAACATGATAATTATATTAGTCCAGACAGCCAACAATTTTATCTACCTAGGAATTTTGCTATAAGCCCATCTTCTAGTATTCAAAGTCCAGTTGAGCTTCGATTTTTCGTAAAAGATTCGATGATGGCTGTAGTTAGAGAGGCTACAAATTGTCTTTCCTGCAATTCGCATCCTAAAGAAGTGTATCAATTGGGTGTAACTACCTATATTGACGCCAATAGCAATGTAATTAATAACAAACTAGAAGATGATATCAATGGCATGTTTACTTATCTTCATAAGGACAGTGTACAATGGATTCCTTATTATGATGGTTATTATGCGATATTTAATACTAATAACATAGGAGAATACTGGTTTAACGATGGTGGTATCACTCATTCTAATCCATTGCCTTTGAACGCTTTAAATTTTACAGCGCAAAAAGGTGCCGAAAAAACAGTGAAACTTTCATGGTTGAATAGGTTAGATGAGAAAGTTGAGCACTATCAGTTACAATCAGATTTTGGCTTGGGCTTTCAAGAAGTAGTTAAGTTAAATTCAATAAATGACTCTAACCATCAATATCATTATATTGATACTGCTATTTTATTACATCAACCATTCGTTTTGTATCGTTTAAAATACACTTTTATTGATGGCAGAATTTTTTATGGACCTATTCGTAAAATAAGTTGGGATAATTTGCCAACTAGTTTTGAGATCTTCCCCAATCCTACTTATGATGGCATTATTAATTTAAAATGGTATAATAACAACGAAGAATCATTTAAATGGGGTTTATACTCCATCCTTGGACAAGAGATTGCTTCAGGTGAAATAGATCAAAACAAGTTTAGTGGAGTCGAGCAAATTTCATTTAAAGACAAAGGACATATAGGCGAAGTCTATATCCTTAAAATTAAATTTAAAAATCATGAACAGAAATATAAAATACTTTATTTACAGAATTAATTATTAAGAAATATAATCTCTTATCGAAAATAGATTAGCTAAATTTTGTACATTTGTATTATAATTATTGAAAACTATGGCATCAAAAAATAACCGGAAAGAAGCTGAACCTCAAATCTCTTTTGAAGAATTAAAAGAAGAGATACTAAAAGATTATGAACTAGCGATTGCAAGTCGAGAAGCCAGCTTGATTGGAAGAAAAGAGGTATTGACAGGGAAGGCCAAATTTGGCATCTTTGGAGATGGCAAAGAACTCCCTCAAATAGCATTAGCAAAAGTATTTAAACCAGGCGATATCCGCTCTGGATATTATAGAGATCAAACCTTAATGTTTGCCACAGGAATGTCCTCTATTGAAAAGTTTTTCGCTCAACTTTATGCCAATACAGACATTGAACAAGAACCCGCCTCGGCAGGTAGAATGATGAATGGACACTATGGCACCAGATGGATAGATAATAATGGAGAATGGAAAGACCTTTTAGCTCAACCTAACTCATCTAGTGACATTTCCCCTACTGCTGGTCAAATGGTGCGCTCATTAGGATTGGCTTTTGCCTCAAAATTATATAGAAACAGTGAAAATTTAAAGACCGGGTTTGAGAAGTTTTCTAAAAATGGAGATGAGGTCAGCTTTGTTACAATAGGTGATGCTTCTACTTCAGAAGGTCATTTTTGGGAGACCTTAAATGCAGCTTCTGTACTCAAAGTTCCTTTAGTAGTTTGTGTATGGGATGATGGATATGGTATTTCTGTTCCAAGAAAATATCAAACTGCAAAAAATTCTATTTCAGAAGCTACAGCAGGTTTTCAATATGATGAAAAACTAGAAAACGGCATAGAAATTTATAAAGTTAAAGGTTGGGATTATCCATCTTTGATAAAAGCTTTTAAAGAAGGCGTAGAAAAAGTAAGAAAAAACCACATACCTGCATTATTCCATATTCAGGAAGTTACACAACCACAAGGACATTCCACCTCAGGTTCTCACGAACGATATAAATCAGCTGAACGTTTGCAGTGGGAAAAAGATATGGACTGTATCGTAAAGCTAAAGGAGTTTATTATTAGCAATAATATAGGTTCCGAGGAAGAACTAAATATAATAGAAGCAGCTGCTAAACAAAGAGCAAAAGATGCAAAACAAGCTGCTTGGAATAACTTCTTAGCTCCTATTAAGAATAGCATTGGCAAGGCTAATCAATTGATTACAGATCTTATTGCAACTAGCCCTACTCAAACTGCAGCAATCACCCAATTATTAGAAGACTTAACTAAGATTAAAGAACCTATTCGAAAAGATGTATTTAGAACAGTTCAACGTATTATAAAACTATCTGCCGATCAACAAAATGCAGCCTATAATAATTTAAATGAATTTTATCAAAGTTTAAAATCAGAAGCAGAAGATATTTTTAGTTCAAATTTATATTCTCAATCGGCATATGCGGTTGGTAATATACAAGAACAAAAACCTAATTATTCTGACGAAAGTCCAACAAAGAATGGTTTTGAAGTATTAAATGCATTCTTCGACCAAACTTTAGCCAATAACCCAGCGGTATTTGCATTTGGTGAAGATGTAGGTAAAATTGGAGATGTCAACCAAGCGTTTGCGGGACTGCAAGAAAAGCATGGTAAGTTAAGAGTTAGTGATACTGGTATTCGTGAAGCTACTATCATAGGACAAGGTATAGGAATGGCATTGAGAGGTTTACGTCCAATTACTGAAATCCAATATCTGGATTATCTTCTATATGGATTACAACCATTAAGTGATGATGTTGCTACTTTACAATACCGTACAAAAGGCGGACAGAAGTGCCCATTAATTGTTAGAACAAGAGGGCATAGGTTAGAAGGAATATGGCATAGTGGTTCTCCGATGGGTGTAATCGTCAATGCGCTTAGAGGAATAAATATTTGCGTTCCTAGAAATATGGTACAGGCTGCTTGTATGTATAATACGCTTTTAAAGAGTGATGAACCTGGAGTAGTTATAGAATGTTTGAATGGCTATCGTTTAAAAGAAAAAATGCCTAATAACCTTTTAGATATGACTGTTCCTTTGGGGAAAGTAGAAGTTATTCATGAAGGAACTGATGTAACCGTCGTTTCCTATGGATCTACACTTAGAGTAATACAAGAGGCTATTGATTTGTATTTAGCACCTCAAGGCATAAGTGTAGAGGTTGTAGATGTACAAACCCTATTACCTTTTGACATTGATCATGATATAGTTAAATCCTTGGAAAAGACAAATCGTATTATCTTTATAGATGAAGATGTTCCAGGTGGGGGTTCTGCATATATGTTCCAACAGGTAATGGAAAACCAAGGTGGATATAAATGGTTGGATGTGGCTCCTAGAACATTGACTGCCAAAGCACACAGACCTGCATATGCTACTGATGGTGATTATTTTTCCAAACCAAATGCTGAAGATATTGCTGCAGCTATTGAAGAAATGATGGCAGAATAAAACTCAAATTTAATTTGATAAATTAATACAGCCGGACAATTTGTTCCGGCTTTTTTAATGTAAAATAGGCTACTATAACTTGTTATAAGAAAATTAGGCTTAATAGACATTTTTTAGGCTCAAATCTTCTGTAAGTCTTATTATGATTAACTTTGGAGGCAATCAAAGGTTATGAATAAAAAAAGTGCTCCTGACTTTGACACTGGGACACCCAAAATAATAATCCTACTTAAAGAGGGTCGTTAATTAGTTTGGCAATTGATTGTTGTCTCTTGGTTATCATCATTGTTTGTGTCATTATCTCTCCACTAATTGGAAGTCTAATCTTGATGGTTGTAATTGTTTGGGCAATTTTTAATGCTTTATCTGGTGATAAATCAATTTGTTTTATTTTTAATATTCTTTCTAACTCCTTGT
>DATJCU010000135.1:0-1768 GCA_035497795.1 Edaphocola sp. | reverse complement strand
TAGATTTATCAATCCGACTTTTAATAATCCAATAGAATATCATGTTGCCGATAATAGCAATCAATCCAGGTATTATTAATTTCAGTATCTCAAATGTTCTGCAATCCATGGGTGTCATTTTTTTGCATTACCGCCAACGGTTGATGGTATGGTGTCGTGCGGGATTACGAGGCGATTTCCTATCAGTTTACACCGACCTTTTTTACGAGCCACAAACGCTCGCATACCTCTGAAACCCGCATGCACTATACCATGTGTTGTACGCTGGGCTTTTAATTATGGTACATTTCAAGCTTTTTATTTCTAAGTACTATTAAATAACTTTCTGCATCTATGCTTTCTCCATCAAAATTTCTAATTCGTGATTTATACTCGTGACGATTATGTATCAAATATTTATCACTAGAATTAAACTTTGCTGTTACCGAATTAATAAACTTTTTATTTGATTTATGTCCGATAAGGTAAATAGTCTCTATATTATCAGGAATTTTATTTAAATTATTAATGTAGACTTTCTCACCAGAGCCATCAATTTTAAATTTTTTACCAATTATACGAATTGCATATTTACAATATGAACCATTAAATTCGGTAATTACATGTTCATCATAATTCCTATTTGCAAAGCGGTATAGAAAATAAACAGTGCTTTTTACTTCTTCAAATATCTGCTGGTCATTTCTTTTCTTACCAAAAACCTTTTCTCCTAAAAATGTCATCTCAGAGAGAAATACCGGGAAGAATACACCACACTTATCGATATCAAAAAACTTCTCATAAAAATCAACAACTTTATCTTTTTCTAAACCAGCATGTAAATATTCCTGAACGAATTCATCAAGAATTTCAAACTTAGCATTTTCCAATAATTTAAATGAAACAAATAAATCAATAGATTCACGTTGATACTTTGCTATATAATGTTTTGCCTTTCTTAGTAATGAGTATGACACAAAAGCAAAAGTAGCATTAACGACATTTCTATTATGGCTACTACTTTTATGCATTCTCAATACTAATTGGTCTGCTTTCACAAATTGTTCTGCTGTTTGATGTTCATTAATCCACTCTAATTTCACATTGGTTGGTGTTAAATTGGGAATTCTAGCATATAAGTCGTCAACAAAACTGTTGACTCTATATTGGATGTCATATTTAATAAATCCATTTTCAGCAGTTTTAAACAGCCATTTGAATGACTTAAAAAATAGAGCGAGAAGATGTTCAAGTTTATCGGGGTGTTTTAGGTAATGAGCAACAACCGAACCTCCGATTACTAATCCAATAACTATGGAAACTGTTATTGTTATTGATATATTAATGTCTAAGAAAGCTAACATTATATTTTTTGATTTAAAAAGTTATTTAATCCAGCTATGCATTTAGGGCTATCACAAGCCACTTTAATACTCCCACTATCGGGAAAAATCGCACTTATACATTCAATTTTTGCTGTCTCACCACAGAATTTGCATTTTATTTTACCTATGATGACATCGTCATATAAGTTGATGTTTTTTAATAAATCTATCAACTTATCATCTGAAACTGCTTTAATTTTTTCTCTATCTTTTTTCATGGTTTGATATATTTATGCAGTATGTTGGTTTTATGGAGCCTTGCGTACAACGCCCACATGGTCGAGTAGGCAAGGGGAATTTCACCCCAAGCCTCTCACAGAACCGTGCTTGATAGTCTCCCATCACACGGCTCTTCTAATGTAGCAAAATTTGGAAACTCATCCCCTTTCAGGTTGGTAATTAAT
>DATJCU010000134.1:0-3534 GCA_035497795.1 Edaphocola sp. | reverse complement strand
TTGCGATTGGGTAATATAGTATTATGAAAGGCTAAGATGTGAGAAAAAGATATAGATCATTCTGATTATTTTTGAGTAAATAGTACATACATATGAGAGCAGTATTTTTAAAATTAAATGTGTTTTTCTTAATTGTTTTTTGCATTGATTCAAAAGCGCAAGGAACTCTTGACGATTATTTAAGGTCGGATTCTGTGGAAACTTTATTTGCAGATAAAGTTTATAACGCTCCAACTTCATTTAATTGGACTGCAGATAACTCACTTTGGTATGTAAATAATAGTCGTGAGGGCAATAAGTATCTTTTGGTTTCAAATAGAGATAAGAGTCAAAAACTTGCCTTTGATCATGGGCGTTTAGCAGAATCACTTTCTTCTTTATTAGGAAAAAAATTTTCACCAGAATTATTGGACTTAAAAGATCTTAATTTCAATAAGGACCAATCATTATTAAATTTCACCTGCGATAGTTTAATTATTTCAGCAAAACTTGATACTTATGATTTAAAAATTGAAGGAATTGTAAAAAAGAAAAACGAACGCAGACCTTTTTGGCCAAGCCTTCCTAATGAATTAAAAAAGGATTCTGTAGAATCTCCTGATAAAACACATATTGCTTACATAAAAAATAGCAATCTATATATCAAGTCCAAATCCCAACAAGAGGAAATCCAAATGAGTTTTGATGGGAACAACGGATTTTTTTATTCTTCAAATATCTATTGGTCGCCAGACAGCAAAAAAATAATAGCCTATAAATTACGCCCAAGACAGGAGCACAAAGTGCATTATATTGAAACTAGTCCTTCGGATCAACTTCAGCCTAAATTGTTCTCAAGAGATTATCTAAAACCAGGAGACGAATTGGACTTTAAAAGTCCACAACTCTTCAATATCCAAACAAAACAGCATATTGAGATTCCAACAGAGTTATTTAAATCTCAGTACAATCTTTTGAATTTTTCATGGCAGAAGGATAGTAGCTATTTTACTTTTGAGTACAACCAACGCGGACATCAAATTTATCGCGTACTTAGTATTGATCCTAATACAGGGCAATTGACCGTAGTTATTGAGGAATCCAGTCCTACGTTTATTAATTATAGTGGTAAAAGGTTTCGTCATGATAATGAAAATGGAGACATTATTTGGGCTTCAGAACGTGACGGTTGGAACCATTTGTATCTTTATGATAAGACTGGTAAAATTAAAAATCAAATTACCAAAGGAAATTGGCCATTACGTGAAGTTATTAACGTTGATGAAAAAAACAAACACATCTATTTCACTGCCAGTGGCATGGATAAAGACCAAGATCCTTATTTTATTCACTATTTCAGAATTGATTTTGACGGTAAAAACTTAACAAGGTTTACCACTGAGAATGGCAACCACAAAGTAACTTTTTCTAAAGATTACCAGTATTATGTCGATCAATATTCAAGAGTTGATATGCCACCTTTAACATTATTAAAGGACGCAAAAACCCAAAAGACCGTTATGCAATTGCAGAAGGCTGATCATTCTGATTTGCTGGCAACAGGATGGCGCGCTCCAGAACCATTTGTCAGCAAAGGAAGAGATGGGAAAACTGATATCTGGGGAGTAATCATAAGGCCAACGACTTTTGATCCTAATAAAAGCTATCCTATTATTGAATATATTTATGCCGGGCCACATGACTCATTTGTTCCAAAGGATTTCAATTCTTTTTATGTTGGGATGTCCGAATTGGCAGAACTGGGTTTTATCGTGGTGAAAGTTGATGGCATGGGCACTTCCAATCGTTCTAAAGCATTTCATGAGGTGGCCTGGAAAAACCTTAAAGATGCCGGTTTTCCTGATAGAAAACTATGGATAAAAGCTGCGGCCAAGAAATATCCGTATATGAATTTAGAAAAGATCGGTATTCATGGGAGATCAGCAGGAGGACAAAGCTCCAGTGGAGCACTAATCTTTAATTCAGATTTTTATCACGTTGCTGTTTCATCGTCCGGATGTCATGATAACCGCATGGATAAAATTTGGTGGAATGAGCAGTGGATGGGATATCCTATTGGACCAGAATATGCGGAAAGTTCTAATATAGATAATGCGGCCAAATTAAAAGGGAATTTATTATTGATTGTTGGAGAGCTAGACACCAATGTCGATCCAGCTTCTACCTATCAGTTTGTTGATGCCTTGATAAAATCAAACAAGGATTTTGAACTTATAGTCCGACCTGGTGTTGGGCATTCTGCCGGTAATGATCCCTATGATATTCATAAGCGTAAGGACTTTTTTGTCAAACACCTAATGGATGTAACACCTCCAAAATGGGATGTCCTTGAATTGGCCAAAAAATCAAAATAATTAAAAGTTCATTATTTGGAAATGACAATTAAAAAGATTTTTTAGGATTGATTTTGGCGTGACGTTAAAAAATGACTTCTTCAGTAATAGTCACTTTCCAACTTTTTATGCACAGAAGGTTTTAAGTAAATATTATATTGCAATATCCTTTGATTTTGCAATATTGTCTTTATGTTTTTCAGATAAAACCTTTTAATGTAGGTTATGGTTTATTGATCCATATTGTGAAGGTCAAGACTTTGTTTTCTATTAGTTTGAAATATACTCCGGTTAATAGGACTTTCTCATATTGTAGCTTCGGATTTCAAAACTGATGTAATGGCTAGTTTTGATAAATGTAATTGGAAGGTGTCTTCTTTTTTAATTTTTTGAATTTTCGGTTGAAATTAGAAATAGAATTGAAGCCACATCTATTGGAAACCTGTGCAATGGAGATGTCTGGATTATTTCGAAGAAGCTGACATGCATGCTCTATTCTTAGTTCGATGAGATAATTGAAGAATGTTTTGTTGGTCCGTTGTTTAAAAAAACGACAAAAGGCATTTGGTGTCATGTAAACCAGTTCTGCAACTTGTTCTAATGTGATGTCTTCATGAAAATTATTCATAACATAATCAAAAACAGTTTGCATCCGTCCCCCATTGTTGATTGAAGTTTCTTTAGAATCCATAAAGTTTGCTAAATTAAGAGTCTCGCAGTGGCATATTTTTTTTATGATTTTAAGAAAAAGTATGTATCTCGAAAATTTGTCTGCATTAGAGATTTTTAGCATTAACTCTCTTACGGTGTTATTATTTGGTAGTAATTTAAAACCCGATTCACTTTTATGGAAAAATTGATGTATCGTTTCTAATTCTGGAATTTCTACAAAATAACTTCCAAAAGTTCTTTTAGTAAAAAAGACTGATATCATATGTGAAGAAACGCCCATTTGTTTTATACTATCAAATTGATGCGGAATATTACTGCCAATTACAAAAATGTCACCCGCTGAATATGGGTGGGTGCCGTCTGAAATAATCAATTCGCCTTGACCATTTTTTATGAAGGCAATTTGAATTTCCTCATGCTGATGGAGTTTATTATAAAATATATCATCACAATCGACTTGTACTATCAAGTTCTCATTAATGGTTTTTGGAATTTTGAAAGGAAGTACGTTCATAACATAAATTATATA
>DATJCU010000133.1:0-32635 GCA_035497795.1 Edaphocola sp. | reverse complement strand
TCTTAGGCATAACCCAGGATAGGTAATCAATAAAAAAACAATCCGCTATCAAGTGTAAACCTAATAAAGGATTATTACCTTATCTGACCAGATTAATCCTGGCGAGTTGCTCCACAGCAGAGCTCGATTCCGCTTCATCTGGTTTTACAAATGTAAATGTTATGCAGGATTAAAAAAAAACTGTAAATTTGTAACAGGATTATTAACCAAAAGGTGTAAACATTTTTCAGGACGAGTCAAACAGTAATAGTGAATAATGCATCTAAATGTGAACAGTATGGTACGGCAACTGTAAGTGTTCCTCAAGATTGTAGAGGTCCATTTACTTACCAATGGGAATATAGTGATAATGGTGTGGTTTGGACGAGTATTCCAGGTGGAACAACCCAAACAATAAACACATTTGTTCCCTATCCTATGTTTTCAACAATGTTAGGGACGTTCAATTCAAGACAGTACAGAGTGACAGTAAGTTCTTTTATTGGATCGACTACTGCTACAGGAACAGCTTATTATGTATGTCCCTCTAATAATTTTATTATGTTGTCTTCAATATTTAGAAAAAATACAGATTTTAAAATTTATCCTAATCCAACATCAAATCAATTAAATGTACTTTTCAATATCGAAGAGGATGAAGTGCTTTGTTCTATTGAATTGAATGATATTAATGGAAGATTCGTTAAAAAACTAATTTCTGCTAATGTTAAAAAAGGTTTAAACCATTTAAATTTTAATATTGATTTTGAACCAGGAGTTTATTTCATTAGATTGGCTACAAAATCAAAAACATTTATAGAGAAATTAATTGTTCAATAATTTAAAAGAGAAATATGAAATATTTAAAGATAATTATATTGTTGGCTATTAGCAGCTCCCTTGTATTGGGTGGATGTAAAAAAAAGGATAAATCCAAGCTTAGCAAGGCTTCCTTTACTATAAATGGTATAGAATGGAAAAGTGATGGTGTGTTTTTTTGTCAAAGTTTAGAAGATAATTTTAGCTTTACGTTTGCAAGAGGAGTTTATGGTGATTATTCAAAAAAAGACCCTTCATTTGGTTATGACGAAAGTTTAACCTTGGGTTATGTAGTAAAGAAGTTGGGCAAACAATATTTGCCATCTTTACGATTGATAGATGTTGGAGGGATGGCTATTGAGGACATTCCTGCTTATGTGTTTTTTGGTACTAGAACAGAAGAAGGATGTGTTAGCTGTGAACAGTTTATTGTTGACAGTAATGCTCTTGATCAAAATTGGATTGAGGTTATAAAAGAAGAGGGAAATTACAAAAAGATTTGGGGTAAATTTAATCTTGTGATGATAAGAGAAACAGGTAGTGTCAGATGTAATCGTTATCCGGATACTATTCGAATAGAAAACGGAACTTTCTATTTGGAACTGTAATAGGGATGAGCAATAATATTTAGGCTTGATGCTATTATTAAAGCAGTCTTTATTAGACTGCTTTTTTGTTTTCAGAAAACTTTAAAGTTCTTTTTCAACCAAAACTATTATCTTTATCCCATGATATTATCAGAATTGCAATTTAATACCGGAAACCTAGAATTTCTTGCTAAGCAAGTGGTGGAAGGTTTTATTATTGGTCTTCATAAAAGTCCCTTTCATGGTTTTTCTGTTGAGTTTGCAGAGCATCGGCTTTATAATCCAGGTGACAATTTAAAACATGTGGACTGGAAGGTTTTTGGCAAAAGAGATAAAATGTTTGTTAAAAGGTTTGAAGAAGAAACCAATTTGAGATGTTGTATTGCTATTGATACTTCCACCTCTATGTGGCTGGCAAAAGATAATATTTCTAAACTTCAATTTTCTTGTTTGGGGGCAACCGCTATTATGCAATTATTAAGGAAACAATTAGATGCTTCAAGTCTTTGTTTGTTTTCTAATGAAGTGCATTATCACTCGCCAGTAAAGTCTAGTGAGCGACACTATAAAAGTTTAGTCACAGAGATGGAAAGACTTTTAGCAAATCCACCAGAAAATAAATCTACTGATTTGCCAGCTGTCCTGCATCAATTGGCAGAAACTTTACCTAAACGATCCTTATTAATTGTTTTTAGTGATTTTATGGATGATTTAGAAAAGGAAGAAGATTTTTATCTTGCTTTGCAGCATTTAAAATTCATGAAGCAGGAAATTATTATTTTTCAGGTGGGTGACGGAAAGCAGGAATGGGAATTTGAATTTGAGAACAGACCTTATCAATTCGTGGACTTAGAAACTGGAGCAAAGTTGAAATTAAATCCTAAAGAAGTAAGACCTTATTATTTAGAAGCTATAAGCGCTTATAATCAACGCTTGGAAGAACATTGTTTACAATATAATATTGATTTGATAAAAACAGATATTCAATTAGATATTAATAAAATTTTAGAAACTTATCTAATAAAAAGAAATAAATTAATGTAATTTAAGAATATTATATTACCTTTGCAGACCAATTTTAAGTTTAAAGGTATTTTTTTCTTATTGGGAAAATTATTATTTAAGGAATTATACAGTTTTTGATGACTAGAAAATATCATAGAGCGTTTGAAATTGCTTATTTTGGTTTAAAAGAAGGATTACATACTTATGATTATAAGATTGATAAATCTTTTTTCGAAACTATAGGAGTAGACGGGTCTGAGTTTGAAGAGGTGGATGTAGATATTACTGTCTCATTTTTGAAACATACTAATTTTTTTGAATTAAAATTCATTATAAATGGTTTTGTGGAAGTGGCTTGTGACAGATGTGGAGATCTTTTTAAATTACCTTTATGGGATGAGTTTGACTTAATTATAAAGTTGAAAGAGCGTACCGGACAGGTTGAAGAAGATAAGGCAGAGGATGATGGAGACATTGTTTTCTTATCTAAAACAGAAACGGTTATAGATTTATCAGAATGGATATATGAATTTTTGACCTTGAGTATTCCTATGCATCGCTTACATCCTGATGATGAAAATGGAAATAGTACTTGTAATAAGGAAAATTTAGCATTATTAGAGGAGATGAGAGAAAGAGTAGAGAAAAACGAAATTGAAAAAGAAGAAGAAAGTAATAAAATTATCTGGAAGGGTTTAGAAGCCTTTAAAGATTCAAATAAAAATAAACATTAAAAAATAAACTTGTAAATTAAATAGTTATGCCAAATCCTAAACGTCGTCATTCTGCACAAAGAGGAGCAAAACGTCGTACACACTATAAAGCTGTTGCTGCGACTTTAAGTACTGATTCTGTTACGGGTGAAATTCATCTTCGTCATCGTGCTCACTGGGTAGAAGGAAAAATGTACTATCGTGGAAAAGTTGTTATCGATAATACTCCTGAAGTAGTTTCAGAAGATACTGAAAACTAAAAATTAAAAAATGTTGGTAATTATTATAAAAATACACCAACATTTTTTAATTTTAAGCTGTTCTAAATATTCAATCATCAGAAATCAAAATAATGAAAATAGGATTTGATTTAATGGGAGGTGATTTAGGTCCTAAGGAAGCAATTCTTGGGTCTTTAGCCTATTTGCAAAATAATCAGGAAGCCCATCTAGTTTTAATTGGTACTGCTTCAGAATGTCAAGCTCATTTATCATTGCTAGATGAATATAAAGAAAGATATAGTTTTATACCAACTACTGATGTAATTGGTATGGATGAGCACCCCACTAAAGCATTAAAGGAAAAACCTAATTCAAGCATTGCCTATGGTTTTGGCATGTTGAAAATGGGAAAAATTGATGCTTTTTTAAGTGCTGGAAATACAGGAGCAATGCTTGTTGGAGCTATGTACTCTGTTGGTGCAATAGCTGGTGTTTCTAGACCAACTGTTGCTACGCTTGTTCCCCGTGAAGATAATGATGGAATCAGTTTGATTTTAGATGTAGGTGCCAATTCCGATTGTAAGCCTGATCATTTAGCTCAATTTGGACATTTAGGGTCCTTGTATATGCAGTATATTTTGGGATATGAACATCCTAAAGTGGCTCTTTTGAATCTTGGAGAAGAAGAAGGAAAAGGGAATTTATTAACTCAAGCTGCATATCCATTATTAAAAGCAAATAGCCAAATCAATTTTATTGGGAATATGGAGGGTCGAGATATTTATGGTTCAAAAGCGAGAGTAATTGTTTGTGATGGATTTACAGGCAATGTAGTGCTAAAGCTTTCAGAATCCCTTTATGATCTCTTCAAAAATAAATGCCCTGATGATGTCTTTGTTCAGCAGTTCAATTATGAATTATATGGAGGTGTACCTATTTTGGGTGTAAATGCTCCGGTAATTATTGGGCATGGTATTTCTACCGCTAAAGCATTCAAATCAATGATTGAAACCGCAGAAAAAGTAATAGCAACTGGTTTGATAGATGCTATAAAAAAACAGTTTTCAGAAAATAATTAAATTGTTAGTAAAAGATATTTAAAGAACGTAGAAATTATTCTACGCTCTTTTCTTTTTTGAGCATGGTCTTTCTCTTAGTAAGTCAATAGTTTTTTTTTAATATATTCGTAATTTAAGAAAGCGTTTAAATAAAGATTTAGTTGTCTCTACTTTATTCTTTCATCAATTCTAAAAAAGATTTTATTCTTTTCGGGTTAAAATAAAATTATTGATAGTCTGCAAATTGTAAAATATTTCATAATTATATTAAGTTTAAAGAATACTAATGCATTTTAAAGCTTAATATTGTAGCTTTATTAAATTATAGGAACATGAAAAAGACCTTATTACTGATTGGTTTCGGTTTATCTTTAAGCTTAATTGCTTGCAATAATGATAATAGTGATGATGCTTCAATGGATACTGTTACAACAGAAAACACGGATATTCCAGCAACTGAAATGGATGCTGATGCCATGAATTCTGGAACGACTATTGTTCCATCAGCTGCTGAACAAAACTCTTCTGTAGCATTAAATCCAGAACATGGTGCTCCTGGTCATAACTGTGATATTCCAGTAGGTGCGCCTTTAAATGGAGGTCAGCCAGCACCACGAAATGTGCAAATTAATCCACAAGCCGCACCACAACCAGTACCACAAAACATTACGCCAGCTTCGGGAAATAATCCACCTGTATCAGGAAATATTAATCCGCCTCATGGTCAACCTGGACATAATTGTGATTTTCCTGTTGGTGCACCATTAAATTAAATATTAATACTTATTATATAATTTGTTAACTCCAATTTATCTAACAGACAAATTGGAGTTGGCTAATTTAGTGATAAGTTCAACAATTGCTTCATCTCTCAATGAGTGTTGATATTAATTGCATTTTAGAATCAGTTAATGCTTCTAATCGCGTAAATTGGAACATTACTTGCTCAAATAAATTCTGGCATCAACCGCTATAAGTTGTTTGCTGTTCCCTAGGAATGGATTAATATCCATTTCACTAATCTCAGGGGCAACTTCTACCAAAGCTGAAAGTTTAAGTAAATAATCAATAATAATTTCTTGGTTTACGCCTTCCTTACCTCTGGTGCCCTTAATAATTGGATATGATTTCAGATATTGTAGCATAATCTTTGCTTCTTCAGGTCCAATAGGTGCTAATCCTGATGCCACATCTTTAAATACTTCCACAAATATACCTCCCAAGCCCACTAAAATCTGATGACCATATCCTTCTTCCGACTTGGCACCCATATAGATTTCTGTTCCTTTTAATTGTTGTTGAATTATAACACCATCAGCATCTGGCAGTGACATTAATTGTTCAAAAGTTTGTTTGAATGCCTCTAAACTATTAATATTCAATACGACACCTCCAATATCTGATTTATGAAATGGACCAGAAACTTTCATAACTACTGGAGCACCCATTGCCTCAAATTGACTTATTGCATCAATCAATTGGTCTGTTTGGGCTTGTTGTACTCTTTTTATTCCAGCAGCATCAAAAATTTCAAATACTTTATCGGCAGCTAAGTAACCTTCTGGAGCTTCCTCAACTATTTTTCTTATTTTTTCAGCATCTATTTTAGGTAATTCAGGAATAGGATAGGGGACAGCTGTTCTTTGCACTCTGGATAAAACATAGCCAAAACTTACCTCATCCGTAAAATTGACATGTCCTTTTTCATGGAAACGGCTCACTTCTTCTGCAGCCTGAATTACAGAAGGTAGAATCGGATATATTGGTTTTTTACAGCTTTCTATTTTCTGATGTAAAACTTCATAAACATCATCAACACGCCACATTCCAGTAGTGCCAAAAACAACAATAGAACCATCAATATCCTCTAACTCATTTTCTACAAAATCTAAGATTTCTCCTAATTGCTGAGCGGTTCCTGTAGCTAAAAAATCAATTGGATTTGCTGCCGAAGATCCAGGATAAAGCTTTGATAATAAATGATCTGCCTTAGGGCCTTCTATAGCTGGCACTTCCATTCCATTTCTGGTCAATACATCGGTAAGCATGACCCCTGGACCACCCGCATGAGTGATTATGGCCACTCTATTGCCTATCAATTTGGAAATAGTAAATATCGCGGCAACGTACACCAGTTCCACTCGACTATAACAACGAATTATTCCAGCTTTTCGGAATAGTGCGTTAACGGCAGTATTAGAACCAGCCAATGCTCCAGTATGTGAGCTAACCGCTCTAGAGCCTGCCTCTGTAGCACCCGCTTTAATTGCTGCAATTCTGCAACCCTTTAAGGTTAGAGAACGTGCATGTTTTAAAAATCGTTTCGGATCAGTGATTTGTTCCAAATATAAAAGTTTAATTCTCGAACTTGTTTTAGAATCAAAAGTATTATCCCAGTATTCTAAAATATCTTCTACACCGATTTGTGCACTATTTCCTATAGAATAGATGTTTCTAAATTTTAATCCTCTGGGAATGGCAGTTTCCAATAGATAAACCATAGTGGCTCCTGAAGCAGTAACACAATCACAACCTTGTGGATCATATTCTGGAATTGGGCCGGCAAAAACACCTTTATATTTCCCAGTGATGACCCCTATACAATTCGGTCCTATTAAAGAAGCACCTGCCTGATTTGCAATTGCAACACATTCCTCTTCTATTCTCTTGCCTTCATCACCTGTTTCACTAAAACCGGCTGAAAAAATAATAAAAGCCTTACAGCCTTTTTCAAAAGCCAGAGTCTTCATCATTTCCACTACATATTTTGCAGCTACTGCAATAATCGCAAGATCAACATTTGGCAACTCTTCACAACTTGAAAAGCAGTTAATCCCTTGTACATTCTTTTCTTTTGGATTGACACCGTATAATTGACCATTATATTGATTGGCAATAATATTTTGTAAAACCTTTCCTCCGGGTTTTCCTAAATCATTTGAAGCTCCTACAATAGTAATACTTTTCGGGTCTAATAATGCTTGATTAATCATGATTTTACGATTGTTAAAGATAATCTTTGCAAATTAGTAAATAAAAAGTATTAAAGTACTTTTATTATTTAGTTTTAGGTAAAAAGGATATAATTCCTGGAAATTTATTCCACAAAATAGAAATGATAAGTAGTTTTTTTCAAATATTTAAACATAAATGAAATGGACTTTAGTATTTTAAATTTATTGTTTGATGATGTTGTAAGTCTATTAAACTAATAAATTAGAAGAGAAAGTCAATGCAATTTATCTTTCAAAATACATCAAAGTCAATAGATATTTTGAAAAATATGATTAAAAGACCTAGAACTTATAATATAATCAAAGAAAAATTGAATGGAATGGCTCACAAAAATGCTATAGTCGAGAGGAATAGCGTTTTTAACCTATTAGATTTTCGAATTGACACTAATGGGAAAGTCAAAATAAAAAAAATGTATTTTACAAATCCTTTTGAAAAGATTCATAAAATACATTTAATTCGTTGAACTTATTATCAAATTAATTTACAATAGAAAATTTGTCAATTGTTACTCGAATTACCAAATGCTCTTATTAATAAGCTTTCTACTTTTGGTGCTCTTCCTCTGAAATCCTTATATAATTCCATTGGATCCTTAGTGCCACCTGAGGAAAGCAACGTTTTATACTTAGCAGCAATCTCTTTATTAAATAAGCCGTTTTCTTTAAAGTATTGAAAAGCATCAGCATCTAAAACTTCTGCCCATTTATAAGAATAATATCCTGCAGCATAACCGCCACCAAAAATATGACTAAACGCTGTACTAATTGAAGTATCTGGATTGCTAGGATAAATATTTGTTCCTTCAGTTACTTCTGTTTCAAAAGATTTGATATCCTTTATATCATTTGCATTCGAGTGATATGCCATGTCTAAAAGCCCAAATCCAATTTGTCTTAAAGTTTGATAGCCTTCCATGAAATTTTTACTTTCAGAAAGTTTTTCTATTTTTTCAGATGGTAAGCGCTCACCTGTTTTATAATGTTGAGCAAAAGTGTTTAAAAACTCAGGTTCATAACAATAGTTCTCTAAAAACTGAGAAGGTAATTCTACAAAATCCCATTTTACTGATGTTCCTGAAAGGGTAGGATATTGAGTGTTTGCAAGTACTCCATGTAGAGCATGTCCAAATTCATGGAATAATGTGGTTACTTCTTGGAATGTTAGTAAGCTTGGTGTGTCGGCTGTGGGTTTAGAAAAATTACATACTACCGAAATATGTGGACGGATATTTTCACCATCTTTTATGCATTGATTTTTATAACTGGTCATCCAAGCTCCAGCTCTTTTGCCTTTTCTAGGGAAATAGTCAACATAAAGTAGAGCTTTGTATTGTCCGTTTTCTTGAATTCCATAAGTCTTTACATCGTTATGGTATTTGTCAACTGTATTCACTTCCTTAAAACTTAAACCAAAAAGGGTATTAGCCAGATTAAAGACTGCTGCTTCAACTTTCTCTAAAGGGAAGTATGGTTTTAATTCTTCGTCATTAAGATCAAATTTTTGCTTTCTAAGCTTTTCTGCATAAAAAGCATGATCATAACTTGCAATATTCTTAATTCCTTCAGAAAGTGCTATTGCTTTAATTTCGTTGATTTCATTTTGAGCATAAGGTTTTGCTTTTTCTAGCAACTCCTTTAAAAATTTGGAAACAGTAGTACTGTCCTTTGCCATTCTTTCTTCAAGTACGAAGTTAGCATAATCTTTATAAGCTAATAATTTCGCTTTCTGTTCTCTTTGTTTAACGATCTTTTTTATTAATTCCTGATTGTCAAAAGTTCCGTTATCGAAAGCTCTTCTACCAAATGCCATCGATAATTCCTTTCGTAAATCACGATTTTCTGAATAAGTCATAAAGGGAGCATAACTAGGATATTGTAAAGTAATAACCCAGCCATCAAGGCCTCTTTCTTTAGCTTCTTCTTCATATTGTTCTAGAATAGCCTCAGGTATGCCTTTCATTAATGGTTTTTCAATGATATGCATCCAATAACTATTAGTAGCGCCTAATGCATTTTGGCCAAATTGTAATGAATTTAAGGATAATTCTTTATTTAGCTCTTCTAAGATTTTCTGATCTTCTATAGAAAGTAAAGCACCGCTTCTAACAAAACCTTTATAAGTCTCTTCCAAAAGCATATGCTGCTCTTCGTTTAAGGAGAGGCTGTCTTTTTGGTCATAAACTGTTTTTATTCTTTCAAATAATTGTTTGTTATGTGCAACTTTAGAAGCATGTTCAGACAATAAAGGGGAGACGTTTTGTGCTATCTTTTGGATATTATCGTTTGTTTCTGCAGAATTCAAATTAAAAAAAATATTAGAAAGCAGGTCTAGACCTTCTCCAGAATAGGCCAAAGCTTCTAAAGTGTTTTTAAAATTCGGAGTTTCAAGATTTTCTGAAATCTCAGTAATTTGTTGTTCTGCAAATTCTATTTGTTCTTTAAAAGCAGGTAGATAATCGTCTTCCTTTATCGCACTAAAAGGTGCTGCATTATAGGGTGTATTAAATTTTTGATTGAAAATAGCTATGCTCATATTATGTATCCATTCTGTTTTTTGATGAAGTCAAAGGTACTGAACAAAAGTTGTAATGGTTTATTAAAATTAAAGCACATTCAGGGTTGGAATGTGCTTTAATAATCGAATTAAATGAAATTATATTCCTTATTAGAATTACTCTAATTTATATACTTCACGAATAAAGTCTAATTCTTTGTCAAAATCTATTTTTAAATCTTTTATGGCGCCATCTCTTAAATCAAATACCCAACCATGAACTTTAAGATTTCTATTGCGAACAGCTTTTTGAACTTCGGCTACTTTCAAGGCATTAATACATTGTTCTTGCACATTAATTTCAACCAATCTATCATATCTTTTGTCTAAACTTTCGATACTTTTTAATTCATCTAAATGCAAGCGATAGGCATCTCTTATGTTTCGAAGCCATGGATTTTGAATACCCATATCTACCGATTCCATAGCCGCTTTTACGCCACCACATCTGTAGTGACCACAAATGATAATATGTTCTACTTCTAGGATTTTTACAGCATAATTTATTACAGACATGACGCTTAAATCAACATTGTTGACTAAGTTTCCAACATTTCTATGTACAAAAGCTTCACCAGGTTTTAAGCCCATTATTTCTTCTGCAGTAACACGACTGTCCGAACAGCCGATATATAAAATTGATGGTTTTTGACCAGCTGCTAATTTTTCAAAATATTGGCTGTCTGTTGCTAACTGCGCAGCAATCCACTTTTTGTTATGTTCAAAAATCTCGTCGATTCTCATTTTGTATAATATTTATTAGGGTAATTAATTCATACTCCAAAGCTTTCTTAAGAGCCACTCGGATGACGCTAAGGCTATTATCAAGAAGAAAATCCAACGTTTGTCAATAATTGGCTTGCTTTGGGTTTGTGTATGAATAAAGGTCTTAATGTTTGGATTGGCTACTATGCTATCTGCAATATTACTAAAATTAAATTGTGTAAAAAAACTTCCATTTGATTTTTTTGCTAGTTGATACATCAAATCAAAATCTGAATACGTTCTTAAGGCCTCTAGTGGGATATCATTTATATGTAATAAGGCATGGTCTTGATAAGTTTTCCCTTTATATTCTGTAGTGCCAGTAAGCTTATAATCTCCAGGTGCCAATAAACCGGGTTGTAAACGATAACTATTGCCTGTTTTTTCAAAATTATAATTTAAAGTTTTTCCATTAGCATGCATAGTCAATTTAGCTTCTGGCTCATTAATTAATTCTCCATTTGTATTTCTTAATTCTCCAAGAATTATTGGAGCTTCATTATCTGAAATATTGTTTTTGAGCAAAAACAATCTAAAAGACTTATTATCTTTTTCAATTGAAAGTGCATTCAAAGTTTGTATCACTAATTCTTCTGTAGCATTACGGTTGTTGAAGTTTTTGTATTCATACATTCCCCAACGCCATAATCCTTCGCCGTTTAAGATAGCGTATGGGCTATTGATACTATTGTTAAAAACCCATAATCCATTTCCTCTATTATCTTGTAATAGTTTATTCCCTGTATTTTTAGTGTTTTGAAAATTACTAGAAAGTGGGGGTAGTTTAGGAATAACTGCAAGAATATTTTGAGGAAGTGTAAATAAATTGAATCCCGAGTTTAATTGTGGCATTAAATCATTACTTGCTGTTGCAGAAATTTCAATATTTCTTTCTTTTAAATACAGTAGTGCATTATTTGTTGTTTGTGTTCCAAGAATATACCAGGTAGGTATATTTACAGATACTTTTGGTGTGTTTTGATAGGCAATAAGGATATCGTATTTGTCAATATCATTAGGGTTAACACCGTTTATAATCACATCGAGATCAAATTGTGCTGCATTTTTTAATGCATTCTTTATAAATCCTATATCTGGATGCGGTGTATTTGCAAAAAGTAAAATTTTACTTTTCTTTTCCTTTACCTCTACAACAACTGATTGACTATTGTTCTGTGTGTTTTTTTCTTCAGGAATAGGAGATAGGGATATACTGTACTTTTGTAATCCTACTTGTTCTGCTTTAACTGTAAAGCTTATGCTAGTAGCAAAATCATTATTATTAATTATAATGTTCTGGGTAACAATAGTCTTTCCGTTATAAGCTAGACTTGCAACGCTTTGTTTGCCTGTTAATCCGGTTGCAGTAATATCTGCAAATATTTCAAAACTATTATTTAAAGCTACTGTTTTATTAGAATAAGTACTATTAACTTTTAGGTCCTTAGGCGTCGTACTGTCTCCAAGAGCAATACTGTAAATAGGAATTGGTTTCGAAAATTGATTGAAATAAGGATTTGCACCTTCATTATAAATCCCATCTGAAGCCAAGATTATTGCACCTAAGTTTTTATCCTGAAACTGGTTCTCAATTTGTTCAAGAGCTGTTGCAATATTAGTAGCTTTTTGATTATAGTTATAGATACTGTCTTTTACCAATGAAGATCCAAATCCATAGCTCATAACTTTATGGTTCTTTTTTAGTTTTTCAATAATTGACTTTTGCTCTTCTTGATATTTTTTTTGATAGCCACTTAATGCATTGGGAGTGGATGTCGAAACATCTTGAAGCCAAATAATTGTTGGTAGTTCTTCTTCTTTGGAAAGCCCAGAAAAAACAGGAGCCAATAAGAGTAAAGCCGTCAAAAAACCTAATAACCCTCTAAGTAAAGCAGGGAGCCATTTTACGGGTGCATCTTTTGTCTTATCTTTTTTATAAATAATGAGAAAAAGCACTATGCCCACTAGTAGTGCCACACTCAACAAGATTAAATTCATTTAATTATCCTTCTGTAAAATATCAATAGGGTAAAGATAATGATTAAAAGAAATATTGGGAAAGTTTTTTTTAGATTTAAAAAATGCTACTTTAAAATTTGTATTTTGGCTATATTATTTTAATGAAATCATTCTATAATATTTGAATTTTAAAAGTAGCTTTTCTGAATTCTTTTTTATTAAAATTCCAAATTTTAGAAATTAAAAAAGAGTCGCAACCATAAAGTAGCGACTCTTAAACTTTACTTACTAACCCAATGTAAGTATTGCAAATTTCTGAAAAATTATTGAATTAAAGAAATGTTTTTTAAGGACGAATGGTTAAAATTCTATTTTTGACTCATTTTTTTAATATAATACTGTCTGATTTACTCATAAATATGACACAATGTCATGTATATTGAATTAAGTATGACATGTTAGCTGAACAATTTAATTGGTTTGGTAATTGTTACATATAGAGTAAACGATTTAAAAAAATAAAAAATAAATATTATGAAAACAACAGCAATTAGAAATTTCGGAGAATTAATGGATTCTATTTTTGAAGGTAATCTTGGTAAGAACATTTTAAGAGATGATTTTGAAACTTCTTATAAAATTCAACCACCTGTAAACATTTATGAAATGGAAAATTCATTTATTATAGAGGTATTAGCACCAGGGGTTGAGAAAGAAGATATTAAACTTCAAGTAGAGGATAACATTCTTACCTTATCCTATGATAAAAAAGAATCAGCTAAAGAAGAAGCTGGAAAACTTTTAAGAAATGAATTTCATGTAAAGTCATTTAAAAGAAGTTTCACATTAGGAGAAGTGGTTCAAATTGAAAACATCAATGCAAGTTACGAACAAGGTATTTTAAAAATTGCAGTTCCTAAAAAAGAACCTGTAAAACCAGTTCAGATTGATATCAATGTGAAATAAGAAGATTAAAATTACCCCTAAAAGACAGTAGATAATATTATTTATCTGCTGTCTTTTTTAGTTTAATTAAATTAATATAAAAATACCTTTCGTAAGGTTATCTAATAGGGAGTAGTTCATTGTATTTGTGAATTAAAACAAAAAATGAACTTTCTTTTAAACCTCTTTTTAAATAACAGGTCTATCTATTAGTTTTAAAACAGAAGAATACCTTAAGGCAATTTATTATTAATCATTAAAAAGTTGGATTATGAAAAAGAGAATATTAGGTTTAATAACAGCACTCACTTTGTTTTTCACAGTGGGAATAGGCTTGCAGGTTAATGCTCAAAGAGGTGCTCAGAAGTTTAATAAGGAAAGATACGAACAGAATCATAGACCCTACCATAAAAATAATTTCAAGTATGGTAAATCCTATCAAAAGCATTATAAAAAGAAAAGGATGCATCAGAAAGAAAGTCAATATAAAGCGACTATTCGTAAATAGAGATATATTATTCATAAACAAAGACAAGAATTAGCTGCTCAAAGATTTTATCAAAATCGTATGAGATATCGTAATTAGATAAGAAAAAAGGATTAATTTCAGTAAGAATTTAATCCTTTTTTTATTTTGCCAAACATGGCAAATAACTATTGGGTTCCATTCCATTAAGACAATTTGTTTTTTCTATTATCGACTTAAGCTAACCATTATCTGAAGCAGTCAACCCAAATGGTTTAGGGGATAGGAAAATTGAAATAATTCAGATGGAGAACTCATAAAATTAGGAAGGAGGAATGATTCCGAAGGTGAAGCGTACGGAAAAAGAATGCGTCACCTATCTTACTACTCGATTGTTTTTATCCTGCCCAGCCTTCTCGGTCTAAGCTACGATATTGAATCGCCTCCGCTATATGTTCTGCTTTAATATTTTCTGAACCTGCTAGATCTGCAATGGTTCTTGCAACTTTTAAAATTCGGTCATAAGCTCTAGCTGAAAGGTTTAGTTTTTGCATGGCTACCTTCAGTAAATTACTACTAGCATTATCCAGTTGGCAAAATAGACTGATATGTTTGTTTGCCATCATTGCATTCGAATATATTCCTTCGTCATTCTCAAATCTTTTTGTTTGTATTGCTCTTGCTTTGATTACTCTTTCTCTTATGGTTTCACTAGATTCTGTTTTTCTTTGTGCTGATAATTCCTGAAAAGGTACTGGTGTAACTTCTACATGTAAGTCTATTCTGTCTAAAAGAGGACCAGAGATTTTATTCAAATATTTCTGAACCATTTGTGTAGAACAGGTGCATTCTTTATCTGGATGATTATAATAACCACAAGGACATGGATTCATAGAAGCGATCAACATAAAACTAGCAGGGTAGTCTAAGCTTATTTTTGCTCTAGAAATCGTTACTCTTCTTTCCTCCATTGGCTGCCGCATCACTTCAAGTACCGTACGTTTAAATTCTGGTAATTCATCTAAAAATAGGACACCGTTATGTGCTAAAGAAATTTCTCCTGGTTGAGGAAATGTACCACCGCCTATTAATCCCGCATCAGAAATGGTATGATGTGGACTTCTAAAAGGTCTTTGAGCAATTAGAGAAGCATGCTCATTTAGCCTTCCTGCTACAGAATGTATTTTGGTAGTTTCCAAAGCTTCTAATAAGGTTATTGGAGGCAGAATAGTTGGAAGCCTTTTAGCAAGCATGGTTTTACCAGCACCAGGCGGACCTATAAGAATAGCATTATGTCCTCCTGCGGCTGCAATTTCTAAGGCTCTTTTTATGTTTTCTTGTCCTTTAACTTCATCGAAATCAATATCAAAATTCTCTTGAGCAGCTGCAAACTCTGCTCTAGTGTCCACTTTAATAGGTTTTTGATCAGAAGTTCCTTCCAAAACATTAATAACCTCAAGGAGATTAGTACAACCATAAACATCTAGGTTGTTAACCATTGCGGCTTCTTTTGCATTTTGAATAGGTAGAATCAATCCTTTTAGACCTTCCTTTCTTGCTTGAATCGAAATGGGCAAGGCACCTTTTACAGAACGCAAAGTGCCATCCAGTTGTAATTCTCCCATTATTATATACTCTTCTAAAATGCTACTACTTATTTGCTCAGTTGCCATAAGCATTCCTATAGCAATGGGTAAGTCATACGCAGATCCTGCCTTTCTGATATCAGCTGGTGCCATGTTTACAACCATTTTATATCTTGGGCTTTTGAAACCATTGTTTTTAAATGCTGATAGGATTCTGTCAACACTTTCTTTTACAGCATTATCTGGTAAGCCTACGATGAAGTAGCCAGATCCTGAAATAGTATCCACCTCTATGGAAATAGTCATTGCTTCTACACCGTAAACTGCACTACCCAAAACTTTTGCTAACATCTTAATGCTTTATATCTATTGCAATTTATCAATTATTTTTTAAAATTAAAAACTATTGCATAAAAATAGAGCAATAATAGAATTACTGCTCTTGCTTATTTCAATAATTCTTATTTAACATTCAGGAAGTGCCAAGGAAATATTGGTGGCTAAACCACCATCTGCTGTTTCCTTATACTTACTGTTCATATCCAAGGCGGTTTCCCACATAGTTCTCACTACTTCATCTAAAGTCACCCTTGCGTTATCAGGATTACTTTGTATGGCTAATTGAGCTGCTGTAATTGCTTTTATTGCACCCATGGTATTCCTTTCAATACAAGGAACTTGAACGAGGCCTTTCACTGGATCACAAGTTAGACCAAGATGATGTTCCATCGCAATTTCAGAGGCCATCATACATTGACGAACACTTCCTCCTAACATTTCTGCCAATGCTCCAGCAGCCATTGCTGAGGAGACTCCTATCTCCGCTTGGCAACCTCCCATGGCGGCAGAGATGGTAGAACCTTTCTTAAATATGGATCCAATTTCAGAGGCACATAGTAAAAAATGATAAACTTGATGTTCTGTTATATCTTTATGAAAAGCCAAATAGTACATGAGTACTGCAGGAATGACACCAGCAGCACCATTGGTAGGTGCTGTAACTACACGTCCAAAGGCAGCATTTTCTTCATTTACAGCCAAAGCAAAACAACTTACCCAATCTAAAGTGGATTGGAAGGTGGCTTCTTGAGCTTGAATTTGTTTGAGCCATGAATCATAATCATGGTATTCAGCTCCTTTCAATAGTCTTTTGTTCATTTTTGCGGCACGTCTAGTAACGTTTAAACCTCCCGGTAAGGTTCCTTCTGTATGACATCCTCTATAAATGCATTGTTGCATTACTTCCCAAATCTTCAATACTCCTGCTTTGGTTTCCTCTTCAGATCGCCATACATGTTCATTTTCCTGTACGATTTCTGAAATACTCAATCCTGTTTTAATGCACCAATGCAAAAGCTCCTCAGCATTTTCAATAGGGAAAGGAAGTTCAATAAGATGTGCTGCGTCTGCTGTTTGTCCTTCTTGAACTACAAACCCACCGCCAATAGAATAATAAGTTTCAATTAATTCTGAACCATCATTAAAAGTACATATTAGCGTCATGGCATTAGGATGAAAGGGAAGACTTTCTTTCATCAAAAAAACTATATCCTCTATAGGTTGAAAATCTATAACAATTTCTTGACCTAAATTTAATTTCCCTGTTTCCCTAATATTTTCAATAGTGGATTGAATGATATTGACATCAAAGCTTTCTGGAAATGCTCCATACAAACCTAAGATTACAGCAATATCAGTTCCATGACCAACTCCTGTTTTAGCTAAGGATCCATAAAGAAGACATTGAACTTTTTTTACATTTTTTATGTTAGATGTTGATTTTATTTTTTCTAAAAATAAAAGTGATGCCTTCCAAGGACCTAAAGTGTGGGAAGAACTAGGACCAACTCCTATTTTAAACATATCAAATACCGAAATACTTTCTCTACTACTCACTTTAAAAGAATTTTGGGGTAAAGTTACAAAAATATTGGACTAAAAAAAGAGATGAATTGTAGGTGAATTTTAATAGACTTTAAAATTCAAAACAATTCAACTCCTTGTTCTATTTTAAATATTCAGCTTAAAAATAAGTTTTAAACTGTTTACTTATAAATTTTAAACCAATTATTACTTGCTTTTATATCGTTAGGTTCTTCTTTTTTAAAAAACTCAGCAGGTTTGCCATTGTATAGTAATGAGTCAAAATAATAATATCCACGATTAACTTCACATCCTACTTTATTTGTAATAAATAAACTCATAGTATCTATCTTGCCATCCGGAAACTTCAAATAAAAATTATTGTCCTTTGTTTTTCCTGTAAGAATTGCGGTAGAAAAATCCATAAGATTTGCAAAAATAGGATCCATTTCGGTGGAAAAACCATCTTCAAGTATTAAAATAATTTTATTATCGGAATTAAAATCTCCGTTTTCATCAAATGCACTTTTCTTTAAAGTATCATATGCTCCATTGGCTAATTGATAAAAATATTTGATATTTAAATAATCTGATTTATTCATCCAGGCATTATCTGTATGAATACTAAATTTAAATTTAACTCCATTTCCAATAAAATCACATTTTTTTTTACAGGAGCTAGATAATAAAAAAGCTAAAATTATCAAAACTATATTTTGTTTCATATTTAAGTTTTTTAATAAATATTATATACCATATTTCTAAAAGAGGAATAATTTGATGGATTGATCGTATTAGGTATCCAAACATTACTCAAGCACCATCCATCACCATATCCTTCCCATCCCCAATTCATAAAAAAGAAATGTTCTCCTGCATAATAACAACTGGTTTTAAATATTTATATCCATGTGCTATCCATGAATGAGATTCATTAATATTAGGAAAGGAAAAAAGACCTTCAGGTGCTCCTCCAAGAATTACAGGTCTATTTACCTCAATGTTATTTATAATGCGTTGTCTAATAGTTACATTATTCGGATTAGCTGTACCATCATGGGTTGCCTCCATATTAAATTTATCCGTTAAAGTAATTTGAGCTTTCCAGTTTAAAGATGCAGTATAATTACAAGTTTCCCATAACTTACAAAAGTTATAACAATTGTGTAACAAACGATCTGGCTCTCCAATTGGGTCTGAGTAGTTAATGATATCGTTCATTGTTGAATAATTGAAATTGTAACTTGTAATAGGTTCATGATATCTTACAATTTGAGCAGCAGCAACAGCAACACAACCATTATATGCTTTTATTCCACAGTTATTTAGATATCCATTAAGTCTATTATATGGATTCGATTGTCCCCATTGGGATGTTATTAATGGGCCTTTAATATAGGGTAGTTGTGGTTCCCAATTCATACATGGGTCTTCTTGCACTGGTAAATAAGGTTCCAAAGTAAGACAACACTTATTGGTTATATCATTCAGATTATTCCAACTATCCCATCCGCTCCTTGCTTGCTCCAGATAGGTGTCGGAATCAATATCTTCAGAATTATATCTTAAAGCTTCAATTTTTTTAATATAAGAATTAAATTGTTGAGCAAAAGTTGCTGGAAGTGTATCGTAGTAATTTATATTACCTTTTTCGGAAAAATATACTATTGATTCAAATCGACTATCAGCAGCAAAAATTAAAGTACCATTATTTTGAGAGTAATTAAAAACATAAAGCGCTGGTGCATCGAAAGTGTCATATAGAATATAATAATTGTCAAATTCTCGAATGTTAGTGGAAGTAAAACGATTGTATAAAAATGTATTAATATCATAATGTTTAGCAATTTCCATTACTTCATTTTGATCAATTAAAAAACTATCATTTGGGATGTCATACCAAAATGAATTTAAGTAGTTTTGGTTTGGTGATTTTACTTCTGTTTTCTTACATGCTGAATAGGTCAGAATTAATGCTAATCCCACCAAAAAGGATTTACAATTTACAGATTGGAATAGTCGTTTCATAAATATTATTTTTGTTTAAAACCGAAAATAATATATTAATGTAAATTTACAAATATTTTTGGTTAATTTATTGTATTTATTTAAATAATGATTTTTTTAATCCAATTTACTTTTGTGTTTCAAGTATTTTTATAAATTATTTAAAAATGCTATGATTTTCTCAATTTAGATTTCTAAAAGAATATAAGCATTATCTTTGCAAAAATATTTTGAACAAAGATGAAGTTTGACATTAAAGGCTTTAATAAAGAGCAATTATTGGACTTGTATAAGGGGTTGGTAAAACCAAGAATAATTGAGGAGAAAATGCTGATTTTACTGCGTCAAGGAAGAGTGAGCAAATGGTTTAGTGGAATTGGTCAGGAAGCGATTTCAGTTGGAGCAACTATGGCATTGGATCCAGATGAATATATTATGCCTATGCATAGAAATTTAGGGGTGTTTACGAGTCGGAAAATGACTTTCACTCAATTGTTTTTGCAATGGCAAGGTAAAGAAGCAGGATTTAGTAAGGGTAGGGAGCGATCATTCCATTTTGGAAGTAATGAACATCATATTTGTGGTATGATTTCTCATTTAGGTCCTCAGCTTTCTATTGCAGATGGAATTGCTTTAGCTCATAAACTAAGAAAAGAAGATAAGGTTGCTTTAGCTTTTACAGGAGAAGGAGGAACGAGTGAAGGAGAATTTCATGAGGCACTGAATACTGCTGCCGTTTGGGGACTACCAGTGATATTTTTAATTGAAAATAATGGTTATGGATTGAGTACTCCAGTAAGCGAACAATTTGTTTGTAAGCAACTGGCAGATAAAGGTGTGGGTTATGGAATGAAAGCCATAACAATCGATGGAAATAATATAATTGAGGTATATAATACTATTAAAGAATCTAAGAAATATTGTATTGAAGAGCAGAAGCCAATTTTAATTGAGGCAATGACTTTTAGAATGCGAGGTCATGAAGAAGCAAGTGGAGTGAAATATGTACCTAAAGAGCTTTTTGAAAAATGGGCAGAAAAAGATCCTATCAAAAATTTTGAAAAATTTCTTTTAGATGAAAAGATATTAACACCTGAAATAATTGAAAATTATAACAAAGCGGTTCATAAAGAAATAGATGAAGGCTTAGAAATAGGATTTGCAGCTCCAGACATTATTCCTGATACTGAAAAAGAGTTTGCTGATGTTTTTGTACCTTACAAAGTTGCAAATACAACAACAGAAGGAATGGCGAAAAGTGAGAAAAAATTCATTCAAGCTATTAGCGATGGTATGCGGCAATCAATGGAAAAATATCCTGAATTAGTATTAATGGGTCAGGATATTGCAGAATATGGTGGAGCATTTAAAGTTACACAAGGTTTTGTCGATTTATTTGGAACTGAAAGAGTCAGAAATACACCCTTATGTGAAAGTGCCATTGTAGGGGCAGCTTTGGGTTTATCCATTAAAGGAATGAAGTCCATGATGGAAATGCAATTTGCTGATTTTGCAACGGTTGGCTTTAATCAGATTATTAATAATCTAGCAAAAATTAATTATCGCTGGGGTCAGAATGCAGATGTAGTAATTAGAATGCCAACAGGTGGTGGGGTAGGAGCAGGTCCATTCCATTCTCAAAGTAATGAAGCATGGTTTACACATACACCTGGTCTAAAAGTAGTTTATCCTTCAACTCCTGAGGATGCTAAAGGTTTATTGTTAGCTTCTTTTGAAGATCCTAATCCTGTAATGTTTTTTGAACATAAAGCTTTATATCGTGCTATTTCTGGATTAGTACCAGATGATTATTATACCATAGAAATTGGTAAAGCCAAATGGGTTCAAGAAGGTTCTGATATTTCTATTATTACTTATGGTTATGGTGTACATTGGGCTTTGGATTATGCAAAGAATCATCCTGAAGTATCCATTGATATTTTGGATTTAAGAACCTTATCACCATTAGATTATGAAGCTATTGAAGCGAGTGTAAAACGAACGGGGAAAGTTTTATTATTGCATGAAGATAGTCTTTTTGGAGGTATAGGTGGTGAAATCTCTGCTTGGATTTCAGAGCACTGTTTCACTTACTTGGACGCGCCTATTGTCCGTTGTGCGAGCTTGGATACTCCAATTCCATTTGCTTTAGAATTAGAAGCAAATTATATGGCTAAGTCGAGGTTAGATGAGGCTGTAAATAAATTGGTATCTTTTTAAAAGAAAAAAAATTTAGTGAAATGTAATTTTATGGAGCAGCTAAAAATTAAAATATTTTAGCTGCTTTTGTTTTTGAGCATTATAAATCTAATTTTGTTTTCAGATTAAAGCGGTAACTTTATGGCATAGATATTATAAGATGGAAAAATTATTAATTATAAAGAGTAAAATAGTTGACAAGACAATTCTTGAAAGATTATGTGTTGGTTGGCGATTGAATAGTCAAAAAATAGTGTTTACAAATGGCGTTTTCGATTTAGTGCATCAAGGTCATGTTACCAGCATTATGAAAGCTGCTGAGGCAGGACAAAGATTAATCATTGGAATAAATTCAGATCAATCTGTCAAACGACTTAAAGGGGAGCATCGACCAATTAATGATGAGCAAAGCAGAGCAATATTGTTGGCAGCTTTTCAATTTGTGGATGCTGTTTGTATTTTTGAAGAAGATACTCCTTTGGAATTAATTAAAGCCGCTCGTCCTGATGTCTTGGTAAAAGGAGGAGATTATTCTCCTGAAACTGTTGTGGGTAATGACTTTGTAAACAGTTATGGCGGATCAACGGTTATCATTCCAATTGTAGAAGGATTTTCAACTACAGGAATAATAGACAGTTTAAAACAATAGCGATATCTATAAAAATTAAACGATTTGTTCTAATTCTTTTAAATCAGCAATCTCATAAGTAGGGCTTCCTAGATGCTCTAATTTATGAGGATTGAAATAGACTTGTTCCATACCAATATTTTGAGCTCCTAGAATATCTACTTCCAAATTGTCACCAATCATTAAAGACTCTTCTACTTTTGCATTGGCAATATTAAGTGAATAATGAAATATTTCTGGAAATGGTTTCATAGTATTGCTTTCCTCTGAAGTAATAACATGTGTGAAATAATTTTCTAATTTTGAAGATTTTAATTTCTTTTCCTGTGTATCTCTAAAACCATTAGTAATTAAATGAATTTCGTATCCTTTTCTTTTACAATAATCTAATATTTCTAATGAATTTGGAAAAAGTTTATTCTGCAATGGAAGCTGAGTCATAAATTCTTCTGCCATTTCTCTACTGAGTCGTTCATTGCTGATTTTATAATCCAGAAGTGTAATCCACATTCTTTTCCATTTGAGCTCATCTCTTTTAATAAACCCATTTCGATATCGTTTCCATAATCTATCATTATGTGCTTTGTAAATTTGATAGAAAGGTTCAAATTCTTCGATTCCTTGTTCATTAAGCTTAAATGAAAAAAATATATTTTCTAAAACAGATTTTGAATTAGCTTCAAAATCCCAAAGTGTATGATCTAAATCAAAAAATAAATTAGCGTATTTCATTTTGTATTTTAGTTAGTTTATAATCTCCATTATTGTTCTAAAGGAAATAAAATCACTTCCAAATTCTTTATAAGCCAGTTGTCTAATATTATCATCATATTCATTATTGAAGCTATGTAGATCTTCTTCTGAATCACAGTGAAATTGTACTACAAACATCTGACCTTCTTCATCATCATTTTCTCTTAATTTGCAAAAACGATAAGAACTAAACAATCCAGTGTTCATCATTAATGGAATCCAAGTCTCTTTAATCCAAAATACCCAATTATCAACAATAGGATGAACTACTTTAGACGTAATGTTTAATATTATCACAATTATCTGTTTGAAAAATGAATGCAGCATATTACAGTTGATGGATTGCAATTGCCATTATCATATTGTTAGTCTACGAAGATAAGACCGATTATTTATAAAAATTAAAAATTCACTAAATTCAAATCCAAATTCCTAGCACGTTTATAAAACTGAGCAGTTTAGTTTTGAATGAGACCGGTTTTAAGCTTTTCTACTCTAGGAATAGTTCAAATACAAAAAAGATGCTCTTGATTAGAACATCTTTTTTGTATTTAAAACATTAAAATCTTAACCTAAATAAGATTTTAAGGAATTACTATATCTTGTCTTTTGCAAACGTTTGATTGCTCTTTCTTTAATTTGGCGGATACGTTCTTTTGTCAAATCATATTTTTTACCTATTTCTTCGATTGTTGGACCATTGTCACCTTCTAGACCAAAGTAGGAAGAGATTATTTCTGCTTCTCTAATGCTTAATGATTTTAATATTCTTTGAATTTCATCTTTTAATGAGTCTTTCATTACATCATCATCAGTATCATTACTTCCTTCTAAAAGATCACCCATAGCTACATCTTCTGCTTCATGAACTGGAGCGTCTAATGAAGTATGTCTGGTGTTACTACTAAAGATATTCGCAATTTCAGTTTCGCTCATTTCTAGAATTGAAGCGAGCTCTTCTGTGCTGGGTTCTCTTTCATTTTCCTGTTCAAAAGCGATATAAGCCTTATTGGCTTTATTATAAGTTCCAATTTTATTTTGAGGTAACCGAACTAAACGGCCTTGTTCTGCTAATGCTTGTAAAATACTTTGACGAATCCACCATACTGCATAAGAAATGAATTTAAAACCTTTGGTTTCATCGAATCTTTGTGCTGCTTTGATTAAACCCAAGTTGCCTTCATTTATTAGATCACTCAAGGATAAACCTTGGTGCTGGTATTGTTTGGCCACAGAAACCACAAAACGTAAGTTTGCTTTAACTAATTTCTCCAATGCAATCTGATCGCCCATGTGAATTTTTTGAGCCAATATAGTCTCTTCTTCAGGGGTAATCATTGAGATGCGACTGATTTCTTGCAAATACTTTTCTACTGCTTGCGAGTCTCTGTTGGTAATCTGGGTAGCTATTTTCAGCTGTCTCATATATCAAATTATAATTTATGTTTTTCAATAGTTTTGGAATATACCGTAAAAATATAATACTTTTGTTTTAAATCAAAGCATTTAAATAAGAATATTTTTAAAATATTGGTAATTCCTGAATGTACTTCTTCAAAAACTATTCCATCTATAACAATAATGCCAAAAAGAGATGTTTTCTTATCCAAAACATTAAAGATTAACAATTGTTTCTCTATTCATGGCAGTAAATCAATTCAACTGACAATAAGTTTATCTAAAGAAATTGTAATTCCTAGTTGATATTTTTGATATAATAATATGATTTATTTTGTTTGTTTACAGAGTATTGCTTTTAAAAACAGAAAAATATTTCAAGTATTTTTGCATGAGTATGATTAATATGAAAGTGGTGTTTGATCTGTTATTTATATTAAATAATATTAATATTTTTTTTAATAATTTGAAGCTTTTGGAGATAGGATACTATTTTATCCTAATAATTATAGTTACAATTTATAATCCAGTTCTATTTTAACATCATTTTGGTTTAAATCTTTAAATTAAATCATTTACAAAATCAGTTTATGGTTTAAATTACTTAAATTTGCTACCTTTTATTACTATATGAAGAATATCCGTAACTTTTGCATCATTGCACATATTGACCATGGTAAATCTACCTTGGCAGACAGACTTTTAGAACATACCCATACTGTTTCTAGTAGAGATATGCAGAATCAGGTTTTGGATGACATGGATTTGGAAAGAGAAAAAGGAATTACTATTAAAAGTAAAGCTATTCAAATTCAATATAAAAAAAATAATGAAGAATATACCCTTAATCTAATTGATACGCCTGGACACGTTGACTTTTCTTATGAAGTTTCTCGAGCTATCGCTGCCTGTGAAGGTGCTTTATTATTAGTAGATGCTTCTCAAGGAATTCAAGCCCAAACTATTTCTAATTTATATTTGGCAATAGAAAATGATTTGGAGATTATTCCTGTCATTAATAAGGTGGATATGGATGGTGCCATGATTCCTGAAGTAACCGACCAGATTGTAGAATTGATTGGTTGTAAACCAGAAGATATTATTCTTGCCAGCGGAAAAAGTGGTATTGGTATTGATGATATTCTAGAAGCGGTTGTTTCTCGTGTTCCTGCACCAAAGGGTGAACCAGATGCACCATTACAAGCATTGATTTTTGATTCCGTTTTTAATTCTTATAGAGGTATTATTGTTTATTTTAAGGTTTTAAATGGTTCTATTAAAAAAGGAGAAAAGGTTCGATTTATCAATACTGGTAAGGAATATGAAGCTGATGAAGTGGGTACTTTAGGATTAGGCTTAATTCCTAAAAAAGAAATTAAAACTGGAGATGTTGGCTATATTATTACAGGAATAAAAGTCGCCAAAGAGGTTAAAGTGGGAGATACCATTACTTCTGTTGCAAATCCTAGTAAAGTGTCAATACACGGATTTGAGGATGTAAAACCAATGGTATTCGCAGGTATTTTTCCTGTTGTAACTGAAGATTTTGAAGAGTTGAGGGATTGTATGGAGAAGCTTCAGTTAAATGATGCTTCGCTTACTTTTGAGCCGGAGACTTCTCAGGCTTTAGGATTTGGTTTCAGATGTGGCTTCTTAGGAATGTTACACATGGAGATTATTCAAGAAAGATTAGAGCGAGAATTCGATCAATCTGTAATTACCACTGTTCCAAACGTTAGTTTCTATGCCTATACGAGTAGAGAGCCTCAAAAACGAATTATAGTAAATAATCCTACAGAAATGCCAGATCCTAGTAGATTGGAAAGGATAGAAGAGCCTTTTATTAGAGCTCAAATTATTACTTCTCCAGATTATATAGGTAACGTCATGACTTTATGTTTAGGCAAACGAGGTTATCTGATTAATCAGAATTATTTAACTTCCAATAGGGTAGAGCTTGTTTTTGAAATCCCTTTAGCGGAGATTGTATTTGATTTTTATGATAAATTAAAATCAGGTACACGTGGATATGCTTCTTTTGACTATCAGCCTTTGGATTATAGAGAAAGTGACATTGCCAAAATGGATATTTTATTGAATGGAGAAACAGTAGATGCCTTAAGTGCTTTAATTCATAGAAGTCGCGCTCAAGATTTTGGCAGGAAACTGTGTGCTAAACTTAAAGAGTTATTACCGCGTCAACAGTTTATGATTGCCATTCAAGCTGCAATAGGTGCAAAGATTGTGGCTAGAGAAACCATCTCTGCTATGCGTAAAGATGTAACTGCTAAATGTTATGGGGGTGATATTTCTCGTAAACGTAAGTTATTAGAAAAACAAAAAGAAGGTAAAAAGCGTATGCGTCAAATTGGTAACGTAGAAGTGCCGCAAGAAGCATTTTTAGCTGTTTTGAAATTAGACGAATAGTTATAAAGAATACATTGAACTTTAAAGGAGCTGAAAAGCTCCTTTTTCTTTTTTATATAGAGTTAAATACGCTCAAAACATAAGCTCATCAATAAGATTTTTATTTTTATACGAAAACCCAATTATCCTTTTATGTCCTATTTTAATTCCTTCCATAAAAAAAGCGTCTGTTCACCTGAACAGACGCTAAATTTTTAAAATTTATTAATGTTATTATTGTTTAATGAGTTTAATAAATTGTTCTCTTTTTCCATCTTTATATTGAATCATATAAATACCATCTTTTAAATTACTCATATCAATATTAAATTCAGATTGAGTAACTTCCTGGCTATATACTTTTCTACCAAGCACATCAACAATGCTGATATTTGCAGCTTTAGTAATAGAACCAAGAATGTTGATTTTAACTATGTTTTTTACCGGATTTGGTGTTGCAATTAAAGTTAAATTTTCTATATTTCCATTGTTCAATTTAATGATTGAAGAATACTGTGTTTTGCTATCTGATGATTCTAATGATAAGCGATAATAATTTTCACCCTTAATTGGTTTAGTATCAACAAATTTGTATTCAGCACCATTTTGGTTTTTGGATTTTACATTACCAATAGCATAGAAATGGTAACCATCAGCTGAACGCTCTATTATAGTTTGATTTGCATTTTTCTCCACCTCTGATTTCCAATTTAATTCATTAGTGTTTTCTACTATTTTACCATTAAAGTATTGCAGATAAATTGGTAAAGCGGAAGACGAACTTAAATAAAAATTAGAGAATCCTGGCGTTGTAAAACTAATAGAAGCATATCCATTTGCATATGTATGACTTGCGGACGCAGAAATATTAGTTTGAGTTCCATCTAAGAACACATCAGCTTGACATAAGTGAGCGTTAGTAACTTTTGTAATTGATAAATCAGCTATTCCAGTTGCATTAGGATCAACAGCGATAAGGTTGTTCAATTCGCTATTTAGAAAGAATAAACTTACTTCTACATTCGTCGCAATAGCATTGTTGATATGGAAGTTGCGGTCTAAATAATAAGATTGAGAATACATTCTTACCGGTCCTGAATTTATGTTTTGGCTAAAACTATAGTTGCTAGCTGCACCACCAGCAGGATTCCTAACAATAGCGATCAATTTTGCACTATTATCTACTAAGGACAATTGGCCAGTATAAGAACTATTGTTTCCTACAGGTATATTATTCATAGATTCACAGTTGGTTGCATCGGATAACATGGCACTGGTCAATTCTTCCACAGATAAGCAGAATGTCCCAAAGCTTGAACCAGTACTGCCATCTAATTGAATATAATAGGTTCCACCGGGTGTTAAGTTATTAGCGTATATAATTGCATTATTAGGAATAATGACTCCATTATCTTCATCACATGCAATAATGCTAAAACTACTGTAGTCATTAACATTTGTTGTAGAGAATAATCCCAATTTAGAATTGGTTAAAGTGCCTCCAGCATAATCAGAACTTATTTTTACATTTCCACTAGTTGGTGCTATAAATTTGTACCATAATCCACGGTAACCATTCGTACCCGAACAGCTAGCAAATGGTTCATTATTTGACATGCTTCCGAAAGTATTATCACCAGAAGTACATGAGGCGTTTACATTTATTGTTATAGCTTGTGGGGCTTGATCATTATCAGGGATTCGGTTTAATTGGAAGTTATCCACTCCGATATCAGTCCCTCCATAATCACTGGTAGCTTCCCAACGAATAATTGTATTTGCAGCATTAGAATTAATAGTAAAGTGTTTTTTAGTCCAAGTAGAGGCATTTGTTTGATTCCCTCCTAGTTGTGTTTCAGTGACGCCTCCATCGGTAGATAAAAATACTTTTAGTACATCAGAACCAGAAGTGTTTATGTAATCAAAAGATAGATCTGTATTGCCAGAAGCTGCAGTCATATCCACATGAAAAGATAAAGTACCTATTAGTCCACTTGTTGCATTATAGGAATGGAACCGTGCAGAATTTGCTCCTTCACTGAAAGTAGGCGTATATGCTCCACCTGTAGAAGACCAAGAGGCATCATTTCCTTGATCATTTCTGCGCCAGCTGTTATTTCCATTTATTGGGTTGTTAGTCCAATAGTTAGAAGGAATGTCATTAGTAGCACATGCACTGATCCAATTTTCGAAACCTTCTTGATAAGAAATGTTATTGTATACAGCATAAGTAGGACTTGTAATATAGATATGAACAATATTTGATGTATCAGCACTTAAACTATTAGAACAAGCTATCCAATATCTGTAACTTGTGGCTGTGGTTATACCAGATGCAACTGTTAAACTAGTTGATGTTTCACCTGTGATATTAGTCCATGGACCAATTGGACTTGGAGCTGACTGCCAATTTCCAACCAAACCAGAACTATTCATAGTAACACCAGCTGAAGTTAGTGTAAAGCTACTTGCCGCACAAACTTCTAAAGGGCCTGTAACAGTTCCAGCATTTACTGTACCAGAACAAGCTACTAAAGCAGTTACGTTTAATGTAAAATCAACAGCAGAACCAAAAGATTGATTATTACAAGCATCCATTCCAGTCACATTACCATATCCAGATCGTACCCTCATTCTGTATTGACCTGCTGCCACGGTGGAAGGAACTGTAAAGCTTCCTGTATTAGTAGCTGCGGATGAATAATAGTTATACATTCTTTCGGTAATATCATCAAACATTCCATCTCCGTTATAATCCACCCATATCATAACAGTATTGCTACCGCCAACATAAGTAGTTGACAAGTTGATGATTTGACCTTGATCCTGATCTACAGCTTGAGTAGTTAAATTCTGATAACCACCAGATGATGATGTTCCAGTATAGCTAATATTCTGTGTTCCGCCTGTTGTTGAAAAAGCACTTAAATAATCACTGGTATTAGTGTAGGTAGGTGTGCAATAACATTGGTTAGCAGGATTAATACTTAATGTAACCACATTTGAAGTATCAGAACTTGAACTAAAAGAACAAGCTATCCAATATCTATAACTAGTCGCTGTGGTAATACCTGTTGCAACCGTTAAACTTGTTGATGTTTCACCTGTGATATCAGTCCATGGACCAGCTGCACTTGGGGCAGACTGCCAATTTCCTGCTAAACCATTATTTGGCAAAGTAGCACCAGCTGTAGAAAGCGTAAAACTATTTGTTGCACAAACTCCTCCAGGTCCAGTAACAGTACCAGCACTCACAATGCCGGAACAGTTTTGTAAGGCTACTACTTGAAAAGCGAAGTCTTCAAATTGGGTATACGTTGAATTCTCACATGGATCAGGACCAGCCGAATTTAAATAGTGAGAGCCTATACGCATACGAGTAGTACCTGCTAATGCAGTTACGGGTACGGTAAATGTACCTGTTGCAGAAGCACTATAAGATGATGTATTAAACATTTTCTCACTGACTTCAAATGTTCCGTTTTGATTCCAATCTACCCATACTGCAAAGCCATATGTATTGCTTGGAGCACCCGTAAAAGAAACGTTAACTGTAGAAGACTGAACTTGAGAAACAGTATCGGTAGCGGTATTATCTTTATAACCTCCAGCTGGAAGTGCTGTATTATTTACATTCACGTTTTGTGCTGCTCCAGTGGTATTAAAGTTAGTCATATAATAAGATGTTCCACTTCCACCAGGCGTACAATAACATTGGTTAGCAGGATTTATGGTCACCGAAACCACATTTGAGGTATCTGAACTTCCATTATTAGAACAAGTCATCCAAAATCTAAAATCGGTTTCAACATTGACACCTGATCCTAAATTATAACTTGGCATGGTTGCTCCAGTAATATCAGTCCATGGACCACCAGCTGTCGGTCTTGACTGCCAGTTTCCTGTAAGTCCACCCGCCGGTGCGGTTGCTCCTGTTGCTTCTAATAAAATATTAGTACCTCCACAAACGGTTGGAGAAGGCACTGAGGCTGTACCAGCAGTAACTGTGCCTGTACATGCTGCTACACTAAATTCATAAGCACCCATATCTGGTGTAGTAGTACTTCTAGTAGCTCCTAAAAAGTCTGTTGTAATACCCGCAATTGGAGTACCTAAATCATTAAAAGCTGCATTAGTAGGTGTAAAGTTACCTGTGGCTGGACCTGCAAACACTGGATTAATACTTACACTTTGTAAATCAAAACCTGCACCTGCTGCCGCTTGCCAGTTAGCTAATGTGGATTGAGCTGCACTTAAGTAGCCAATATAATTCGATCCACTTGTAGAAGCCATGTATAAGTTATTATTATTAGAGGTCTTTCCTGTTGCTGCAGAATAGTATAAACAATATTTAGTACCACTTCCACCTTGAGTAACTACAATATTATTATTTTTAATGTCAATTCCTCCAGTAGTTCCTGTGCTATAAATACCATAAACGGTACCTGTTGTAGCAGCAGTATTATCTATTGAAATAGTATTAAAATAAACTTGAGTATGAATAGCACTTGGCATATATATACCATAAACAGAGCTATTACCATTGATGTTACCAATAACATTATTGATAATTTTATTCTCAGTTCCTACCGTAGCTGAAGTTGAAGAAGCATAGATATTATACGAAATACCAGAATAAACCGGATTGCCGCCAAACTGATTTCTCATCCTATTTTGCTCGATCGTACTATTTATACAACCTGTGTTTAAGTAAATACCATAGAAGGTACTTAATGAAGTTCTGGTCGGACGCTCTACTAAATTATTTTTAATAAGCAATCCACTTTGATGAAAATTATAAGAACCATACATATAACAGTCCTGAAGAGTACTGTTCAATATCTGATTGCCAACACTAGGAGCACTGGAATTTCCATATAAATAAACATTATAATAACCACTTATTATAGTACAACTATCCAAGGTATTATAACTGCCAGATGCACCTGAAGTTATGGAAGTAGGTGAACCACTTATTGAGAATGGAATTTGTGTAGTAGAAATGCCATTTTCTGGAGCTATTATAGTACAATTAGTAAAAGTATTGTAATCAGCATCATTCCATAAATGAACTACATAAGCATTTGTACCATTGCCCCTTACAACTAGGTTATTGAAACTAATATAATCCGCTCCATTCAAACCTATTGTCCAAGGTAAAATAGCAGTACCTGTGAAATTAACCGTATCTCCGTTTCCATTAAATTTTACGGTATTAGTTGCTGATGTTCCAATAGTTGAAGGAAGGGTAACTTGCTCATTAAATGTATTACCAGCTGCCATATTAAAAACTATAGGGCCTCCTATACCACATGAAATGGCATTAACAGCATCCCCCATACTCTGGAAGTTAGTACTACTTGCTGGTATACCAGGGTTAATAGTATAAGTTCCTCCAGCAAATAAAGGAGCAACCGTAACAAAGACTACATTGGAAGTATCTGATAGCCCGCTTGTTGCACAAGTTTCTATAACTCTATAATCAGTAGCTACTGCAACGCCATTTGCTTGATTATAAGAAGATGAAGTAGCACCAGTGATATTTGACCAAGTTGAAGCACTAGCAGCTTTACTTTGCCATTGATAACTAATTCCAGCAGCAAGTGTAAAACCACTCAAACTTAATGAGAACGGAGAGCCAGAACATAGTGCACCTAAAGGACCTGAAACGGTACCCGCAACAGGCGTTCCAGAGCAAGGCGCTGCA
>DATJCU010000132.1:0-110211 GCA_035497795.1 Edaphocola sp. | reverse complement strand
TCTTAGGCATAACCCAGGATAGGTAATCAATAAAAAAACAATCCGCTATCAAGTGTAAACCTAATAAAGGATTATTACCTTATCTGACCAGATTAATCCTGGCGAGTTGCTCCACAGCAGAGCTCGATTCCGCTTCATCTGTTTTACAAATGTAAATGTTATGCAGGATTAAAAAAAAACTGTAAATTTGTAATAGGATTATTAACCAAAAGGTGTAAACATTTTTCAGGACGAGTCATTATTATTGAATAAATATGACAGAAAAAATGAAAATTCTTTTTACAATTATTCTGACCGCATTCACATTATCTGTTTTTTCTCAACAAATAGATAGTCTTGAAATCCCTTCAAACTCATTTGAACAGCGTTATCATAAATTGAACCCGACCTTGATATACAGCTATGACAGTATTTCGCAAACTCATAACTATTCAAATAATTGGGACTTTGACAAAGATGGAATAAAAGACGAATTATATTTTGTTGGGACAGGTGGTGCTCATTTATACTATTTTTTAAAAGTAGTTTTAAGTTCTGATAAAAAATCAAGAGAATTTAATTCCATTCTATCAGACTCTCCTTTTCTAACAGCAACTGACACGTTAAACCTAGATAAAACGTTATTGGGTTTTATAGTTGCGGACTTGGGTACGGACTTGACACCAACAATAATCGTTAGACTTGATGACAACATATATTATTCAAATAAAAAGGAATTGAATAATAAGAAAATAAAGACAAAAAACATTTCGATAAGCTTTGAAAACGGAAAGACAAAATATGGCAGCTTTTGTTTTTTACAATAAAATATATACTCATCAACAGCTTCTGAGACCTGTTTCTCAAGACTTAACTTAAAATGAAGAGCATTGAGTGTCAAGCATTATAGATAAATACTTAAAGGCTCTTTTACTATACCACTAAATGAAGGTGCGGCTCTATATTAAAACACTATTTCTAAGTCAGAATCTTACTTTAATTCTAATATTATAAGGTTTTGATTTTCTTTTAACATAATATTGAATTTTAGAGTATATAATCAAAAGTTCTTTTACTTTTGCAACAATAAAAGATTCAGCACTAGCAGATTCGTTTAAACATTGTATATAAAAAATAGGCAGAATTTAGTAAAATACAGGCCTTTGCCTCGTATCAAAATAAGTGCTTTACCAAAAGGTTTAGTGCTTCGAAATTGCTTCCTTTTCATAGACTTTACGTCAGGTCAAATGATAGGACGACTTTACTTTGAACGTTTAAGCTTAGAGCTAACAAATAAATATTAAAATATGGCAGTAGGATTTACACCAAAATACATTGAGGATTTCTATCTTAATGACTTGACACAACAGCAATTTATTGCACTTGCAAACGAGACAGCAACCAAAATGGGTTGGAAAGTTGGCTACCTTAGCGATAATGGACTTATTGCTTATACAGAAAATGGAATGTTTTCTTGGAACGCAGAAATTAAAATCAAAATTGATGACGGAATTGCTAATATTCAAAGTGCATCGACTGGAAGTGAAATGATGGACTGGGGTAAAAACAAAAAAAATGTTGCTAATTTCTTTATCAATTTTGAGGAACTAAAATCGACTCAAACAAAAGAAGAACTTGATATAAAATATCAAGAACTAAACGAACAACTTGTTTCACAAGAGGAAGATATTTTAAAGTTGCCTCCAGAAACGACTACTGAACAAATCAAAGGCTTTTTCTCGATTTTCATACCGAAACAAGGCTTTTTCATTACACCAATTCTGATAGACTTGAATATTTTAATTTTCATAATAATGGCAATTAGTGGTGTAAATATTATACAACCAGATGGTGAAAGTTTATTAAACTGGGGTGCTAATTTCAGACCCATGACCTTAGAAGGCGAATGGTGGCGACTCATAACAAACTGCTTTTTGCATATTGGAATCATTCACCTTTTAATGAACATGTATGCACTACTTTTTATAGGTGTTTTATTAGAACCACATTTAGGCAGAACAAGATTTATTGCTGCTTACCTACTTACAGGAATTACAGCTAGTATTGCAAGTTTATGGTGGCACCACCTAACAATTAGTGCTGGTGCTTCTGGTGCTATATTTGGTATGTATGGCGTTTTTCTTGCAATGCTGACAACGAATTTAATAGAGAAAACGGCCAGAAAAGCATTATTAACAAGTATTGCAATTTTTGTTGGTTACAATTTAATTTATGGCTTTAAAGGAGGTATTGACAACGCAGCCCATATTGGTGGTTTACTTAGTGGACTTGTTATAGGATACGCATTAATTCCGAGCCTAAAAAAGCCTGAAGAAACTAAATTGAAATATGGAACAATTGGTTTATTGTCAATTATAATTCTTGTTTCATCTTTTTTTGTTTACAAAAAATTACCCAACGATATTGGAACATACGATACAAAAATAAAAGAATTTTTCTCAATGGAATCCATGGCATTAGAAGTTTATAATTTACGAGGAAATGCATCTAAGGACGTAATACTTTACGGAATTAAGGACAGAGGGATTTATTATTGGAACGAAAACATAAAACTTCTTGAGAGTTTCAAAGACTTAGACTTACCTCTTGAAATCAGAACTAGAAATAGTCTTTTGAAGGAGTATTGTGAACTTAGAGTAAAAAGCTACGAATTACTTTACAAAGCCATATCGGAAGACAACGACCAATACAAATCACAAATTGAAGACATTAATCAGAAAATAGAAGCTAAAATTAAAGAACTTAGTGGTGCACAATAGACACTATAAACTTACTAAGGAAAGTACAACCAGTTATAATAAATAGCTATAAATTTGTAAAAGGATTATTTATCAAAATGTGTACCCATTTTGGGACGGATTACAGAAATAAAAAAAAATAAAAAAAAATTCGTACAAAGTAGTAATAAAAGAAATATACTATGGGACTAACTGAGTTAAAAAAAGAGCTAAAAAAACTTGACAAGGAAAAGCTTGTTGAATTAATAGCAGACTTATATAAAAAAAACAAGTCAGCAAAAGAGCTTTTGGATTTCTTTGTGAACCCTAATGAGCACGAGCTCTTTTTGAAATATAAAGACAAAGTTTATGAGGCATTTTTCCCGAAACGAGGAGATAGATTTAGTCTTTCAGATGGGAAAAAAGCAATCTCCGATTTTAAGAAATTAGAGGCATCAAAAGAATTACTTGCTGAACTAATGCTTTTCTACGTTGAAACTGGAGTTGAATTTACTAATGAATTTGGAGATATTGATGAGCCCTTTTATAATAGCATTGAAAGTGTTTACTCAAATGCCTTAACCTTAATGGCTAAAGAAAATATTCTGGATAAATTTGGAGATCGTGCAAAAAAAATAGTTGATGACACAACTGAAATTGGATGGGGATTTCATGATGAACTTGGAAACATTTATAATGACTTTTATAGGTAAATAAACTATAAAATGAAACTCATGATTTGATACCGAAACCAGTTTCCTACTATTCAATCTGACTTTTCTGAAGACGCTTTTAGAACATAAAGCTGAAACTTTGACTTTAAAAATTGCAATTTTTTCAGTTTTTCTGCAAATTTTTCAGAATAAATGACTAAAATCTGAGTTGGTATTTATTTTGTTGCTCTTTTTATAAATTTCATTTTTTAACCAAATTAAAAGGAGGTAATTATGACAATCGTAAAGAGAAACGGTAATTTACAAAACCACTTCCCAAAACTTTTTGATGATTTCCTAAATCGTGACATTTTTAATTGGGATATGTCAAATTTTTCAGATACTAATACGACCATCCCAGCGGTTAACATCAAAGAAACGCCAGATAACTATGAAGTGGAAATGGCAGCACCAGGAATGACGAAAAATGATTTCAAAGTGGTGCTTGAAGGTAACAACCTTACCATCAGCTCAGAAAAAGCTACAAAAAAAGAGAACAGCGAAGAGGAGAAGTACACAAGCCGTGAGTTCAGCTATCAATCTTTTTCTAGGACTTTCACGCTGCAAAGAGATGTTGTAGACACTGAAAAAATTCAAGCGAAATATGAAAATGGTGTATTACATCTTGTAATCCCTAAAATGGAACATGCAAAACAAAAGCAGCCTAAGCTGATTGAGATTCTGTAGGGGGTAAAATACCTATTTAAAACAAAAGTTGCTTTTATCTAAAAGCAACTTTTGTTTTTTAAACTCATGATGTGTGACCCATCTTCTTATAAATGGAATTGGAGAATTGTTGCAAACCATTATCTTTGATATCGTTTCTTTGAATAGGTTCTTCTATAAAAATCATTATTTAATTGCTTTTTTCGTAATCTCCTAGCCAAGAATGTAAAATGCGTGTTAGCTTTCCACTTTCTGCCATATGTAATAGATGGATGTTTATTTGATGAGTAAGATCACTATTTAGTTGAGTTGCAAATCCATATCCTAATTTATCATATTCGTAAGGAGAAATCGAAATCGATTCATTGGAATTTTGTTTTAAAAAATAAAGCACTTGTGTTCGGTCAAATAATAACGCATCAATTTCCTTATCTAATAGTTTCTGATAACCATCTTCAAGATTCTTTATTTTTATAATTTTTGCATTTTTTTCTTCGGCAAACTCTTCGGCTGGAGAATTTTCAATTACGCCTGTTTTCTGTTTATTTAATTCACTCGCCATGGTGATTTCACTTTTGTCTAATCCCGTTAAAGTTAATGTACTAGCTATGCCTGCAACCATACTTGTTGCAAATATTATAGAGATAACCATCCAACTACCTGCAATGACCCTACCCCAAAATGTTATTGGTGCCCGGTCTCCATAGCCAGTAGTACTCATTGTAACAATTGCCAACCACATACCGTTTGCTATACCAGGAGCTGCTTTCATAGGAAATTGCTCTGGTGAATGCTTTCTTTCTGCAAGCCAAAAAAAAGTTCCTACTAATCCTAAGATAAATAAAAAAACACTAATAGCTATTATTAATTTGAAGCTGAAAAAAGGCTTTATTCGATCTATTAAGCTTTTATGTTCTGATCTAGAAACTATCGATAATCCAGATTGAAAGAAAGGTTGGGTAAATCGTACAAATTCCATTCTTTGTGCGGTAATACTAAGCGGTCCTATTACTACATCCACTTCTCCCAATTGTAAGGCTCTTAAAGCTGAAGACACATCATTATAATCAATGGAAGCGTATTCAAAATTAGCTTTTGCAGCAATATTCTCCCATATTTCAATGGCAATGCCACTATCGTCTATAGAGTCTTTGTGAATTACAAATGGTGCACTACCGGCAATGCCAACTCGTAGAGGAATTTGTTTGGCATTCAAATCGGAACTGTAGAAAGTAAAGAGCAGATATACTAGTGAACTTAGGAATAAGAGTGGACTTTTGGATGACTTTGTTTTTCTCGTATTGCTGGATTTCAAATTAGATATAAATTTTGATGAACTATCCAAAATTACAAAAAAATAGATAAAATGCATAAATAATATTTAGAAAATTTAAATAGCAAATAGAAATTGAAGATTATTCCATAATAAGAAAGACTGGAATTATTAAATTCTAACACGTCTATAAATACCTAAAAATGCTTATATTAATTTTCAATAAAATACAAAAAAATAATTTAAATAGAATAGCTGAGCTAAGTATTTGAAGCCTTAACAATATGCCATATGTAATTAAGTGACTAAAAATTAATGCTATACGTTTATTAAAGAAATATTAGAAGAACTAAAAAACAAGAAATTAAGTTTATCTTTGAAAATGAGTGCACAAAAATATTACAGTTTACAAGGGACTTTTGTAAAATGAGGTTGCGATTTTCAATGAAGGATAAATAGTAGTAGCGGCTTTTTCAGTACTAATTACTTTGTTATAATAATTAAAATAAATATACTCCGAAAATCTATTTTATATAATTTTCTAAAAATAATCTATGAAAAAAGTAATATTATTAACATTGTTTCTTTTTATAGGTAATATTATTGTTAAGGCTCAAAATATATATTTTGGTATTAATTGTGGATATTTAAAAAACATTAGCCTAACAAAAGATTATAGATCTACACCACAATATTTAAAATTCTCTAGAGATAAAGCATTACTCCCTTCTTATAACTGGGGTATAAATTTTGGTTATAAGTTTAGGAATCATTGGAGTTTGGAAACTCAACTCCAATTTGTACAAATTCGTTACAAAGAGACAATAGACGTTTTATACCATTTACAGAGCGGTATAATTACAAGTTCAGGTTTTGCCGAAATTGACTGGTATCACAATATCGCCTATTCCCGAATTCCTGTCTTAGCAAAATACAATTTCTTTTCACCTCTATCAAAAATTGATCTTAGTTTAATTGTAGGACCTGATTTTGGTTTCCTGATTAAACAAACTTCTGACTACAGAGGTGTAAATGAGTTGGGAATTGAAAACCAAAATTCGCTAGATTTTGAAGAAATTCCACTGAAGCAATTTGATTTTGGATTTCAATTTGGAATAAGAGTGGAATCAAAAATCAAAAAATCACTTACTACATTTATAGAAGTTTCCGTTTATCAAGGCTTTTTTAATATTATAGACATGCCCGAAAGGTTTTATAATAGCCGATCTCCATATTATGAAAACATAAACATGGTAAACAGACATTTTACTGCAAACTTCGGTATACAATATAATTTAGCACATTTTTAATGTAAAACCTTTTGTTTGCAGACTACAGCTGCCGAGGTCGTCTTAGCTCCAAAACACAAAGAAGATTAAGTTTTTTATTAAAATTTTCTATCCACTTTCACTATCCAAAGTCGTTTTAAGCAGATTCTTATTGCAATAAATATTGCCTAATAATCCTCCTAGCTTATAAGTTTCAAAATTCTTTTGTACCTTTGAAGCACTAGTTTTCAGGGAGACTCTAAGCCATTGTACGCTTTTTTCAGTAGTCTAATCCCATTTTGTTTTTTAGCAGTTCTGCTATTTCATTTTCAAAAACTATCTAGATGAATTGGATTGATATTGTCATTTTTTGTGTTTACTTTTTATTGTTATTGGGTATAGGATTTTACTTTTCTACCAAGAATAAAACCGAAGAAGATTATTACATTGCAGGAGGGAAAATAAAGAGTGGCTATGTTGGTCTATCTGTAGTAGCTACAGATGTCGGTGGTGGTTTTTCAATTGGATTGGGAGGTGTCGGTTTCACAATGGGTCTTTCAGGTTCTTGGCTATTATTTACTGGATTAATTGGTGCTTGGCTAAGTGCTGTTTTTTTAATTCCATTAGTGTATAAATGGCAAAAAAAGAGAGGATCCCATTTTTTAACTATGCCACAAGTTTTTGGCTTTTTATACAATAGAAAAGTGGCTATAGTGGCAGCAATCATAGTCATTATCGGCTATACCGGTTTCACCAGCTCGCAACTTCTAGCAGGAGCCAAGCTTACCTCAGCAACTTTCCCTACTATTAGTCTGGGTACGATGCTATTCATTATGGGTGCTATAGCCGTTATTTACACTATGTTGGGCGGTATTAAAGCGGTGATTTATACAGATGTGGTTCAGTGGATTGTACTACTTGCAGGTCTTATGTTGGTCGCCATTCCTTTAAGCTATAATGCGCTGGGCGGCTATGAAGGTATTGCTCCTTATTTATCAAAAGATATGCTCTCCCTTACTCAAAATTTAACTTGGCAATTGGTAGTCAACTGGAGTGTTACTATTATTCCTATTTGGTTTGTGGGTATGACGCTTTATCAAAGAATTTTTGCTTGCAGAAGTGAAAAGGCAGCACAAAGAGCATGGTATTTTGCTGGAATTTTAGAATGGCCTTTTATGGCTTTCACTGGTGTAATATTAGGGATGTTGGCTAATGTAGCGGTGCAAAAAGGTATTGTTCCTGTAGAAGGAGGCGTATTACTTGACAGTGAAATGGGCTTACCCTTATTAATTAAAAACATTCTTCCAGTAGGTTTCACTGGGGTGGTTATGGCAGCTTATTTCTCAGCAGTTTTGTCCACAGCAGATAGTTGTTTGATGGCAGCCTCTGGTAGTTTTGTGGGAGATCTCATTCCAGAAAGCAAGAAAAATGAAAAAACAATTGTTCGATTTTCTCAAATTTCTACATTGGTAATTGGCGGCCTAGCGATTCTATTAGCATCGACCATGGAAAATGTATTGTCATTAATGCTGTATGCTTATGCATTTATGGTATCTGGATTATTAGTACCTATTGTCGCTGCAATGTTTTTAAAAGAAAGATTTCCCTTAGCAGCTTTACTTTCAATGATTACCGGTGGTGGCGTTACTGTAATTTTAATTATTGGAGGATTTACACTTCCTTATGGACTAGACGCAAATGTTTTTGGTTTAAGTGCCTCGGCAATAATCTATACTATTACACATATTGTTTTAAAACAAACTCGAAAATCGAAACCTAAAAGTAGTGATTAAACAAGAACCTAAAAAACAATATCTCTAATCTTATTCTGGTTTTTGTAAGCTTGAAATTAATTTTCTAATTTTGTGTAATAGTAATAAACAAGCTATATAAATAGTGAATAAAATTTATGTTTTTAGTGGATTAGGTGTCGATAAAAGAGTCTTTATGAATATTGATTTTACAGGCTTAACTGTAGAGTTTATTGATTGGATACCACCTTTAAAAGATGAATCCTTAAAAAATTATGCAAAAAGAATTTCAGAAAAAATAACAAGCGAAAATCCAATATTAATGGGATTATCTTTTGGTGGAATGGTTGCTGTTGAAATTTCAAAAATAATAAAAACAAAAAAAGTAATTCTAATAGCATCTGCAAAAAACAAAAACGAACTTTCTAAAAGTTATCGTATAGCTAGAATCTTGAAAATGAATAAATTAGTACCAAATTCCATTCTAAAAATTTCAAATTTTATTACTAATTGGCTTTTTGGAATTGAGTCCGAATCTGAACGGAAACTCCTAAAAACGATAATGAAAGAAACTGATAACCAATTTCTCACTTGGGCAATAAATGAAATTCTAAATTGGAAAAATGAAGAAAATCCTGAAAACGTCATTCACATCCATGGCAGCAAAGACCGACTAATTCCTATCAAAAATGTGAAAGCTACTTTCATAATCGAAAATACCGGACATTTTATGACTATTAATAGAGCAAAAGAAATTGAAACAATAATTAAAAATGCTTGTAAATAGTACAATATCACTTCTCGTATTCAAAGAATAGTAAAAATCACAGCATCAAAAACTTCAATTTCCCAATGACAATTATGCTCACATCGATCAAGAATAAAATGACACAACAGTAATATATTCTGAATTAATAATTACATATTAAGCATTCAAATGTATATTTGTATGTCGTTCCTTAAAGCACGATTTAAAAACAAACAAGTAAAATCAATAATTTTTTATGAACCAAACAATATTAGGTGCAAATGGAGCCATAGGAATTGCATTGGCAGAAGAATTATCAAAATACACTAATAGTATTAAACTGGTAAGCAGAAATCCAAAGAAGGTTAATCCCAACGATATTTTGTTTTCAGCTGATCTCTTAAAAACTGAAAATGTTTTCAAAGCTATTGAAAATTCATCCATAGTATATGTTACTATAGGCTTTCCTTATAAAACAAAGATTTGGCAACAGCAATGGATACCCTTCATGAAATCTGTAATAGAAGCATGCTTAAAATACAATTCAAAACTTGTATTTTTTGACAATATCTATTCCATCGGTGGTGACTATGTAAAGCATATAACAGAAGAATCTCCGATTAGTCCCACAAGCAAAAAAGGTGCGATAAGAGCAGAAATCGTGAAACTAATATTAAAAAACATAGAAAAGAATGGTTTAAAAGCAATCATCGTGAGGGCGCCCGATTTCTTTGGAGGGACTTCCTATGATAATAGCATTATTACAAAGCTCGTTTTTGACAAATTAAAAAATGGGAAGAAAGCACAATGGCTATGTAATACTAATAGGATACATAGTTTTGCTTATGTACCAGAATTAGCAAAGGGAACTGCAATGCTTGGAAATACAGAAAAAGCATATAATCAAATATGGAATTTACCGACTGATACGAGCCAATTAACAGGCAAAGAATGGATTTATTTATTTGCAAAAGAAATAAATTGCGAACCAAAATTTAGCACTTTACCAAGTTGGTTATTTAAAATACTGGGAATATTTGTGCCCAATTTCAAAGAAATAGAAGAGATGAACTATCAATTTGACAGAGATTATTTCTTTGATAGTTCTAAATTCAATAATTACTTTAATTATACGCCAATCACTAATGAGGAAGCCGTAAAACAAACCGTTGCAAAACTCAAATAAACAATACAAAAAAAATCATAGATTATCATTTTAAAGTTAAATAATACATTTAACATAATATATTTATGTGTTAATACTCAATAATTTTTAGTATCTTTATAGAGTCAGATAGGTTCTTAGAATTAGGCTAATATTTGACTTAGCGATACACAGAAATTTTAAATACACATGAAGAAATAACTTAAAAAATGAAAAGAAATGAAAGTAAAAGGTAAAGTATTTGTAGTTACAGGTGCTGGTAGTGGTATTGGTAAAGAACTAAGTATTCAACTTGTAAAAATGGGAGCCAAAGTTGCAATGGCAGATATCCATGAAGATGGAATGAATGAAGTAGCAAGAATAGTTGGTAAAGATAATGTCTCTATTCATATATTAAATATTGCAGACAAAGAAAGAGTAGAAGCATTTCCTAAACTTGTAATCCAACATCATGGAACGGTAGATGGAATTATAAATAATGCTGGAATTATTCAACCTTTTATAGACGTTAAAGATTTGGACTATGAAAAGATTGAAAATATTATGAATATCAATTTTTTCGGTCTGGTATATATGACAAAATCCTTTTTACCTTTTCTCATCAATCGTCCTGAAGCACATATAACAAATGTTTCAAGTATGGGTGGGTTTATTCCATTTCCTGGACAGACAGTTTATGGAGCATCCAAAGCAGCGGTCAAATTATTTACAGAAGGGCTTTATGCAGAATTAAAAAACACAAACGTAGGCGTAACTATTATTCTACCTGGAGCGGTGAATACGAATATCATGGTTAATTCTGGCCTAGAAGCTGTAAAGGATAATAAGACTGATCTTCAAAATTCAAACAAAACACTTTCTGCGGAAAAGGCAGCACAAATCATTATAGAAGCTATTGAAAAGAATAAATTCAGAGCATTGGTTGGAAAAGATGCTCGGATGTTGGATAAATTCTATAGAATCCATCCAAGAAAAGCAGTCGATTTTATTACCAAGCAAATGAGTAAAATGAAACACTAATTAAAATTAGTAATTCAATTTATTGAGTTAATAATTTCAGACGAATAATCCTTTTTACAGAAGCTTCGAATTGTTTACCTAAATCACTGCCTTTTTCAATTTCTGCAGCAATTTTCTTATTTAAACTATTGGCATCTAAAGGCATTAATATGAGGTCTGCACCCGCTTTAGCTGCTTCCCAATCTGCATTAGGAAAGTTCTTAGAGGCTTGCATATTCATCGCATCAGTAGTTATAATACCGCGAAAGCCAATTTTATTACGCAGTAAATCGGTCATCAACTTTTTAGAAGTTGTTGCAGGTCTTCCATCCTCAGTATTATAACCATCAGGATTATTCTTAACAGCAATATGACCTACCATGACTAAAATAGGATGGTCATTTTTAATTATGGACTCAAAAGTAGACAATTCGGTCATCTTTCCATTTATAGAAACAGATTGTTTATGGGTATCACCAATTACAGCACCATGACCTGGGAAATGCTTAACAGTAGCTGCTTTCCCATCTTCTTGAGTTGCTTTAATAAAGGTAGCTGAAAGCTTTTTTATATTTTCAGCATCATTACTGAATGCTCTTTTATTAATAATTGCTTTATTAGCTGCAATATCTAAAATAGGTGCAAAGTTGATTACAATTCCCATTTTATCCATTAATGAATTTATAGAATCTACAGAGGCAATAACATCCTCACTTGTTTTCAAACTTGATGTGGACAACATTTTTGGCTCACCAGGAAATTTATTATGTAATAAGGTTGGCTCACAATCACAAGCAAACAATGGTTTTAAATCTGCAATTTTATTTTGACTTAATTCCTTTTGTTGACGAATAAATTCAGATTTAGATCCTTTTAATAATAATATATTAGCAGCTATCTTTTGACTGACTTGTGGTTTTACCTTCAAATAATATTTAAGGCCTAATGCCTCGGCAGAAGCAACCATAATCATCTGAGCAGCTTTTTCTTGACTATTCATTTTTTTATAAGCAGCCTCAACTTTAAAATCTAATTCAGAATTTTTTGAAAAATACTTAATAGAGAGATCTTTAGAATTAATTTGTGAATCATGTTCACCAGAAAGGTTTGAGTCCTCTGTTTTCACGGTTTTTTTTGACTGTTGCGAATTTTGCGCCTTACAAGCAATTGTACTTAACAAAAATGCACCTAAAAGAAAGTATTTCATTAAATTATTTTTAAAAATTTTAAATTTAGCTAATATTCTTTTTGTTCAACATGAAGACATATTTTAAAATATAGCTTAATCCTATGACAAAGGCCGCACCTATAAGGTTTAACCAAAGAAAGCCAACAATATCCATGATATAAATGACAATTATTGCAACTTGAGAGATAATGGCCGCATAAAATAATGGTACGCCTTTAATCCCTTTAAAAAAGAATGCTACTAAGAAAATACCTAATACTACTCCATAAAAAACACTTCCTAATGCATTCACCACTTCTATCAATGAATTACTCATATTAGTGGCTAACATTGCGACTAATATACTGAAAACACCCCAGCCTAATGTATGCCACTTCACCCACTTCACTTCTTGAGATTGAGTGAATTTTTTTTGAGGGAAAACAAGTTTCTGAAAGTCTAGGAATGAACTCGCAGCTAATGCATTTAATGCCGCAGAAATAGATCCCCAACTTGCTAAAAACACAACAGCAAATAACAATCCCACCATACCCATCGGCATATAATTTTTCACAAAATGCAGGAAAATATAATTGGTATCATTTGCCTCAGCTGAAATATTATTGTTCTTAATTATATCTTTGAATTCCTTTCGATTCTGTTCAATCTTAGTTTGGGTCTGATTGAGTAGTTTTATATTCTTATCTAGGTTAATAGGATTATCACCTTTACTAAGTCCAATAATATTTCCAGCTATTTCTTTATTTTTCTCTGTTAATTGGTTATACTCTATTATTAAGCTTTGATATTCAGCAGATGCCTGTTTTGAAACTAAATCTTCTGCTTTTTTATTAAAACTAATAGGTGCTTTTTGAAAACTATAAAACGAAAACAATAAGGCACCTAATAAAAGAATTAGAAATTGCATCGGAATTTTCACAAATCCATTCATTAACAATCCTAAACGACTTTCCTTAATGTTTTTAGCACCAATATATCTTCCTACCTGACTTTGATCTGTTCCAAAATAGGATAATGCTAAAAAGAAGCCTCCTATAACACCACTCCAAATATTGTATTTATCTTTCAAATCAAAGTTAGTGGTGATAACATTTAATTTACCTGACTTTCCTGCTAGAAATAATGCATCTTTAAAACCAATACCAGGCGGTAAAGCATGAACTACCAAATAACCAGCAAATGCCATAGATAAGAGAATAATTGTAAACTGTATTTTTTGAGTCTGTGCAATGGCCTTCGCACCACCAGTATAAGTATATATAATCAATAAACCACCTACCAGAACATTAGTAATATAAATATTGACATCTAAAATTGACGATAAAATAATAGAAGGGGCATACACACTAATTCCAGTAGAAATACCTCTAGAGATAAGAAATAAAGTCCCAGTAAGTAATCTTGTATTTCTATCAAATCTTTTTTCTAAAAACTGATAAGCCGTCAAAACATTCATTTTTCTGAATATCGGGACAAATACCATTGAAATAACAATCATTGCCAATGGCAAACCGAAATAATATTGCACAAAGCGCATACCATCCGTATAAGCTTGTCCGGGACCAGAAAGAAATGTAATAGCACTTGCCTGAGTTGCCATTATTCCTAAAAGTACAACATACCAAGGCAGTTGTCTTCCCGCCATTAGATAATTATCACTATCTTGTTTTCCCCTACTCTGATATAAACCATAAAGGATGATGCCTACCAGAGTAACTATTAATATTAACCAGTCTAAACTACTCATTTATATATTTTAGTAAACCAATAAAAGAAAATAACCATGGCTATCAACCACAATAAAAGGGAGATATACCACCTATACCAATAGGTTTTATTTTCATTTTCTTCTGGATTTTTTACTGTCATATGCTATAAAAACTGGTGCAAACTTAGCTATTTTTAAACGGATCTGATTGATTGTGATAAAAAATATTGCTAATTTAGTTGTAAATTGATTACTTTTGTCGGAATAATTCAATTTAAAAACAAATAAATTTAACTTTATAATTATGGCATTCGATGTAATCGTATTAGGGAGTGGTCCCGGAGGTTATGTAGCTGCAATTCGTGCTGCACAATTAGGTTATAAAACAGCAATTGTTGAAAGAGAAAATCTTGGTGGGATTTGTTTGAACTGGGGATGTATCCCAACTAAAGCATTATTGAAGTCCGCAGAAGTATTTCATTACTTACAATCTGCTCAAAATTATGGAATTACAGTCGAAGGTAGCATAAAGCCAGATTTTGATGCCATCATTAAGCGTAGCCGCGGTGTAGCTGATAAAATGAGTAAGGGTATTCAGTTTTTAATGAGAAAAAACAAAATTGAAGTAATAAAAGGTACTGGAAAGCTAAATGCTTCTAAGGAATTAGAAGTTACAGCAGAAGATGGTTCAGTTACAAAACACAGTGCTAAACACATTATCTTAGCAACAGGTGCCCGTAGTCGTGAATTACCTTCTCTTCCAATAGATGGAAAGAAAATCATCGGATATAGAGAAGCTTTAACTTTGGCTAAGCAACCAGAATCAATGATTGTCGTGGGTTCAGGAGCAATAGGTGTTGAATTTGCAGACTTTTACAGTACTTTAGGTACTAAGGTTACTATCGTAGAATTTATGGATAGAATCGTGCCAGTAGAAGATGCTGACATTTCAAAAGAATTGGAGAAAGTATTTAAGAAAAAAGGAATTGAAGTAATGACTTCTTCTTCTGTAGAAAAAGCAGATATTAGTGGCAATGGAGTGAAAGCAACTGTAAAAACAGCTAATGGAGAAATTACATTAGAAGCTGAAATCCTTTTATCTGCTGCGGGTGTAAGTACAAATATTGAAAATATTGGTATTGAAACTTTAAATATTACAACTGAAAAAGGAAGAGTAGCAGTTGATCCTTATTATAAAACAAATGTTGAAGGTATTTACGCTATCGGAGATATCGTTCCAGGTCAGGCTTTGGCACACGTTGCCATGAAAGAAGCTGTAATCTGCATTGAAGCAATTGCTCAAAAAGAAGGAAAATATGCGAATATACCTGTAGCTTTGGATTATGGTAATGTACCAGGATGTACATACTGTCATCCAGAAATTGCTTCAGTAGGTTTGACTGAAAAAGCAGCTAAAGAAGCAGGCTATGAAATTAAAGTAGGTAAATTCCCATTCAGTGCATCTGGAAAAGCTAGTGCTGCCGGAGCTACTGATGGATTTGTAAAAGTAGTAATTGATGCAAAATATGGCGAATGGTTAGGTTGTCATATGATTGGTGCTAATGTAACAGAAATCATTGCCGAATCAGTAACTGCTCGTAAACTGGAAACGACATATCATGAGCAACTAGATACTATCTTCCCTCATCCTACCATGAGTGAAGCTGTGAAAGATGCCATTGAGGTTGCCTTAGGCGAAGCAATTCACCTTTAAGAATAAATAATTAATTTAAAAGCCATTCATGATTTCATGAGTGGCTTTTTTATTTTTAAAATATGCCTATCACAAACAATACACCTTTATTATATAGATCAAAACAAAATACACTTAAACGAAAATTATAAACCTGTATAATTTAGTAGAAATAGATAATTCAATTTGACATATTTAACGGTTTCTTTACATTCTGAAAAAAAAACATTATATTTGTTCTCATAATTATTATTTTTTAACCAAAATCAAGAACAACAATGAACAAAATCTTAACTTTTCTCACTTTCCTTTTTTTATGTATAGGAATCAAAACTCAAGCTTCAGTAATTTATGTATACGGATCAGCTACTGGTGCACAAAACGGAACAAACTGGCTTAATGCCTTTATCGATTTACAATCTGCATTAAACGCTGCTAATTTAGGAGATGAAATTTGGGTAGCTAAAGGCACCTATATTCCAACTCAAACCATAAGTGGTAGTACAGACAACAGAGATAAGGCTTTCGTTATGAAACAAGGAGTTCCAATTTATGGAGGATTCAATGGAACGGAAACCAGTCTTAATCAAAGACATACTGACTCTATTTCTCTACACGTAACCAACAAAACTATCCTAAGTGGAGATATTGGAGTGCCTAATGACACATCAGACAATGCTTATCATGTTATTATAGTTTCCAAATTAAGTAATTTTAAAATGGAAGGCTTTACAATTAAACATGGTAATGCTACAGACTCTTCTAGTGTTTTGCTCAATGGAAGAAAAATTTTTAGAGATAAAGGTGCTGGTATCTATAATGATTCCACTAAGGCTACCTATAAACATATAATAATAGAAGACAACTTAGTATGGAGTGTTGAAGATTATCTAGGTGGCGGAGCTGGTATGTTCAATTATAAAAGCAATGTCATTATTGAAAATGCCCGATTCCAAAATAATCATGCACACAATACAAATGGTGGAGCAATGGCTAATGAATCTAGTGCTCCTGAGGTTTCAAATACTGTCTTTTATAATAATTATGCAACTGGAGGAGACGAAGGCGGCGGTGCAATTAATAATTCAGCAAGTAGTAATGGTAGTTTTACAAATGTAATATTTGAAAATAATATGGCCACCAATTCAGGAGGAGCCGTTTATAATGACGGAAGTAGTCCTACTTTTACAAATGTAATATTTTTAAATAATTCTGCTGGAGATTGCGGTGGTGGTGTAGATAATGATGGCACCAGTAATGCTGTTTTTAATTCAGTGAAGTTCATTAATAATTATGCAGCTTCTGATGGTGGTGGAATTTATTGTTGGAAAAGCAGCGTAACCCTTGACAGAGTAGAATTTGATGGTAATGAAGCAGGAAACAATGGTGGTGGAATGTATAATTACAATACATGTGATCCTAAAATTACTAATACCAAATTTTTAAATAATATTGCAGATAATGATTACGGTGGTTTTGGTTTAGAAAGAGCTTCTACAGCTACTATTACCAATGTATTATTTGCTAGAAACCATGCAGGAAGAAATGGTGGTGGTTTTGGCGCTCATGATAATCACTCAACGAATGCCACATTAATTCTTACTAACGTTACCGCAGTAAACAACCATGCACCTACAGGTGGTGGTGCTTATGACAGAGGGACTACTTCTCAGATAAGAAACTCTATTATGGTAGGAAATTATCCTGAAGATTTAGATATCAATTTGACTTTAATAGGCTTAGCTCGTAAAATAATTGCTGTTGGAGACATCATTCCAGCACCTGTTTTTATTGATGATGGTAGTGTCAATCCTTTAGGTACAGCAATCACTTGGCCTATTTTTGTAGATACCCTTAACAGTGATTATAGATTACATAATAGTAGTTTTGCAAGAGATATAGGCGATAATGATTTCTTTGCAAGCACTGCAACACCTGACTTATCTGCAATCACTGAAGATTTGAACTTTTCAGATAGAATTATGAATAATACCATTGACTTAGGACCATATGAAGTGTGTGCCGATACTATGGTTGTTAGCGCCAATTTTGAAATAGATCCTTCAAGTGGCATCGTAAATCTTGGAAGTACCGCAACTTTGACAATTAGCACTCAAAATTCTGGAGGTATTTCAGTCGATTGGTATAAAAACGATACTTTAATTCCAGGTGTTCATGATAGTGTCTTAACAGTTACAGCCGGAGTTGACTTTAACGATGGAGATACCTATAAAGCAAAAGTTAATATTTTAGGACAATGTACTGATGTAAACCAAATTTCTTTAGCAGGAATTCAGGTATGGGTTAATACTACAGGTATTAATTCTGTAACTAAAAAAGAGTTATTCAAATTGTATCCTAATCCTAATAATGGGAATTTTAAATTAGCAGGTGATTTCAATACTTCAAAATTATATAATATTACACTTGCCAATACTTTTGGACAAACAGTTTTCCAATCTGAGCCAGTTACGGCCGGACCAAATCAGCTAGATATTCAAATTAATAAAAACTTAGCTGAGGGCGTGTATTTTATGATTCTAAAAGAAGATGGACAGATATTAAATACGCAACGTTTTATTATAAATAAATAAAAAAGCATATTCTGATTATCTTAAATAAGAAAAAAGCACAATAAATATAATCTTTATTGTGCTTTTTTAATAAACTTGTTTTTTGAAAAATAAATTAATAAATTTAGAACTTAAAATATCATCCTTTTAAAGTTTAGCCGTTTGAATTTTTAAAATATTTCTCCCTTCTTTATGAATTTTCATTTTTTCTGGAATAATATTCAAAATTTCTGTTTTTATGGACTGTAAGATAGAATTCCTAACAAAATGATTGTTGGTAACAATAGAAACTTCCCTTTCTGGTTGAGGATCTTCAAAATATCGAATATTATCAAGAAATTTATCTTGAAATTCAAAAGTTGCTAATTCTGGTAAAATAGTTACACCACCATTAGTGTCCACCATTTTTCTTAACATATCAACACTTCCAGACTCATATAAATAAGGTCTATTTGCTTGAATATTCTGTATGTTTTCTACACATAAATTCAAAACCTGATTTCTTAAACAATTCCCTTCATGTAATAACCATAATTTCTCAAGATTAATATCTTTGGGTTTAATAGCATTAGGTAATTTACTAGCCTCATCTTTTGAAAAATATGCTATCAAAGTTTCGAAAAATAAAGGATATTCTTTTATTTGAGAACGTTCTAAAGGCGTACTTAAAATAGCAGCATCAAGTTCATCATTTTCTAATGCTTTAATAATACTCTGAGTTGTCATTTCGATAACTGTCAATTTCACCTTAGGATATTTTGCAGCATAATTAGCCAAAAAACTTGGTAAAATATAAGGAGCTATGGTTGGAATTATAGCTAATCTAAACGCACCCCAAACCTCATCTTTACTTTTTTGAATGATTTCGTTTACTTTCCCAGACTCAGATAGGATAATTTTAGCTTGACTAACAATTGCAACCCCTATCTCAGTTGGCATTATAGGATGTTTATTTCTGTCAAATATTTTCACACCCAACTCATCCTCTAACTTTTGAATTTGCATACTTAAAGTAGGCTGAGTTACAAAACATTTCTCTGCTGCTGCTACAAAACTTCTATAAGTCGCAACCGCAACAACATATTCTAATTGGGTGAGTGTCATCTTCCTTTTATAATAATACTATACAAACTTACTTAATATTTTTTAAAAATGAATGCTTTTTTTCAGTACATTTGCCAACTTCACAATATTTAACATTTATAATGAAAGGAGGATTTAACCTATTACAGCAGCTTTTAGGAGAAGTATTGGACAATACTCCCTCTCCAGCTGGAAGCTGGTTAGGATTTACTTTATTAAGCGTAGAAAAAGGAAAAGCGGCTGTCACTTTAAAGGTAAGACATGAAATGTGTAACCCATATGGAAACATTCATGGTGGAATGATGTCCATGGTAGTTGACGAGGCAATTGGTTTTGCTATTATCTCCTTAGATTTGGAGATTCATTACACTAGTGTTAATCTAAACGTTGACTTTTTATATGCTATTCAAGAAGGAGAAACCTTAAGAGCAGAGGCTGAAATAATTCGTTATGGTAAAAAAATAATGAATGCAGAAGTAAAGGTTTATAATCATGAAACTAACACCTTATTAGCAAAAGCGAGTAGTAATTTAACTTCAACGAGTATGCATCTTGATAAAATGGGATAATAAGGAGTGACTTCCTATTATCCCATCTAGATTTAGATTGCTAAAAATCAATTTAGTTTTTAAAGTAATTATTAATTTAATCTATTGAAGCAGAGATTCCTCTATCCAGCAAGGCTTCACATTGTGGTTTCAAGTCGTCAAAACTTCCTTTTTTAACAGCATACTTTCCACTAAAATGAATAATCATAGCGCATTGTTCTGCACTTACAACTGTATGACCACATATTTCCACTAAGGAATCAATCACCCAGTCAAAAGTATTTATTTCATCATTCCAAACAATTAAACTATTATATAATTCTTCTTGTTCGTCAACTAAGACATCAGTATCCTCTTTAATTCCAGGATTTCCATCCCAACTGATATTATTGTTCTCTAAAAAAATCATGATAAAGTAAAGTTAGTATATTTTCAAAGAATTAAGTTGATTCAAGTAAAATTTAACGATATGCTTTTTTATATTAATACCGCTTATTTTGCGTTTTCTTTCAATTTATCTGCAAAGACTTTTCTGAAATGTTCAACCTTAGGTTTTACGACTATTTGACAATAAGGCTTATCTGGGTTTCTGCTATAATAATCATCATGATAATTCTCAGCCTCATAAAACTTATGCCCCCATTCAATTGAGGTAACTATTGGGTTGGAATATACCTTTTCCTCATTTAATTTTTTAATATAAAATGATGCTAAGTTTTTTTGTTCCTCATTAATTGGAAAAATAGCACTTCTATATTGAGTCCCAACATCATTACCTTGACGATTAAGCTGGGTAGGATCATGTGCCATAAAAAATGCAGCTAAGAGCTCATCATAACTTATTTTTTCAGGATCGAATTCTATTCTTGCTGCTTCAGCATGCTGAGTAGTACCTGTACACACTAATTCATAACTTGGATTAGGAACTTTCCCTCCAATATAACCACTTTTTACATTAATAACACCTTCCAATAATTTAAATTGACCCTCTACACACCAAAAGCAACCACCAGCAAAAATTGCAGTATCAATTGTCTTATTTTTAGTTACATTTTCCACTTTTTTATTATTTGATTCCTGTTGCATAATATTTAAAATTAAATTATCAGAGCTACTAATTTTAGTATCACTACAGGGTAACAAGATTATCCCTAAAATCAATAACCAATAATTTTGTATGAATTTCATTTTATAAAGGTACGAAAAGTCATTTATAATTGCTATCGATTTTTTAAATACCTAATTCATGAAAATCATGAAAATCAACACTAAATTACTCAAAATGAGCAATAAGTGATAATATTTTATTTAACGACATAAGATAAAACACAATGCAGTATTGACTTTCACAGATTTTGTTAAAAAAACTAAACTTTTTTTTGGTTATAAAAACTGGATACTATTATTTTGCACCCGGAGAGATGGCAGAGTGGTCGAATGCGGCGGTCTTGAAAACCGTTGACTGTTACAGGTCCGGGGGTTCGAATCCCTCTCTCTCCGCTAGGCAAAAAAGCCACTGATGATTCAGTGGCTTTTTTCTTGAGCATATTTTTTAATTTGGAATTAAATTTCAAAATGAAAAAAATCAAAAATAATATGCTTATAAACTCCATTATTTTAAGTTCCGAAAAATGAACGGACCTATTCCACTTCAATGGCTTTTAATTGAAAATACATACTCCTTCTTTTTTGAAATAACATGATAGTTAATTTATTATTAAATATGATAATATACTCTCTTTTTAAGTATCTTTGAAAAATTTTTATTTATGAATTTATACAAAAAGGTAATAGCCGGAGCACTAATAGTGGCTGGAAGTTTTAGTTTCAGCTATGCCCAAGATAGTAAATATCTATGGAAAGAGGCTACAGAGTCTGGTTATACTTATAAGTATGTAACTAATGACCCAGCGAATGCTCGATTTTACACTTTGAAAAATGGATTAACCGTTATTCTTAGTCCAGATAATAAAAAGCCAAGAATTCAAACCTATATAGCAGTAAGAGCAGGTAGCAAAACTGATCCAGCTACACATACAGGTTTAGCACATTATTTAGAGCATATGCTTTTTAAAGGTACAGATAAGTTTGGTTCTCTAGACTGGGCAAAAGAAAAACCTTTATTGGATAAGATTGATGGATTATATGAACAATATAATAAAACAACAGATGCTGATAAAAGAAAAGAGATTTATAGTCAAATAGATCAGGTGTCAGGTGAAGCAGCTAAATATGCTATTGCCAACGAGTATGACAAATTAATGGGTGCAATGGGTGCTAATGGAACAAATGCATTCACTTCTTTTGAACAAACTGTTTATACCGAAGATATTCCAAACAATGTAATCGACAAGTTTTTAGCTGTTCAGGCAGAACGATTTAGAAATCCAATTTTAAGATTATTTCATACTGAGCTAGAAGCTGTATATGAAGAGAAGAACAGAGGTGTGGATGATGATGGTCGAAAAGTTTTCGAATCTATGTTCGCTGCTTTGTTTCCAAATAACAATTATGGTTTACAAACCACCATTGGTACAATAGAGCATTTAAAGAATCCTTCTTTAAATGCAATTCGAAATTATTTCAATACTTATTATGTCCCTAACAATATGGGTGTAATTATGTCTGGAGATTTCGATCCAAAAGAGGTTATTAAAAAGATAGATGCTGCATTTGCATATATGCAACCTAAAGTAATTCCTACTTATAATCCAGGAATTGAAAAAGATATTAAGAGTCCAATCGTTAGAGAAGTTGTAGGACCTAACCCAGAAAGTATTATGATTGGTTACAGATTTCCAGGTGCTTCATCAAAAGATGCACAAATGTTGGAATTAATCGGTAATATTTTAACCAATGGCTCTGCAGGTTTGATAGATCTTAATTTAGTAAAATCTCAAAAAGTATTGAGTGCTTATGCATTCCCATATATTCTAAAAGATTATTCTACTTTATTATTACAAGGAAATCCTACTCAAGGCCAATCTTTGGATGAAGTTCGCAATTTACTTTTAGGAGAGATTGGTAAACTTAGAAATGGAGATTTTTCTGAAGATTTAATCACTTCTATTGTCAACAATGAGAAAAAAGACAATATTGCTCAAAATGAGAGTTATAGCAGTAGAGCTAACAATTTGATGAGTAATTATACTTCTGAGGAAGATTGGGCAACCACTATTTCTTTCCCTGAAACAATCAGTAAAATAACTAAAAAAGACATTATTGATTTTGCTAAAAAATATTTAAATAACGACAACTACGTTATTGTATATAAAAGACAAGGTGAAGACAATTCTATAGTAAAAGTCGAAAAACCTACTATTACACCAGTTACAATTAATAAGAGTCAGTCTCCATTTGTAAAGCAAGTAAATGCAATGCCTGAAACGCCTATCAAACCTTTATGGATGAATTATGCAACTGATATTCAAAAAGGTAAATTAGGACAAGCAGATATACTTGCGGTACAAAATAAAGATAATAGCTTGTTCCGTTTATATTACCATTTCGATATTGGAAAATGGAATAGTAAATTACTTCCAATTGCAGCTGGATATTTAGAGTATTTAGGAACCAATAATAAAAGTAGCGATCAGGTAGCTCAAGATTTTTATAAGTTAGCATCTTCTTTCAATGTAAGTTCTGGAAATGAAGAAACCTATATTAGCTTAGATGGACTCAATGAAAATTTCGAGGCATCAGTAAGATTATTAGAAGATTTAATCAAAAACTGTCAGGCAGATGAAGAAGCATTTACAGCCTATAAAGAAAGCATTAAAAAAAGAAGAATAAATGCTAAAGAAAATAAGGGTGCAATTATGGCTGGATTAAGATCTTATGCACAATATGGCAAAAGCAATCCTTTTAATAATGTTCTAACAGATAAAGAATTGGATAATATCACTGCTAAACAATTAATAGACATATTACACGATTTGGTGAATTATCAACATAAAATACTTTATTATGGACCTAAATCTGTTGCACAATTACAAAAAAGTTTAATATCAAACCATAAGATTCCTACTAAATTTTCTGTAATGCCTGCATCTCAGACATTCAGCCAAAATATAACAGCTAAAAATCAAGTTCTATTTGCAAATTACAATATGACTCAAGCGGAAGTTTTTTGGGTAAGAAATGCAGATAAGTATAATCTTAATCTAGCGCCAACTGTTTCATTATTTAATAATTATTTCGGTGGCGGTATGGGTAGTATTGTTTTCCAAACAATTCGTGAATCTAAGGCTTTAGCTTACTCCACTTATTCTTATTATGCACAACCTTCTAAGAAGGCAGATAAGTCAGTAGTAATGGCTTATGTTGGTACTCAGGCAGATAAGTTAAAAGAAGCTGTTGGAGGTATGAATGAATTATTAAACGAATTACCTAAGAATGAGATCAATTTTGATAATGCTAAATTAAGCTTACAAAAATCTTTAGCTAGTGAAAGAGTCACTCAAGATAATATTATCTTCAACTATCTTGCTGCTCAAAAACTAGGTAATACTTCTGATACTAGAAAAGTAATTTATGAAAAATCTGCTAACCTTTCTTTTGCAGATATTCAAAAATTCCATGCTCAAGAGTTCGCTAATAAACCCTATATTTATTGTGTGGTTGGAAATGAACAAGACATTCCAGAAGAAAGTTTGAAGAGTTTAGGTACTTATAAAAAATTAAGTTTAGAAGAATTATTCGGTTATTAAGATAAAATATCATTTAAATAATAAAGGCAGCTGAACATCAGCTGCCTTTATTATTTATTTTTAATTGGTATTTATTTCACTTTACCATTCATTTTTATCTTCGATTCTATACTCATTGGTACTGTTTGTCCTTGCATCTTCATTTCTCCTTTAATATCCTGAGTAATGGCTCCTTTAACGGCCATTCCTGTAGGGATATCTACTTCTATATTACCTTTTTGAGTGCCCTTCATATTCATTTCCATATCACCATTTTTCATCTCTTTATTATCACCTTCATTCATGTTTATATCACCATTAAATTCAAGAGTCGCAATATTCCCATCAACGGCTACGAGCTTATAAGTGGAGCGAATGTTCATTTTAAAGTTTTGAAAATCTGTTTTTGTCTCCTTTACCCATTCATCTCCAATTTTTACTGGATGATCTGGATAAATGTTTAATGAAGTTTCCATCATGTTTTTTAAATCTTGCTCATTCACAGCATCTGATTTATCAATAAAGTCAAAATTTTCAATGTTGATGATATTACCTGATTTATCAACGGTCATTGCAAAAGGCTTTCCTACCATTTCTCTTAAAGCCTTAGATTCTTTTGTATCATCTTCAGAACTTATGGTCACATTCATTCCCATTGTCTTCATCTTCATTTTCATCTTATCATAGGTAGTTTCCATTGTAATATTTCCATCTTTTGATTCCTTAACATGATAAGAATATTCAGATTCTACATAACTACTAGAGCCCATTCCCATGGCTTCTATTTTCTGATCAACTTCAGATTTGTAAGTATAAGTTGTTCCAGGTTTAAGATTAAATTCTAAAGTAATTGCACCTCTTGAACTTTTCATCATACTTGTTTTGGAACTATTTGTTCCTTCTTCTGCACTTTGTTTACAAGCATTTAGTCCTATTGCAAAACAAGCAGTTAAGCAAATAATTAATGTTTTTTTAATCAATTTATTAAATTTTAAGGTTAAAAAAAGTGTTTATCTAAATATAAAGATAAACACTTTAAACAAATTAAAAAATAAGCTTACTTATATTTTATTGTATTCTATATTAGAGCATCGTTTTAAATTTTATTTTCCTGTAAATACAGCAGCACGTTTTTCATGAAAAGCGGCAGTGCCTTCTTTCTTATCTGAAGTATCAAAACACTCACCAAAAGCCTTAATCTCATTGCTCAATCCTGTTGGACTAACTGTTGCTGCCTCATTTACTAATTGAATAACTTTGGCAATTGCTAATGGAGCTTTTGTATTTATTTTGGCTAGAATTTCTCTTGTCTTAGTTAATAAGTCTTCAGCCGAAAATATATGATTAATCAAACCTAATGCTTTTGCTTCCTCAGCCTTTATCATATCAGCAGTCATTAATAATTCCATAGCTTTACCTTTACCGATTAATTGTACCAATCTTTGAGTTCCGCCATATCCTGGTATTAATCCTAAATTAACTTCTGGCTGGCCAAAACGAGCAGTTTCACTAGCAGTACGAAAATGACATGCCATAGCTAATTCACAACCACCTCCTAATGCAAAACCATTCACTGCCGCCACAATGGGTTTAGGACTATTTTCTATTTTACTAAATACCATATCCTGCCCTACTTGAGACAATTTAGAACCGCCGCTGCCATCAAGATCAGTAAACTCAGAAATATCAGCCCCTGCTACAAATGCTTTAGCACCAGAACCTGTAATAATAGCGGCCTTAATTTCATTGTTACTGTAAACCTCATCCAAAGCACTACCTAACTCCTGAATCACGTCTTTATTTAAAGCATTCATTTTATCAGGACGATTAATGGTTATCGTTAAAATATTGTCTGAAAGTTCTGTTAAAATTGTTTGATACATTGTTTTTACGTTTTATATATTTATATGGTTAAAAATTATTTGTCGGATCGTTATTTTGAAATAAATGAAAAGTATTGATATTTAAAATGAGCATCAAAACAAAAATAACCATGCTTCTAAGACCCATTTTCTACAATCTTAAAGATAAGTCAAATTAAAGAAGAAAAGTATTTTTGCACAAAATATTTCTCATATATTTTTGGTCTATTTAATTAAAACCAAATATCCAAATTGATAGTAATTTTTAATAAAATTGATCGTTTAATCCTATCCTTTTATTGGACAGAACAAATGTTTATCATAATTTTCTTATAAAAATAAAATCTAGAAAATTTGATTTAAAGAATGTAATTTTATAATTGATCTAATTCTCCATCTAACCAATTACAGTAGTTACCATACCATTGAGCTGCTTTTACAAAAACATCTTGTAGGTCATTTTCCGAATTTGTTTGTTGTAATAATAAAAGATGATGCTCATCTTCACCATCAGCATTTGTAAATACAAAAGGGAAATGTTTAATTTCTGAATATTTTGAAACTTCTGAAGGATCCACAGAAACAACTTCTAAAAGTGTTCCAGTTGGCACATGCAATACAACAGAACGCTCCATTAATTGCTCCCCAAATTGATTTTCACCATCTAAGAGCGTAAATTCAGGTAAAGGGAAATTTTTAGATAAATCCATGCTAATAATTTTTAAAATTTGCTAAAGTTAAAATATTTTTTGGAGAATATTATAAGAATTAAATAAGCTCATTAAATGAGCGCTAAAAACTGAAATTATAAGGCATTTTTAACTTAAAATATAAGCATAAAAATCATATTTAAACTTCATTTAATGACTCTAAAAACAATATCAATTTTGGGTGAAATTAAGTATATTTAAAATTAGCTTCATCTAATTAATTCTAATAATAAAATAAATTAAAAAAGAGCTCGTTCTTTTTCAGAACAAGCTCTTTGAATTAGCTTTATAATAATATTAATTTGTAGTTTGTGGCAAACTTAATTGCTGTTGTTGTTGTTGCATCTGCTGTTGCTGCTGCATCTGCATTTGACGTAAATAATCCTTGTAAATATCAGAACCCTTTTCTAGACGAGAATTAATCGTAGTCAATTTATCTGAGTATTTTTTAGACAATTGAGTCATTTGCATCGAATTTGCAATATTAGTCAAATCACCTAAACCTTGTATACATTCTATCATTTGTGAAATGGAGCCAGATTGTCCACGATCGTTTAAGTCTATAAAGTAATTCGTGAAATCTTCTGCAAATTTTGCTAATTTATCACCCACCTTTTCTGCTCTTTTCTCATCTTTAGCCATCAAATAAGCACGATAAACATTTAGACCATTATTTTCCATACTAGACATTACGGTAGGATAAGATCGCTCTGAAATTTGACTTAATGAACGGTCCATTACTTTAATCGCATCAGATTCTCTACCTAAAGCAGATAATCTCATTGCGAAATAGGCAGCTTCACCTCTATAATCCCAAAAGGTACGACGGTTAGGTTGATCATAATAAACCTTATCTGTATTTGCTTTACCAAAAGTATAAGTATTTAAGAACAGATCCATATTTTTATCAATATCAGCAACCGGTACTAAACCCGGTAATTCTTGAGGAACAACAGTAGGAATAAATTTCAATAATATCCCTTCTTTCTTTAAATATTGCTCCAATCCATTTAAATTCACTCCATTACAAAGGTATAAAGGGCGTTTCCATCCATCTTTAGCAAGACCAGCAATGATATTCATCATTGAGAAATCACCCCTAGTCACGTAATTCCCTTTAAAATTCATCACCAAGTTTTCTGGTATGGATACGGTACTGTCATTTTTCTTCACCAAGCCACTGTTTAACACAGCTTGTCTGTCCAAAGGAATAATCACATTTCTGATTGGAATGGTTGGGAAAGACTGTTTCCTTCCTGGCATTATCATTGCATTTCTCGGATCCATCATGAAATTTACAACTTCATCCACTTTAAATGCCTGACCTTTTAATGAAGGAATTTCATTGACATAAAACACATTTTGATTACCATATCCTTCCACAAATTCTTTTGTCCATAAAGTAGTTACTGCATCAGCATCATTCACCTTATTAAACATTTGTAAGTTTTGCCAATCAGTACCTAATAAATTAATATTAAAAATCCTAACATCGGTTCTAAACCCTTCGACTTCCTGAACATACCACAGCGGATAGGTTTCATTATCACCATTTGTAATTAATATGGCATTACTATCACAAGTGGACAACATATTTCTAGCATGATCCCAAGCTAAGGTTTTCTGACTTCTATCATGATCATCCCACTGTTGCACTCCTAAAATAATTGGAGCTGCAAATAAACCTATAATAGTTGCAAGAGTAGCTGCTCCTGTAGGATTTTTTATAATTTTTTGCAACCAATCTCGTAACATAAAGACACCCATTCCTATCCACATGGCATAGGCAAAAGTGGCAATATATTGATAGTCTCTTTCTCTTGGTTGATATGGTGTATTATTAATATATAGCTGTACTGCAATTCCAGTGAAGAACCAGAAAGACAAGACAACATATGCATCTAATTTATGTTTTTTAAACTGATAAACAATTCCTAAGATGCCTAAAATAAATGGCAAAAAGTACATGGTATTATGAGCCCTATTTAATCGATAAGATTCGGGCATTTTATTAAAGTCACCTCTACCTAAAGCTTTATCTACAACATTAATACCTGAAATCCAATTACCATTCTGTGGTTCTGGACCATATCCTTGCAAATCATTTTGACGTCCAGTGTAGTTCCACATAAAATACCTCCAGAACATTTGATTCAATTGATAATCTATGAAAAACTTAAAATTATCACCAGCTGTAGGGCTTTCATTAGGGCCTAAACCTAATTGTGAACGATAGAAATTAACATGTCCTCTTTCTTTCTCACTACTCCAAATTCTCGGAAATAAATGTGTTTCATGATAATTTACATCAATATTATTACTAACAACCTCATAAGTCGTTTTTCCATTTTTAGTGATCGGCATATAAACAGGATCACCTTCTTCGGTATCAAATTGAGTATCAAAGTATTGACCAGAGAATACTGGTTGTGCACCATATTGGGTTCTTTGAAGGTATGGAATCAAAGACATAATATTATCTGGATTAGTCATATTAATAGACACTCCAGCTTTTGCCCTGATAACTGTTGGAACATAACAAGTGTATCCAATAGTCATAAAAGCCAATGATAACATAGAAAGATGTAAGGTATATTTGTTTTTCTTTTTGGCATAAAAAATGATACCTGCAATTATACCAGCAAATAAAACTAAGAAGAATATGGCTCCAGAATTTAATGGTAATCCCAAGCTATTTACAAATCTCAATTCAAACCATGAAGCCCAAATAGGAATATATTGAATTACGCCATACTGAACGATTAATAATACAATACCACCTAAAAAATAAGCTAATAAACCTCCTTTTAAAGTAGGATTATAACGTTTGAAATAATAAATTAATGCTATGGTTGGAATAGCCAATAAGCTTAATAAGTGAACACCTATTGATAAACCTATTAAATAAGCAATTAAAATTAACCAACGATCTGCATAGACATCGTTAGACTCTTCCCATTTTAAGATACACCAGAATACTAATGCAGTGAAGAAAGAAGAAGTTGCATATACCTCACCTTCAACCGCTGAGAACCAAAATGTATCTGAGAAAGTATAGGCGATGGCACCTACAACACCAGCACCAATAATAGAGATTAAATTGGCAGTAGAATATTTTTCAAGATTTTCTAATTTAATCAGTCTTTTAGCAAAATGTGTGATAGACCAAAATAAAAATAAAATTGTAAAAGCACTAGCTACACCACTTAGGGCATTCACAAATAAAGCTACTTTCTGAGGAGAAGGCGCAAAAATTGCAAAAAATCTACCCAAAAGCATAAATAAAGGTGCTCCAGGTGAGTGACCTACCTCTAACTTATAAGCACATGAAATAAACTCTCCACAGTCCCAAAAGCTTACTGTAGGCTCTAATGTCATTAAGTAAACAATCAGTGCGAATCCAAAGACTAACCATCCTGAGATGTTATTAACTTTTCTAAAATCCATAATCTAAATTAAAATTATGTGGGCAAATATAATGTATTGAATTGAATTTAGAGTTATTTTTAAAAACTAAATTAATTTTAAGTTAAATATCTTAGAATACAGTTTCACCTATGCATTCTTTAGGATTTGATAAATCTATTTTTGATTTCCAATTTTTAAATAAAATGATTCTAGTTTGCTTTTAAATAATGATAGGTATTATAAGTTTTTACTAATCCATCAAACCAATTATATACTTTTTCTCTATTTTGAAATACCCAAAAATGCTTTTACATTTGCACAGTTTTCAAAAAGTAAAAGCAATATGGTATATTATGTTATTGGCTTAATGTCTGGTAGTTCTCATGATGGTTTAGATATAAATTATGTAGAAATCACAGATGTTAGGAATGATTGGTCTTTCGAAATACTTCATTCTGATTGTATTCCATTCGAATCCAATATGAAAGCCCAATTAAAAGATGCAATAAAATTAAGTGTGACTGATTTTTTAAAACTAAACACTTCATTTGGTAGATGGATAGGTGAAGAAGTCAATAAATTTATAGAACGACATCAATTAGTACATAAAGTACATTTTATTGCATCTCATGGTCATACCGTATTTCATGATCCTCAAAATAAAACCAGCACTCAAATCGGAGAGGGTGCAAGTATAGCAGCTATCACTAATATTACGACTATAAGCGATCTTAGAAATATGGATGTTGCACTTGGAGGACAAGGAGCTCCAATAGTTCCCATAGCTGATAGATTGTTTTTTAAAGATTTTGAATACTGCTTAAATATTGGTGGAATTTGTAATATCACCTATAATAATGAAAATCCGATAGCTTTCGATATTGCCCCTGCAAACCAAGTTTTAAACTTTTATGCAAATAAATTAGGTAAAGAATACGATAGCAATGGAGATATCGCTGCAGAAGGAACGATAAATATTCAATTATTTGAAGATTTAAATAAACTCGACTTCTACCAAAAGTCAGCACCTAAATCTTTAGCAAACAGTTATAGTAATCATCTCATCGACATCATAACTGAAAGCAGGCTGGAATCAATTTCTGATATTCTAGCCACCCTAGTGGAGCACATTGCTTATCAAATTGCAAGCGTTACACGCTCTCATAATGATGCTGTAAAATTACTAGTAAGTGGTGGTGGCGCTCATAATCTTTATTTAATGGATCGCTTGGGCGAACATTTACAGAAAAAAAACATTGAGCTCATAATTCCTCAAAAGGAAATTATAGATAATAAAGAAGCACTCGCTATGGCACTATTAGGTGTTTTAAGATGGAGAGAAGAAAATAATGTTTTGTGTTCAGTTACTGGAGCCAGTCGAAATAGTATTGGTGGTGCTATGTGGTTGGGGAATTTATAATTAAAGTCTTTTAAATATTTTTGCTTACAAATTTCATTATTTCAATTAAGTTTTTAACTTTGTAGGTTAAGAGCACTTTTGTCTTAACCAAGATAGACATTTATTATCCTTTATGAAGAAAATTATTTTTATTTCTGCCTTTTTCGGGTTTAGCCTAGCTTCTAATGCCCAAGTAACTTTTACGCCTGAAGTAGGTTATAATTTAATGAAATTCGATGGTTACCAATATGATCCGGTAGCTAATGAAAGACATAAGATAAATTATGACTGGCGATTTACGCCTCGTGCTGGAATAGCGATTGATTTTCCATTTGGCAATTCTGGATTTTCTATTGAGACTGGACTTTATTTTACAATGAGGGAATCTCAGTTTAGTCAGGAAAACGATACGATGAGATCAAAAGTCATTAATACTTTCAAATATGTTGAGCTGCCTTTGAGTCTAAAATACAGTTGGACTATTTCAGAAAACTCGGGTAAACTATTTGTTCAAGCTACTTCATTTAGTAGTTATGGTATTGGAGGAGAAAGTCTTTCGGAAATAACAACACTTGTTCCTGTGATTAAGAAATTTAAGACACCTTCGAAGATTGATTATAAAGATGAAAACAATATTTATAACCAATTTGAAACTGGTGTTTATTTTGGAATAGGTTATCAATTTCCTTGGGGAATGCAAGTAAGAGGAATGTATGGTCGTTCTTTAAGCAATATTTCAAAAATAGAAAACAATTATTATTCTTCTGGAAATATGTTCAATTTAAGTATTGGATATGTTTTAAATCGTAGAATACCTGGAAGATTTTATTAATATTTAGAAAAATCATAAAGACATAAAAGGAGTAGTAATTAAATGTTTACTACTCTTTTTTTATTATTAAATATTCATAATTGGTAAAAAATTGAAGGTATTTTAACTGAGCATTAAATAATATATAACACTTATAATTATCTTTTAAAACACTCTCAATATATGACCCAATTTCAAAAGATTGAAATAAATTAAGTATCTTTGAAGCTAAACTTTTTTGAAAATGAGTGAACATCAATCTTGTCCTATTTGTAAGTCAGAACACGTTTATTTTGATGAGCCATTAATGATTTGTCCTGAATGTGCTCATGAATGGAATCCAAATGAAACTCAAGATGAAGATAGTTTTATAGTTAAAGATGCAAATGGCAATCAATTGCAAGATGGAGATACCGTAGTAACTATAAAGAATTTACCGGTTAAAGGAGCTTCCTCTTCTATTAAAGCAGGAACTAAGGTAAAAAACATACGATTGGTGAACAGCGATCATAATATTGATTGTAAAATTGATGGATTTGGTGCGATGGCCTTAAAATCTGAGTTCGTAAAAAAAGCTTAGGAACACCCTTTTGAATATTTTTAGCGCATTACACAGGAATTTTTTTTATTAAAATAAAATGAGTTTCTAATATGCCAATATAAAAACTCATACCTACCCTATCTTATAGAAAGATAGCCTTTAAACAATTGAATCAAGACGGTTTAATTTTTACAAGGTTTTAAATATCCAATATACTATAGGCTTTCTCCAGATATTAAAAATCCAGTATAAGAACGGAACGTTCATTTAATTTGGGTACACTAACTCTTTAATGATTAGCGCTACTTAGTAATTAATTATTCAGATTAATCAATTCATCTAAAATTCTTTACCTATTTTCGCAAAATCAATAAGAAAAAATAGAAATGTTAGATTTTAGACAGCAAGCTGAAGAATTCGAAAAGTTTTTACAAGAACAAACCTCTTCTTTTTTTAAAAAAGAGCCACAAACTTTATATGAACCTTGTACGTATATGCTTAGTATAGGTGGAAAAAGAATAAGACCCGCTGTCTGTCTAATGTCATCTGCTTTATTTGATAATTCTAATAATACGAATGCCTATTGGACAGCATTAGCTGTAGAATTATTTCATAATTTCACGCTTATTCATGATGATATTATGGATAATGCACCTCTTAGAAGAGGAAAAACTACCGTTTATAAGAAATATAATGAGCCTACAGCGATACTTTCAGGTGATTTAATGAGCATTTATGCATATACATGTCTCCAAAATACCACACCAGAAATACTAGCCAAAATATTACCTGTTTTTAATAAAACAGCTATAGAGGTTTGTGAAGGTCAACAAAAAGATATGGATTTTGAAACGATGGAAATAGTGAGCAAAGCAGATTACCTTAATATGATTCAACTTAAAACTGCGGTTCTTTTGGCGGCCAGTATGAAAATGGGAGCTTTATGTTCTGGTACCAGTGAAGACCAAGCAAATTTAATTTACGATTTTGGAATTAATTTAGGTGTAGCTTTCCAATTACAAGATGATTATTTAGACAGTTTTGGAGAGTCAGCATCCATTGGAAAGCAAATTGGTGGTGATATCTTAGCCGATAAGAAAACTTTCCTTGCTATAGATGCTTTTGAAAAGGCTGATCAAAATCAAAAGAAAATATTAGCTTTCGATGGACATGAAACAGATAAGGTAAAAGAAATACAGGATTTATATCGAACTTTAAAAACTGATGAAAACTGTAAACAAGCTATAGAAGACTATACAAATAAAGCAATGATTGCTCTAAACAGTATTAAAGTAAGTTCGGAAAAGAAAAAACCTTTTATCGATTTGTTAGATTTTTTAATGATTAGAAATCATTAAATTACTCACATGCAAAAAGTCTTTATTGTGAAGCCTTTATAGCATAGGGTTTATCACAAATATCGAAAACTCATCTATATCAAAGCAAGGTTTATTTTTTAGATTCGATTAAATTATGTTATTTTGAACATTATTTGGAATGTTTTTTCTAATTTAAAAATAATAATTTGACTTATTCAGAAGCAGCTTTAAAGGGGGCAGCATTAGGTTTATTCATGGCAATTTCTGTTGGTCCTACTCTTTTTGCTATTATAAGATATAGTATTCATAATAGTTATAAGGCTGGTCTGGCCTTTATTCTAGGAGTTAGCTTAAGTGATATCATTTATGTGACTTTAGCAAATATTGCTAGTAGCTGGTTAACTTTTTTAGAAACACATGGAAAAACTGTTGGATATTTAGGCTCTTCATTATTTATTATTATAGGTCTTTATGGATTAATAAAGAAATATAAACCCAAAAAACCCAACCGCGAAAAGAAAGCAGCGAAAATCAGTAAAAAAGATTACTTCAAAATATGGATGAGTGGTTTTTTAATGAATTCTTTAAATCCTGGAGTCATTATTGTTTGGCTAGGGGCAGCGGCAGTAATCGCAGGTCCTACTGTCAATGCGAGCCATAAAATTACTATGTTTGGAGTTTGTTTAGGACTAGTTTTAGGAATAGATATTCTAAAAGTATTTTTAGCTGAAAAGATTAGACATAAATTGACATTAAGAAAAATAATGTATATTAACAAAATAAGTGCTGGCTGCATTTTAGGTCTTGGCCTTGTGCTTTTAGCTCAAACTTATTTTGATATCGTTAAAACTTAAAATATCTCCTCACAAATCTTTGATTGTTTGTTTACTAATAACTAATATTTATCAGATAAATTTTGCAAAATATTTACTACTTTTACGTATTGAACCATATGAAAAATTAATAAACTAAATTCACTAAACTACATCTAATCAACTTAAAATTATGGGTAAACTCAGTAAACTTGCTAATTCACTAGTCGGCTCGGAGATTGTGAAACTAGGCAATGACATCAATAATAAAATTGCTAATGGTGCAAATATTTATAATTATACTATTGGTGATTTTAATTCAGATTTCTTTCCAATACCAAATTTTTTAAAAGAGGAGATCTTAAAAGCATATGAAAGTGGTTACACTAATTACCCTCCTGGAGAGGGTTTGTTATCATTAAGAGAATCAGTTAGCAGTTTTGTTAAAAAGCATCAAGGTATCGACTATGCAATTAATGAAATTCAAATTGGTTGTGGAGGACGTCCATTCATCTATACTATTTTCAGAACAATTGTAGATCCAGGCGACAAAGTGATTTATGCCATTCCATCTTGGAATAACAATCACTATACCTCTATGTGTGGAGCAGTAGCTTGTGAAATAGACACTACTCCTGAAAACAATTTCTTACCCACACCTGAAAGTATAGCACCACATCTTGCTGATGCAACATTACTTTGCTTGTGTACTCCACAAAACCCGACAGGAACAGTTCTGGATAAGGATTCTTTAAAAAAGATCTGTGATTTAGTAATTGCCGAGAATAAAGAAAGAGGAGCCGATCAGAAGAAACTTTACGTTCTTTTTGACCAAATGTATAGCCTCTTAACTTTTAAAGGTACAGAACACTTTCATCCCGTACAATTAAATCCTGAAATGAAAGATTATACGATTACGCTTGATGGCATATCTAAATCTTTTGCTGGAACAGGCGTTCGTGTAGGTTGGGGTTTTGGACCGGCGTCTATTATTTCAAAAATAAAAGCTTTGATGAGTCATATTGGTACTTGGGCACCAATGGCAGAACAAGTTGCAACTTCAATATTTTTAAACAATGACGAAGTTGTTCAGCAATCACTTAAGGAGCAAAAAGACAAAATAGAAGAAAGACTTTGGAAAATTTATGAGAAGATAGAAAATCTTAATAAAAAAGGATTAACCATTGAAGCAATCGCACCATTAGCTGCTATATACATGACTATTAAAATTGATTTAAAAGGAAAAACTTTTAAAGGGAAGACTTTTACTAATCAAGAAGAAGTTACTCAGTTTCTAATCGATGAAGTAGGTTTAGCATTAGTTCCTTTTCATTGTTTTGGTGCCAGTACCGAAACGCCTTGGTATAGAGTAAGTGTCGGAACAGCCAAATTGGAAGACCTAGATATAATTTTTAATAAATTGGAAGAGGTATTGAATACCCTTCATTAAATACGAACCGTTTGCAAAAAAAATTAATACTTATTAATATTAAATGCACTATAGAAATATAGTGCATTTGCCTTATTGTGAAAGACTTGAGCATTGAATATCTTTGCAATGAAACAAAATCAATAATAATGAAAAGTATATTAAAATTCAGTCTAATTGCCTTATTAGGCCTTGCATCAAGCTCTTTTTTATCTTCATGTAAGAAAAATGGTGGAGGCGGCACCGGAAGTGCAAACGAAGGAACCATAACCTTTAAAGTTAATGACAATAAGATCACTACTTTAGAAATAACTACAATGGCTTTCCGTCAATCTAATCAATTAATTATGCAAGGAAATACTGGAGGCACTGAGGCTAAAGCTATTGCATTTATTATCATGGGATTTGACGGAGAAGGTACCTATCCTTTTCATGGAAATGTTATAACACCTAACACAGCTCAATATACCGAAACTAAAATAAAATTAAGTGATCCAACTAATCCAGAAACTATATCTTGGCTTACCCAAGCCACTAAAACTGGTGAAACTGGTGAAATTACTTTTACTGAAATTACTAGTACTCATGTAAAAGGTACTTTTCATTTTAACGCACAAAACTTAGATGATAACAGTATAAAGAAGATAACTAGCGGTGCATTCAATGTAAAGTTAAATCAATAAAAGCCCTTAATTAAAACCTAACCGAAAAAAAATAATCATTAAATATGCTCTATTTAAAAATAAGGCACAATTAATGATTAAGCAATTAAAATTCTTGTTTCAATATTATTTGAAAATAAAAGAAATTCCAAATAAAACAGCTCATTATTCAATTTAAGAATAATGAGCTGTTTTTTATATTTATAAATAAAATTTTCATTAAGAAAATATTTATAAATTAATTAAAGTTGTTGTCTTAGTAACGAGTTCATATACAAACTAAAACCCAATTTCAGTCTGAACAATACCCACCACTTCATCCATATGCACTCTTTCTTGTTGCATACTGTCACGATAACGAATGGTAACGGTATTATCTTCTTTAGTTTGATGATCTATAGTGACACAGAAAGGAGTACCAATTGCATCCATTCTTCTGTAACGTTTACCAATAGCATCTTTTTCTTCATAAAAGCATTTAAAATACTTACGACAAGTATGCATCAATTCAGATGCAATTTCAGGTAAACCATCTTTTTTCATTAATGGGAGAATTGCCAATTTAATTGGGGCAATTTTTGGAGAAAACTTCAATACTACCCTACTATCTTGTTTTTCAGCAGTACTTAAATCTTCTTCTTGATAGGCTTCACTAAAAACGGCTAAAAATGCACGATCTAATCCTATAGAAGTTTCTACAACATAAGGTATATAGTTCCCATATGCTTTTCCGGTTTCTGGATTTATTTCAGCATCAAAATATTGCATTTTCTTTTTGCTTAATTCCTGATGACTTTTTAGATCAAAATCGGTACGAGAATGAATTCCTTCCAACTCTTTAAATCCCATCGGGAAATTAAATTCTATATCACAAGCTGCATCGGCATAATGTGCCAATTTAATATGGTCATGATAACGATAATTTGAGATGTCGATTCCTAAGTCTAAATGCCATTTTAAACGTTCTGCTTTCCAATATTCGTACCATTGCTTTTGAGTTCCAGGACGAATAAAGAATTGCAATTCCATTTGTTCAAATTCTCTCATTCTAAAAATAAAACCTCTTGCAACAATCTCATTTCTAAATGCTTTTCCGATTTGAGCAATACCAAATGGAATTTTCATTCGTGCAGTTTTTTGAACATTTAGAAAGTTCACAAAAATGCCCTGAGCTGTCTCTGGTCTTAAATAAATCTTATTGGTTTCATCAGATACTGAACCAACTTCAGTAGAGAACATCAAATTAAACTGACGAACATCAGTCCAATTTACGGTTTTACTAATCGGACAAGAAATCTTATAGTCTTCAATTAAAATTTTCAAACCTTCATAATCATCTTTGGCTAGTAGCGCATCCATTTTTGCCAACAGTTCTTTGCCTTTCTCTTCTTCTAAAATTTCTGCATGCCCTTCTATAAGATGATCGACACGATACCTCTTTTTACTATCTTTATTATCTATCATTGGGTCGCTGAAATTATCAATATGACCACTAGCTTTCCAAACTTGAGGATCCATGAAAATCGCGGCATCTATACCAACAATATTTTGATCATTGGTCTGAGTCATCCACCTCCACCAATAATGTTTTAAATTATTTTTTAATTCTACTCCCCATTGACCATAATCATAAACTGCACCTAATCCATCATAGATTTCGCTAGATGGAAAGACAAAGCCATACTCTTTCGCATGGGCAATAACTGATTGTAAATTTTTTTCGTTTGCCATAGTGTGCAAAGATATTCCTTAATTAGTAATTTGGCTAATTAAAACTACAGTAAATCTTATATAAGTATTGGAAAATTAAATCCTTTTTATTTAACGATTAATTGAATCGTTCTTCTTGTTTTCTGAGTTAGCAAAACCTTACGATTCTTAGTGAGTTTCTTAATTGTTTCTTCATCATAATGTCTAATAGTTAATAAGGTTGCACCTTCATTACGACGGACTTCATAGTTTTCAGATAGTGCAGCAATAAGTCTCTTTATTTTATCTCTACGATTATCGACTGAGGCAACCATACTGATTGCAGCATTTTGCATGATATTAATCTTTACATTATTCTTCGAAAATATTTCATAGATATCACTTAAAACATCTTCCGAAACAAAAGAGTAATCTTTACTAATAACCTGAATAAGAGCCTGATTATCTTTGACAACAATCAATGGAGGATAAATTGCTCTTACTTTATTTTTAATAATAGTACCTGGTAATTCTTTATCTAAAAAGCATTTTACATACAAAGGAATCCCTTTATTATGTAAAGGTTTTATCGTTTTAGGATGTATTACTTGAGCACCATAAAATGCCATTTCTATCACCTCGTTAAAACTGATTTCAGCAATTCGCACTGCGTCAGGGAACAATCTTGGATCTGCACTTAACAAGCCTTCAACATCTTTCCAGATATATACTCCTTTAGCATCTAAGAAACTACCTAATAATGCTGCAGAGTAATCAGAACCTTCTCTTCCTAAAGTGGTGGCATCTCCATCAGAAGATCTACCTATAAATCCTTGTGTTATTATAATATCCTGATGTTTTAATAATGGGATAATCGATTCTCGAACAGATTGTTCTGAAGCGAATTCATCCACTTGAGCGTCTCTAAAATTATTATTGGTATGGATTAAGTCTCTTGCATCCAACCATGTACTTTTAATACCTTCTTGTTGTAATAAAATATTAAAAATAAGTGTAGAAAACAACTCTCCCATACTAACAGTCTGATCATATAAATAATCAAAATGCTTATGACTATTATTTTTAATTATTGCTCTTAATTCTGAAAATAATATTGCTAACTTTTCTTTTAATAATACAAATGCATCTTTATTAAGTGTCTCTTGAGCATAATGTAAATGTTGTTGCTCAATTTCATCAATTTGTTGATGTGCTAATTCTAATTCTTGATTGGTTGCAGATTCCACAACCTTTTCTAAAGCATTTGTGGTTTTACCTAATGCTGAAACAACAACCACTAATGGTTTTTCAGTAGATTGAATTATAGGCAATAAAGCCCACATTCTTTGAGGTGTTGCAATAGAAGCCCCTCCAAATTTATAGACTTGCAATATACTTTGATTTAAATATTTTTTTTAATTAGAAGGTGTCTGTGGCTTTTGGACATCCTTATTTTCATTTCTATTTTTAAAAAATTTAGGTTTCTGAGGTCTTGGTTCGTTAGGTTTACCCTCATTTTTACTTTGTTGAGGAGTAGTCTCAGCTTTATTTTCTTGTTTTTCTTTTTCGGTATTTCTTGCAGGTCTTTGTCCGGTATCTGCATTAGCATTAGGCGCAACAACCTTCTTATTTCTATTTCTAGCGTTAGGATCTCTGTTACTTGAGGCATCAGCAGGATTCTTTACAGATTTCTTTTTCTTCTTTCCTCTTAAAGAGGATAATTGAATTTGACCAACATCATTAACAAAACCCATGTCTACAGAAGCAGTAACATTTAGTCTACTAACTCTAACTTCGGCTGCTTCAAACTCTTCTGGACTAACTCCTTTAGCATTTAATTCTTGAATTTCCTTAACTTTATCTATCGTTAAAGGATATTGTTTATTACTACCTTCAAAACTATACCACATCAAATTCTTAAAAATATCTTTTTTCTGAAGACTTGCCTTTCCTCTAGCAAATAATAACACTTCTGCATTTTTAGGGAAATTCTTTAAGGCATCGATATAAGTATCTAATTCAAAATTAAGACAACATTTTAAACGACCACATTGACCTGAAAGTTTTGATTGATTAATAGATAAGTTTTGATATCTAGCAGCACTAGTGCTTACGGCTTTAAAGTCTGTTAACCACGTACTACAACATAATTCTCTTCCACAAGACCCAATACCACCTATTTTAGCACTTTCTTGTCTAGCGCCTATTTGACGCATTTCAATTTTAGCTTTGAATTCGGAAGCAAAAACTTTAATCAATTCTCTAAAATCAACTCTAGATTCTGCAGTATAAAAAACCGTCATTTTCTTACCATCTGCCTGCCATTCGATCTGAGAAACTTTCATATCCAGACCAACACTTTTGACGATTGCACGAGAACGAACCAAGCTTTCTTTCTCTATTTCTTTAAATTTATGATAGCTTATTAAATCATTTTCTGTGGCAATTCTTAATATTTTTTTATCAATTGTATCTTCTTTAATTTTATATTTCTTCAATTGGAGTTTAACTAACTCTCCAACGAGACTCACTTCACCAACATCAAATCCACCTGAACCTTCTACAGAAACAGTTTCACCTTTAGCATAAAAATAATTGGAATTATTAAAAAAATAATCCTTTCTACTGCCTTTATCAAAACTTACTTCTATAATATTAAAAGGCTTTCCAAAATCGCTTACTGGAATATCAGCCAGCCAGTTATATACATTAAATTTATTACATCCCCCAGAGCTATTACTCGTATTATCAATAGTGGTTGTATTACCACATGTTCCGCATCCCATAATCTTATATATGTTAAAATGCTAAAAATTAATTTATAATTAATTATAGCAAAAGATAATTAAATTGTATTACAATCTACAAATTTAATCAAAAAAAAGCTATTTTTTATATAAAAAGTAAAAAAGTAATTGTAATACTCTCAAAATATAAACTTAATGAAATCATATTGAAAACCAAATGGAAAAGAATTTCACTTATAAAAATTGGATTTTAGCTCATTTTTAAAGCAAAAAAAATAAAAATAATCCTTCAATAATGACTTATCAATATTAATCAATCCTATCTACTATTTGACACGCAAGAATACTTCCTAATGCGACACCCATTCCTCCTAATCTAAAACCTCCGATTATTCTTTCATTAATTGAGCTTATAATAGGCGTTTTGCTTTTACCAAAGGCCATTATGCCAGACCATTCCATTTCAATTTCGAATTCTAAGTGAGGTAAAATTTGTTCTTTAAGTAATGACTTTAAGTGTGCAATGATATTTTGGTTCAATTTGAGTTCAGTTGTCGTTTCTTCTTCAAAAGCAATATTTCTACCGCCACCAAAGAGTACCCTATTACCTAGGTTTCTAAAATAATAGTAACCTGCTCCAAAATGAAAGATGCCCTTAAATGGTAAATTTTCTATAGGTTTTGTAAGAATAATTTGTCCTCTACCGGGTTGCATATCTTCATCTGGAAAAAAAGTTTTACTAAAAGCATTGGTACAAATAACCATTTTCTCTGTTGTAAATATTAAATTTTCTTTTCTAAAACTATCATTTACCAAAAGTTCAATTTTATTGCCCAAATCATTATAAGAAATGAGTTCTGCACCAGTAATAATTTGAACTCCTTTATTTAAGGCTAATAAATTAAGGCTTCTCATCAATTTACCGGTATTTAAAGCTGCCTCTGTGTTATTGTTTAAACAATATTTAAATTTATTAATTGAAAAACCAAATTCTTTCAATTTGTCATGATTCATTTTAAAAATGGCTTGTTGATTATTTAATGATTTCAATAAATTATTATAATGATCCATATGATCTAAAATATCAACTTCACTCGCTTCCAATAACTCAAAACTTCCATTATTTTCGAAACCAATGGCTTCATCTCCTAATTGATTTCTTAAAAAATCTAAGCCTGCTTTCCGAGATGAAAAAAGATCGAAAATTTCTTGTTCACTTTCATACTGACTATCAGCTACTAATTCAGAAAGACTTCCAGTAGCAGCAAATCCTGCATTTCTTGTGCTGGCACCTGTAGGTAACAAGCCTCTTTCCAAAATCAAAACACTTCTTTTTGGAAATTTCTCCTTAAGCTGTATCGCAGTTTGTAATCCTACAATACCAGAACCTACAATCACAAAATCATATTTCAAAAGACTTTCTTTTTCCCAAATACTTATCATAAACTATGTTAAAATGTATATATAAAATTAGTAAATTTTAAACCAAACCCATAAATATAATTTAATTATTTCAACTTATTCTATACTTTCTTTAATTTTGCAATAAATACAGGGGTCTAAAAGGAAATTAAAAATATTAAAATATCAAGACCCGTAACCTAAAAGTAATAAAAAATGATTGAAACCCATGCACATCTATATGATGAACAATTTAATGAAGATATAGAGGCAGTAATTCAAAGAGCGAAAGACGCAGGTGTTCAAAAAATATTCCTACCCAATTGTGATGCTTCAACTATTGAATCGATGATGCAAATTGCTGATCAATATTCAGATTATTGTTTTCCAATGATGGGTGTTCATCCTTGTTATATAAAAGAGGATTACAAAAAAGAATTGAATATTGCTTATGAATATTTACAGAAAGGAAACTTTGCAGCAATTGGAGAAATAGGACTCGACTATCATTGGGATTTGACTTTCGTTGAGCAACAAAAAATTGCATTTGCAGAACAAATAGATTGGGCTAAGGAGAAAGGATTACCTATTGTTATTCACAGTCGTAATGCTACCCAAGCTTGTATTGATATCGTAAAAGAAAAACAAGATGGGAATCTTAAAGGAATTTTTCATTGTTTTGGAGATGACTTAAATACAGCAAATCAAATTATAGATCTTGGATTTAAAATGGGTATAGGTGGGGTTATAACTTTCAAAAATAGTGGTTTATTTGAAGTAGTTAAAAGTATAGCTATTGAACATCTTGTTTTGGAAACGGATGCACCATATTTAGCACCTGTTCCTAAAAGAGGCAAAAGAAATGAAAGTAGTTATTTAAGTTATATCTTAAGTCACCTTGCTCTTGCAAAAGGCATGTCAGAGGAAGAAGTTATTAATATAACAACTGAAAATGCCAAAGCCATTTTTGATTAAAACCAAAATTATTAAAATAAAAAATGGATAGCGAATTTGTTCTCACTATCCATTTTTTAGTACTAAATATGATATTAGTCAGCCCATTAAATCCACATAAATAATAATTCAGGAGCCACTCCAAATAAAATTATTCCACTAACGATTACAGCCATCATTGTTTTCTCAATTGTTGTAATTGGTGCACATAATTCAGGCTCTCCAATTTTAAAATACATAGCCATAATAACTTTAAAGTAGTAGTAAGCACTTACTACTGCCATGAGCAGCGCAAATATTACCAACCAAAAAGTATTATCTTGTTTTAAAGCAGCCATCAATACATACCATTTGGCAAAGAACCCTGCTGTTAATGGGATACCAGCCAATGATAAAACACAAATCGCAGCTACAAATGCTAAAAAAGGTTCTTTCTTAGCCAAACCATTAAAACCATCATAAGTATAGTCTTTCAATTTACTTAAAACAAAGAATATACCTACAGTAGCCAATGAATAAGCCACAATATATTGAACCATTCCTCTCATTGCTTCAGCATTAGCAGCGATTACAACAAAAAGCATAAAACCCGCATGAGCAATTGAAGAATATGCCAACATTCTCTTTACACTTTGCTGATATACAGCAGTAAAATTACCGATGACCAGTGTAAGCACTGTCATTATACTTAAAATAACAACTTTCCAATGAGCATCTAAAGTGAGGAAACCCTCCATAAATAAGCGCATAAAAGCTACAAAAACACCCACTTTTACTATTGAGGCCATAAAGGAAGCAAAAGGAGTAGGTGCTCCATCATACACATCTGGTGCCCAGAAATGAACGGGAGCAGCACTCACTTTAAATCCAACTCCTAACATCATCAAAATAACACCCATCACTCCTATAACCGAAGGAGTACTCGTTCCATTTTTATAAAAATTGAATTGATCTAATTCAAAGCTACCCATTGCGCCATACAATAAAACGATACCCATTAATAATATTCCAGTAGAAAAAGCTCCCATTAGAAAATACTTTAAAGCCGCTTCACTACTTTTGAGGTTTCGTTTATCAGAGCCTGCTAAAACATATTGAGGAATAGACAAAATTTCGATTCCTAAGAAAAGGATTAATAAATTATTATAAGTTGTTACTAAAAACACACCACAAAGTACAAAGAAGTGAGAAGCATAATATTCTCCCACATGGATACCTACTTTTTCAATTCCATCTCTAAATATTAAGAAATAAATTAGCGTTAATCCAGATATTAATACATTAGTCCATAGTCCATAATTGTCTATCCGCAACATTTTTTCAAAATAATAAGGACTAGCACTTGAATCATTTAATGTTACTACATAGTCAATTAACTCCCAGATATTTAGACCTAGTAAGCCAATCATCAAAATGGCTGCAAAATTGCTTAAGCTACGTTTCTCTTTAGTAAACAAGCCTGCAAACATCATTAAAATGGCAAATACAACTGTGGCTATTAATGGTTTCATTTAATTCTTCTCTTTATTTGCTTAAAAGCAATACGTTTTTGTTTTTTATTTTCTCGTTTTTCTGATTGTTTCTTATAAAAGATTCAACACTAAGTTTGGATAAAAACCTAATACAATAATGATTAAAACAATTAAATACATACTCAATTGTTCATTCCAAACTAAATCATTTATTTTCAATTCATTTTTCTTGCCATAAGCTACTTTTTGAACCATATTTAACATATAAATAGATCCTAAAACAATGCCTAATCCAGCAACGACCATATATAGAATCTTATGTTCAAATTGACTATTAAAAATCCCTAAGAATAATAAAAACTCACCCACAAAACCATTCGTCATTGGAAGTGCTATTGCTGCGAATGCTACAACTACAAGAACTATTGCAGCTTTAGGAGCAATGTTTGCCATGCCGCCCAATTCTTTCATATCTTGAGTTTTGTATCTATTTTCTATATAATCAACCAACAACCAAAGTCCAGTAACAATAATACCATGATTAAACATTTGAAGATATAAACCTTCTGTAGCATATTGATTTTGGGAAAAGGCACCCATAATCATCAAACCTACGTGAGCTAATGAAGAATAAGCAACCAACCTTTTTAAATTACTTTGAGTAATAGCTAAAATTGATCCATAAATAATATTAATCAAAGCCAATATCATAATAACATTATAGAAACTATGGTCGACAGCAGGAAATACAGGTAATAACCATTTTAATACTGCAAACAATCCCATTTTAACCATTAAAGCACTCATTACAATGGTAACAGGTGTCGCACTTTGCTCATAAGCCAAAGGCTGCCAAGAGTGCAATGGAAATATGGGCATTTTAATACCAAAAGCTATAAAGAATAATACGAATAAGGTGGATTGAATTTCAGGAGAAAGCATAGCAGCTGTACTTAAAATACTGGCATAATCAAAAGAAACATTGGGATTATTGACATACAAATAAATTAAAGCTCCTAACATTAATAGGCTACCAAAGAAAGTAAAAACAAAAAACTTAAAGGATGCTTTAACTTTATCTTTTCCTCCCCACTGTCCAGCAAGGAAGTAAACAGGAATTAAAGCTAATTCCCAATAGAAATAAAATAATAATAAATCATTAGCTAAAAACACGCCCATAAGACCTGCTGCTGACAAATTCATCAAACCATAAAAACGGTTTGCATTTTCAATATTTTTATTCCATTGTGCAAAATAAATCAACACAAAAGTTATTGCCATTAATAAGGTCATTAATAATGCACCGCCTGTCGCTTCAAGACTAAAACTGGCACCAATAGTGGGCAACCAAGGATAATCGACTTTAATGACATTGGAATCACCTAATCCGCTAAAGGCACAGCAGGCTACAACTAGAGTTGCTAATGCTCCTATTAATGCAACTATTTTAGTTGTTTTCTCATTTTTGATTCCAAAATTGATAATTCCGGTTAAAACGGGTATCAACAAAAGTAAAATTAAAGACATTGTTTCTTATAAGTTTCTTTCCTATTATTTAATAATTATTATGACCACAGCAATAAAGCCATTCCTGCTGCTAAAATTAAAATTATTCCAATAACCATAGAGAATAAATAAATTCCTACTTGACCATTTTGAAAATTTCTAATTCTGCCTGCAGACCATAATACAAAGTTTCCGATTCCATTGGAGCCCCCATCAACAACTATTTTTTCAAAATACTTATTAACTCCGCTCGATAATTTATATAACGGTTGAACGATAATCTTATCATATAACTCATCTATATACCATTTATTTGCAAAGAAGCTAGCAATACCTTTTGGCTCTGCATAGGAATTCTTAATAGAACTTGCCTTAGCAACAAAAAACATTATTATAGCTACTGCTGATGCTATTCCTATTAATATCCATTCCATAGAATCTTCTAGATGTAAACCAGGTAAGTTTTTTACAACCGGAGACAGATATTCTGCAAGTAAATGATGTTTTGATAATACATGTGGTAAGCCAATGAATCCTCCAACGATTGAAAGTGCTGCTAAAACGATTAATGGAATAGTCATCACTGAAGGACTTTCATGCAAATGCTTATTTTGGTCGCTTGTACCTCTAAAACTTCCGGAGAATGTCATAAAATAGGCTCTGAATATATAGAAAGCAGTCATTGCTGCACCCACTAAAGCCAAAACATACATCAATTTGTTCTTGGCAAAAACGGCCGCCATGATTTCATCTTTAGAGAAGAATCCTGAAAATCCTGGAATACCTGCAATTGCAAGACATCCAATTAAAAATGTAATTTTTGTAATAGGCATTTTCTTTCCGAGTCCACCCATTTTTGTCATATCCTGCTCACCACTCATAGCGTGAATAACAGAACCTGAACCTAAGAATAACAATGCTTTAAAGAAAGCGTGGGTCATTACATGAAATAATCCGCCTACATAAGCACCCACCCCCAGCGCTAAAAACATATAACCCAGCTGACTGACCGTTGAGTATGCCAGCACTTTTTTAATATCATTTTGTTTCATAGCGATAGTCGCAGAAACTAATAAAGTAGCCAAACCAACTACAGCTACTACTGTTTGAGCAGACGGTGCAAGATTATAAATCGGATTTGTTCTCGCCACTAAATACACCCCGGCAGTAACCATAGTTGCCGCATGTATTAATGCAGATACTGGCGTTGGACCTGCCATCGCATCAGGAAGCCAAGTGTACAAAGGTATTTGAGCACTTTTTGCAGTTGCACCGATAAATAAGCATAATGCAATTGCATTGGTCAAATAAGGGGAAATCGTATTGCCTAAATCTGTTGTAGATCCTAAACCTCCTACTAATTGAGGAAATAATTCACCATAAGTCAATGTTCCAAAATTCAACGTCATCAATAACATGGCGATTAAAAATCCTAAATCACCAATACGGTTCATGATAAAAGACTTTTTAGAGGCATTGGTATAATCATTGTTTTTAAACCAGAATCCTATTAATAGATAAGATGCTAAACCTACACCTTCCCAACCCAAGTACATAATCAGGTAGTTGGCTCCTAAAACTAAAAGCAACATGCTGAAAACAAAGAGATTCATAAAAGAAAAATATCGATTATAACCCTCATCATCTTGCATATACCCGATGGAATAAACATGTATTAAGAATCCTACTCCAGTAATGATCAGCATGAACATAGAAGACAACTCATCAACTTGAAAAGCAAATGGAAGTTGAAATTTCCCGACTGAAATAAATTCAAAAAGAAGAACCGTAGTTGCTTGTTGATTTCCTGATCTTACTTCAAAGAAAATCACTAAAGCAATAACAAATGATAATAATACCATGAAACTAGCGAGCACACCGCTCAGTTTTTTAGGCATGGATTTATAAAACAAACCATTAAGCAAAAAGCCTATTAAAGGGAAAAGGGGTACTAAATATACCAATTGTGTCATAAATAATATTTTACGCTATTAGCCAAAACTAATTTTAATTTTTCAATCTGTTTAAGATATTAATATCAACAGAGTTCACTTTTCTAAACATCATTATAATAATTGCAAGTCCTACTGCTACTTCAGCAGCTGCTACAACCATAATAAAGAATACAAAAACCTGAGCACCTGGATCTTCATAAATTTTTGAAAATGCTATTAATAATAAATTTACAGCATTGAGCATTAATTCGATACACATAAAAATAACGATGGCATTTCTACGCATCAATACTCCCATTATGCCAATGGCAAAAAGAGTAAAGCTTAAAAATAAATAATATTCTATTGGCACTGTTTTTCTTTTTTATTTTTGAGTTAATTTATTTTCTTCTGTTGGCGTTGGATCTTTTCGTCCTAATACCATAGCGCCCACCATTGCTGATAGGAACAGAACAGAACTTAATTCAAAAGGAAGCACAAATTTATCATTAAATAAGGTCTTTCCTAATTCTTTTATTAATCCAATATCCCCTGCGCCAGTAACAGGAACTGATGTTAATTCTGCGGAACGCAATGAAGCCAATACTATTAATAATAATGATCCTGCACTTACCAATGCCGCAAAATGAACCAAACGACTTTTTTGTGGTTCCGTATCTGTATTTAGGTTCATCAACATTAATACAAACAGAAACAATACCATAATGGCACCTGCATATACTATAATATTTACAATGGCTAAAAATTGTGCATTCATTAAAATATAATGTCCACTTAAAGCAAAGAAAGTGGATATTAGCCATAGCACACTATTAACGGGATTACGACTCAATACAACAAAACTTGCCGAGACGATAGCCCAGAGGCTTAAAATCCAAAATAGTAATTCGTTTATACTCATAATTTCTTAATTAGCTTTTCTTTTTTTTAGCTTTTCTTTCTTTAATTTGTTCGTCCGTAATCAGTAAATCTTCTTTCTTAAATACAAAGTAATCTCTGGTATAATTTGTTGGCATCACTGTCTCAGAAAGATAAATGGCATCTTTAGGGCAAGCTTCTTCACAAAAACCACAAAATATACATCGTAACATATTGATTTCATAACGAGCAGCATATTTCTCCTCTCTATAAAGATGCTCTTCGCCAGGTTTACGCTCTGCCGCCTCCATGGTAATGGCCTCAGCAGGGCAAGCTACTGCACACAAACCACATGCAGTACAGTTTTCTCTACCTTCATCATCTCTATTGAGAACATGCAAACCCCTAAACACAGGGCTGAAAGGCTTTTGCTGCTCTGGATATTGAACAGTAGGTGCTTTCTTAAACACATGACTCAAAGTGATTTTTATTCCTTTCATTATTTCCGGGATATAAATTCTCTCGGAAAAAGTCATGGGACTTCTGTCAACAGCTACGGATCGATTCGATAAATTCATGACTATAATATTTTATACAAGCTTATTTAAAAAATTTATTAAAGCTTATCTATTAAAAAAATATAAAGCAATAGCTCCAGTTATTAACATATTCACTAATGCCAAAGGAATTAAACCTGTCCAGCCCAATTTAAGTAACTGGTCGAACCTGAATCTTGGCAAAGTCCATCTAATAACCATAAAAAATAATATAAATCCTACTACTTTAGTAAAAAATACAGCTACACTTATTAAAGTAAATACTCCTGAAGGTACCATCTGAGCTACCTGATCCATAAACGGAAAATTATAACCTCCGAAGTAAAGTGTTACCAATATTGCAGAAGAAATAAACAAATTAATATATTCCGCAAACAAGAACATACCCATTTTCATGGAGGAGTACTCTAAAAGATATCCAGTGTTCAATTCACTATCACATTCAGTCATATCAAAAGGAGCACGATTAAGCTCAGCAAATGAACAGACCAAGAATATTAAAAAACCTAAAGGTTGTTTAAAAATATACCAAGTAAAATAACCATTCTCCCAGAAACCATGCTGTTGAGCAACAATCTCTCTTAAACTCATTGTTCCAGTAAGCATTACCAAAGCAATTAAGCTTAATCCTAAAGCTAATTCATAAGAGATAACCTGTGAGGCAGCACGAATAGAACTCAATAAAGAGAATTTATTATTAGATGCCCATCCTCCGAGCATTATTCCATAAAGACCTATACTTACAACTCCAAATAAATAAAGAATACCAATATCAAGATCAGCAACCTGCAAACTGATAATTCTTACACCATCAGCAGTGTTGATTGTAAAATCTGCACCCCAGGGAATTATCGCACTGGTAAGTAGCGATGTGAAAATAAACAATCCTGGTGCTAGAATGAATAACCATTTAGTAGCATCGCTAGGAACAATCTCTTCTTTAAAGAAAAGCTTTCCACCATCGGCTAATGGTTGTAGCAAACCAAATGGACCTGCTCTATTAGGGCCTATCCTATCTTGCATTACAGCTGCTACTTTTCTTTCAGCCCAAGTTGAATAAGCTGCTATTCCCATAGATGCTAAAATGAGAATTAGAATTAAAGCAGTTTTTTCAATTAATAAAAATATATCAATACTCATATTTTCGTTTTACAATCTTATTTGTCAATCTTTTTCGTGTCAATATCAAAATCATCTGAATGAGCCGGTCCATCAATTTCACTTAATCTGATTTCTGGTCTATTCACCTCACTAACATCATGAATATCTAATTTGAAAATAGGTTCTTTGCCTATCACTTTATCGATTAATCTTTCAGCTTTTCCAGCAGTTCCCACATTGTTTACGCCATAATGATTTTGAGAAATTACTGAATGTCTGCTAATATCACTTGGTCCATCTATGATCCAATCACTTGTTTTCTTTTTATGGAAACGACAATCATTACATATCCAAGCGGTTGCTCCATTTGCATCTTTTTTCACTTCACCCCAATAATCACGGCGTGTTGTTATCCTGAAAACCTCTTCTCCTCTCATCCACAATCTCACTTCACCACAGCATTTATCACAATCTCTATGTGCATCTAAAGGTTTAGTAAACCAAACTCTTTGTTTGAATCTAAAGGTTTTATCAGTCAATGCTCCTACAGGACAAACATCAATTACATTACCAATAAAATCATTAGTTAAAGCCTTAGTGATTGCAGTAGAAATACGAGCATGGTCTCCTCGGTCTAAAACACCATGTTCTCTTCCATCAGTTAATTGATCAGCTACCAATACACAACGATAACATAAGATGCATCGGTTCATATTTAACTCAATATATGGTCCAAGATCTTCAGGTTCGAAAGTGCGACGTACAAAAGTAGTGCGTGTTCCTGCATTACCTTGGTCATAGTTCATATCTTGTAAATGGCATTCTCCAGCTTGGTCACAAACGGGACAATCCAAAGGGTGATTCACCAATAAAAATTCACTTACACCATCTCTAGCATCCACTGCTCTTTCAGAAGACATTGATTTCACTTCCATTCCATCTTGTACAGCAGTTCTGCAACTCGCTACCAATTTTGGCATTGGACGAGGATCTTTTTCAGAACCTTTTGATACCTCCATTAAACAAGTACGACATCTCCCCCCACTATCTTCAAGAGAACTATAATAACACAAAGCAACTGGAGTAACTTCACCGCCTATTTTACGGGCAGCTTCTAAAATATTAGTACCTTCAGGGACTTCTATTGTGATGCCATCTATCGTTACTTTTACATTTTTCACTTCAGACATATTGCAATAATTTTAAAAAACATCAGTATCTTTTTTAATTCTGAATATTTTTAGTTTATTAAAGGATCAGCATAATGTGCCAATCCAAAATTTCTTATTTGAGCTTCTTCTGCATGGGTAACATGCCATTCAAACTCATCTCTAAAATGTCTAATAGCAGCAGCTACCGGCCATGCCGCAGCATCTCCTAAAGGACAAATTGTATTTCCATCAATTCTTCTTTGAACATCCCAAAGTAAATCGATATCCTCTATTCTTCCCTTTCCAAATTCAATATTATTCAAAATTTTAAACATCCATGCAGTACCCTCTCTACAAGGGGTACACTGTCCACAACTTTCATGACGATAAAAATGAGATAGGCTCCAGGTATGTCTTACCACACACTGATCCTCATCCAAAACAATAAAACCACCAGATCCTAACATTGAACCTGTCGCAAATCCTCCATCAGAAAGACTTTCATAGTTCATCAGTCGGGTTTCTCCTTTAGCTGTTTTAAGTAGAAGATTAGCAGGCAGGATAGGCACTGAAGATCCACCTGGAATACAAGCTTTCAATTTCTTACCATTTGCTATTCCACCACAATATTCATCACTATAAATAAACTCTTCGACACTTAAATCAAAACCAATTTCATAAACTCCAGGTTTGGCGACATTACCACAAGCAGATATTAATTTAGTTCCTGTGCTTCTCCCTACCCCGATATTTCCATAAGCTTCTCCACCCATAATAATAATGGGACCTACTGATGCAATAGATTCCACATTATTAACAACTGTAGGTCTTCGCCATAAACCTTCTACCGCAGGGAAAGGCGGTTTAATACGAGGATTTCCTCTTTTACCTTCAAGACTTTCTATTAAAGCCGTTTCCTCTCCACATATATAAGCACCAGCTCCACGATGAACATAAATTTCACAATCAAAACCAGAACCCTTAATATTTTTACCTAACCAACCATTGTTTTTGGCTTCAGCTATGGCTATTTCCAAAATGTCGGTTATCCAATCAAATTCTCCACGAATATAAATATAGGAAATATTAGAACCAATAGCAAAACTAGAGATAATCATTCCTTCAATTAATAAATGAGGAATATATTCCATCAAATATCTATCTTTAAAGGTCCCTGGCTCAGATTCATCAGCATTACAAATCAAATGACGCGGCACGCCTTCTGGTTTAGCCACAAAACCCCATTTCATTCCAGTAGGAAAGCCTGCACCACCACGACCTCTTAATCCGCTCTTTTTAACCTCATCTACGATTTCATCTGGTGCCATTTTAAGTGCTTTAGCCACACTTTCATAACCTCCATGCTTCACCCACGTATCGTAGTGTCTGATATTTTCAATATGAACTTTATCTAATAACAGTTTCATTATATATTTTTAAAATACATTGGGTATTTATTCCCAATCTTTATTCTTTATTTTTTCAAAATTAAGGATTCAAACTAGCTCCTTTATCATATTCATATCTAAGCTTCCCTTTACCTTCCAGAGGTTTTCCATCCTCTCCTAACTGTATCAGCTTATTGGGTGTAATTCTATAATTTCTTACTATTCCACCGACATCCGTTAATTCTAAGATGGTATCCCTTAAAATAAATTTACCGCTATCAATTAATGGCATTGAAAAAACGGTATCATTAATTGGTTCTGTTACCGTTGAAAAAGAATTATCCTGATTCAAAATAATACTTGTTTTTAAACCATCGCAGGTCTCACATGGTAAAATACCAACATAAGTTCCTACTAATGCCTGTTGATTAATAGCTTCTTTAGTAGAAACCCTCGGCATCTCTTTCCCAGTACCTTTATCTGTTTTTGATTCTTCATCATTATTTTTACATGATGTAAATAAAAACATAAAAGAGCAACACGCAAAAATAAACTTTAATAAGAACTTCATAAATAAAGATAATTTAATTTGAACTTTTTGCCAATTTTGTTAACTCATCAATCATTTTATCCACCTTTTCTATAGTTAAATGCTCTTTATAAACTTTGCCCAATTGCATCATCGGAGCATAGCCACAAGCACCTAAGCATTGAGCTGGTTTCAAGGTAAACAAGCCATCAGCGGTAGTCTCCCCAGCTTTAATTCCTAATTTATTTTTAATATGATCTATTATTTTATCACTTCCACATAACATACATGGTCCGGTTTCACAAACTTCAAATACATACTTACCTACCGGTTTTAAATTAAACATGGTATAGAAAGTGGCTACTTCATATACCTCGATGGGTTGAATGGATAAAATAGAAGCGACATAATCCATCACGGGTATATCTAACCAACCTCCAAACTCTTTTTGAGCAATATGTAATATCGGAATCAATGCACTCTTTTGTTTTCCTTCTGGATAACGTGCAATGATGTTTTCAACCTCTTTAATTTTTTCTACTGAAAACGCTATAGCCATTTTCTTTTTTCCTTTTTTTAAAAACTCAATATATCATTTAAACTTTCTATGCTCCAGTTAAGCATCCAATTCTCCAGCAATAACATTAAGAGAACTAAGGGTGACAATAGCATCACTAAGTAAACCACCCGCGACTAATTCATTGAAAGCTTGATAATAAATAAAACATGGTCTTCTAAAATGTAATCGATAGGGAGTACGTCCTCCATCACTTTCCAAATAAAAGCCTAACTCACCATTTCCACCTTCTACAGCGTGATACACTTCACCAACAGGTAAATTAACTTCACCCATTACTATTTTAAAATGATATATCAATGCCTCCATTTTTGTATATACATCTGCTTTCTCTGGCAAATAAAAATGAGGAACATCTGCATGAAACACACTATCATCCATGCCTTTAAGTTTGTCTAAAGCCTGTTGAATAATACTGTAACTCTCCATCATTTCAATATTCCTAACCAAATATCTATCATAAGCGTCACCTGTTGTTCCTACCGGAATCTTAAAGTCAAACTCTTCATAACGACTATAAGGATCCATTACTCTAACATCATAATCTACTCCTGCTGCTCTAAGGTTAGGACCAGTGAATCCCCAATTTAAGGCTCTTTCCGCACTAATAGGTCCTGCTCCGATACAACGATCCATAAAAATTCGATTCCTAGTCAATAAGGTTTCAAATTCTTTCATCATAGGAGGGAATGTTTTCATAAAATCATCTAGAAACTTCCAAGAAGCATCTGTAAAATTACGTTCAAACCCGCCTATACGTCCAATATTCGTAGTTAATCTCGCGCCACAAATACTTTCATAGATATCGTATATCTTCTCTCTCCACTGGAACACATAAGTAAATGGTGTCAAAGCACCTGCGTCCACTCCGATGACAGAATTACATACTAAATGGTCACTAATACGTGCCAATTCCATAATAATAACTCTAAGATAAGCTACCCTAGCTGGTATTTCCATACCAATTAACTTCTCTACCGTCATTTGCCAGCCTATATTATTTATAGGAGCAGAACAATAGTTCATACGATCAGTTAAAGTCGTAATCTGATAATAGGGCCTTCTTTCTGCAATTTTCTCAAATGCTCTGTGTATATAACCTACCGTCATTTCCGTTCTCATAACCCGCTCACCGTCAATTTCCATAATATTTTGGAAAATACCGTGCGTAGCTGGGTGAGTAGGACCAAGATTTATGGTCGTGGTCTCTTTCTCGATCGAGTCTTCGGCAAGTTTTATATGTCTACTTTCATTTTCAACCATGGTAGTTGAATTGTTTTTATTATTTGTTAAATTATTCTCTTCCAAACATTATATCGTCCTTATCTAATCTTGTTGGATCTTCCATTTGGTATTCTTTACGCATTGGAAAATAATCCATTTCATCCACATTTAAAATTCTAACTAAATTAGGATGTCCAATAAAATTAATCCCAAAAAAGTCATAAGTTTCCCTTTCCATCCAGTCTGCCCCAGAGAAAATGGATACAAGAGAGCTCGTATCTGGTTGCTCTATAGGTACATAAGCTCTTAATCTTAATCTTGTATTCTCTGTTAAATTATGCATATGCGAAATAATACATAACTCTCTTCCTTTTTCATCTGGATAATGAGAAGCTGTAATATCAGTCAGAAATTGAAATCCTAAATCATTTTTAAGAAAACTAATTATTTCCAAATTTCTATTTGCTGGAATCTCGCATTGATACATCCCTCTATTAATAATAATATTAATATTAGCATCTGGAAATGCCTTTGACAATTTATCTTGTATGGTTTCTATACTAATCATTTTATATTTTAATAAGGTATTTTATTATTGGATACCATATTCATTAAGCAACGCAACATATTTAGGAGAATGTCTCCTTCGAAGACTTTCATTCTTAACTAAATCTTGCATTTTCAAAACACCATCCAAAATAGCCTCAGGTCTTGGTGCACATCCAGAAACATATACATCTACTGGAATTATCTGATCGATACCCTGTAATACAGAATAAGAATCAAATATACCACCACTACTAGCACAAGCGCCTATCGCCATCACCCATCTTGGTTCTGCCATTTGCAGATAAACTTTTTTAAGAATGGGAGCTAGTTTTTTAGAAATTGTTCCTGCAACTAACAACATATCACACTGTCTAGGTGTGAAAGCCATTCTTTCCGATCCATAACGAGCCAAATCATAATTTGGTCCCATGGTAGCCATAAATTCAATTCCACAACAAGAAGTTGCAAAAGGTAAAGGCCAGAGAGAATTCGCTCTTGCCAAACCTATAACCTTATCGAATTTAGTAGCCATAAAACCTTCGCCTGAATAACCTTCCGGTATTTCAGCTAGTGTTATTTTTCTATTTTCATTATTTTTAACTGGTCTCACCTTACAATTGTTTTTTCTTTTCTACTTTATTCTTCCCACTTTAATGCTCCTTTTTTTAGCACATACACAAAGCCGCATATAAACATAGCAACAAACATAACTACTGCTAAAAATCCATTAGTTCCTAATTCTTTAAAATTAACCGCATATGGATAAAAAAATATTATTTCTACATCAAATAGTACAAATAAAATAGCTACTATAAAATATTTTACACCCATCGGTCTACGAGCATTACCAATTTGTTCAATTCCTGACTCAAATGACACTAACTTATCCTTTGTTTTACGATTTGGACCTAGAACGCTGGTTAAAAACATGAGAAATAACACAACCATTCCAGCTATAGCAAATTGTAGCATTAAGGGTAAGTAAGAACTAACAGACTGATTATCAATTATTAATAAAATTGTAGACATATAGACTTTTGAACTTATTTTTTTACAATATTTCAACAAATGGTTGAAATCGAACGAACAAAATTAAACCATAAAGAGGGTAAAAACAAGTTTTATTACGGTAATTTTATTTTTTCTAAATAATCTTAATATATTTTCGGACAAAATTGACCTAAATAAAAAATGTGGCATCAAAAGAGAGCTGCCACATTAGAAATTTATACATTTCTTATTCAAGAAATAACAGCTACTGAACAGTACAAATAATGATAACATCAACAATATCACCTATTAAAAACTGTTTAGTACCATCTACCAAATTATATTTTTTTCTATTCACTTTAAATTTACCATTAAATACATTATTTTTATATGTAAAAGGAATAGTTGCTGGCAAAGTCTTACCCTTTATCGTTAAATTTCCAGTTACGGAATAGCCATTTGCTGTTTTAATAATAGAAGTTGATTTAAAACATATATTAGGATATTTTTTCACGTAAAAGAAATCCTTTTGCTTCAAATGCTCTGTACGATCATCTTCATCTGTCAGGACAGTGGTTGCATCGACACAAACATTAAAAGAACTGGCAGAAGGATTGTTTTCATTAAAGATAACCGTGCCACTCATACCTTTAAAGGTACCATCAACATTACTAAAACCGAATTTACTTACATTGAATTTTATTATCGACAATTTTGAATTAACACTTTGACTCCAGCCATTCAATGCGGTAAGCATTAAAAAAATAATTACTATTAAGTTTATTCTAAATATATTCTTCCCCATATTTTATTCGTTTCAGCAAAAATACACGTTTAAAAATTTTATCATTCCACTTTACAAATTTTATAACACAATGCATCTCAAAGATTAAGAAACTATGACAATACTTTAATATCCCACACGCTCCCATAAATATGCCTATATAAATTCATCAAGGTTTAAGATATAAAAATAATGATGACAATCTATCCAATTAAACATTTATTTGATAATTATCTGCGGAAGCTCTTTAAAGATTTCGAAAATCCTTAGCACAGAATTTATTTTATCATATTTTGTACTTTTTACTATTTTACCATGACCTTTGTTTTTCATAACTTTGCAATCTTTTTCAAATAACTTATTACAAAGCCTATATTAATCATTAATAAAAGATGAAATACGATTTTAACACTATAGAACAGAAATGGAATACTTATTGGAAGGAACATCAAACCTACCAATTAAAAAACCAATTTGACAAACCTAAATATTATGTATTAGATATGTTTCCTTACCCAAGTGGTGCAGGTTTACATGTAGGCCATCCACTGGGTTATATTGCTACTGATATCTTTTCGAGATATAAGAGAATGAAAGGCTTTAATGTATTGCATCCAATGGGATTTGATGCCTTTGGACTACCAGCTGAACAATACGCTTTAGAAACTGGTCAGCATCCAGCGGTTACAACAGAAAATAATATCAAAAGATATAAAGAACAATTAGATAATATAGGATTTAATTATGACTGGTCTCGTGAGATTCAAACTTCTGATCCTAAATATTACAAATGGACTCAATGGATATTCACTAAAATTTTTCATAGCTGGTTAAATCCTAAAACGCAAAAGGCAGAACCTATAAATACTTTACTTGCTCTTTTTGAAAAAGAAGGGAATATTTCAGTTCAAAAAGAAAAGGCCTCTTTATTTACGGCTGAAGAATGGAAGAACTTTAAGGAGGAAGACCAAAGAAATATTTTAATGCAATACCGCTTAGCTTATTTAGCTGAGGCAGAAGTATGGTGGTGTGAAGCACTTAATACGGTCTTGGCAAATGATGAAGTGGTAAATGGAGTATCTGAAAGAGGTGGCTTTCCAGTAGAAAAGAAAAAGATGAGTCAATGGTTTTTGAGAATCACTGACTATGCTGATAGACTCTTGGATTCCTTAAATGATTTGGACTGGACAGATGCCATGAAGGAAATGCAAAGAAACTGGATTGGAAGAAGTGAAGGAGCAGTCGTTGAATTTCAGTTAAAAGATGAAAACAGAAAAATAGAAGTTTTCACTACTAGGCCCGATACTATTTTTGGAGTTGACTTTATAGTTTTAGCTCCAGAATTAAATTATATTGAAACGATTAGTACTCCAGAACAACAAGAAGCAGTAAACAATTACATTAAGTATGTAAAAAGTCGTTCTGAACGCGAAAGAATAGCAGAAAAGAAAATCTCAGGTTGCTTTACAGGAGCTTTTGTTATTCACCCTTTCACAAAAAGAGAGATTCCTATTTGGATTTCAGAATACGTGCTATCAGGATATGGAACTGGTGCAATTATGGCAGTGCCATCTGGAGATGATAGAGATTTTGCATTTGCTCAACATTTTGATATTGAAATCAGTAATATCTTTGGTACTCAATTCGATGGAACAAAAGCTTTTTCATCAAAAGAAGGCATTATTGAAAATAGCGATTTTATTAGTGGAAAAACAATAAAAGAAGCAGCTGACCTTATTTTAAAAGCTATTGAAGCGCAAGGAATTGGACAATCAAAGATTAATTTTAAATTGAGAGATGCTGGATTTAGCCGTCAAAGATACTGGGGAGAACCTTTCCCGATCGTTTATAAAAACAATATTCCTTATTCTATTGATGAGGCGGAACTCAACTTAAAAGAAGCGGACAAAAATCTTCCTGTTCTTTTACCACATGTAGACCATTATGGTCCTGGACCAAATGGACAAGGACCTTTAGCTAATATTTCTAATTTTGTAAACATTCAGAATTCAAATGGTGAAAACTTGTTGAGAGAAACGAATACCATGCCGGGCTATGCAGGTTCTTCTTGGTATTTTTTAAGATATATGAGTCCTAATGATTCTGAAAACTTTGTAGATGAAGAAGCCTGCAAATATTGGCAATCTGTTGATTTATATGTTGGCGGTACAGAACATGCTGTTGGTCATTTACTGTATAGTAGATTCTGGACTAAGGTATTATTTGACTTAGCTTATACTAAATTTGAAGAACCCTTTAAGCGATTATTAAATCAGGGCATGATTCAAGGTAGCTCAAGATTTGTGTATAGAATAAAAGGAGCAGCATGTCAATTTGTTTCCGAAGGACTAAAAGACCAATATGAAACCGATGCTATACATGTAGATGTAAATCTGGTAAATGGCACAGAATTAGATTTAGAAGCTTTCAAAAAGTGGAGAGCAGAATATGCTGATGCTCATTTCATATTGGAGGAAGAGAAATATATTTGTGGTGTGGAAATTGAAAAAATGTCTAAATCTAAATACAATGTTGTCAATCCTGATAATATAGTTAAAGAATATGGAGCAGACACCTTTAGAATGTATGAAATGTTTTTGGGTCCTATAGAAATGAGTAAACCATGGGATACAAAAGGAATAGAAGGCGTACACCGTTTTTTGAAAAAATTGTGGAGGCTATTTTTTGACGAACAAACAGAAGAATTTATTGTAACGGACGAAGCTCCGAATAAGGCTGAATTAAAAATATTACATCAATCTATTAAAAAAGTAATCGATGATATTGAAAAGTTCTCTTTCAATACCTCAGTTGCTCAATTTATGATTTTGGTTAATGAGTTGTCTGATTTAAAATGCCATAAAAAAGCAATTCTATCACAAGTTGTCTTGCTACTCAATCCTTTTGCTCCTCATATTTCAGAAGAGCTTTGGCATCATCTAGGTTATGAAGGATCAATTAATGATGCTTCGTTCCCAATATTTGAAGAAAAACACATAGTGGAAACTGAAAAAACTTATCCAGTTGCAATTAATGGGAAACACAGAACAAATATTGCTTTCCCATTAACAGCAGAAGCCAAAGATGTAGAACCAGTTGTATTAGAAAATGAGATCGTTCAAAAGTGGCTAGAAGGTAAACCTCATAAGAAAATCATTTTTGTAAAAGGGAAAATGATAAATGTAATCGTTTAAAAATCAATTTAATTTTAGCTTGAATAATAATGCCTAATCTAAAACATTAGGCATTATTCATTTATGAAAAAAATCAAAAATTAATAACATATTCTTGTTAAATTTCAATTTCAAATAGGTCATATATCATAATAAAAAAACATTATCTATTCTTATTTCGAAAAATCCTTGTAATTTTACAGAATTAACTAATCCTAAATTAGGATTTAATCATTTTAAAATTATCACAAAATATCAAATTTATGCGCACTAAATTTGTTGTCATTTCTACATTTTTAATTTTAGGCACTTTAGCATTAGCCATCTTTTTAAGCCCAAACTGGTATGTAATTCTAGGAATTTTTCTTGTTCTTACTTTTATGGGCTATCAGGACATGGTTCAAAACAAACATGCTATTAGAAGAATTTATCCATTATTGGGAAGACTTCGCTATGTTTTAGAAGAATTAAGACCTAAAATGTATCAATATTTTATTGAATCTGATATAGACGGTAGACCAATTCCAAGAATTGACCGTTCTACGATCTACCAAAGAGCCAAAAGAGAATTAGAAACAATTCCTTTCGGAACGCAGCTAGATGTCTATGCTGAAGGTTATGAATGGATGTGCCACTCGATATCACCCAAAGAATTCAGCACGATGAATCATAATCCTCGTGTTATGTATGGAAACAAAGATTGTAAGCAACCTTATTCAGTGAGTATCTTTAATGTTTCTGCTATGAGCTATGGATCTTTGAGTTCAGAAGCTGTGGAGGCATTAAATGCAGGTGCTCAAATAGGTGGTTTTGCACATAATACTGGTGAAGGAGGATTAAGTGATTATCACTTAAAACATGGTGGCGATTTAATTTGGCAGATAGGAACAGGATATTTTGGTTGTAGAGATGACCACGGAAACTTTAATCCAGAATTATTTGCTGAGAAGTCAAAACTTCCAAATGTAAAAATGATAGAGCTAAAAATATCTCAAGGAGCTAAACCTGGACATGGTGGTATTTTACCTGCATCCAAAAACTCTGAAGAGATTGCTAGAATTCGTCACGTCCAACCCCATACAAAAATTGCTTCTCCTCCTTACCATACTGCTTTTAACACCCCTTTAGAAATGATTAAATTTATTAAAAGTTTAAGAGATCTTTCTGGCGGGAAACCTGTAGGTTTTAAATTATGTATTGGTCATAAGAGTGAATTCATTTCTATTTGTAAGGCTATGATAGAATTGGATATATATCCAGACTTTATCACTGTAGATGGTGGTGAAGGAGGTACTGGAGCAGCACCACAAGAGTTTACTAACTATATAGGTGCACCTATGTTAGATGGACTAGATTTTGTTCATAATATTTTACGAGGTTTAGATATCAGAAAACATATTAAAATTACGGCTTCTGGAAAGATTAGTTCTGCATTCCATATCGCACGAGCAATGTCCTTAGGTGCCGATACCTGTAATTCAGCAAGAGCAATGATGATGGCTTTGGGCTGTATTCAAGCATTATTGTGTAATACTAACAGATGCCCGACTGGAATTACTACACAAGATCCAAAATTAAGAATAGGTTTGGTTGTAGAAGACAAGAAAGTACGTGTGGCTAATTATCACAAAGGTACAGTAGAAGCTTTTGTAGAAATGATTGCAGCATCTGGATTAGAGGATATGAAAAACCTTTCTCGTTCACATATCTATCGTCGTATTTCATTGAACGAAATGCTTACTTATGAAGAAATTTTCCCTTCAATAAAATTAGGTAAGATGCTTAACGAGGAAACAATTCCAGAAAAATACAAACTAGACTTCAAAAACTCTAATATGAACAAATGGGGTATTCCTTTAGAAGAGGAAATTAACTAAGATTATTACGAAAAGAAACCATAAAAAGCACATTCAAAAACTGAATGTGCTTTTTTATATAAATAAACTGTTGTTTTAAGGAAATAGGACACTACTCTAAAATTGATTGAGCCCACTACTCTTCTTTAAAAAGAATGATATAATTTGCTAGGTATTCAAACACAATCATGGTTGCAAACTTACAATATTAAAGCATTCTAAATTTGCAGATATAATACAGGCTTTTAAAAAATAAATCTAAACCCGACCTAATAAAAAATATCCCCGACACATATTGTATCGAGGATATTTCAATAAGATTGTGAGCCTTCTTTTTTGAATTTTATTAAAATAAACTACCAAATTTTTGCTCTTTCTGATTCTGGGCGATACATTTTATCACCTTCTTTTACATTAAACGCTTTATAAAATGGTTCGAAATTACTTAAAGGACCATTGGCACGCCACATACCTGGGGAATGTGGATCCACTTTAATGAGTTGCAAAGTAGCTTCTTTAGTAGCAACTCCTCTCCAAATCTGAGCCCAACTCATAAAGAATCTTTGATCAGGTGTAAAACCATCAATCAACTCATTACTTTGGCCTTGCTTAGTCTTTTTAAAGGCTTGATAAGCAATTGCTAATCCACCTAAATCTGCAATATTCTCTCCTAATGTCAAAGAACCATTTACGGGAACAGAATCTAGCACTTTATAATGGTTAAATTGATTTACGACAACATCAGTTTTTGCCTTAAATTTCTTTTCATCCTGTGGAGTCCACCAATTCTTCAAATTTCCATCAGCTGCATATTGTGCACCTTGATCATCAAAACCATGTGTCATTTCATGACCAATAACTGCACCTATACCACCATAATTTATAGCATCATCTGCACTGAATTCAAAGAATGGGAATTGTAAAATGGCAGCTGGAAAAGCTATTTCATTAAACGCAGGATTATAATAAGCATTAACGGTATTTGGTGTCATGAACCATTCTCCACGGTCAACTGGTTTACCTAATTTAGATAATTCATAATTATATTCAAACTCATTGGCATGTAAAACATTTTGAGCATAGTTATCTGGTACTATGGTTAAGTGTGAATAATCTTTCCATTTATCAGGATAACCAATTTTTTTCATAAATCCATTCAGTTTGATTAATGCTTTTTCTTTCGTTACAGCACTCATCCAATCCAAACCCTTAATACGTTCTCCAAAAGCTTCTTGAAGATTATTCACTAAAGAAAGCATTTTTTCTTTTGCCTCAGGTTTGAAATTCTTATCGACATATAATTGACCCAATTGATCACCAATAGAACCATTAATTACTCCCATAACACGTTCCCATCTTGGTTTCATTTCTTTTTGTCCATTTAACTGCTTACCATAGAAATTAAAACTCAATGTCTCTGTTGCATCTCCTAAAAAAGGTGACATACCTGATAATAAATGAAAAGTCAAATATTGTTTCCAATCTTCTAATGGTGTTGCTTTTAATTCTTTAGACAATACTTTGTAATAATTTGGCACACTAACCAATAAGGAATTTTGGCCTTTTATTTCTAATTGGTCAAAAATGACTTTCCAGTCAATATTTGGCGTCTGTTTACTAAATTTTTTCAATGAAAATTTATTATACATTTTTACAGGATCTCTCATTTCGGCAGGATATAAAGAAGCGGCTGCTAACTTATTTTCAATCCCAAAAACAAGATTAGCATTTTTTGATGCAGTTGCATCATTCTGGCCGGTTAGTTTCAAAAATCCTTGGATCATGTTTTTATAGGCTTCTCTGTTTTCTTCTGCAGTTTTGTCTTTATCGGTATAAGAATCCTTAGAAGGCATACCTAAACCTGCTTGTCCGAATTGTGCTATTATCTTAGTTACATCACGGTCATCAGGTCCGATATAAGCACCAAAAACGGTTGGAACTCCTTTTTTTGTCAATGAGGTAATTACTTTTATAAGATCTTGCTCATTTTGAATTCCTTTAATTTGGTCTAACTCTGGTTGAATAGCGGCAATTCCTTGCTTATTAATATTTTCAGCATCCATTCCACTTTTAAAGAAGTTAGCTACGTTATATTCTTTAGAACCTTTAACTGCATTATTTTTAGCTGCAACTGATTCTAAAATTTCTTTAACTTCTTTATTTGTATTATCGGCTAACATATCAAAGCTACCCCATCGTGTTTTGTCACCTGGAATCACTGCAGTTTTTAACCAATGACCATTAGCATATTCAAAAAAGTTATCACCTGGACTAATGGTGGTATCCATATTAGTTCTATCGATAAACTTAAAATCAGATTTCTTTGTACCATCTTCAGTATCATAATTGTTACTAGAACTTAATCCTGAACTCAAAACAATACTACTTAAAATAATTAAGTGATTAAATTTCATTTATATTTTTTTTAAAAGGCAAAAGTACAAATATAAATTTATATATTTGACATCGAGAATTGTTAAATTATAATTGATTTAGCTTTCAAAACACTCATTTAAAAAGAGTTAATTGCAAATAATTAAAAATTCTAAAAATAAAAGATAGGGCTTTCTTTATTCTTTTTCCGAATTATTATTTTTTATAGAATCTATTCTAGACCTTAGTTCTATAGCTTTACGATATTCTAAATCTTTTCTTGCCTGCTCATTGAGCGCTTTTTCTTTGGATTTAATAAAAGAATCAGAGATTTGTTGTGCCTCTTGTTCAGTATAAACTCTTTCCTTACTTTCCTTACTGCAAGCAGTAAGAAAGAAAATTGAAACTAGGATATAAGCTAAAAATCTCATCTGAATTCTCATTTTATTTATGATTGGACTGCAAATTTAATAAAAGGCTTAACAACTTTACACTTATCTTTGTAAAAAAACAAAAAGAATGAAAGAATTGCTTAGTCTGAACAAATATTTGATAAAATATAAATATCGTTTGGGTCTAGGTGTAATTTTTGTAACATCAGCAAATGTTTTCGCTGTACTCCCTCCTGTAATTGTCCGTAATGTTCTTGATGAAATGTATTCAGCAATAGATCGTTATAAACTGATAGCTGACAGTGCTATAAGTAATTTATATATAGACCAAGTCATGCAGATTGTAATGACTAATGGCTTACTACTTTTGGCATTTGCCGTTATTAGGGGCGTTCTCATGTTTTTTATGAGACAGACTATAATTGTCATGTCTAGACATATAGAATATGATATGAAAAATGAAATTTACAATAAATATCAAAGTCTAGACACTGCATTTTTCAAATCACATCAAACTGGAGACTTAATGAGTCGCATTTCAGAGGATGTATCAAGAGTACGTAGCTATTTGGGACCCGCAATAATGTACACTTTAAATGTTACCGTGCTTGCTACAATGGCGATTTGGGGCATGTTAAGAGTAAATGTTACCCTCACTATTTATGCTTTATTCTTTATCCCTTTACTTGCAATTAGCATGATTAAAATTAATCAAATAATTAATAAAAGGAGTAGTAAGATACAAGCACAACTCGGTGTATTAACTTCCAAAGCTCAAGAAACTTTTTCAGGAATAAGAGTTATCAAAAGTTATGTTCAAGAAAAAAGTGTTCAAACAAATTTTGAAAGATATTGTCGAGCCTATCGCAGAAGCAATATCAATTTAGCAAAAACAGAAGCTATGTACACCCCACTGATGGGAATCTTTATTGGGCTAAGTTTAATTATTACTATTTATATTGGTGGTAAAATGGTAATTGAAGGGCTGATTACTGTTGGAAATATTGCGGAATTCATAATCTACATTTCCATGCTTACTTTTCCTGTTTCTACCTTAGGATGGGTCAGTACGATCATTCAAAGAGCTGCTGTTTCTCAAAAAAGAATCAATGACTTTTTAAAAATAGAGCCTACTATTCAAAACAATATTGCAGCAACAAACAAAGACTTAGAAGGAAAAATCGTTTTTGAAAATGTAAGCTTCACCTATCCACATACTGGAATACAAGCATTAAAAAACTTTAATCTCAGTATTGAGCCACATCAAAAAATAGCAATTATTGGGAAAACAGGTTCAGGGAAATCTACCTTAGCGCATTTGCTTTATAGAATGTATGATGTAGAAAACGGTGCTATATTTATAGATAATGAAAATATAAAAAACTGGGATATTGATGCATTAAGAGGTCAAATGAGTTATGTTCCTCAAGAAGTTTTTCTGTTTTCAAACACAATAGCTGCAAATATTGGATTTGGTGAAGATCAACTGAATATCGCAGAAATAAGAGAAGCAGCCAAAACAGCACATGTTCATAAGGAGATAGAAAACTTATCTGATAAATATGAAACTATTGTCGGAGAAAGAGGCGTGATGCTTTCTGGAGGACAAAAGCAAAGAGTGAGCATTGCAAGAGCTTTAGCAAAAGATCATAAATTAATAATTTTAGATGATTGCATTTCGGCTGTTGATAATGATACAGAACAACATATTTTGGCAAATCTTAAGAAAAACCTAGATCAGAAAACACTGATAATTATTACCCATCGTATATTCAGGAACTGGGATTTTGATAAAATTATTGTTTTAGACGAAGGCACTATTTCTGAAGAAGGTACTCATGAAGAATTGATGAAATTGAAAGGTTTTTATTATGATATGTACCAATATCAAATCATGGAATAGTGATTATGGAACTAGCAATAATAATAAACTTAAATGCTCTATAAAATAAAAAAGATAGCCAAATCAAATTCAAAATTACTGCATTGACTATCTTTAAAGTTATTCTAAATTGAATTTATACCATCCAATCTAAAATAGAATTTTCTATTTCATCTTTATAAGCTGCCTGTACTCTGATATAGTTATCGGTATAACCTTCTAAGATGCCATTTTTATTTTTATACTCAAATAAAACAGGTCTTGTTTCACCCCGATGTTGCTCTTCAAAAGACATCATTTTTTTATAAGAAAGATTTCTTAATTGTTTATTTCTACGATGACGCACCTCCATTGGTACCTGATCCATTTCGGCTGCAAGTGTATTGGCTCTTTCTGAATAGGTAAATACATGAAAATAGGAAACATCTAGATCTCTCAAAAACGTTCTTGTATTTTCAAAATGATCATCTGTTTCTCCAGGGAAACCAACAATAACATCAACACCTATACAACAATGGGGCATTTTTTCTTTAATGTATTGTACCCTATCGGTGTATAATTCTTTTTTATATCTACGGCGCATATTGCCTAAGACCTCATTATCTCCACTTTGCAAAGGAATATGAAAATGTGGCATAAAGTGCTTACTATTAGCCACAAAATCAATGATTTCATGTGTAAGTAAATTCGGTTCAATACTAGAAATACGATAACGCTCTATATCATCCAAAGCATCTAAAGCCTTAATTAAATCAAGGAAAGTTTCTTCTACCTTTTTAGATCCTTGATCTCCTTTTCCAAAATCGCCTAAATTAATTCCGGTAAGTACTATTTCTTTAGTACCCTGCTTAGCTAGGTCTTTTACATTAGCAATTACATTTGAAATGGTATCACTTCTACTATGTCCTCTTGCCAAAGGAATCGTACAGAAGGAGCAATTATAATCACAACCATCCTGAACTTTTAAGAAAGTTCTGGTTCTATCTCCTATTGAATAAGATGCATTGAATCCGCTAACCTCATCAATATCACAGCTGCAAATCTTGGTATCATCACCTTTATTAAACTGCTTTACATGATGTGCTAAATTAAATTTCTCAGCCGCACCCAAAACCATATCTACACCTTCGATTTCAGAAATTTCCTTTGGTTTCAACTGTGCATAACAGCCAATAATAACGACCATACTATCAGCAGCACGACGTTTAATACGTCTCACCAACTGACGACACTCCTTATCCGCATTATTAGTAACAGAGCAAGTATTGATTACATAAATATCTGCAAGATCCTCAAAATCCTTTTTAATAAACCCTTCAGCTTCCAAGCTTCTACCTATACTAGAAGTTTCGGCAAAATTGAGTTTACAACCCAATGTATGAAAGGCAACAGTTTGATTCATCACAATATCAAAAATTTTAATCTGCAAAGGTACAATTTTTGAAATACAGATTAAAGAGAAAAAAGTCATAAATTTTAAATTAATAATAAAACAGAACAGAAATGAATGATTCGAATGCTTAAAAGGAATTGATTTTCTTCCGTTAATAAAAAACTAACTAAGCCCATTATTCATGAGTTTTAAAAAAGAATTGATTATTTTTACAGAATAGTATTTTCATAAATAGTTCTCAATTAAATAACAAACCGTAATGACCCATTTAAAGCAAAATGATCCAGCTCCTTCCTTCAAAGCAAAGGATCAAAACGGAGTAGCACATCAATTAAAAGATTTTAAAGGAAAAAAGCTGGTATTATATTTCTATCCCAAAGACAATACTCCCGGCTGTACCGCTCAAGCTTGTTCTATTAGAGATGGATATGAGGCCTTATCATCAAAAGGAATCAGTATTTTAGGTATTAGCACTGATGATGCTGAAAGTCATAAAAAGTTTGAAACTAAACATCAATTAAACTTCCCTTTATTAGATGATTCTGAGCATAAAATGGTGGAGGCCTATGGTGTTTGGGGACCTAAAAAGTTTATGGGAAAAGAATATGAAGGAACACATAGAACTTCTTTTCTAATCGACGAAGATGGGAAAATCGCATTTATCATAGATAAAGTTAAGACTAAAATCCATTCAGAACAGATTTTGGAAACATGGAATTTAATTTAATTTCAAAGTCTTTTTAAACGAATACGATTTTTTACAGTCAAATTAGCAAAATAAGAAAAATGAAAAAAATAATTATAGCAGCAGGATTCCTTTTATTTGTAAGCTCTAATATAGTACAAGCTCAAGGTAAGAGAGATAGATTTAAAAATTCTGCTAAGCAAAATAGTAATGCTGGTTATACGCCACCAAATAATGCTACTGGAACAGGAGCTTTAACGAATACTCAAGTGGTTAGTGGATTAAAAGAAGCACTAAAAATTGGTGCTAATAATGCATCCTCTAAACTTTCACTTACTGATGGTTTCTTTGCAAATGCTGCCATAAAGATATTGATGCCACCAGAAGTACAGCAAGTGGAGCAAACTTTAAGAAATGTTGGATTAGGTTCCGTTGTAGATAAAGCAATTCTATCGATGAATCGTGCCGCAGAAGATGCAGCAAAACAAGCCGCTCCTATTTTTATTAGTGCGATTACATCAATGTCTATTCAAGATGGATTTAATATTTTAACTGGAGGAAATAGTGCTGCCACCCTATATCTAGAAAGCAAAACCACTTCTGCCTTAACGAGTGCATTCCGTCCTGTGGTTAATAGATCATTGGACAAAGTAGGTGCAACGGCTCTTTGGAGTAATGTTTTTACGACATACAATAAAATCCCTTTAGTTGCGAGGAAAATAAACCCTGACTTGAGTGGATATGTAGTTGAAAAAACTTTAAATGGAATGTTCTATAGTATTGCGCAAGAAGAGTTAAAAATCAGAACAAACCCTGCAGCGCAAGTAACCAATTTATTAAGGCAAGTATTTGGCAGGAAGTAATTCCGCTTAAATAAATTCAAATATTAGAAAAGCCCTGAGTGTAAAACTTGGGGCTTTTATTGCTTTGATAATTTTATTCAAAATCACAATAAAGAATTAGCGAGAGGAGAAGTGCTATTGATCATGTTTTATGAAAATATCAATAAGTTTGTTATTAAATTTAAATTTGTAAATTGCATTATTAATTATAGAAAATACAAAGTGTTGATAAAAGAAAAAATAAATATCGAAGAATTTGACAACAATCCCCGAAAGTGTGTTTCGCATTTAAAAATTATAAAAAGGTAGTTTAATCTATGATAAACAAAGGGAATAAACACGAAAATTATGAAATCCTAAATTTATTAGGTTATGGATTAGCGAAATTTGATAATGGATTTATCAAACAATTTGGCTTTAAAACTAAGCTTTCGTTTTTTGAATATTTTGTTGAAATAGGAATAGTTGAAACAGGAAGTGTTGTTAAAAATAGAATGGATCTGTTTGACCCATTTTTTGAAAACAGCAGAAAAGGTTGGTGGCAAAAGGGGGATGCTTATATTCACAGAAAATTATTGATTGACAGTTTGTTTGGAAGTGAAAATGTGGTTGATTATTCAAACATCGTCAAGTTATTTCTGAAAGATAATTTTAAAATTAAAGATATTTTCGTCGATGTAAAACCAATTTTAAGATCGAGATTTAAAAAACTTCAAGAAACAGGATTAGAGGCAGAATTGTATTTTATGAACAATTATAATTTTATTGATGTCTTCAAAAACGGAATTATTGAAGATGCACGTTTGTATGGAGATGGTTATGATTTTCAAATCGATGTAAATGAAAATTCCTTTTTAGCTGAAATAAAAGGGATTAGAGCAAAAAAAGGAAGATTTAGACTTACTGGAAACGAGTATTTGAAAGCTAAAGAATATAAAAATGATTATTTTGTTACGTTGGTTTTAAATTTAAATGATTTACCAACTTTTCTAACCATAGAGAATCCTTTAAAAAATCTAAAATTTGAAGAAAGAATAATCAAATCAAAAGAAGTTATAGAATATCATTTAATATCAGACATATGTTAAAATTAGAATTTAAAATAGAAATTTTAAAATCATATCTTGTTGACATTCAGGATAATTATGCAGATAGTTTCAAAACGGATATTTTGTTTTATTTCAATCAATTTGAGAACATAAACAATATTGATTTTAAATTTCTAAGTGTATTAAATTCAAAAAAAGATATTCACAATTGGGTAGATAATTTAACGTCTAAAATTGTTATGAAATTTAATGAAGAGGAAGAACAGTTATCTGATTTTATCTTTTATTCAATAAACCCTTAGCTCTGATTTCACGGGAAACCTTTTTTTGAGTGAACCAAACAAAAAAATTGTAGCGGTAAGAGGGAAATAACTCCTGAAAAAAGTATTTAGCTAAAGTGTAATTTCTTTTAGCAATTACAGAATTGCGGAATATCTACATTGAAAAAGTTTTAATGCATATAAACGTTGCTATTCTGAAAGAGCTATTAATACCAATTTCAATTCAATTAGAGTTGTTTTAAAACATTCACTTGCAATACCAATAATAGGAAGAAAGACAATTTATTAGCAATGACAAATCCCAACAACGCACTTTCGGATTGGCTTTTACGAAAAGTCTTCCAAGTAGGTGATGGAGAATTATTAACCATTGAAAAGATGAATGAGTTAGGATTCGATAGTGTTTTAATTTTAAAAGATAAAAATGGAGATTATAAAATAGACAAAGCAAAACTTAATAGCTATGAAAACTTTATAAGTAGTTAAATGAGAAATGGTTATAATTAAGTTTTAAGAAACTGGAAACTTTTCTTATTCTCAAATCAAAAAAAATATATAATTGACCAGCAAAAAACAAGATTGTATTACAATTTTTTTCACTTACTCAAACTCAATCACAGTAACCTCTGGTAAAACCCCTAGCCGTCCTTGATAGCCTAGAAACCCATATCCTCGGTTAACATAAAGATGCTGTTGTTCTTTCTGATATAGGCCTGCCCATTGCTTGTACATATATTGTATTGGACTCCATTTAAAAAAGGGCAATTCTATTCCAAATTGCATACCATGAGTATGACCACTTAAGGTTAAATCAATATCTGCATATTTAGGTCGAACTTCTGCATCCCAATGTGAAGGATCGTGGCTTAAAAGTATTTTTAATGGTATATCAGCTCTACCTTCTAAACCTTCGTAGGCTAAATCCATGCGACCATGTCTAGGAAAACGGGTATTCGCACTCCAGTTTTCAACACCCAATAAAGCAAACTCCACTCCGTTCTTTTCCAGTATTACATTTTCATTCATCAATAACCGCCAACCCATTGCTTTTTGATGCTCTTTTAAAAGCATCAAATTCTCAACCTTATCCAATTGACTATCCCATTTAACATAGTCACCATAATCATGATTTCCTAAAATAGAATAAACACCTAATGGCGCTTTCAACTGATTAAATAATTCAATATAGGGTTCCACTTCAGTAGCTTTATCATTTACCAAATCTCCAGTAAAAACTACTAAATCAGGGTTTTGAGCCATTGCTAATTTAATACCACCCAAAACGGCTTCCTTATTATCAAAACTACCACTATGAATATCAGAAAGATGCACCATTTTTAATCCTTTTAAGGCTTGTGGTAAATCTTTAATTTTTACTTTTACTTTTTTCAGTTGATATCTATATCGATTTGTAACCCCATATAAAAAGCCTCCAAAAAACAATGCTCCGATTAGCAAGGAGGTTCTTGATAAAAATGTAGATCTGGAAATTCCATTTCTTCCTGCTTCAACTATTTCGGATGAGATACTAGGACTTTTAGGAAATAAATTTTGGCTTAACCATTGACCTCCTCTGAACAACTCACCAATAATCATAATAATACCGATCAAAAGTCGACCAACAAACCATCCAAAAAGACAGGCAATAATTATTGCTTTTACATTCTTAGGAAATTCATGTTGAGAAATATACCTCAAACTTAAAAATCCTATCCAACCTAATACCATTATAATTATATATCCTATAAGAAGACTTCTTCTTAAGGGTTTATTTAAAGATTGCGTAGCTGTAGTAAAAGCTACGAAACAAAGATATTCTATAAATATAGCGACTGCCAATACTATGGCAAAAAAACTCCAATCTCTTTTCATCTGTTCGCAAAGCTACACTAACTCAATGTTCTAATTGACTCCTTAAATTAAATTTAACATAGGATTTCCCTAATTTTCAGTAACATTGCAAAGTTCTTAATTACAATATAAATGAAAAAAGTTACTACTTTATTTACTGCAGCTTTATTAATAAGCTCTTTAAGTTTTGGACAGGATTTCAAAATGCCTGCTTTAAGTCCAACAACTTCGATTACTCAAGAATTCTCTACTTCTAAAATAGAATTGAGTTATAGCCGTCCTTCAATGAGAGGAAGAGCAGTCTTTGGCAAACTAATTCCTTATGATAAGGAATGGAGAACAGGCGCAAATGCAAATACTAAAATTACTTTTGGTGAAGAAGTAGTATTTGGAGGAAAAACAATTCCTGCTGGATCTTATTCTCTATATACTATTCCTGGTAAAAGTTCTTGGGATATTATTTTAAATAGTGGCACTGAGAATTGGGGAATGACTGGTTATGATAAGTCAAAAAATGTTGCTGACATTCAGGTAAAAAAGCAAAAGACGAGTAATGTAGAAACTTTCACGATTTCTTTAGACAATATGACTAAAAATTCTTGTGACTTAGTTTTAAGTTGGGAGAAAACTAAAATAGTAATTCCTATTGTGGCCAATAATGATAAGTTGATCCAAGCTTATTTAGACAAAGAATTAAAATCTTCTAAGCCTCCTTACCTTGCTGCATCAAGATATTATTTTGAAAAAGGTATTAAACTAGAAGAAGCTTTAAAATATGCTGATATCGCTTTAAAGCAAGATCCAAAAGCTTTTTATATCAATTCTCATAAAGCAGAAATTCTTTATAAATTAGGCAGAAAGGATGAAGCGATTAAAGCTGCTCAAATAGCTGCTGATGCTACAAAAGGAACGCCTTATGAGGCAGAATATTTAAACAACTTAAAAACTTTACAAAAGAGAAAATAATTAGTTTAAAACTAATTTAAAAAATCTAAAGTTTAAAAATTGAGGTTTTGATACACTCCATACTGACTAAATAATTAGTTGTACAATGGTGAAAGATCAAAACCTCTTTTTTATTAAAATAATTTATTTTTTCCAATTTATAATAAGAAATAGTCCAACTCAAAATAGCTTGAATTTATAAAAATTTGGAAGTTAAAATACCAATGAACAAACCAAAAAGGAAGCAAATGGTATTTTTAGGTTTTCTTTTAGTACATAAAAAATTACATTTGCAAGTATTCCCAATAACATAATAACATTTTGATGATCAAGAACTTTTTATTTATTACGTTTAGCTTCTTTTGTTTAAATATTCAATACAAAGCAGCAGCACAACAATTCAGAGCTTCTAATTCCACGGCAATTTATGAACAATTGCAACAATTAAATAAATTAGGAACAGTGATGTATATCGCTGCTCATCCAGATGATGAAAACACAAGATTGATTGCCTACCTTATTCATCATGACCACATCAACACGATTTATCTTTCTTTGACCAGAGGAGACGGAGGTCAAAACATTATTGGTGATGAACAAGGAGCAGCCCTAGGATTGATTCGTACCAATGAAATGATGCAAGCCAGAAAGATAGATGGCGGGAAACAATTGTTCACTCGCTTTATAGATTTTGGTTTCACAAAATCACCAATTGAAACTTTTAATTTTTGGAATAAGCAACAAGTAATTGAAGATGTAAAAAATGCAATACAACAGTATCAACCAGATGTTTTAATCTGTCGTTTTCCAACAACTGGAGAAGGAGGACATGGTCAACATACTGCTTCTGCAATTGCAGCGCTTGAAGCATTTAATCAATTGCAACAATCAAAAGACGCTAATGTATGGAAACCCAAAAGAATATTATTTAATGCTTTTAAATTTGGGTCTGCCAATACCATTAAAGAAGGCCAATTTGAATTGCCAATTAATCAATATAATCCATTATTAGGAGAGGCTTATGGCGAAATTGCTGGTAGAAGTCGCTCCGAACATAAAAGCCAAGGTGCGGGAACGCCTCAAAGTTATGGCATCAATAATGAAAATTTTGAATTATTGGGAGGTGCTCCTTTTCATAAATCTATATACGAAGGGATCGATACCAGCTGGGCAAGGATTGGACAAAAGAACATTGGTAAAGAAATAGAAAATATCATCCAAAATTTCTCATTTAATAATCCACAAAATAGCATTAAAAACTTAATTAATCTTAAAAGTAAGATAACGCAATTAAGTAATAAGCATGAATTTTGGAAAGAAAAGAAATTAGCACAATTAGATAAAATTATTTTAAGCTGTGCTGGTATTCAGATGGAAGTGCTTGCCAAAACACCTACCTGCATTTTGGGAGAAAAGCTACCTATAGAAGTTAAAGCTATTGCTCGTTATCCTCAAGTGAAAATAAAAACTATTAAATCTTCAGAAGAAAAAATACTAATCTCGGATATTTCTCTAGAAAACGACATATTATGGGCTCAAAATAGCATATTGCAGGTATCCCAAACGCTTCCTATTACACAACCTTATTGGCTTCAGGAACCTTCTAAAAACAATCAATTTGCCTATCCTAAACCTTACACCAATGAACCATTAAGCAAAAACGATTTTGTATTAGCGGTTCAAATTGAAATAGATAATAAGGATTTTAAAATTAATGTCCCAGTTTCTTATAAAAGATTAGATCCAACAAGAGGAGATGTAGTAGAAGCAGTGAGAATCATGCCTGATATCGATTTAGAACCACTTTCTCATAAGATAGTTATAGAAAAAGGAGCCTCTTTTCAATTAGGTGTTATTGTGAATGCCCGAAAAGATTTTGATAATGCAAGATTAGAAATAATTAATGAACAAGGTAAAATTTTAGCAAAGAAAGAAAATCTAAAATTGAAATCTGGTGAACAAAATAGAATTGAAATTAGCATTCCTGGAGGTGTCATTAATGATCAAAGCAAGCCAAATCCTGTTTATTATCGGATCTTGAGTAATGGCTTGAAATATAATAAACAATTACATGTGATTAATTATTCACATATCCCAACCTTACAATATTTCACTAATACACAAACTGAGGTTTTAATTAAATCCTGGAATAATAAAGCTCAAAACATTGCTTATATAGAAGGCGCTGGAGATAAAGTTTCTTCGGTTTTAAGTGATTTAGGTTTAAATGTCAGCATCCTTACTGCTAATGAACTAGCAAATGTTTCTAACCTAGAACAATATGATGCAATAATTTGTGGCATTCGATTTGCCAATACTCGAAAAGACTTAGAAAAATATCTTCCAAACTTATGGCAGTATATTGAAGATGGAGGCAATGTCATTATGCAATACAATACCAGCATGGGTTTGGAGATTAAAGACTTTAGTCCTTTACCTATTACGCTTTCTCGTAGTAGAGTAACGGATGAGATCGCTACAGTTACTTTTACTGAAACCAATTCACCCATTTTAAATACCCCTAATAAAATTTCTAAAAAAGATTTTGATAATTGGGTTCAAGAAAGAGGAGTCTATTTTGCTGATAAATGGGACAATTCTTATAAATCAGTGTTATCAATGCATGATGATGGAGAAGATCCTTTAAAAAGCAGCATTTTGTATGCACCATATGGCAAAGGAAACTTCATTTATACTTCTTTAGTATTCTTCAGACAATTGCCTGCAGGTAATATTGGAGCCATTAAACTATTTCTAAATTTAATAAATTTAAAGAATTAATAAGAAAACAACACTTCAAAATCATACATTATTGTTAATAAAACTAAACTAAGTTGAATCTTATGTAATTTTACCTGACAATTTTCAAACAAAATACTGAAGGTGTCAAAATGATTCTTTTTCAATGAAAATAATAAGACCTCAAGAAATTTTAAAGCAAATAGAACATCGTTCTTGCCCACTGCCCCATGAAAGCTGGGTGCTGTATAGTGAATGGAAAGATGTTTTGATGCTACATTGGAAAGTTGATGCGAATGTAATAAAACATATTTTACCACAAAATCTATGCATCGACACTTTTGAAGGTGGTGCTTGGGTAAGTATGAGCATTGCCTCAGTTGAGAACTTTAAAAATAAATTGTTTTCAATTTTAAAACATGGATTTGGTTTTGAACAAATTCTTATGCAAACCTATATCGTTTCGAAAGGTAAACCAGGAATATTCATTTTCAATCATGAACTAGAAAAATCATTTAGTAAAAATATTTATCAAAGATTATTAAAATTAAAACCTGGAGAAACCGACTTTAAGAAAGACTGCGAAGGTCTTAACCACAAATTATTTGCTAATAATGAGCATAATGGGTTCAAATTAGGAATGCAATACGAGTTTGGAGAAAAGTCAGAAAGTAATCCATTAGAAAATTGGCTTGTCAATCGTTTTTGTTATTTTTACGAAAGAGAAAATCAATTGTTTGAATACGATGTACATCACCAAGAATATGATTTTTGTGACATAAATTTGAATAAATTTAAAACTTTATTTAATTTCGGAGGATTAACCATTGATCAGAAACCCGATTTAATACATTATTCTAAAGGGATTCAAAAATTATTCTGGTCTAAAAAAATAATCAATTAGTCTACATGAAAATTATTTTATTTGGGTATGGCAAAATGGGTAAAGCCATTGAGAAAATTGCTATTGAAAGACATCATGAAATCCTCTTAAAAATAGACCGAAGTAATAAAGACACCATAAATTTAGAAGATTTTAAAAATGCAGATGTTGTCATCGAATTCACAAAACCCGAAATTGCATTTGAAAATGTAAGCAAAATTTTAAATGCCGGATTATCATTGGTTTGTGGCACAACAGGTTGGAATCAAAATTTCAAAGAAGCCGAAAATATCGCTCTTCAAAATAACACTTCCTTTATACATGCATCGAATTTTAGTATAGGTGTTAATTTATTTTTTGAAATTAATAAATTAACTGCTAAAATGATGCAACAACATTCTGAATATACTGTTTCAGTTGAAGAAACCCATCACACCCAAAAGTTAGATGCACCAAGCGGTACAGCCATTACAATTGCAGAGCAAATATTAGAAAGTTATACTGAAAAAAATGGTTGGTCTTTAAACCCTAAAGACAATGAATTGAGTATCACCTCACATCGAATTGACAATATACCCGGAACACATAATGTGAAATACAGTTCTAATATTGATGAAATAGAATTAATTCATACGGCTCATTCAAGAGATGGATTTGCTTTGGGTGCTGTAATCGCAGCAGAATATATACATAATAAAAAAGGAATTTTCACTATGAGAGATGTTTTATTCTCATAAGCTAATAAAACTTACAGCAAAAAATGAAAGACATTATAAAGTTTGGAACAGATGGATGGCGTGCCATTATTGCTAAGGAATTTACTACAGCCAACGTTGCAAGAGTTTCGAAAGGACTTGCGGATTGGCTGAACCAAAAAGGCAATAACAATACCGTAGTTATAGGACATGATTGTCGTTTTGGAGGGGAGTTGTTTTCGGAAACAGCAGCCTTAGTACTTTGTGAAAACGGTATTAAAGTATTTATGGCAAAAGGATTTGTAAGTACACCAATGGTTTCATTAGGAGTATTGCAGACCAAGGCACAACAAGGTGTTGTGATCACCGCTTCTCATAATCCCCCATCCTACAATGGTTACAAACTGAAAGGAGCACATGGTGGCCCTACTAATCCAAACGATATTGCTGCTGTGGAAGCATTGATACCAGAAACAGCAACGATTCCAACAAAAAAAATAAGTGATTACGAAAAGGAAGGCTTGTTTGAATGGTTAGATTTGGAACAAATGTATGTTGAGTATTTATTGACAAAATTTGATTTTGAAAAATTAAACAGTTCGAAGTTTAAAATGGCCTATGACGCCATGTTTGGTGCAGGTCAGAATGTAATCAGAAGACTGATGCCTACTGCAGTATTATTACATTGCGAATACAATCCTAGTTTTAACGGTACACCTCCAGAACCATTATACAAAAACACTAAGGAGTTATCAGCATTATTAAAAAATACACCAGAATTAAAATTAGGTTTGGTTACTGACGGTGATGCCGATCGGATTGGACTGTATGATGAGGAAGGTAGTTTTGTAGATGCACACCATATCATTCTTTTATTGGTGCATTATTTGTCTCAATACAAAAAAATGGGTGGTAAAGTTGTGATCGCTTTCTCTGCAACCGATAGAATAAAGAGAATGAGTGAACAATATGGACTACCAGTAGAAGTAACAAAAATAGGATTCAAATATATTTCAGAAAAAATTATCACTGAGGATGTTTTGGTAGGTGGAGAAGAAAGTGGTGGTATTGCTGTTAAAGGCCATATTCCGGAAAGAGATGGTATTTATGATGGTTTGGTTTTATTGGAATATATGGTAGAAACCGGTAAATCATTAAAAGAATTAATTCAAGAGGTTTATGATGTGGTCGGTTCTTTCTATTACCATAGAGACGATTTGACATTGCCCAATGAGCAAAAAGAAACCATTATTAATAATGCTCAAAATGATGTATACAACGAAGGTTTTGGCAAATATAAAGCTACAGGTGTAGAGAAGATAGATGGTGTAAAATATCATTTAGAAAATGGTGGCTGGGTAATGTTAAGAGCTTCTGGCACAGAACCTTTGTTAAGGATTTATGTGGAAGGAAGCAATGAAGCAGAGACTATGGATATTCTAAAAGCAGTGAAAGCAATTGTGCTTTAAACTAAAAGAAATAATATAAAAAACAGCTTGCCCAATGGACAAGCTGTTTTTTTGTGAAAAGTGCTTATTGTTAGTTCAGTCTATAAAAGATACTTTATGCAACCAAACCGTAAAAAAAAGCTATGTCTTCAGATTGGCAATAAACCTCAAATTCTGCTCAAAAGCCAACTTAATACATTCAAACAATTCATCCGAACTTTATGTACAAAACCTATTTTATTCCACTATTGCAAACCTTGGGTAGAATATACCAAATTTAGACTTAAATCCAGTTTCTAAAAGTAAAAAACTATGAAGGTTGCTTAATTCGGTACTTTGAGAAGTAACAAAAAGTTTAAACAACTTTGCAATGCCACAGCATTGTCCATGGAAATAAGGTTCTCTAAATAACCCAAAACCAGAATTTAAACCAGAATTTCCTTATATATGAAGCCAATTTAAAAATACATAAAAGTATTCATTTTTATAAATAAAAAGCCTACTTTTATCCACTTAAAAACAAACTGTTTTCATAGTTTGAAGATGCCTAAAATAATATTTGACACTCCATTAAATTAAAAAATTATTATGAAATTGAAAATATCATTTGTAAAATTTTTTGTGGGATTATTACTAACAACATTTGCTTTTGGCCAGGCATCAAAACCAACTGAGTATTTTGGCATAGCTGGACCTATTTTATTTGACAAAGTTTCTTATAATTTAGTTTGGACCTCCCACCCGACAGACAATTATTACAAACAGGAATATCTTTCAAAAAATGACACCTTAGAGCAATATAAGAAATTAATTATGCTTGAGTTTATTACTGGAAAAACAAAACTTAAAGATATCGTTGCCTCTAAAGTTGCTGAACTTAAGAAAATGAAAGTTTCTAATCCTGTAATTAATTATGAGACTTTTGAAAAAGATGGTGAAGTTATGCTCGACTTTATTATAAGCGAAAATACAGCCGATGGGAAATTAGTAAGTATTTTAGAAAGAAATGTTTACCGGTACAAATCAATAGTTGATAAGTCCGGACAAAAAGGAGTTTTATTGTTTGGTGTTAGTGACCGATATTATGGAAATGAGATTGACGATTTTTTTGCAACATTTAAATCAAAAAGATTTGATTTAATCAATTTAGTTGGAGCATTTAAAATTCCAGAAATTTAAATTAACTTTCTACCGAACTGTTGCAGAAATATGCTGATGCTTTCGACTGCACTGTAGAAGAATAGCAAAATTTCAAGCCTCAGAATCCAACAAAAAAAGACTAGAATTTTTATATGCCAAACAAACTTTTTGAACATTTTTGGCATGCCCTTTGCGAAAGTGGCGTTGCCTCCAATCTCTTAGCACATTATGGAATTCCTATTACCGAATCCTTAGCTTTTGGGATGGGAACCGGTCTGTTTTTACTTTATCTTCCTTTCTTAAAAGTAGATTGTGTGTGCGGTACAAGTTACAGAAGCCATCGAGGTTCTATTATAAAAACCTTGATGAAATTTTTGGGTGTCAGCTATAAAATGCAAAGATTAGATAAGGATAAAACCACAGCCAAAGCCGCTCTGGACGAGTTACTCAATGAAAATATTCCTGTCGGTATAATTTATAGTGTTTATTTTTTGGATTATCTACCTGAAATAATTAGATTTCATTTTAATGTGCAAAATCTATTAGCTATCGGTCGAGAAAATAATACTTACAAGATTAGCAATCCAGTTTTGGAAACCAGTCAAACAATTAATTATTCGGCTCTTGAAAATAGGTACTTCCGAAAAAGCATTATTTAATGATATGAAAAAAATTGGAAATTTAGAAATACCCATCATCATTCGTAAAAATGAATTATAAGTCTCTTTTTAATATTGAAAAAACGATTAGGTTTTATGGGCTGCTAACCATCTTAATAATTCTCGTTCCAATCTTTGGTAACTTGGAGAAGATTCCTATTCGTTTGTGGGATGAATCGAGGAACGCTTTTAACGCTTGGGAAATGAGCAAAAGTGATAATTGGTGGATTATTACTTTTGAGGGGCAAGCTGATATGTGGAACACTAAACCACCCTTGCTCGTCTGGATTCAAGCTTTGATGATAAAAGTTTTTGGACTTCGACCGCTTTCTTTTCGCTTACCCGTTGCAGTGGCTGTATTTTTCACGGTTATGGCATTGTTTAAATTTACTAGCAAACAAGTTGGAAGACCTATATTTGGAATGCTGGTGGCATTAGTCTTAATTACCTCTGGCGGTTATATGTGTGTGCATGTTGCCCGAACCGGCGATTTTGATGGCTTGCTCATCTTATTCATTGTTGGATATTGCATTTCGTTTTTTCTTCTTTTAAAGGAAGAGAAGCAAAAGTATTTCTATTGGTTTTTCATTCTTTTGGGTTTGGCTGTGCTGACCAAAAGTATTGCAGGCTTGCTGCTGTTGCCAGGTTTGGGTATGTACACTCTAATCAAGAAAAAATTAATTTTTGTTTTAAAATCTCCCCATTTCTATTTTGCTGCATTGCTGTTTCTGCTTATGGTTACTGGCTATTATCTTACCAGAGAACATTATAATCCCGGCTATTTGAAAGCTGTTTATGAGAATGAAATTGGTGGTAGATTTTTGGAGACCTTAGAAAATCATAATCTTCCTTTTACTTACTATTTGGAAGCGATGGTAAATTCCCATTTTTCATATTGGTTGGCTTTGGCAATTTTGGGTTCTTGTGTAAGTTTTGTTGAAAAAAACACTGGAATTGCTGACCTAGGAAGGTTTGCGACAATACTTGCTGCTAGTTTTCTGTTGATCATTTCATCAAGTCAAACCAAGTTGGATTGGTACGATGCACCGATTTATCCATTTGTGGCAATTCTTGCAGCGATAGGCATCCTGAAGATTATTGATTTTATAAAATCAACCGTAAATATTTACAAAAAAGAAACCATAAACGTTGCAATATTTGTAAGCTTGGTTGCGCTTTTCGCTATACCATACTACAATATCATTCAAAAAGAAGTCATTGAAGCAAAAGGTTTACCAGAAGAGCAATATCAGTATGCCCTTTCAAGATACATCATCCATAATTTGAAAAACTCAGAATCGGCTTTGGAAGGGCAAATAATCCTTGATGATGAATATATCCCACAAATTGAATTTTACATTCTAATGGCACAGCAAAAAGGCATAAATCTTAAACGAAAATATAGCAATGAAGTGAGCGCTGGTGATCATTTGCTAACTCAAAAAAATCTTGACGAAAAAAGTACCCGTACCGGTTTGGAATATATAAAAGTGTATGATTTTGATGGAGTGAAAAAATATGAAGTTAAAGTCGCCGATTCCGCGACAAAGCCACTTTTGATGCACTAGTTATTATAATTTAGTTTCAAAGCAAACCGACGAATTGAGACCAATGCAACAATTACTAGTAATAATTAGTCGTCCAATTTTCAAAATGCATTACAACTACATCTATTAAACAATATCAAATATAAAAATCACATTAAGAATAAGAATCATCATCGTTTTTTCATAATAGTAAAGGGTCAAATAATCATAGTATCATCAACTTTAAACCACATGACAATGATTAACTTTTTTATAATGAAGCACTCTACATCAGTCATTAATATTGCGAATACCAATAGTACCAAAAAAAAAGCTCATCCTTTTGTTTGGATAAGCTCTCTTTATAATTTTAATTCAAAATATTATTCTTTAATCACTGACCAGCGTAAAAATTGCTGTTCTTGACCATTAGTCAACCAAATCCAATAAAGCCCAGTTTCAAATTGATCAATCGATAAAAAAGTCTCCTTTTCATTATTCAATATTTTATGCATCACTTCCCTACCCTGCAAATCTATCACCCTCATCTCTTTTAATGGAATCGCAGAAAGGATATTTAAGGTCTGATTTTTACCAGTAGTTGGATTAGGAAATAATTGAGCGAAATTTCCTTTTTTCAGTATAGAAGTAATTCCAGTACTCGTATCAACTGGCGGTTCTGGTGGGGTTACATAGAAAGAATCATATAAAACCCAACCTAAAGTACTATCATCAAAATGGTGGAAAATAGTGGTTTCAATGGAGTCTACAATTTCGAAATCCCAACGATTTCTTTGTGCATAAACAGTATCTGGTGTATTATTATAAATAGCAAATAGCGTACTGTCATTTTCATTTGCCCAAAAATAGTTACCTCCGGTATCTATAGGATTAGTAGGATTGATCTTTCCAAAAGAAACAATAGGTGCTTTGGGAGCACTTGCATTCTTTTGAATGGTTACGCCCCAAAGGTTTCTTGATATCTCATTATTAGCGGCGATTACATTTATAGAAGAATCACCCAAAATATTAATACCACTACCACCCAACATTGGCAATCCTTCGATATTGTTAGAGTCAATTACATTATTTAAAATGGTAGCATTAATTCCGCGACCATTCAAAGCAATTCCATATCTGTTTTGATAGAAATAATTATTCTGAACTAATACATCAAAATTAGAACCGCTGATATTTAAAAATGCTAATCCTCCAGATTTAGTATATTTACCTATAAAAGTACAACCATCAATAATTGCTCCATTACTATTTGTGGTACCTATATTTACTTGTGGGTAATTACCATTTGAATAATCATTATGCTCAAACCAAGAATTTGTAATATTTACAGAAGCACCTGAATTAGCACCTAAAGCAATAGCACTTCTCTGGCTTTCAAAAAACCGAGAACTATCCACTGAAATATTACTATTCAAAGCACTTAAAGCACCACTTGGATTAGGACTTTTATGATAAGTCTTTTCCATATTCAAGTTAGAAAAGTTTACATCACAATTTATTACAGAAATACCATTGCTATAATTAACGGCTAGATTCTTAACATTAGAACTTACTGCTTGGTCAAATTTAATTCTCGGAAAAGACAACGTTGTATCAGCTGCTATCCACATCATCTGAGAATCTACATCAATATCAACAACACTTTGGTTGAATTCAAAGGTTCCATTAGAACTAAATTTTACGATATGATTTTGAGTTTCACTAAAAGTGTCATTAGCTTTAAAAATTATTTTTTGTGTAACCAGGTATTCATTATTTGAAAATTGGACATCCAAAGGATAGTTAGCCACTAAGCTATCCATATTCCAGTTTACACCAGTACTAGGCGTATTTATTTGAGCATTACTTTTATTGACCAGCAATAAGCATAATGATATCGAAATTAAAAAAGAGATTTTCTTCATAAAAAAAATTTTTAATGTTAATAAATAATAGGCTTGGTTTCCATAATTTCGTCAATTTCTTCTTTGATTTCAGAAGTAATTAAAGGATAAAGTTCCAAAGCTTTTAAATTTTCTAATAATTGAGATTCTTTTGTAGCACCTACAATTGCTGTAGTTACATTTGGATTACTGATACACCAGGCTAAACTTAAGGTAGCTAATGAAGTATCTAATTTTTGTGCTACAGCACTTAATTTTTTAACCTTTTCTATTTTTGACTGAGATAATGCCTGCTCCTTAAGCCAATCCATACTTTCAATAGATAAGCGAGAGTGTTCAGGAATACCATCATTATACTTTCCAGTCAATAAACCTGAGGCTAATGGACTCCAGATAGTGGTACCTAATCCAATATTTTTGAAGATATTGAGATAATCAGATTCTATTTTAAAACGATTGAATAAATTATATTCTGGCTGTTCCATTTTAGGACCTTCCAATCCTAACCTCTCAGCTATTGCATGGGCTTCCATAATTTCTGCTGCTGTCCATTCCGAAGTACCCCAATAATATATTTTACCTTGCTGAATCAGAGTGTTCATAGTTCTAACAATCTCTTCCATAGGAACAGTTCGATCAGGACGATGACAGAAATATAAATCTAAATATTCTACCTGAAATCTTTCTAAAGCTTCATGGCATGCTTCCATAATATGCTTTCTGCTGAGTCCATGCTGATTAGGTTTCTTATCTTTCCCTTTCCAGCCAAAGAATACCTTACTAGAAATAATATAAGAGCTTCTATCCCAACTTTTGGACTTTAACACTCTCCCCATCATTTTTTCAGATTCGCCAGCCGCATATACTTCTGCATTATCAAAAAAGTTAATACCATTTTCATATGCTATACTCATTAACCTATCTGATACGGTATCATCTATTTGCTTATGGAAAGTAACCCAAGAGCCAAAAGACAAAACACTTAAATCCAGACCCGTTCGGCCCATCTTTCTATATTCCATATAAATTACTTAATTAATAAACTACAAATTTAAGCTATAAAATCAAATTCAACCTTTATCATTGGAATTATGACAATAATTTCACGAATAAATAATCGAGATAAGCGACATTTTCATTTTAAAAAGTATTAATTACAACAAAAAATTATAAATTTAGAGTTTTACCTTTGTAAGCAAATTCCAAACTGACCATAATGACAGAACAGATAGAAATATTAGGTGCTCGAGTTCATAATTTAAAAAACATTGACTTATCAATACCCAAAAATAAACTAGTAGTCATTACAGGATTGAGTGGCAGTGGAAAATCATCTTTAGCTTTTGACACTATTTTTGCAGAAGGACAAAGAAGATATATGGAAAGCTTTTCCGCTTATGCCAGACAATTTATGGGTGATTTAGAAAGACCAGATGTAGATAAAATTTCAGGACTTTCTCCAGTAATTTCCATAGAACAAAAAACTACAAACAGAAATCCTAGATCAACGGTTGGAACCATAACTGAAGTCTATGATTTCATGAGATTATTATATGCCAGAATTGGTAAAGCCTATTCTTATCTAAGTGGAAAACCAATGACTCGATTTTCTGAAGAAGAAATATTAGAGCATATTTACAAAACACTTTTAGATCAAAAAATAATACTTTTAGCTCCTATAATTAGAGGTAGAAAAGGGCATTATAGAGAACTCTTTGAACAACTTCAAAAGCAAGGATATCTGAAAGTAAGGATTGATGGAAAAATTGAAGATTTAAGACCGAAAATGCAATTAGATCGATATAAAATTCATGATATTGAATTGGTGGTGGATCGATTAAAAGTAGAAGCTGAAAGTCGAACCCGTTTAAGTCAAAGTATTCAAAAAGCATTGAACTTAGGAAAAGGCTTACTTTTTGTTCAACAACATGAAACTGACAATATCCAAACGTTTAGTAAAAATTTAATGGATATTGAAAATAGTATTTCTTATGAAGATCCGTCTCCTAATAGTTTCTCTTTTAATTCACCCTATGGCGCTTGCCCCAATTGTAAAGGACTTGGGATAGAACAAACTATAAATTTACAAGCAATTATCACCTATCCGAAATTAAATATTGTAGAAGGAGGTATCGCACCTTTAGGCATAAAAAGAGCCGCACAAAGTTTTAAAATTGCAGAAAAGTTTGCAAAAAAGAACAAGATCGATATTAATAAACCTGTTGGTGAACTCAATAAAGAGCAGCTAAACTTAATGTTATATGGGAATGAAGAAGGTGTCATTACCTATGAGGAAAGAGAAGGAAGTAGTTATTCTTATTTGGAGAGTGGTGAATTTGAAGGCATCATCAATATGATGTTGAGATGGTATTATGAATCTCCATCAGACTATATAAAATCGTGGGCGGAACAGTTTATGAAGCAGTCTGAATGTGCATTATGTCATGGAGCGAAACTTAAAAATGAAAGTCTTTCTTATAAAATAAATAATCAGAATATAAGCGAATTAGCTAATAAATCTTTACAAGAATTATCTGATTGGTTTAAAGATATAGAGCTACATTTAAATAAAAAAGAACAAACTATTGCCAAAGATATTCTGAAAGAAATTAGAGACAGATTACTCTTTCTAATAGAAGTAGGATTGCATTATTTGAATTTGAATAGACAAAGTAAAACACTAAGTGGTGGCGAATCTCAAAGAATCCGATTGGCGACTCAGATTGGATCTAAACTAAGAGGAATAACTTATATCTTGGATGAGCCTTCTATTGGATTGCATCAAAGAGATAATCATCAATTAATTAATGCTCTTCAAAACTTAAGGGACAGCGGCAATTCAGTTTTAGTTGTAGAACATGACAAGGACATTATGTTAGCTGCCGACTATCTTATCGATATAGGTCCTGAAGCGGGAGAACATGGTGGAAGAATCGTTTCAAAAGGTACTCCAGAAGAAGTTAAAAACGGGAATAGCATTACCGCAAAATATTTAAATCACACTTTAACCATTCCAACACCAGAAAGCAGAAGATCTGGAAATGGGAACTATATAGAGCTAAAAGGCGCAAATGGTAATAACTTAAAAAATGTAAATATTAAACTTCCTTTAGCTACTTATATCTGTGTGACAGGCGTTTCAGGTTCTGGAAAATCAACATTGATTAATGAGACTTTATATCCTTTACTTTCCAGACATTGTTATCCTCAAAGTAAACTAGAGGCAATGCCATACAAAAGCATAAGTGGTTTAGAACATATAGACAAAGTTATAGAAATAGATCAAAGTCCAATAGGAAGAACACCTAGGAGCAATCCTGCAACCTACTGTGGCTTTTTTACTGATATCAGACAATTATTTTCGATGATTCCTGAAGCGAAGATTAGAGGATATAATGCTGGTAGATTTAGCTTTAATGTGAAAGGCGGCAGATGTGAGGAATGTCAAGGCGGTGGAATGAAAGTAATTGAAATGCACTTCCTTCCTGACGTGTATGTTCCTTGCGAGCGTTGTCAAGGGAAAAGGTATAATAGAGAAACCTTGGAAATAAGATATAAAGGTAAATCTATACATGACATTTTAGAAATGACAGTTGAGGAAGCTGTAAGTTTTTTCAAAAATATTCCTTCTCTTCACAGAAAAACAATGACTTTGCAAGAAGTCGGTTTAGGATATATAAAACTAGGACAATCAGCTGTAACACTTAGTGGTGGTGAAGCTCAAAGAGTAAAGTTATCTACTGAACTTTCCAAAAAAGACACTGGCAAAACGGTATATATCCTAGATGAACCCACTACTGGCTTACATTTTGAAGATATTAAACAATTATTAGCCGTATTAAATAAACTCGCCGACAGAGGTAATACAGTGATCGTAATTGAACATAATATGGATATTATTAAAGTTTCAGATTATATTATTGATTTGGGTCCAGAAGGAGGATCTGGAGGTGGTCAAATTATTGCAAAAGGCACTCCTGAGCAAATTATCAAGTCGAAAAAAAGCTATACTGGATATTATTTAAAACAAGAATTAGAAAGTTATCAAAAAGTTAATTAAACTTTAAGTTTAATTAATTTTAAAAATAATCTTTTCTTTGTAGATTAGTAAAAAATTTAATATTAAAAAAAAGAACATGGGATTTGTAAAAGAATTTAAAGAGTTTGCCCTTAAAGGGAATGTGATGGACATGGCTGTAGGTATCATTATTGGTGCTGCTTTCAGTAGCATCGTTTCTTCTTTAGTTGAAGACGTGATCACTCCTTTAATTTTAACTCCAGTATTGCAAAAAATGGGAGTAGATAGGATACAGGACTTAGTATATAATGGTGTGGCTTATGGCAAATTCCTATCAGCAGTTTTAGCTTTTATCATGATCGCTCTAGTTATTTTTATGATGATTAAAGCCATGAACAAATTAAGAAAGCCAGCTCAAGTGGAAGCTCCAGCAGGACCCACAGCTACAGAACAATTATTAGCTGAGATCAGAGATGAATTAAAGAAAAAATAAACATTTCTGAAAGACTTAATTTATTTTAGAAGTAAATTTATAAGATTAAATTTTCTATAAAATTCACTTTATGAATTTAGTCTAAAAAACTAACAAAGATTGTTAAAAAGAGGTCCAAAGAAGGATCTCTTTTTGCTTTTAAAGCTCCTGTATATTAAAAATAGCATATCTAATATTATTTTTCAGGTAATTATATTAATTGATTAAAAAGATAACGGTGACAATCGCTATGATACTATCTAAAAAGTTCATAAGTACATTGTAACAAAACTCTTTTCAGTACCTAACACTAATAATCTTATTTGAAACCCAGAAAAACATGATTATGTTTTTGTATATTTGAACATTACTGAATAGTACTTCTTTTATAATTAATGAGAATGAAAACTAATACACGATTATTTGATTGTCTTAATCTGGAGGTTTTGAAAAATAAAGAAATCCTTTTAGCCTCCAAAGTAAATGGAGTGTACAAAGGATTAAGTGGTCAATTTGTAATTGATGAAATAAATGCTTTAACCAACGGATTATTATCTTTGGGTATTTCTAAAAAAGACAATATAGAAGACCAAATAAAAATTGGTATCATTAGTCCCAGCCGTCCAGAATGGTTAATTGTAGATTTGGCAACTCAACAAGCTGGAGCAGTTTTGGTGCCACTTTATCCAAATATTAATTTTGATGAGGTGATTTATGTATTTAATAATGCATTGGTACAATATTGTTTTGTTGGTGAACTTAAAACCTATAAAGCATTATTAAAGATAAAAGATCAAATTCCATCCTTAAAAGAGATTTATTGTTTCCAAGAAGAAAAGGATGTAAAGCATTGGAGTGAATTAAAAAAGCCATTAACTGATTCAGACTTAGAAAAAATAGAATCTATAAAAAGTAGCATTAAGAAAGATGATATCGCTACAATAATTTACACTTCAGGAACCACTGGAAATCCTAAAGGTGTAATGCTTAGTCATAAAAATATCGTTAGTAATGTTGAAAATTTACATGAAGTCATCGAAGGTATAGGATTTAAAGAGCGCCGTAGTCTCAGTTTCTTACCATTAAATCATATTTATGAGAAAACCATTTCTTATATTTACCTTAATTATGGTTTTTCTATATACTATGCTGAAGGTATGGAAACCATTCGTACCAATCTAAAAGAAGTAAAGCCTGAAGTGTTTGTTACGGTACCGCGTTTATTAGAAAAGATTTATGAGAAAATAATGAATACCGGAAGTGAATTAAAAGGAATAAAACGACAATTATTTTTCTGGTCGGTTGAAGTTGGTAATCAGTATAAAATAGAAGGCAATAGTGTATGGTTAAATATTCAATTAGCCATTGCCAATAAACTTATTTTTAATAAATGGAGAGCCTCACTAGGAGGTAATCTCAGAACAATAGTGGTTGGTGGCGCAGCATGTCCTCCAAAGTTAGCAAGATTGTTTACTGCCGCTCAAATTCCAATTATGGAAGGCTATGGACTAACAGAAAGCTCACCCGTAATTTCAATCAATAGATACGATAAAAAGAATAGAAAAATAGGTACTATAGGTCCAATTATCAAGAATATAGAAGTCAAATTCGATGCAGAAGGTGAATTATTATGTAAAGGCGATAATGTGATGGTAGGCTATTATAAAGATCCAGAAGAAACAGCAAAAACAATTGTTGATGGATGGTTACACACCGGGGATATTGGAGAATGGGTAGATTCTAAATTTCTTAAAATAACGGATAGGAAGAAAGAGTTATTTAAAAATAGTGGTGGTAAATATATTGCTCCTCAACCCATAGAAAATATCATTAAACTAAGTTTATTCATTGAACAGGCAATAGTATTAGGTGCTAATAAAAAATATGTTGGTGCATTAATTGTTCCAAATTTTGAGTCATTAAAAAAATGGATGAAAGCAAATAACATTCCTTTCATATCTAATGAAGATGCTGTGGTAAATGAAACTGTAATTAAACATTACAAATCTATTATAAACGCTACAAACAAGGAATTAAGTCCTATTGAAACGATTAAAAGGTTTAAAATTTTAAGTAGAGAATTCACTGTTGAATCGAAAGAATTGACCCCGAAATTGAGTATGAGAAGGAAAGTTATTACAGACCATTTTAAAGATGAAGCAGCAGCACTTTTTAATAAATAATTAGGGAGTATTCTTTTTGGCTAAATCGAATACAATTTGTGCAACATTTTCAGATGCTTTCTTCTCTTGCACCAATAATTTTGATAAATCAAAATAGTCATCCCGAATTTGTTTCCTCACTGACTTGTTTTCTAAAATTTCTGTAAGATGAAATTTAATATTTTCAGCATTACATTCATCCTGAATGAGTTCTACAACAGCTTTTTTATTTAATATTAAATTTACTAATGAGATATATTTTGTATTTACTATGCGCTTAGCAATAGAAAATGTAATGGCATTTGTTTTATAAACAACAATTTGTGGTATTTTTAATAAAGCCGTTTCTAGTGTTGCAGTGCCTGAGGTAACCATTGCAGCAGTTGCATTCTTTAAAATTTCATAAGTCTTTCCTTTTTGTAAAGAAACATTAGTCTGCGCTCCAATTATTTCCCTATAGATTTGCTCTTCTTGTCCGGGAGCTTGTGCAATGATAATATTATAGTCTGAAAAGGAAGAAGCAGCCTCCAGCATCACTGGCAATAATTTTTTTATTTCCTGAGTTCGACTACCAGGGAGTAATGCCAAAGTTTTAGAAAGTGTTTTATTAAACTCTTTATTTTCAAATTGTTCTATTTCTTCTAGTAAAGGATGGCCAACATAATGAACATTATAATTAAATTTTTGATAAAAATCTTTTTCAAAAGGTAAAATTACCATCATTTCATCCACATATTTGTTGATATGATGTACCCTACTCTTACGCCATGCCCATACGGTTGGAGAAATATAATATGCAGTTTTAAAGTTATGTTGTTTAGCCCATTTTGCCATTCTCATATTAAAATCTGGATAGTCAATCAAGAGAATAACATCTGGTTTAAAACTCGAAATATCAGCCTTACATTCCTTAAAATTATTTAAAATTGTACCTAAATGAGCGACTACCTCTACAATTCCCATAAAAGCAAGATCCTTATAATGTTTTGAGATCACCGCGCCCTCCTTTTGCATTAATTCACCACCCCAAGCTCTTATCATTGGCTTTTCGTCTAAATGTTTTAATGCTTTAATTAAATTACTTCCATGCAAATCTCCACTTGCTTCACCTGCAATTATATAATACTTCATCCTCTTATTTCATCTTTAATTTTATTATTCCAGCCCCATTTATTAAAATAATAAAATGCAGACTTTAATCCGTACCAAGTTAACTTTAAATTTTTGTGCACTCCTCCTTTAAAATTATGAATGGCGACCGCTTTAGGCCAATAGGCTGTTTCCGAATGTTGCAATACTCTTCTGCTGAGGTCAGCATCCTCTGTGTACATAAAAATTTTCTCATCGAACAATCCAGATTGTTTTAGCACTTCAGTTCTAAAAAACATAAAACAACCAGAAATAAATGGAATATGATACATTGCTTGGTTATAATCCTTATCCATATTCTGATAAATTCTATTTTCTCTTGGAGCTTTTTTACTATTCTTAAAGAATCTTCTTGCAAATAATAAATAAGGTGTTGGATTATTCCTAACTAAATACTGCAAACTACCATCCGGATAAATAATTTTTGGCATCACCAAACCCACATTTTGATTTAATTCCATAAATTTTAAAAGATCATTAATACATTCTTTATTAAAAGATAAATCAGTATTTAAAACAATATGGTATGGAATTCCATAATTTATAGATTGTTGAATTCCATAATTATGAGCTGTACCATAACCAGGATTATTTGGAAAATGCTTATATTTAATTCTATCATCAAATGATAAATGATGACTTAAATTATCAATAGGAGAATTATCAATTACATGCATTGTTACTGAAGATTCATGAGCTAAAAAACATTTTATCACATGAAGCACCTCATTCAAATCAGTTTTATAAATTACAATAGAAGCAGCAATTTCCATAAGGGACAAAACTATTTGTTTTTGGGCATATTGTCAACCATTTCTTTCAAACCTTCTTTTAATCCGTAAGGCATCTTTGAAATATTTAATGCTCTCTTTAGTTTTGAATTATCAATTTTAAGACTTTGAGTAAGTTTTTCAAGTCTATCGCTATTAATAGGTAAATTCAACCCATCACCAAGTTTTGCGATTACTTTAATAATTGGAATCGGTACATTAATTATTTTTGGCTGCATCTCCTCAATAATTGCTAATTCTTTTACTAAGTCGTTAGTACTATAACTTTCATCATCAGACACCATATATATGCCTCCTGGAATCTTTTTATCTTGAAATATTCCAAAAACAGCAAAAAGGAGATTATTAATATTTAAAAAAGTTCTTTCGTTCTTGTAACGACCAAAAGGATAAGGTAACTTTTTCTTTATAAAGGAATACAACAATGGTAAATTCCCTTTGCAATCTGCACCATAAATCATTGCAGGTCGGAGGATGAAAATCCTTTTCCCTTGCGGTATTTCTAAATTTTGAATATACTTTTCTACTTCTAATTTTGATTGCCCATAGGAAGAATCTGGCTGTGGATTTGTTTGTTCATTTACAATTGTATCAGAAAAATCTACTACCGCTTTAACACTACTAAAGAAAATAAAATCTTCAGCATCTGATTTTAAAAAAGCATCAATTAATTTTATAGATAAATCTGTATTACTTTGCTTATAAATTGAATCTTTCTCTACACCTTTTATGTCATGTGCTATTCCAGAAGCATGAATAATTTTAGTTGAAGTTTGAATATTTTGAAGTAAGGTATTAAAACCACCTATTTCATTATTTCGAACAATAACAGGTAGCACATTTCCAACTTTATTTTTAAAAAAATTGAAAAGTTTACCACCAACAAATCCAGAGGCTCCAGTAATGACTATATCCATATTTAAGTATAAACGAAAAAATAATCAAAATCTTATTTTAGATCAATTTTTGGTCCTATAATATTTCTTTTGACTAAGACATAGACAAATATTAGAGGTATCGCAATTAACATTGTAGTGGGAATCAGAGGATAGTTAGAAGAGATAACAAAAGCATTAATAATTAATTGTACTCCAGCATAAATGGTGGCTACCATTAAATGACTTAATCCATATTCATTAACTAATAATTGATATAAATGTTTTCGATGTGGCTTTATCACATTTTCACCATTTAAAAGCCTTTGAAAAAATGTGAAGCCAGTATCTAATAAATAGACTGATAAAAACAATATATATTCAAAATGATAGCTCCAAAAAATAACATAGGCTAAGGCCGCTATAATCCAGAAACCTAAACCTATCGAACCGACGTCGCCAAGAAAGCACAATGCATTCTTTCTAAAATTAAAAAACAAAAAGACTAAACAAGAGACAATACCATAATTTACAAATGCAGTGCTATCTATATGTTCAACATATTTAATAACATACCAAAAAGAACAAAATGCTATTAAACTGTATAATGCTGTTATGCCATTAATTCCATCCATGAAATTATAAGCATTTACAATACCCAGCATAATAATCATTAATACTAAAAGACTCCACCAATTCCATACTGAGAAAATATCAAAGCCGTATATCAATAAAGCTACTGATATGATATGAATAGGGAATCGAATATATACTGGTAAGGATTTCAAATCATCAATAAAGCTTATTATTGATATTAACATCGCTCCGACAAAAACATAACTAAAATTGATATAATATTGAGAATAAGTTACCTTAAACACAATAAGAGACAATGGAAAAACCACACCGGCACCCCTAACCACAGCTTTATAATGTGAGGATCTTTCATTAGGCTTATCTATTATACCATTTCGTCGAGCGAACCAGACATAAACCCACATTAAAATAAAAAGAACTATTCCATATCTGAAATAAAACATAGAGTTACGCTAATAAACTAAAAAAAGGGATTAAAAAAAACGATCTAAAACTTTAAAGATTCGGCTAATTTCATCTTCTGTCAAATTAGAGCCAGAAGGGAGACAAAGTCCATCTTCAAATAGTGATTCTGAAATCCTTGTTCCGAAATAAAGATTATTTTCAAAAACTGGCTGTAAGTGCATCGGTTTCCAAAGTGGACGACTTTCAATATTTTCTAATAAAAATGCATGTCTTAAATCTTCTCTATTCTTCCCTCCTAATTTTTCTGGATTCATAACGATTGCACTTAACCATCTATTACTCTTACTATCAGATAATTCTGGTTGCATTGCTACTCCATCAATATTGTCAAAATAAGATTTATATTTCGCGGCAATAGCTCTACGCGCTGCAACTCTATCTTCAAGTACTTCCATTTGACCTCTTCCGATTCCAGCTACAATATTACTCATACGATAATTATATCCTATATGACTATGTTGATAATGTGGTGCCTCATCACGAGCCTGAGTAGCTAAAAATAATGCTTTTTTATTCTGCTCTACATCTTTTGAGACAAACGCTCCACCGCCAGATGTAGTAATAATTTTATTTCCATTAAATGAAAGTGCTGCCATTTCACCAAATGTACCACATTCCTGACCTTGATAAGTTGATCCTAAAGCTTCGGCAGCATCTTCTAATATAGGTATCTCATACTTCTGGGCAATAGCACAAATTTCATCCATTCTGGCTGGCATACCATAAAGATGTACTGGAATTATAGCTTTTGGTTTTTTTCCAGCTGCCATACGATTCTTTATTGCCTCTTCTAAAGCTAATGGACACATTCCCCAAGTTTCCTCATCACTATCAATAAAAATGGGATGCGCTCCCAAATAAGCAATTGGATTAGCAGAAGCAGAAAAGGTCATTGATTGACAAATAACCTCATCTCCTGGACTAACACCCAATAAAATAAGACCTAAATGCAAAGCTGCAGTTCCAGAACTAAGTGCAGTAACATGTATATCCTGATTTAGATATTTCACTAAATCGCTTTCAAAATCTGTAACGTTAGGTCCTAATGGTGCTACCCAGTTGGATTCGAATGCTTGTTGTATATATTTCTGCTCCGTCCCACCCATATGCGGAGAGGATAGCCAAACTTTTGGTAATGTCATTTTAGCGTAATTTTGTAATTATTTGCAAATTTAATTCTATTTTATTAGAAAAGTAGTTATTTTGCAGATTAGATTATTAACAAGGAATTTATTAGTAAATTTCTAAAATAGACGAGATAGATAAAATGTTTTCAATATTTAAGAAGAAAGAAAGGTTTAAGATTAATTATAAAGACTTTTTTACACAAGATATGCACTCTCATCTTTTACCAGGCATAGATGACGGCTCTCCTAACATTCAAACATCAATAGAATTAATCCTAGGAATGAAAAATATTGGGTTTCAAAATTTCATTGGGACACCACATATTATGGCTGACATGCATAAAAATAATCGAGAAACGATAACCAAAGCTCATAATGAACTAAAAGAGGCGCTTCAAAAGAACAACCTAGATATAGATATTAAATTTGCTGCTGAATATATGCTGGATGAAGGCTTCATTCATCATATTGAAAAAGGGAATTTACTTACCGTTTTTAAGAATTATATTCTTATTGAAACACCTTTTTATATAGAACCGATGGAGCTCGAAAATCTTTTATTTGAAATTGAATCTAAAGGATATAAAGGTATTCTAGCACATCCAGAACGGTACCATTATGTTGACGATGATTTAAAAGTATTCGAAAAATATATTTACAGGGACTTTCCGCTTCAACTTAACATTCTTTCATTATCAGGATATTATGGTACTAGAGAAAAAGAAATAGCAAAAAAAATGTTAGATGCTGGCATGTATTCCTTAATTGGTAGTGACTTACATCATGAACGACATTTAAAGAGATTGGAGTCCATGGTTTTAAGCAAAAAAATGATTGAAAAATTAGAAAAAACAGAATGGTTAAATAGTAAAATAACTTCCTAACAAAGTCTTTATTTATTGTTGCAATAGTTCAATAAGTTTTTGGTAAAACTTATACCAACCCTTATTTTCTCTACCTCTTCCTAAATTGTTATTATGGAAAATAGAGACAAATCTACCATCAACTTTTTTGACAGCCAAAACAAGTCTTTCTGCTTCTTTAAAAGCTTCAATTTTATTTTTCCCAAATGTATTAATGCTCGTACTATCCATAAAACAAAAAGGATGAACTCTCAGACTTGTTTTTATCTCTTTTGCTAAATCATACCAAAGAAAAGACCGCGAAGTACCAGCTCGGAAACCATTAACGGAACCATATCCCATAGTATAATCATTATGTATGCCTAATTCTAAAAGCAGATGATAGGATTGAGGCAAGCGCATCCTTAAAAAATGTTGACGAGAATGATTTATTGGTTTATCAACAATATGAGCTAAAACATCTCGCTCTTCTCTTACTCTTTCTAATGAATTAAAAGAATTATAGGAAGGATGTAAACCAACTTGAGCATGTGAAGAAGTATGTTCTATCAACTTATTCATTGCTGGATGATTAGGATCAATATTCCTATCATAAGGGCCTTTTTTCCCTAATAAGAAAAAATAAATTGGTTTTAAATTATAAAATTTCTGAGCATCTTCCATCCATTTAAAGCCATCATAAGGGTCCGCTTTATTTAATGCAGCAACTACCAAACGATCATAAAACCATCTTATCCTTAAATATAATAAATCTTTTATTGCTCCTCCCCAAGTTTGTTTTTTAGACTTATTCAAATATGCCCACGCAATATCAACATCATAAGTAGGTAAAAACTCAAATTCTTTTTTTGGCAAAAATATACCAAACTTTTTCTCTAAAATATACTTAAAGGAAAGTAACCATTCGTCAACTATTGGAGCTTGTAAAAAAGAATATTGAGATGCCACTGAACTTACTGGATCAAATCTACCATGTGCATCTTTTTTATGAGGAAGATATTCTTCATAACGAGTAATCATATAAAAAATAGCGGAAAAAATATCAAAAGGTATTAAAGCACCAGGTTGATTATAAAAAAAGACAGTGCTCTTTTTCCATCGATTAATATTTAATTGTTGAGAATTAACGCCTGATTCATAAATTAACTTATGTGGTCTAATGGCAATGTCTTCAGTTTGTATCCGATTTTCAGAATAGTTTATTTTTATGCCTTCATATCTTTTCCATTCTTCTTTATCATAAGTAACAAGAAAGTCTAATTTCATTTGTTCATGAAATATCCATTCCAAGACATATTGAAGCCTATGAGTTATTTGCTCACAATAAATTAAAACTTTATTTTGAAAACCATACATCTATCTTCAAAAATAAAAAAAATAATCTTAATTACTTCAAACTTTCTATATTATTTCTAAAGTGCCTAGACCAACCTGACATTCCTCTAAAATATGCAACACATCTTCAAGGTTCTCTGCATTTACCAATTTTGTTCTATATTCTTTAGCATTCTTTAGGCCTTTGAAATAATTAGCATAATGTCGTCTCATTTCAAGGATTCCTAATTTCTCTCCTTTCCATTCCACAGATTTAATTACATGCTTTTTACAAACATTAATTCTATCTATAATGGTAGGTGGAGACAATATTTCTCCGGTAGCAAAGTAATGTTTTACTTCTTTAAAAAACCAAGGATGACCGATAGCAGCTCTACCAATCATTATTCCATCAACACCATAACGATTTTTATATTCCAAGGCTTTTTGAGGACTATCTATATCTCCATTTCCAAAAATCGGAATTTGAATTCTTTGATTATTTTTCACTTTTTCAATTAGAGTCCAATCTGCAAGGCCTTTGTACATTTGCACTCTTGTTCTTCCATGAATGGATAATGCCTTAATACCAACATCTTGCAATCTTTCTGCCACTTCTTCTATATTCTTACTATCTTCATCCCAACCTAATCTTGTTTTAACTGTTACAGGCAAATCTGTAGAATCCACTACAGCCTTAGTAAGTTTTATCATTTTGGGAATATCCTTTAATATTCCTGCTCCTGCTCCTTTACAAACTACTTTTTTAACGGGACAACCAAAATTAATATCTATAAGATCTGGATTAGTGACAGCACAAATTCGGGCAGATAAAGCCATTGCTTCTTCATCACCCCCAAAAATCTGAATACCTATTGGACGTTCATAGTCAAATATATCCAACTTTTGTTTACTTTTTATCGCATCTCTAATGAGTCCCTCAGAAGAGATAAATTCAGTGTACATAAAATCAACACCTTGCTCTTTACAAACTGCTCTAAAAGGAGGATCACTAACATCTTCCATGGGAGCTAATAATAAGGGAAATTCCCCTAATTCAATATTTCCTATTTTGACCATAAACACTACAAAATTACTATTTTAGTGATTCTAAACGCCTAATCCTTTTTGTTATTAATGTTAATTTCTCTATTATTTTAATAATGAAAGGTTAATTTATCAAAAAACATTTGAGTTTCTAACTGTATTCCATAAATTTGTAACATAAATAATTAATTTTTTAAAAAATGAAAAAGATAATATTACTTTCTGCTATTGCATTTGCAACAGCTTCCTTTTCAAATTCAGTGATTGCCCAAACTGCTCAATCTGCTCAATCTAATGTAGATAAGAATGGTCCAAAAATTGAATTTAAAAAAGTAAAACATGATTATGGCACAGTGAAACAAGGTGCTGATGGTACTTGTACTTTTGAATTTAAAAATACAGGGAAAAAACCCTTAATTATTTCAAATGCTCAGGCTAGTTGTGGTTGTACCGTTCCAGAATGGCCAAAGCAACCTATTGCTCCTCACAAGACTGCTGTAATTAAAGTTAAATATGATACCAATCGTACTGGTCCGATTAACAAATCTGTTACCATTACTTCTAATGCGACAAATGAACCAACCAAGGTTTTACAAATCGTAGGTACTGTAACACAGTAAATCAATATTTTTAAAAATACAATAAGAAAGTCCAATAGTTTTATTACTATTGGACTTTGTTTATTTTATTAATTATCTATTTTAACTTTTTTGGAATAACCACTTACCAACTTCTTTGATGGTAATTTTCTTACCATACATTAATATACCAGTACGGTAGATTTTTGCTGCTAATAATGTGGTCAATATAAAACCAACAATTAAGCAAACTACCGATAAAATCAATTGAGAGGTCGGTACATCAAAAGGAATTCTAGCCATCATTACTATTGGAGAGGTTAATGGAAAAATACTTCCAAAAACCGCCAAGCCACTTTGAGGATCCTTGAGAGCTGCAGTCATAATTAAAAAACTAAATATTATCGGCATTGTAATTATTGTCGAAAACTGCTGTGCATCTTGCTGGTCTTCATTCACCAAACTTCCTACTGCTGCAAACAAAGCGGCATATAAGAAATATCCTCCAAGAAAGAAAAAGATAAACCATCCAAGCGTACTCAATAAATTAATTCCTTGGATATTGCCACTCATAACTTGCTTTAATATTTCAGGCACGCCACCTTCTCCTCCTGCCATTCCCTGACTCGCAAGTGCTTGAGCCTGGTCAGGATCAATAGCCATTCCTCCTTTCAACATCGGCATTGCAATCGCTCCAAGTAAGATGATGAAAACTACCCAAATTGCAACTTGTGTTAATCCTACCAAAGCAACTCCTATAATTTTCCCTAACATTAATTGATAGGGTTTCACAGAACTCACTATTATTTCTGCAATTCTATTGGTCTTCTCTTCCATCACACTTCTCATCACACTTGCACCATAAAGTAACAAAAAGAAATATAATAAGAAACCACTTACAGTACCTACAATACTTGCAATTTCACTATTACTGGTTTTTTGATCTTTACCGACAGTATTCACAAAGCTTATCATATCTGCACTAGACTCTTTATACTTTTCTGCATCAATTCCTGCGATTTTTATACGTTCATTTCTGACAATATCATTAATCTGCTTATTTAAATTGCTTTGAACTTCTGTTCCTAAATTCTCATTACTGAAAATCTGAAACTGTTGCTTCTGATCAATTTCAAATTTAGGGATATACAATAATGCAGTAAAACTATCATTGTAAAGGTTCTGTTTCAATTGCTCAAGAGACTCTTGACTATATTGAAACATAACTGTTTTTGTAGAGTTTAATTTTTGATTAAACATACCACTTTCATCCAAAACAATTACATTCTTTTCTCTAGTACTTTTGGTGGCCAAATAGGTAGTTCCAAAAATAAAAACAATAAATAGAATTGGCAAAAGCAATGTGGTTAATATAAATGATCGCTTTTTTACTCTTGACAAATACTCTCTTTTTAATATTATTGCTGTTTTCATGATATTCTTTTTAGTAAATTATTTAGAAATTATACAGTTTGAAATGGTCTTGCTGTTGGCGTGGCATCAACAATTTTTATAAAAATCTCATTCAAACTTGGTAAATGTTCTTGAAATTTAAGTATTGGATTATGTTCTGATATCAAATGACTCAGCACTCTGTTAGGTTCCTCATCTTCTGTCGTTTGAAACTTTATATTGTAGTCATCTTTCTGAAGAACCGTTACAAATTCAGGATAGGTCTCAATCTTATTTTGAACTTTAACACTGTATACATGTTCTTTAAATTGTTGTCTAACATCATCTACACTACCATCCAAAAGTTTCTTTCCTAAATTTACTAAAACAATATTATCACAAATCTCCTCTACCTGTTCCATTCTGTGCGTACTAAAGATTATGGTAGTTCCTTCTTTAGCTAATCGAAATATCTCGTCTTTAATTACATTTGCATTAACAGGGTCTAAACCACTAAAAGGTTCATCCAAAATCAATAACTTAGGTTCGTGAATTACAGTTGCAACAAATTGTAATTTCTGACTCATACCTTTACTTAAGTCCTCTACTTTCTTATCCCACCAACTAGACATTTGCAATCGCTCGATCCAATATTTAGCTCTTTTTCTAGCCTCATCACTATCTAAACCTTTTAATCTAGCCAAATAAAGAATATGTTCCCCCACTCTCATTTTCTTATACAATCCTCTTTCTTCAGGCATATAACCAATCAAATCAGTATCTTTTAATCCATCAAAAGGCTGTCCATCCATTAAAATATCTCCACTATCTTGATGAAAGATACCGGTAATCATCCTCAATAAAGTACTCTTTCCTGCTCCATTTGGTCCTAATAAACCAAATATATTTCCTTTATAAATATCAAAACTTATACCGTCAACTGCTTTATGTGTTCCAAAAGATTTTTTTAAATCTCTTATTGATAAAAAAATTTCCTTATCCATATAATTGTTATTTTTCTGAGTGCTAATTTTTTTTATTTTTTTTAAGAATCCAAATATACATCCAATAAACCATCAGGCAAATTTATTTTTATACTTTTCAACTTAATATTAACAGAAATTAAAGTACTTTCATTAATTGGAAAAATCACTTCTTTTCCTTTGTAATTTACAGTTGCTAATAATTGACCAGGCGTTTCGAATAATTGTTCCACCTTACCTATGGTACCTTCATTTACATCAATTACTTCAAACCCTACAAAATTCACATCTTTATCTTCTACTTTCAATTCCTTATATTGTTCTGTACTAAGAAATACTGGTTTGCCAATTAATTTCTTAGCTGCTTCAATACTATCTAATTCTTCAAATCTTACCAAACATATTTGCTCATTTTCCACTTTTAGCTCTTCTATATAAAAAGGGATATAACTCTCTCTTTTTAAGCCTAGAAAAAAATGTTTTATTTTTTTTAATGAAGAAGCCTTTCCTGTATTAATCAGCAAGGAAAGTTGACCACTAAGTCCATGACTAGCATTTATTTTTCCAATTTCAATGAAATCCATTATTATTATTTATAAAAAAAGGAAATAACAATAGGTTATTTCCTTTAGTAAATATTAAATTTAACAATCTTAAGCTTCTTCTGAAGGAGTTTCTACATCAGTAGTCCCTTCTTCGTTATTAGGAGCTTCTTCACTTGCAGCAGCTTCTTCACTTGCAGTAGCTTCAGTTTCAGCTTTTGCAGCAGCTTCAGTTTCAGCTCTTGCAGCGGCTTTTGCAGCTTCTTTCTCTTCTACTCTACGAACAGATTCTTGAGTAACTACCTGACGTTTTTCAGATTTAACCTTACGGTTAGTTTCATCACGATTGGCAACTAATTGCTCATGTTCTTCGTTCCATTTTTCGAACTTAACTTTTGCTTCCTCTTCATTAAAAAGGCCTAAAGAAACACCACGCATTAAGTGCTTCATATATAACACTCCTTTAAAAGAAAGAATTCGACGAACAGTGTTAGTAGGTTGAGCACCTTTGTTTAACCATTCTAAAGCACTTTCACGATTTAAGCGGACAGTAGCTGGGACAGTTAAAGGATTATAAGTTCCTAATTTTTCAATGAACTTACCATCACGAGGAGATGCGCTATTAGCAGCAACGATAAAATAAAATGGGCGCTTTTTTGACCCATGACGCTGTAGGCGGATTTTTACAGACATAATAATTGAAATTATTTTGCGTTAAAAAAAATTTTTGAATTGCAAAGGTAAGAATTATTTTAAAATAAAAATATTTATTTTATAAGACTACCTTTTTAAAAACATCTATTTAAAGTAAAACCAAAATTATAACATTTGAAATAAAATAACAAAAATCTGATCTTATTTCTTAACTGATTATTTATCACTTACTTAAGCATCAAATCAATTTAAAAATAATTTTTAGAAAACTTTGTCTTTATATTTATATAATAATAAGTAAACAATGATTATATTATCTTAATTTTGCAAAAAATTTCAAAAGCTTCAATTACCCAATAACAATGATTCACTTTTTTGAGAATGGGCAAAAAATAGTTTATGCCGTTCAATCTAATAAAAATCTATCTTCGGAAGATATTCAAAAATTAAACTGGCTTTTCGGTAAAGCCGAAAAATTAGAAGTTGATACCCTTAACAGCTATTTTATTGGTCCTCGTGCCACTATGGTTACACCTTGGAGTACGAATGCTGTTGAGATTACCCAAAATATGGGAATTAATGGTATTATTCGAATAGAAGCATTCAAAATGGTTGATGCTAATTTTACAGATTTTGATCCAATGATTGATCAAAAATTTGAAGCATTAATTCAAACCATGTTTGATGTTAATACACAACCCGAACCTATTCAAAACATTACAGATATTGCCGCTTATAATAAGCAAGAGGGATTAGCATTAAGTGATGAGGAGGTTGATTATTTAAATAATTTATCTCAAAAAATCGAACGAGAGCTTACAGACTCTGAAGTTTTTGCATTTTCTCAAGCTAATTCTGAACATTGTCGTCACAAAATATTTAATGGAACATTCATTATCGACGGGGTAGAAAAACCAAGTTCATTATTTAAATTAATAAAAAAGACTTCAGCATCTCATCCTAACGATATTGTTTCAGCTTACAAGGACAATGTTGCCTTTGTTAAAGGGCCTAAACTTATTCAATTTGCGCCTAAAACTTTTGACAAAGCTGATTTTTACCACGAAAGTGAATTTGACTCCGTTTTATCTTTAAAAGCAGAGACTCATAATTTCCCTACAACTGTAGAGCCATTCTCTGGTGCAGGAACAGGTTCAGGTGGTGAAATAAGAGACCGACTTGCCGGCGGTCAAGGATCAATTCCTTTGTCTGGTACCGCTGTCTATATGACCGCTTATTCCCGTCTCTTGAAAGACAGACCTTGGGAAAAAGGTATGGAAGAAAGAAAATGGTTATACCAAACTCCTATTAATGTTTTAATTAAAGCTTCAAATGGTGCTTCGGATTTTGGAAACAAATTTGGACAACCATTAATAACCGGTTCTGTTTTTACTTTTGAACATGATGAAAAGAATGATGGAATTGAAAATGCACGCAAATTAGGATTTGATAAAGTTATCATGCTTGCTGGGGGAATAGGATATAGCAAATTGGAACAAGCAATAAAGAAAACACCTGAACAAGGAGATAAAATTGTTATTCTTGGTGGTGAAAACTATCGTATTGGTATGGGCGGTGCAGCCGTTTCCTCTGCTGATACAGGAGCTTTTGGATCTAATATAGAACTTAACGCTATTCAACGCTCAAATCCTGAAATGCAAAAAAGAGCCGCAAATGCAATTCGTTCAATGGTGGAGTCTGAACATAACCCTATCGTATCCATTCATGATCATGGTGCTGGCGGACATCTTAACTGTTTGTCTGAATTAGTAGAAGATACAGGAGGATTAATTAATTTAGATCGTTTACCAGTAGGTGACCCTACCCTTTCAGCTAAAGAAATTATTGGAAACGAATCTCAAGAAAGAATGGGATTAATTATTGGTAAGGATAACATTCATTTATTAGAGAAGGTGACCGATAGAGAACGAGCACCAATGTACACTGTTGGAGAAGTAACGGATGATAATCATTTTTTATTCCGTTCTGAGAAGACAGGTGAAATTCCTATGGATTATGCTTTAGAAGACTTTTTCGGCTCTTCACCTCAAACAATAATGAAGGATAAAACCATTAAAAGAAATTATAGTGATATTCCTTATGAAACCTCTAAAATTCCAGAATACTTAAACTATGTTTTACAACTTGAGTCGGTAGCATGTAAAGACTGGTTGACCAATAAAGTAGATCGTTGCGTTGGCGGCAGAGTAGCTAAGCAACAAAGTGTAGGTGCCATTCAACTGCCATTAAATAATGTAGGTGTTATGGCATTGGACTATAAAGGAAAAGAAGGCTTGGCAAATTCAGTTGGTCATTCCCCATTAACAGCATTAATCAACCCTAGTGCTGGTTCTAGAAATGCAATTGGAGAAGCTTTATCAAATATTGTTTTTGCTCCACTAGATAAGGGACTTCAAAGTGTTTCTCTTTCAGCAAATTGGATGTGGCCTTGTAACAACCCAGGTGAAGATGCACGTCTTTATGAAGCTGTTCAAGCTTGTTCTGATTTTGCAATTGCATTGGGTATCAATATACCAACTGGTAAAGACTCCTTGTCAATGAAGCAGAAATATCCTAATGGTGAAGATGTTCTAGCTCCTGGGACAGTAATTATTTCAGCGGCCGGACATTGTAGTGATATCAATAAAATAGTTGAACCTGTATTACAACTTAATGGAGGTTCCATATATTATATAAACTTATCAAAAAGTAATTTTCAATTAGGAGGATCTGCTTTTGCTCAAATAAATAATAAAATTGGTACTACTGCTTCAGACATACAAGATGCAGCGTATTTTAAAAAAGCATTTAACACTATTCAAGATTTAATCAAAAAAGATCAAATTCTGGCTGGTCACGATGTTGGATCAGGTGGTTTGATTACAACATTATTAGAAATGTGCTTTGCTGATGTAAATTTGACTGCCGAATATGACTTAAGCGGTTTGAGCGAAGTGGACACCGTGAAAGTCTTATTTAATGAAAACATCTCTTTAGTTTTGCAAGCCAAAGACAATACTACCTTTGAACAAAGCATGAAGCATGCAGGAATAGAAGCAGTAAAAATTGGAGCAGTTAAAGAAGGATCATCTATCATCTTTAAAAACCATGCTGATGAATTCACTTTTAATGTAATGACATTAAGAGATACATGGTTTAAAACATCTTTTCTTCTAGATCAAAAACAAACTACAGCAGGTTTAGCTCAAAAACGTTTTGATAATTATAAATTACAGCCATTAAATTTCGAATTCCCTAAACATTTTAACGGTAAAAAACCAATAATAGAAAATGGAAATTCCAGACCTAAGGCAGCTATTATTAGAGAAAAAGGTTCCAACTCCGAAAGAGAAATGGCAAATGCCATGTATCTTGCTGGTTTTGATGTTAAGGATATTCACATGACAGATTTAATCAGTGGCAGAGAGAACCTAGAAGATATTCAGTTTATAGGTACTGTTGGTGGTTTTTCCAATTCTGATGTTTTAGGATCAGCGAAAGGATGGGCTGGTGCATTTTTATACAATGAGAAGGCAAAGAAAGCTTTAGAGAACTTCTTTGCGCGTCCAGATACGCTTTCTATTGGAATTTGCAATGGTTGTCAATTATTTATGGAATTGGAATTAATTACACCAGATCATGCTGTTCATGGAAAAATGTTACATAATGATTCCGAAAAGCATGAATGTAATTTCACTTCGGTAAAAATTCAGGAGAATAATTCCATAATGCTTAAAAGTCTTGCTGGAACTACCCTAGGCGTATGGATATCTCATGGAGAAGGTAAATTCAAACTTCCAGAGAGCGAAGATCAATATAATATTACCGCAAAATATACTTATGATAGTTATCCTCATAACCCAAATGGTTCTGATTATAACACGGCGATGATGTGTGATAATTCTGGTCGTCACTTAGTGACTATGCCACATATTGAACGCTCTATTTTCTCTTGGAATTGGGCACATTACCCTTCTAATCGCCAGGATGAAGTAAGTCCTTGGTTAGAGGCTTTTATCAATGCGAAAGAATGGTGTGAGGCAAATAGATAGTAAATTTCAATGTAAAAAGTAAGGAATAAAAAAGAATGCTTTTTTTCATCATAGGTAAAACAATTTCGATAGACTGTTCTCAAGAGCAGTCTATTCTTTTTTTAGAGGGTCAGGTACATTTTGTGGGGATTAACTAAAAAGTTTCTCCAATCTAAAGAGGAAGAACTTAGTATCTGTAACTCCTCTTAGGTTAGCTCTAAATAGTTTTATTTTGGCGTTGAAAGACTCGGCATTCGCATTCGTATTT
>DATJCU010000131.1:0-14668 GCA_035497795.1 Edaphocola sp. | reverse complement strand
AAGCTTTGTTTTTTTTCTAACCCATAGTAAAAAGCTACAAAACCACCTATAAAAACCCAGCTAGCGTCGCTGAACACCGAATAGCAAAAAGCCCAACATTTAGGATGTGTTAGGGCTTTTTTCTATTCGGCATAATGTTGGTGGAAGTGGTTATTGCAAATCCTCTTCCGTTATTTCAAAAACAAACTTGCTGTAATGCTCTCTACTTTCTACCAATTTCCAAGAATTGCTGTCTTGAGTTTTAAAAATGCTTTTACCTGTATCATTTGGATAGTAGGTTTTCTTTACAATACTATTTACTTTAATTTGAACAGAGTCGATTAAATAATATTCGAAATAAGATTTATCTCCTCTATCGTCACTCAAATAATGAATACTTTTTGCTTTAATTAGAATCGATCTTTTTATTCTACGTCCACCTGATTCTTGCATACCCCGCCAATTAATAAAAGCATCCGACATTAAAGCATGAGTTGGTAAATAAGTAATGGTCTTATCCCAATTTTGAACTTGAACTGTTGATAGATTAATTTCAACAACATCACCATCGGCACCGTGTTTGTCCATAGTAATCCAATCACCAATCCGCACAGAATCATTTATCGCCACTTGAATACTCGCCACTAATCCCATAATAGTGTCTTTGAATATCAATAATAAAATTGCTGAAGCAGCCCCTAAAGTTGTAAAAAAGGTTAATAAAGAAATTCCTGTTAAAACTGCGAAAACCAGACCTATCCCAACAGCCCATAAAAATAACATAAAGACTTGAATATAACTATCAATGGGTTTGTCTTTAAGTCGAGGATCTAATTTAAAAAAGGATTCTAATGTTCTTAGAATACTTCTTAGAATTAGAATCAATATGAAAATTGTATAAATCTTTATAATTACCAAAATAAAGGCATAAAAACTTGGATAATCATTTAAAACAATTGGGAAAAGCTTAAAGGTCAAAAACAATGGAATCAATGTGGCAATATATTTGGGAGCTTTATGGCTTAACAGTAAATCATCGAAATTCGTTTTAGTACGACTGACTAAAAAACTGAAAATTTTGACTATGATAATTTGAGTTATACGATGACTTAAATAGATTATAAACCCCAATAAGGCTAATAAGCACAACATGTTTAAAAGAGTAGCAAAGCTTTGAGAAATCCCTTGCGCTATAAAGTAATCGTAAAAAAAATGAATGTTTTTTTGCATTTGGTTCTATTTTATTTTTTCGTACTATATAAAAGGTTGCAAAAGAAAGAAGAGAAACCAACATAATTATCGTTACAGTTTTAAAAGACCATTTTTACGTATTACGCCCCATTATCCTAATATAATATAAACGGTAAAAAATATACACTATGGCACCGATAATGGATATAATAATGTCTGTTATAAGGAAGAGAAAAAAGGTGTTATCAATAACAAATTCGAAATAGCACAAAATACGATATACCCCTTAAAATAGCAACGCGTTTAGAACGCCTAACCGTTGGCTTCAATTATATCTTTATTATATAGCAATGATACAAATGATAATGGGGATACCTAAAAATTTAACATTTTTAACAAAAAATCAGCTAACTTTTAAGATATTGGTTCTAAGAAAGCCATATATTAGATAAACAAAATCGAAGTTCTCATTAAAGAACTTCGATTGAAAATAGACTTAATAAGCTCTTAAGTATTTTTGGAAGAAGTAGTTCAGTCTCATTATTTAAAATATATATCTTAGCTACTAAAAAATTAAAAAGATTGTTATGATTCCTTAAGACCAAAGCATAATCCCATTGTTTAAGAAATATTATTTCAAGTAGTCTTTTCTTTACTTAATTTATATAACTATTCTGCCAATTTTTTAGCGCTAACCCTAATTATACAGCAATGAAAATTTTGGGATTACACATTCTATAATTAATTAAAATAAACTTTACTATCTACCTTTAATTCTTTCTTCCGTTAATTCAAGAAAAAAATTCACTAATATTTATTGTGGAAATTAATCAAATTGTTTCTTCCTTTCTTAGCTTTTCAGTGGATTAATAAAATTCGAAATGGATAAAGTGGATTTGGATTAATGAGGTAGCTTTTCTCTAAAATAACCATAGACCCATGTTCCACCTATTGCACTTAAAAGCGTAATTGAAATAACCCCAACTCCTGTTCCGATTTGTGCAAAAATAGGACCGGGGCATGCGCCAGTTACTGCCCATCCTAATCCGAATAGTAAACCACCATAAATTTGACCTTTATTAAATTTTTTAGGATGAAATTCAATTTGCTCGCCATAAATTGTTTTAATATTAAATTTCTTTATCAGCCAAATTGAAATCATACCCACTGCTATCGCACTACCTATGATTCCGTACATATGAAAAGATTGTAAACGGAACATTTCTTGTATTCGAAACCAACTCACAACTTCTGCTTTAACAAATATGATTCCGAAAATTGTTCCTACAAGAAGATATTTTAGGTTATGAAACCATTTGTGTTCCAGTTTACTTTCATTAACACACATCGCGTCTAAAGATCTAATATCGAGGTCGGTAGTTGTGTTTTTTTCTATAATTGTTTCTGTATTTTGTTTCATTTTTGATTTTTTTTAAAGTGATAGAATCGTAGGTAAAATAAAATTGGCCATGATAAAGCCTCCAATCATAAAAAATATGGTAGCGATTACAGAAGGCATTTGCAAATTTGAGATGCCCATAATAGCGTGTCCACTAGTACAGCCACCTGCATACCGAGTTCCAAATCCAACTAGGAATCCACCAAAAACCATCATGATAAAACCTTTTAAAGTAAATACAGATTGCCAATTAAGAATATCGAGTGGTACTAAATTGTCAAAATTTGTTATGTTATATATTGCTAACTCTTCCACTAATTTTGAATTTACTACGATGGGATTAGGATTTGCAAAAAAGTTAATCGCAATTACACCTCCTAAAAATATGCCCAATACAAATACTAAGTTCCAGATTTCCTTTTTCCAATTGTATTTAAAAAAAGGAATATTAGCCGGAATACAAGAAGCACATACATGCCGAAGTGAGGAACTAATACCGAATGATTTGTTTCCTAAAATTAAAAGTGCAGGCACTGTTAATCCAATTAAGGGTCCTGCCACATACCATGCCCATGGCTGTTTGATAATTTCTAACATGTTTATTTGATTGTTTAATTTTGATTGTTTTTAAAAATTTGTTCATAAAAAATAACGCTCGATAAACTCGAACGCTATTTTTTTTATTTTAAATAGGGTCGGTAATTAATTATAGTGGTGCATTATTTATTATCTTATTTACATTTTTCCATATGTCATTACTCATATCATCTTCTAAACTATTTTTCACCAAAAATAATTTTGAATAAATAATACGATTTTCACTTTTACATAATTCAAGAACTTTATCTTTCTTTTTTAGTTGTTTTATTTTATTTTCAATCGGATTTAAAAGAATATTTGCTGCTTGCTCCGCATTTCCAAATAGAAGCTCCTTTGGTATATGTACATCGATTAAGAATTCACCTTCATCAAGGGTTGATGTAAGTTGATTTCCGGTGACTCTTTTAATAATTTGCTTTCGCATTTATTTTTCGTTTTTTGATTTAGGATATAAAAGTGCAAGAATTATTTTTGATTTTCAGCTACTTATGTTTCTTAAGTTTCTATTACTTTAAAAGGGTTTCTTTGATGATGATGTAAATACCCATCACTAATACAAACCATCCAAATGCAGGTTTTAATTTTGCACCATCTATTTTTTTTGATAAAGCCATTCCTATAAAAATACCTACAATAGCAAATAAAGACACCTGCAACATAAACATCCAATCTATTACAGTTTCACTACTTTCCCCAAAAAAACCGATTAATGATTTTGCTGCAATGATCACCAAAGAAGTTCCTACTGCTTCTTTCATAGGTAACTTACTAAGAACTACCAAAGCTGGAATAATTAAGAATCCACCACCTGCTCCTACAAGTCCTGTAAGTATGCCCACTATTGTCCCTTCAATAAGAATTATTGGGTAATTAAATTTTTGTTCTCCTAATGCCTCTGCTACTACTAATTTGCTTTTCTTAATCATACTATAGGAAGCAAAAATCATTAATAATGCAAAAAGCAACATCAATAAAATGCTTTTTGTAACGATAAAACTGCCTACATTAAATACTTCATCTGGAATCGCTGGAACAATATACGCTCTAGTTAAAAAAACTGCTATAATCGAAGGGATTCCAAAAACAATAGCTGTTTTTATATTTACTAATCCTTTTTTGAAATATGAAATAGAACCTACTACACTTGTAGTTCCTACTATAAATAAGGAATAGGCTGTAGCTAATACCGCATCCACATTAAACAAATATACCAAAACGGGTACAGTTAAAATACTACCACCTCCACCTATTAAACCTAAGGATATACCTATAAATATTGAAGCTATATAACCTATTATGTCCATTTCATTCTAAGTTTGATTTGCAAAAATAAAAAGATAAGATCGATTCTACCGCTACCTAAGTTACATAAGCTTATTTAGTTGGGTAAATTGAATGGTAATTGGGAAGTATATTTATAAACAGATATGTGATTCCTTTTTTTATTAATTCGCTTATTATACATTGAGATGATAGGCTAGTTTTTTGAAAGAAATTATAGTCCTATATTTTTTTCATACAATTGTATGCCTGAGAAATATCTTTGGATTTTTAATTTTTTTTTGCTTAATCACAGGCATGTCAAATTTAAGTTTAAGCAATAACCAATTTTTTGTGTTAAATACTTTATAACAAAACATTAAATAGATTTGTTCGATTTTTACCGAACCAATCGTATATTTGCATTTTACATCGAATTTGGAACATGCAGAAAATATTAAACGAACGAAAAAAAGGCCTTATTGAGAGTTTGGGAATCTATTTGGAGAAGGATAAGAAGGTGTCTCCAATGGCTGCTCGGATATTATCTACGCTTATTCTTAGCTGTGATAATGGAACAACTTTTGAAAAGTTAGTGCATGATTTAGAAGCTAGCAAAAGTACTATATCGACTCACTTAACAAACTTGGAATCCCAAAACATCATTAGTTATTTCACGAAATGTGGTGATAGAAAGCGCTATTACATCATAAAGCCCGGTTATATCTCCAGAAAGATTAGTCTTTTAGAAGAACAATGGAAAACAGAAATCGATTTACATAAAAAGGTATTGGAATATAAAAGAAGTTATAATCAACAGTGTGAAAATAAAGAAGATTTCTTACCAACAACATTTCAAGAACAATCTTTACAATTTTTAGAAAATACCTTAGAGTATCTAGAAGAACAACTAAACATTTTTAAAACAATAGAAAAATAAGCATAGCTCATATGATTTTGAAAAAATACATTCCATTATTAGCTGGAAGTTTACTATTCGCTGCATGCGGTGGCAATAAAGAAAATACTGGAAGCCCTAGAGGTGCAGAAAAACAACTGCTCGAAGTGCCTACCACTCAATTAGAAACAAGAAGTATTACAACTATTGAGGAATATCCTGCAACCGTTGAGGGTGTAATTAATAGTGAAGTAAGAGCAAAAATAACAGGATATATTACCCAAGTATTGGTTGATGAAGGCCAAAGAGTAAATAAAGGGCAATTGTTGTTTAGAGTAGAGACTCAATCTAGAAATGAAGATGCACAAGCTGCAAAGGCTAATATTCAAGCCGCTCAGGTGAGAGTAGATCAATTGAAGCCATTAGTAGATCAAAATATTATAAGTAAGAGTCAGTTAGAAACTGCAAAGGCACAATTGGCACAAGCAAGAGCTGGATATCAAAGTATTATGGCAGATATTGGATATGCTAATATTACCAGTCCAATTAATGGTTTTGTAGGAGAGATAAGGATGCGTCAAGGTAACTTAGTAAGTCCTTCTAATCCACTTCCATTGACAACTGTATCCGAGATTAACAAGGTATATGTTTATTTCACAATGAATGAAAGCCAATATCTTAATTTTATAAATGATGCTTTTGGTAATAATTTAAAAGAGAAGATTAAAAACTTGCCAAAGGTTTCTCTAATTTTAGCTAATGGCGTTATGTATGCTCATAAGGGTGTTATTCAAACGATTAATTCTCAAGTAGATAAGAGTAGTGGAACTATTTCTTTTAGAGCAATGTTTGACAATCCAGAACAGATATTAACCAATGGAAGTACAGGAACCATCCAGATTCCTAAAGAGAACTTTAATAAAGTAATAGTGCCACAACAATCTACTTATGAAAACCAAGATAAAATTATGGTGATGAAAGTAGAAAAGTCAGATAGTGGAAAAATAGCACATGCTATAGCTATTGAAATTGGGGATAAAACTACTGGGGTTTATATTGTTGAGTCAGGTCTTGCAGCTGGAGATGAAATTATAGTGAAAGGTGCAAATAAAATTCCTGATGGCAGTAAAGTCAAAGGCACTTTGATTCCTTTTGATTCCGCAACCCAATCTTTTACTCCAGTATTTGAAAAATAAAAAATAATGATTAAAATATTTATTGAAAGACCGGTATTATCAACGGTCATATCTATACTTCTTGTTATTCTAGGAGTTTTGGGGCTGGTTTCTTTGCCAGTATCTCAATATCCTGATATCGCACCACCCACCGTAAATATCATGACACAGTTTCCAGGGGCAAGTGCCTCAACGGTTATGAAGAGTGTCGTTACGCCTATTGAAGAGCAAATTAATGGTGTGGAAGGAATGACTTATATCACTTCCAATTCTTCAAATAGCGGTATGGCTCAAATTACTGTTTATTTTGACCAAAATACAGACCCTGATATTGCAGCGGTGAATGTTCAAAATGCGGTTGCCTTAGCGAATCCTCTTTTGCCCGCTGAGGTTAGACAGATCGGGGTGACTACAAAGAAAAGTCAAAGTAGTGCCTTGATGTATCTGGATTTTTACAGTACAAATCCTGAATTTGGTTCAAAATACATTGCCAACTATTTAAATATTAATGTTACTCCAGTAATTAAAAGGATATTTGGGGTAGGGGATGTGAATGTGTATAGCTCCAGAAGTTATGCCATGCGTATATGGATAAAGCCGGAAAGGCTTGCTGCCTATAATCTTTTACCTACAGACATTTCTGCTGCTATTAATGCACAAAGTCAGGAAGCTGCTGCTGGTACATTAGGAGAAAATAGTGGACAGTCTTTCTCTTACACTATTAAATATTCGGGTAGATTAAGTGAGATTGAAGAATATGAAAATGTAGTTTTAAAATCTTTAGGAGATGGAAAGTTTTTGAGATTAAAAGATGTTGCAGAAATTGAATTAGGGGTTCAGAATTATGGAGTTCAATCTACCAATAATGGTTATCCAAGTATTTCAATGTCTATTAGTCAAACTAAAGGTTCAAATGCTCAAAAAATTATTGACCAAATTCATAAAGAGCTAGAGATTGTTAAAAAAGATATGCCTAAAGGGATGGATATTGCAATTCCTTATGATACTAATAAATTCCTTAATGCATCCATTAATAAAGTGGTGTACACTTTAATAGAAGCGTTTATTTTAGTATTTATTGTTGTATTTGTCTTCCTTCAGGATTTCCGTTCAACTTTAATTCCTGCCATAGCAGTTCCGGTTTCAATTATTGGTACTTTCTTCTTTTTAAATCTATTTGGATACACCCTTAATTTATTAACCCTCTTCGCATTAGTCTTGGCAATAGGAATTGTGGTTGATGATGCCATTGTGGTAGTAGAAGCTGTGCATGCCAAACTGGATGCAGGTGAACAAAATCCACGAAAGGCAACTCATGAAGCCATGAGTGAAATTACGGGTGCAATTGTTTCAATTACTTTAGTAATGGCCGCCGTGTTCTTACCCGTTACCTTTATTAAGGGACCAACAGGTGTGTTCTTCAAGCAATTTGGAGTAACACTTATGACCGCTATTATTATTTCGGCAGTTAATGCATTGACCTTGAGTCCAGCATTATGTGCTATTTTATTAAAACCTCATAATACCGAGTATAAAAATAAGAATGTTTTTCAACGTTTTTATGCCTCCTTTAATGCTGGTTTTAATGCTACTTCCAGGAAATATGTAAATGCTTTGCATTTTATTTTTAAGCATAAATGGTTAACCCCATTAATTGTTCTGCTATCTGGTCTTGGAATATGGTGGGCTTCCTCAAATGTCTCAAAAGGTTTTATTCCTGATGAGGATCGTGGAGTGATAATGACAAATATTCAATTACCTGAAGGATCATCATTAGATGCAACGGTAGCTGTAAATAATAAACTATCTGCTGAAATACAAAAAATTCCTGAAGTAAAAGCAATGACAGTTACTGCGGGATATAGTATGATTAATGGTCAAGGATCCAATTATGGTTTAGGTTTTGTTAGTTTGAGAGATTGGGATGAAAGAAAAGGGAAAGATCAATCTGTAGATGCAATCAAAGGAAAGTTATTCCAAATAGCAGCCAAGATTCCAGAAGCCACAATTATTTTCTTTGCACCTCCAAGTGTTCCAGGATTTAGTGCATCAGGCGGGTTTGAAATTAATTTACAAGATAAGACTGGTGGTACTTTTGAAAATTTAGACCAAGAAAATCAGAATTTCTTGAAGGCATTAAATGAACGACCAGAAATTCAATATGCATCTTCAGGCTTTAGTACTAGATTTCCACAATATGAACTCAGTATTGATGCACCTTTGGCATTACAATCGGGAGTGGCTCTAAATGATATATTTAAAACCTTACAAGGATATATAGGCTCTTCTTATACCTCCGATTTTTCACGTTTTGGTAAGCAATATCGTGTTTATATTCAGGCACCACCAGAAGATAGGGTACAGGTAGAGGATTTAAATAAGATGTATATTCGTACTGGAAGCGGTGCAATGGCACCAATTTCTCAATTTGTGAGTTTGAAAAGAGTGTTCGGACCACAGTCTGTTAGCCGTTTCAACTTGTTTGCCTCCACTAAAATTACAGGTGCAAGTGCAGCTGGTTATACCTCAGGAGATGCAATTAAAGCTATTCAAGAAGTGTCAAAAACATTACCTAATGGATTTGACATCGACTATTCTGGATTGACTCGTGAAGAAGTGAATGCTTCCGGTCAAACTTGGATTATTTATTTGCTGGTTGTGGTATTTGCCTATTTCTTATTGGCTGCTCAATATGAAAGTTATCTATTGCCATTCTCTATTTTATTATCCGTACCGCTGGGTATTTTAGGTGCTTATCTTTTTACTTGGATTACCGGACAAGATAACAATATTTATTTCCAAATAGCGATGGTAATGTTGATTGGATTATTAGCTAAAAACGCAATTTTGATAGTGGAGTTCGCAATCCAACGACGAAGGCATGGAGAAACATTATGGGATGCGGCTATTGATGGCGCCAAAGCACGTTTGCGTCCGATTTTAATGACTTCATTCGCTTTTATCTTTGGATTATTACCATTGGCACTCTCAAGTGGTGTAGGAGCTGTAGGTAACAGAGCTATTGGAACAAGTGCGGTTGGAGGAATGTTAGTAGGTACCTTATTGGCTATTTTTGTTATTCCAACTTTATTTGTATTCTTCCAATGGTTACAAGAGAAAGTAAGTACTAAACCACCAATTGTTGAAATAAATAAACAACAACAAATCGATTAAAGCATAAGAAAATGAATAAAAGAATTAATATTTCAATAATAATTTTATTAATAGGTACTTTAACTTTATCTTCTTGTTTTATCGGAAGAAAGTATGAAAGGCCCAATATGTCTGTAGATAATTTATATCGTACAGATAAAATAAAAATTACAGAAACCGACACCAGCTCTTTAGCACAGGTCTCCTGGAGAGAGCTGTTGACAGATACTGTTTTGCAAAATTATATTGAACATGGATTAGAAAATAATTTGGATATTAGAATTGCCATTGAAAGTATTAAAGCGGCTGATGCTTATGTTGAGCAGAGCAAGGCTGCATTTGGTCCAACAGCAAACGCCTCCTTGACCTATGGTCTAGCACATAATCCCAAATATACGGGTTTGGGAAATGTTAATCAATTTCAATTAGGAGCTGACCTTTCTTGGGAAGCCGACATTTGGGGTAAAATAAGAAATCAAAAAGATGCAACAGAAGCTGCTTATTTACAAACAGTAGAAGCCCATAATGTTGTCAAAACTAAACTTGTTGCTGGTTTGGCGACACTGTATTATCAAATTGTTTCTTTAGATGAACAAGTGAAAATAGCAGAACAAAGTATTCTAACCAGGGACAGCAGTTTGCAAACGACCAAAGCGCTTATGCAATCTGGACAGGTAACTGCTGTTGCTATTCAGCAAACTATGGCTCAAGTTTATGATGCTCAAAATATCTTACTAAATTTGAAAAATCAAAGACGTATTCTTGAGAATGCTTTCTGTCTTTTATTGAGTGAACCTGCTCATCCTATTAATAGAAGCACTATTGATGATCAAGCAATTGAAACTCCTTTATTATTAGGGGTGCCTGCTCAATTGCTTTCTAATCGACCAGATGTAAGGCAGGCAGAATATAGTCTCAGACAAACTTTGTCTTTAACCAATGTTGCTCAAGCTAATTTTTATCCTTCATTAGTTTTAACTGCCGGTACTGGTTTTCAAGGGGTGAATATTAAAGACTGGTTGACTCCAGGAGGAATTTTTGCTCAAGTTGCTGGAGGAGTATTACAACCCATTATCAGCAGGAGACAGTTGAAGACTGCCTTAGAAGTTGCTCAAACTAAAGAGGAGCAAGCCTTGATTAGATATCAACAAGCATTATTAGTAGCGGGTAACGATGTTTCAAATGCTTTGTTTGAATATCAAACACAAACTGAAGCTATAGGTTTGCAAGTAAAACAATATCAAGCATTACAAACTGCTGTTAACTATTCTCAGCAGTTGCTTGTAAATGGGCTTGCCAATTATTTGGAAGTTTTAACTGCACAACAAAATGTTTTAACCACGGAATTAAATTTAACGAACACACGTTATAAGAGATTAGCATCTATGATTCAACTCTATCAGGCTCTAGGAGGCGGATGGCGTTAATCTTAGATTTGAAATTTCGAGTATAAAAAAAGAGAATATTTATTTATTCTCTTTTTTTATTACCTTAAAATGCAAAAGGATCTTTGTATTTAGGATTGGTCAGCAAGGAAGAATCTGTAAAAGTTTTTAAGAATGCTACCAGAGCTTTTCGATCATAATCGTTGAAATAAGGTCTGTTTGTTAGTAATTCCATATGCTCATCAATGTTTGGTGAACCTATTTTTACAGAATCTAAATAGAAATTAACAACCTCTTCCAGTGTATTAAATCTGCCATCATGCATATAAGGTGCTGTTAATGCAATATTACGTAAAGTGGGCACTTTCATTTTTCCAATATCTTTAGCCAAATGAGTAACTTTTGCAATTCCTGAATCTGGTTCTAGGTCGAGTCCATTATTTCTAAAGAAATTATCAGTTAATAATACATCACTATGGCAATGGTTACAAGTTCCTGCACCAAAGAATAGTTCTAACCCTCTTTCTTCTTGAGCAGTAAGGGCATTGGCATCTCCTTCGAAAAAGTATTTATCAAAGCGAGAATTGAAGGATATTATCGTTCTTTCAAATTGAGCAATAGCTTTTTGAACCAAATCTTTAGTAATTGTAGAAGTGCCAAAAGCTTGATAAAACTTCTTAGGATAATCAGGATGGTTTTGTAATCTAGGTAAAACTATTTCCCAGCTACTTGCCATTTCTATAGGATTTGTTATAGGGTCATTCACTTGTGCTTCTAAAGAATTAGCTCTGCCATCCCAAAAGAAGAATTTATCCCAACCTAGATTAACAATACTCATGGATTGCTTATCACCTAAAGTGCCTCTTACACCGATGCTAAAACGTCGAGGGTCAGAAAATGCAAATTCTTGTCGATGACATGCTGCACAACTCATAGAACGATCCAAACTTAGAATACCATCGTAGAATAAAAATTTTCCTAATTCTACACCTTCTTCTGTAAGCAAATTCTCTTTAGGAATGGGCATGGGTTCAAAATAATCGGAGACAAATTCAGGTAATTCTAGTTTATAAGGCTTAGGGTTATAGCTCTTTTCTTTCTTCTTAGAAAAAGCACTCAGAAAAATAACACCACTAATTAAGGCTAGACAAATCCAAATTATTTTCTTATTTATCATCATTCTTCAAATTTACTTTTTGAAATCTCTACAGCCCATCTTACAGCACTAATAATTTTACCATTTTCTAAAGGAGTGTAGCCTTGTTTTTTATAAAAGCCTTTATGCCTTTTTCCATCTCCTAAAACAACTATTGTAGGCATCCCCATTCCACCATAAAATTCAACTTCATCGGCACCATTAATAAATACACCATCTGGAGTGAAATTATTATCTTTTACCCATTTAAGCGCTTGTTTTGCAGTAGTTTCATTTTCATATACAGTCTGGAAGTAATAAATTTTACCTGGGTATTTCTCTTTTAAGCTACTCATTAATTTTTCTAAGCCTTTACCAGCAGTAATACAAGGACGACAGTCCCTCATAAAATATTCATGAACGATAACATAACCACTATCTAATAAATCCCATAGAACTACATTTTGGTTATTCAATATATTTTTATTTTCCCAATTTTGAGCGTTAAAAACTGGTGACTCTGGTAAAGCAAAGTTGTGAGTATGATCTTCCTCCTTTTGTTCATAATCTTGAGCAAAAGTGGCAAAGCTTAAAACACTTAAAAGTAGTGTTATGAATATTTTGGTCATGTTTGATTATTATATGAATTAAAAAACTTTACAAATTTAACCATTTTAAACGGTAGAAGAAATTGTATTTTTCTATTACTTTAAGGTGAAATTATAAATTAATAAAAAATTTAGAAAATTTACAAGAAACTGCCAACCTTTTCTTAAAATTAGTGGTCTTATTTAATAATAGGCTAAAGATATCTTTTTAATTAAAATAAGATTTTACCAACCTTTTTTAAAACATTGCTGTCTTACATTATAATAGGCACTCGAAAAAGAGAGGGATTTCATTATTTTTTAAGATTTCATTTGAAACTTGGATTAAAATGATTATTTTTGAAGCTTAATAAAATTTTGTTAAATTAGAATATGTATTCATTTCAAAAAATAATAATTGGACTTTTAGGATTGGTAATATTATCTTCTTGCGAGAAGCCATATGATATTGACGAACCACTTCCTGATCATTTAACTGCCTCTATATTTGTTGTAAACAACAATAATACTGTTTTAGCCATCGATCCTGAGACCGGTGATAAGAAATGGGAAACAAAAATAAAAAATGGTGCCAAGGCTACTCCGATTATATACGGAGGTAAATTAATTGTTACGGATTTGGGTGGTATTTTATATCAAATTAACCGTATAGATGGAAAAATTGAAGATGAGGTTCCTTTAGGAGGACCTGTTTCAGGAACACCAGTTATGATTGACGATAAAATGGCAATCCCTATTGGAAACGATGTTCGCCTTGTGGATGCATCAAATAGATTTAATTTTATTTGGCAATATAGTGCAACGGCACCGATAAATACTTCCCTGTCTCAAGGTAAGATTCCGGGTAATGATACCCTTCAAATACTATTTGTTTCTGGTGATAATGTTTATGCATTAAATTTTGAAACAGGTATAGTAACATGGAAAAAAGCAATAGCAGGAGCAGGGACTTTTAATTCTTCGGCACTTGTTGTAGATGAAAAGTTTATTTATGCTGGTAATGATAATGGAAAGTTATACTCTTTTAATATAAAAGATGGAAGTATAAATTGGGCTTATCAAACAGGCGCTGAAATTTATAGTTCTCCTATAAGTGTAGGAGGAAATATTCTAGTAGGGAGTAATGATAGATATCTATACTCTGTAGATTCAGCTACAGGAAATCTACGTTGGAAATCTCAAGTAGGTGATCGAGTAATGTCCTCGCCTTTTGTTTATGATCAAGAAGTATTTTTTGGGTCTAATGATAAAAATCTGTACAGTGTAAATATTATTGATGGAACTTTAAAATGGAAAAAACTCACTTTTGGTACCGTCATTGGTTCTCCTATGGCTTATAAGAATATAGTTTATTTTACTAGTCATGATAATAATTTGTATGCCTTAAATACAAAAACAGGTGCTCAAAAATGGGTAATCAATACAGGTGGATATATAACATCTTCTCCTATTTTTGATGACTTAGATGTTGTTATCTCACCAGCAACTAGTAGAATTAAGTAAATTAAAAAAATAACATAAAAATCATATAAATTCAAATCTCATGAAAAAATTTTTATCGCTCTGTATCGTAAGTTTAATAATATTATTTTTAAGTACAAATAAAACTTATGCATCACACGTAGCAGGAGGTCAGGTAACCTATAAGTATATCTCATCCGCTAGTGCTACCTCCCATACTTATGAAGTGCAAATAATACTTTTTGCCGATTGTAGCGGTGCTGCATTTTCCTCCTTTGGAACTTCTACTTATGCAGGTTTAACTGTATTTTTTAATAACCAACAACAAAACGTACTTCAAATACCAAGAGTTTATGCTGAGAGTGATATATTGATTTCTCCAGTTTGTCCTACTTCAATTAATTCTACTACTTGTACTTCTGGT
>DATJCU010000130.1:0-1767 GCA_035497795.1 Edaphocola sp. | reverse complement strand
AAAAAATTTCTGGGCGTCAAATATAAAATCGATCAAAAGAAATTGGACGCTTTTTCAGAAGATTTGGACATTGCCATGTTAAACGCCCATCTCAAAGCATGGGAAGACATCTGCAAAGGACATCCAAAAGGCGGTTGCATTGGGAATTTTGAAATATCCGATCGGTTCAGGTGGTTGGCCGCTTCAAGAAGTACTATCATACAAAGTTCTAAAACACACTCGGGATTATGTACAGATCCTCAAGAGGAATTGGAAAGATTGTTCAATGCTTTTGTTTTGTAAATTGTCATGCCATTATTATAGAAAAACATCTCAACAGAATGAAATTAATACAAAAGGTCGGTTTTAATAAAAAAGAATTTGAACTCATTAATGATTCTGAAATAATTATTAAAGAGACCTCACTTTTGAGTTCAAAAGAATGGTCTGTTGACATAGAATATATTGGTCATCGAAAACTCGTTGAGACAAATTCAAGAAAAGGGGTACAAATTATTGGTACAATTTTCATTTTAATAGCCATTGTCTGCTGGATTACAATCTTTGTAGAAGAAAATCTTAATGGAGGAATAGATGGTCTTATTTGGGGAGGATTATTTATGCTGTTATTAGGTATTATATGTTTTAAAGCACCAATGGATAACAAATTATTTTTAAGTGGTGGACATTCAAATTTGACATTTTATTTAAACTCACCTTCACGTTTAGAAGTAGAATTTTTTGTTGATACGATTATAAACCTTTCTAAAAAATCGTTAAAAGATAAGTTTTCAAGAATTGATCCTGATTTACCTGAGGAGACGTTTATGAATCAAATGAACTGGTTACTTCACAATAAATTGATAGATGAAAATGAATATGATGAAAAGAAAAACCAGTACAAAATTTTGAAATTGACAAAGTAATAACTTTCATGTTTTCGTTTCCCGCTGATATCGCAAATGGACGCAAATTCAATGATCTGATATTACAAAAAAAAAGACATACAAATTCTGAATTTAAAAATCGTGTTCTATGAAAAACGCAGCAATATTATTAGCTCTCATTTTATTAAGTGCTTCTTGTGCAAAAGAAAACAAAAAGACCAATAATGATGGTTTTGAACTTACGGTAACTGCAAAAAACTTTCCTGATAGCACTAAAGTAGTTCTTTATAATAGAGATATTGAAAAAAATATAGATTCTACTTATGTTATAAACGAAAGTTTTAAACTTTCCGGAAAAGTTGATTTGCCATCTCTTTCTTACTTGTTTTTTTATGATGGTGAAAACAAACCAATAGAACACTATAAATTCTTATTTATAGAAAATAAACCCATTTCAATTGTCGGAGAATATTCAGATTTTTTTAATGCCAAAGTAACAGGCTCAGATCAAACAGGCTTATTGGATGAGTATCACTCTATATCCAACAAACATGACAGCACTATAATAGCTTCCAAGCAACTTGAATTTCTGTATTCAAATGCAAATAATCAAATGGCATTAAATGAATTGCTTTATAAGAAAAGACAAATTTCAAAAGACAGCTTATTCTTGTTTTACAAAAAATTAGACACTATAAATTCAAATTCACCAAAAGGACAGGAATTATTGGCCTATTCAAAAACCATCAGTCTTAAAGTTGGAGATCCATTTAGAGATATTCCAGGAAATGACCTAAAAGGTGTTGCCCATAAATTATCGGATTATTTTGGAAAAATCATCCTCTTAAATTTCTGGAGTCCAGAATGTCCTTATTCCAGTCAACAAAATGAAAAAGAATTT
>DATJCU010000129.1:0-2394 GCA_035497795.1 Edaphocola sp. | reverse complement strand
TTTGAGTTCTTGTATTGATTTAAAATCTTTTAAGGGATTAAGTCCTGTGCGTTGCAATTTAAAATCAATAGGAACCGCGCCAATGTCTTTAATTAGTTTTCGATAATGTTCAGTAAATTCAGGCGCAGCAGCATATACGTCGAACCCGTTATTGATTAAGTTTTTTATGAAATCGCCTCTAAATTCAATAAGAGAGCCGTCGTACGAGGCTATTAATAATATTCTTTTCGTTTCCATTTTGAACTAACGCTGTTTAAGAAAAGTAAACTTATACCATTTTTGAAAACAATAGTACGACCAGACTCTAAAAGTGTTATCTATTTTACTTTCTAGATGATCTTTAACCAATTTGGTAATGAATTCGGCATTAAATATGTTTTGATTTGCTAAAAACTCAGGTTCAATATAACTCTCAAGTTCACTTTTAAGACTTTGTCTCAACCAATCGCCAGCTGGACTGCCAAAGCCATTTTTACTTTTATCCAAAAAATCTTTAGGAAATTGATCCCTAAACGCTTCTTTTAAAATGTATTTTTTGTTCCAACCTTTCATTAAATAACTTTCTGGTAAGCTATTTGTAAATTCCCAAATGTTTCTATTTAAAAACGGAGCTCTGCATTCTAACGAGTTCATCATACTTGTCCGATCAACTTTAGCTAACATTCCACCTTCCAGGCTTAATATCTTATCTACGCTTCTGAAATCGGTTAAGCTTTCAATTTTTTTATTATTCAAAATTGTTTTATAATCTTTGAAAACGGCATTGTCAAAATACTCTGGAGATAGTATCTCAGCCAACTGGCGGCCTGTATTTGCTAAAGAAATAATGTTCCAATAAAAGTCGCCATCATAATCAATAGCGTTTAATAATTTGTTTATTTGATATTTTCGGCCTCTAACATCATCTTTATCTATGAGGTATTTATTACTTAATTTTGAAACGGTTTTATGGATTTTTTGTGGGACAATAGTGGTATACTGCCTATTCATTTTACCAATATAATATTTGTTATACCCACCAAATACTTCATCGCCACCATCTCCTGTTAATGCAACTTTGACGTGTGCCCTGGTTTTTTCGGATAATAGGTGCGTAGGTAATGCCGCAGTGTCTGAAAATGGTTCATCAAAATTGACTAAGATATCGTGAATATTATGTTTAAGGTCTTCTTCATCAATAATAAATTCGTGATGGTTACTATTTATCATTTTTGCTACAACCTGAGATTTATCGGATTCATCGTAAGATGCCTTTTTAAATCCTATAGAAAACGTATCTATTTTTTTATCTGAAGATTGTGATAAACATAACGAAATTATTGAAGAATCAACACCGCCCGATAAAAATGTACCTAATCCGACATCGGCAATAGATTGACTTTCTACACTTTTATAAATAAGATCTTTTGTCTTTGCTTTAGCATCATCAAAAGAAATATCAGTTGTTTTTGGCTGAGGTTCCACATTAATTTTATGAATGGTCGTGTTGTGGGTTGACAGATCATATTCTAGATAATGATTAGCCTCAAGTTTAAAGATGTTTTCATAAATGGTATGAGGAGCGGGAATATAGGTCAATCTAAAATATAGATTCAATCCTTTTTTTGAAATGTTTGGGGTAAAATCAATGGTATTGATGATTGATTTTAATTCCGATGACCAAAAAAAATCTTTATCCGTCTGCGTGTAGTACAAAGGTTTTTCACCGAAAAAATCTCTTGCAATAAATACTTTATTAATGTTTTTATCATAAATGCTAAAAGCATACATGCCTTCTAACTCCTTAAACGCCAAAATGCCTTTTTGCTCATATAGTTTAAGGATTACCTCTGTATCGCTCGAAGTATTGAACGTAATACCTTCTGCTTCCAATTTAGCTTTAATGATCTTGAAATTGTAAATTTCTCCATTAAACACGATTACAATTTGCTTATCATCTGAAAATATGGGTTGTTTTCCAGACTTTAAATCGATAATGGCTAACCTGCGCATTCCCATTCCAATAGCAAAGTATTCGCTCGTTTCCGAAAACAAGCCATCGTCATCTGGTCCACGATGTTTAATGAGATTATTCATGTTATCGAGCGTAGAAATGAGGTTGTTTTTATCTCGATAGGTTTTGGCAATAAAGCCGTTTATTCCACACATAGTTTAATTTGGTTTTATCTGACAGATTTTAAGAAACGTTTTTAATAAGATCTAGATATTGTTTTAAAATACTGTTTTTTTCAAAATCCTTAATGCGTCTTTTGTTATTTATTCTACAGGTTTCAGAATAAGATTTATTTTCTAAAAAATAATTAATGCCTTTGGCCATAATTTCCGCATTTTTTATGGGCACCAAAATACCATAATCCGTAATCATTAAGTCATTTTTTATAGTTTCTAGTTCCA
>DATJCU010000128.1:0-1857 GCA_035497795.1 Edaphocola sp. | reverse complement strand
TTTATTTGAACTTCCAAATGCTATTATATCTCCATTATTTCCTAAGACCAAAGTTCTAAAAGACTCTTCTCTATCTGAAATATCAATTATTTTATCCCATATGATATTGCCATTCTCATCAATTTTTAGTAATCTGCCCGCCCCATTTGGCATTTTATGCGACATGTATATTACTGTTGAGGGCGTCCTTGCCCATCCAGCACAAATATAATGACCATCACCAGTAGCTATAATCTTTTCTAATCCATTATAATCTGGTAGATTATATACCTTATGCCAAATTTTATTGCCTGCGGTATCTATTTTCATTATAAAACCTGCTCCATTGGTGCTAACCCCATACCCTGAAGTGCGCCCACAAATCATTAAATTTCCGTCATGTGCATGTGTGATATCAATGGCATTATTCCATTCTAAAGAATCGATAGTCTTTTTCCATACAATATTGCCTAAAGTGTCCATTTTCCAGAGACCTATTAGTGCATTTTTAATGCCATTGGGTCGGGTTGCATCTTTTTCAGCTTTAATAAAACACATTAAAAGGTGCTTTTGGTTTAATGCTAAGGTAGTGTTTTTATACAGGATATCATTAGGACCAAGAGCATAGATTTTCTTCCATTTTGAGTTTAAAGAAGTATCTATTTTTTGTAAGGTAAGATAATGCTTCTGGTCCAATTTGTCCAAATACCATCCGGCAACATAAAAATTTTCAGGATTAACTTTATTTAAAAATGTCATTTTTTTTTGATTATATCTCCAACCACCAGTAACTGAGTCTATACTTTGAGCTATTTTGTTTCCATTAATATCGATTTTAAACCATTCTTCTTGTACTGTATTTTTACTATTTAATGAATTTAAAGCAAATATGATGTTTGTTGAATTTGGTATAAAATCTAAAGTATAAAAACTAGCATCGCCTCTTTTTAATGAATCACCCGAATAAACAAAAGTTTTAGAAAACCCATAATAATCTTTGTTTTGAGCATTCAAATGAATACTATTCACAAAAAATAAAAAAACAATTCCTATTAAATAATAATAAAATTTCATAATGATGAATATTAAAATGGGTAACATAAAGATATACGTTACCAAGCAAATGGAGAAATTATTTTTGTAAGACTAGTCTTTTTGACTTAATGGTCTTTCCATTAATTTGAAGACTATAAATATAAACGCCGTTATTATAGGCAGTCAAATCGAAAGATTGAATTTGATTTCCAGCAACTAAATTACAACTAATCCTTAACCTTTGCATACTTAAAACTATATAGCCCGAAATTATGTTGTAGCTTGATGATGTACTGAGCATTAGCGCTACCTTTAAAGTGTATCGATACTTGGGTTTGTTTGCCGATATAGGTTTTATCTTGGATGATTTTGCCAGAAATATCACTGATGTAGTAAAAAGCATCTTCGCTAAAGCCAGCCTTATTTTCTAAAATAGCCTGATTGCCACCGGGATTGGGATACAATGTGATTTCTGTTATGTGCTCAATTGGTGGCTTTGGATTTTTCATACTATCTATATAATCTGCCAGCATTTCTGGACAGCCTGGCCCCAGACAACCCATACTGTCTAACTTTACTATCCAACCTACTTGTCTTAAACCATAGATATAAGAATTGCCTTTCCATAATGAATCATAAATTTGAGTACATCCACTAGTGATAAAACCTCCATCTGATAAAGCTGTTCCACTGTACAAATATTCATGTGCATAGGGCGTAGCATTATGACCAAAAACTCTGCTCCATTTAATATTTCCATCTTTGTCTAATCTAACAGCCCAGCCATCCGGTTCTCTAGTGCTACCTACTTGGTAATTATAACTATCATAAGCATAATATTTA
>DATJCU010000127.1:0-7861 GCA_035497795.1 Edaphocola sp. | reverse complement strand
CGTTTTCTACAGTTTTTTATCGATTAAAGGTTGATTCAAGAATAGCAAGTAAATTAAACCGAATAAAATGGGATATCAAACTATAAATAAAATGTTGCTGCCTATAACAAGCATTTTGAAGGCAAAGTGAGTAAATTGCATTGACTGAACATTGATAAATACTACTATTTATAACTTTACTTCTTTTAATGGATTTTATTCCTTATTTTTGGAATATGAGTTTTTAATCATCTCATTACTGCGTATAACCTACAGTATTGAATTGTGCTATACGAATGTATTGAGGAATGAGTTACTTAACTCAAACGTTAAATTGAAAACAACCATTTAAAATAATACTTATGAGTAAACCAATAATAGAAGGATTGAATGTTTGGCCTAGAAATTTAAGTACATTAAAAGGAGGTGGAATGTCGACTTTACGTGGTGGTGGATTATCGACATTGAGAGGTGATGGTGCCTCTACTTTAAGAGATGGTGGATTATCAGCTTTGCGCGGAGGAGGAATGTCCGCATTGCGATACGGAGGGCTTTCAACTTTAAGATATGGAGGTCTCTCAACAATGAGATATGGAGGTTTATCTACATTAAGATATGGCGGACTTTCAACATTACAAGGAGGCGGATTATCTTCCCTTTCGGGAGGTGGAATGTCCACTTTCGCAACGAATGTTTATATGAGTAATATTCCGCCTTGGCCACATTTTGTTCGAGAATTAGAAGCACGAGGATATAATTGGGCATCTGAAATAATAAGAAATCATCTTCCTGAACAGTATTGGCCTGAGAATTTTTTTAAATAAAAAAAGCGCCTAACAATGACTGAAAAAGATAGTCTTGAAAATAATAAACAACGAAAGGACAACAATGTATATAAAAAAACAGGCGAAATAGTAGTAATATAAAGGGTTTTGGCTCATATCAAACTTTCTTTTTAACCGAAAGTTTAGTGCTTCCTAATCGCCTACTTTTCATATACTAACCGTTGTGCACGATTGCAATGAAACGAAGAATTATAGACATAATAAAAGAGGAAATTGACGAATGGAATAATCTTGAAAAAAAAACTCCAAATAAAGATTATGTAGAGTTCAAAATTGAGGATTTTGATTATCTCATGGATTATTTAGAAAAATATAAAAATGAATTTGAAACCACAAAGTTTATAGACTTTTGTAGCTATTGTGTTTTAAAAGAGCTGGCTTCTTCGGTTCAAAGAAAATCTATATGGTATTGGGAAGAGATCAACGAAGATTTTATAATACCTCAATTCAAATACCTTTCAAGTTTAGTCAAATCGTACATCGATCTAAAGAGTAAGGGAGAATATAAAGTTGCTTATATAGTTTTTAGGTCATTTATTGAAGTTTCCTCTCAGTTTTATGCTTGCTTTTTAGATTTAGAATTCTTTAAAAAGTACTTATCAGAAAAAAAACAAGATGAATATAGGAAACATTGGTTCAAGCATCTTAAACCTGAAAAAGTATTGTCCGTATTACGGAAAATGAATCAAGATTTGAGAAAAGAGTATAAAAAAAATGATAGATATACTTTAGGTGACATGAGAGCATTCATATACCCATATGAATCTGAACAAAGAGAAGCACTCTATGAATTCCTCACATCATATGCACACGGTAAATATGAAGCTATAAATGTTGATTTAGAAGAAGATAAAATAAACGAACTGAATTGGCGGATAACTGAATATATTGTTACCTCAATCAATTTATTAAATATAGTTTCAAATCACTTTTTAGATACCTCGAATTGTGATACCAGAAAACATATAATTTTACAACAGATTTGGTACTCAATTAAATATAAAAACTAAGAGATATTTAGAGTTTGCAATATAGTTATTTAACATAAATATTTATATTTGATACACAATAATACTACATCTTACTATAACTATTTGTAAAGTCAGTACATGAGTTGGTTCCTCCAGTATTAATATAATCACGACTTTGAAGTCGTATTAAACGATGAAGTTCTTTCAATGGTGTCGTAGATTAAAGAGATTATTTTATTGAAAAAACCACAAACTCCGCACTTTAAGGATTATAGAGTATAAATATCAATGAGCCGATTAATTCCTTTAATCGGCTCATTTTAAATTTTATCTCGCTTTGTATGGTTTTATATCGATTAAAAGTTGAGTTAGGATTGTTTTTGAAAAATCATGAATTTAATTCGTTTTTCTCGAACTCAAGAACACTATCCCATTAATAATAAAAAAACAAAAATCGACATACATACGATATTCATTTAATGCTTAAAAATAATAATTTAAATATATTTTTTCAATCCAATAAATTTGAAACAATGCTACTATAAGTTGCAAACGAGGGTGTTATCAGCTTTAAAAACTATAATAATTGGTTAGCCAATCATTCAGTAAATACAATTATTTATTAATACATTAGACACATGGACTAAAGTAAAAGATATTTATACTAGTAGTTTTAACGAATTAGTTTATGGAAAACTACCACCAGAGGCAGACATTCAAGAAACACTACTATTAGTAGCGAGTAGATTAAAACTAATAAAATACCATTGGCTTTAATAGGCTTTTTGAACGCAAAGCGTGTGAATCGCTTCAATTGAACATTTTCCTGCATCTGCAAACATCTTGCACTTCCTATTGTATATTTTTTGATTTAGAATGAAGCTGATCTTTTAATGAGTATCTGAATTAATTTAATTCTCAAAATAAATAAAAATATTTCTTTCAACTTGAATGTATGTGTCATTACATTACTATATAACATTCAATTAGGCTTTGATAAAACGCTTCTCTGCAAACTGTTCATATCTAGACTTCTTTTAATGGATTTTATTTCTTATTTTTGGAATATAATTCTTATATATTTTATTCTGCACATAAATTTTGATTTTAAATTATATATACGAAAGTATTGAGGAAGAGTAGGCTGCATTAACTAAACGTTATAGGCTGTTAAAAAAGATACAATAGGAACAATGAAGCAAACTATGGGAAACGACTATAAAGATGAATTTTTATTACGACTTAACAAAAGTGCAATTTACAACACTTTAAGAAATAAGTGTGATAACAAAGACGAAGCTGTAATTGCATTAGTCAATGATGCTGTATCTTACGCTTTTCAACGAACAAAGACTATTATTAAACACATGGGAGAGTTTACTCTTCATGATGGGGACCACCTTTTCAGAGTATTGAATTTGATGGAGAAATTATTACCCGAACAAACAATAAAAAATTTATCAAAACCTGAACTAATGCTTTTAATTTTAAGTGCTTTTTTTCATGATATAGGAATGGCACCAGATGAAAAGCAAGTTTTGACATGGAAGAAAATTTGGGATTATGAACCTATAATTGAGCCTGATGAGGAAAATGATTTTAATCAATTCAAACGATTCTATTCTGCAAGACCAGAACAAGAAGAAATCATTAATCAATTAACCCAGCAAAAAAAGTATAGCAATGCTGACACAATAAAAGCATACTTAATAACAGAATTTATAAGACAAACTCATGCTGACAGAGCCAGAGAAATCATTGAAAAAGATTGGAATAACAAAATTTTATTTCGTGATGCAGACCTGACCGTTGAATTGGCTCAAATATGTTATAGCCACAATGAAGACGCACTAACTCTTCTTGAACTTGACAAGAATTATCTGTGTGCGGAAAATATATTTGCATGCTTGCCTTTGATTGGTGTAATTCTTCGTTTAGCTGACATCTTAGATTTTGATGCTAAAAGAACACCTGCAGTTTTATATTCTCACTTATATGTTAGGAATCCTGTATCACTAAAAGAATGGAGCAAACATCGCGCAGTTGAAGCTTGGGGTATAAATACAGAGTTGATTCAATTCAATGCGAAGTGTGGTCATCCTGCTATTGAAGCATCAATACATGAATTCTGTGATATAATTGACCATGAACTAAGTGTGTGCAACAACATAATTTCAACTCTAAATGATTTTAATGAAAATAAAAGCCGTGATATTTTAGTTAAACTACCACTTAAAGTGAACCGAGAAAAAATCACTACTAAAAAAAATATTCGCAACCAACCTATATACCTTTATAGAGATACAAAGTTTAATTTAAGTAAACGTCAAGTTATCGATCTTTTAATGGGCACAAAACTATATGGAAACCCAGAAGTTGCCCTTCGTGAACTTATACAAAACTCAATTGATGCTTGTCTTCTTAGACAGGCACAAGAAAAAAAATGGGGAAATCCATATGAGCCGGAAATTTGGGTAAAATATTACAAAGAAGATCATGAACTTATTCTTGAGATTGAAGATAATGGGACAGGTATGGATCAATACATAATAGATAACTATTATTCAAAAGTTGGAACATCTTTTTATAAATCCACCGATTTTTATAATTTGAAAGCAGAATCAAATGCTGATTTCACACCTACTTCAAGATTTGGCATTGGCATCTTATCTTGTTTTATGGTTACTGATACTTTAATAGTTGACACAAAAAGAGTTTACGCTCAACACAAATCAAGTGAAGCATTGAACGTTACGATAGAAGGTCAAGAAAGTGTTTTTTGGATTAGAGAAGGAAAAAGAGAAGCACCTGGAACGACTACAAAGCTAATTTTAAGGGAAGCAAAGAACCCTTGGGATGAAATGAGCGAGCAAGAGTTTATAAAATCAGTCGAAAATGTAATTCCTAATCCGCCCTTTAAAATTAATATACAAACAGCTTCTCATAAAACCTTTAAAGACGAGAATAGTTTCAAGGAATTAAAGGCGGAATCATTGAAAGATTATTCCTGGGGTGAAAATGAAAATATAAAGACATTTAAAATTCATCTAAATAATAAGGATGTTGGAATACTTGGCTCAGCTATAATTGCAATTTTAGAAAACCGAGGTAAACCAGTGAATTGTATTGACTTAAATTCGAGAGATATTGAAATAGAAGGGGAGTTTTTTACTTTGAAAAAGAACCTCAGAATCACAAACAATTCAATCTCTGAATCTTCTCAATCTATTACAATAAACGATGATGGAGAAATTAACGAAGAGAGTTCATCAAGAGAACTTACTCGTTCAAAATCAAGACTTTCTTTACATGGGATAGAAGTCCCAACATCTCTATTTCCAGAAAGATGGAGAATGAAACAAAATCAAGTTAAAATAGAATTCCCTTTCCCATTAATATTAGTTATTGACATTTTTGGCAACAGAGATTTAGATCTTAATTCATCGCGAACAGAAATTATTATCAGTGAAAAATGGTTTAATTTTGAAGAAGAACTCGCTTTTATCCTTTGCAAAGAACTTTCAAAACTAGTAAGTGAAGAATATTGGACACAACTAAATGAGGTTTTCAGTGAGTCAAAAAATGAATTTTTTATAAGAGCTTTAAATAAAGTAACAAAATAAGATTTAATTCAATACGCAATATGAGTAAAAGAAAATTATAAAAACGTAAATATAAATCATAACAAATAATCTGTTTCGCTTCAAAAGAAACAAAAAGATTAACGATATAAACATAATTCCCATTGCAAATCATATTAATCCTAACCATAAGTTTCTTAGCTTCATTATTTAGGTCTACTTTAGGTTTTGGAGAATCCCTAATTGCTGTTCCTTTATTTCTACTTTTTCTACCTCTTAAAGTAGCTGTTCCACTATCAGTTTTATTATCAATAATTATTGCTTTGATAATTGTAATTCAAGACCATAAAAACATTCATTTTCAAAGTGCAAAGTGGTTGGTTATTTATGCGATTACTGGTATTCCCTTAGGTTTGCTGATTCTTATCTATGGAAATGAAACATTGGTAAAAATTACTCTTGGTTTTTTGATTATCATCTATTCATTATATACATTACTTAACACTAAAATAAAAATCCATAAACCCGAAAACAATAAGCTTTGGCTTTTCATTTGCGGTTTTTTATCAGGTGTTTTTGGAGGTGCTTATGGACTAAATGGACCTCCATTAGTCATTTATGGTAAGTTGCAAAATTGGACTGCAAAACATTTTAGAGCAACTCTGCAAGCTTACTTTTTACCAGCGAGTTTAATTGGAGCAATTGGATACTATACGAAAGGACTTATAACGGCAGAAGTTAATCAGTATTTTTTGTATTCTTTGACAACAACTGTTCCTGCTATATTTTTAGGAAGATATCTAAACAGCAAACTCAATGGAAAATCGTTTTATAAATATATCAACTGGTTTTTAATTATAATAGGACTAGTTTTAATACTTAGTTCACTAAAATGATAAATAAAACTACCATAACAAAGTAATTTAAAAGCGGGAATGAACTGCTTTGTATAAGTATTAGTGCAATGTCAACTTTTGTATTTTTATTGAACTATTATGTTGAAAGTTTCAATTTTCTGCAATACCTGAAAATTATATCCAGTTTAATCTAATCTCTCTCATTCGCGCCAACAAAAGCCATCCCTCGCCATCACAAGCCACTTTACGAAACCTACTCATATCTCAATTATATTTGCAGTTATAAATATAAATGAGATAAATTATGAAAAGGAAACTTCAACTACTCTCAGCTGTACTATTCACAGCACTTTCTACATTTTCACAAGGTAATGGAATCGCCGGTATTACCGAAGCGACAGACATGGTAACCTCTTATTTTGATCCAGGAACAAAACTTATTTACGCCATTGGTGCTGTTGTTGGACTGATTGGCGGTATCAAAGTTTATAACAAATTCAGTTCTGGTGATCCAGATACAGGAAAAACAGCTGCAAGCTGGTTTGGAGCTTGTATCTTCTTAATTGTAGCTGCTACTATTTTGCGTTCATTCTTTTTGTAAACAAATTAAGGAAGAACAAACATGGCAGAATACTCAATAAACAAAGGAATAGACCAGTCCACAGAATTCAAAGGATTGAGGAGTCAATACCTCTTCATCTTTGCAGGTGGACTGTTAGCTATATTTATTGTTTTTGCAATCATGTATATTGTTGGAATCAATCAGTGGATATGCATTGGATTTGCGCTTATCACCTCTTCCCTACTCGTCTATTTTACATTTTGGATGAATGATAAATACGGTACACATGGATTAATGAAATTAATGGCACGCAAAAGTCATCCCAAGTACATTATCAACAGAAAGTCAATCATTAATTTATTTAGCGAAACCAAAAAAAAGAGCAGCTATGAGGAATAAAATGAAAGCATCCACATTGGAAAATAAGTTTCCACTACTCTCAGTAGAACATGATTGTATTATTAGCAAAGATGCCGACATTACTATTGCTTTCAAGGTGGAGTTACCAGAGATATTCACCATCTCTGCAAATGAATATGAAGCGATTCATTCTACTTGGTTAAAAGCTATTCGAGTACTACCCAACTATTCCATAGTACATAAACAAGATTGGTACATCAAAGAAAATTATAAGCCCGATCTTCATCAAGATGAAATAAGTTTTTTGAGTAGGAGTTTCGAACAACATTTTAATGAACGTCCCTATCTTCATCACACCTGCTACCTCTTCTTAACCAAAACATATAAAGAAAAGATGCGCAGCCAAAGCAATTTCTCTACACTTTGTAGAGGACACATTATTCCCAAAGAGATTCAGGATAAAGAGTCCATTACAAGGTTTATGGAATCTGTAGAACAGTTTGAGCGCATTATTAACGATTCTGGATTTATACAATTAGAGCGTATAAGATCGGATGAAATAAAAGGAACTAAAGGAGAAGCTGGTATAGTAGAAAAATACTTTTCCTTATCACAATCAGATACAACTACATTAAAGGATATTCAACTGAAACCCGAGGAGATGAAGATAGGTGACCAAATCATGTGTCTGCATACACTCTCAGAT
>DATJCU010000126.1:0-4658 GCA_035497795.1 Edaphocola sp. | reverse complement strand
ATAACTGATGACTGCTCATTGTTCACTGCTTATGGTTTTATAAAACAATTTTGTCATATCTTCATTTAACCAAGGTGCACCCACCATTTTAATTTTATTCTCGGCATCTATCAAAATACCAGCATCAATTATCCATCGGGGATATCTTTGTTTTGTTCCAAGAATTTGCCTTCTGGATCCATGATTACATAAAACTTATCCTCTACATATTCAATATCCAGAACATAGGTCATAAATTCATTATAGCTATCGCCATAAATAATAAATAGTACCGTATAATCATTAGATGCATTTATAGAATCCATCTTTTGTTGCCACTCAATGAATTTAGGGTAACAAGGGTTGCAGCTATTTTGGAGATAAACTATAGATGAGAATTTGTTTTGATTTCTAAATTCTTTGTACGATAATAACATGTTTGCTTGTTGTACAGTCTCAAACATATTGAGATGAACGGTTTTGTTCATGTTCTTATGCAATTCCTTTTCTGTTTGAGAGAGTTGGGTGCAGGAAGAGAAAAGAACTACTGTGATTGCTATATATAAAGCTTTATTCATTGAATTATTCTTTTTCATTTTAAAATGATTATAATTGATTGCATTTTAAATGAAGTCGTTGTTGTTCATTCTAATAACTAATTGTTACTTATAACTCCCAACTTGTCATATCATATACAATAATGGGAAAATCATCTTCGCAAGTTCCATAACCAAACATTTTCTTCTTATCATAATCCAATGCGATAACTCCAATAGCTCTATCTAAACTTAATCGTTTCACTGGTAATCCATTCCAATCAAATATAAGTATTTCATTTTTTTCTGGGCTTTCACTTACTTCTCCTCTAAAATTATAATTCACAGCATATATATACTGACTATCAGCTTGCATGTCACCTATGTAATTTTTTAGAGCAATTCTATTATTAGAATTTAAAGATTTCAAATCTTTCATATAATCAGGGTCGAAATCATAATCTATTGTAGTAAGATGCTCACCTGCTGTGTCATAGAGACTTAAGTAGCCAATAAAAAAGGATGATACAACTACTTTAGATAATATAGGGTTATAACAAATCTCTGGATAAAACAAACGATATCTTATGTTTTCATCACGGAATGAAAACTTCAGTTTAGGATAGGGCACATTGGTAAACTTATTGTCTTTTTCATTATAAAAAGAAAACCATTGTCCCTCTGGTTCTACACAACAAAAATCTTTCGTTTCAAAAAAAACTCTATCTGTAAACGCTTTATTCCAAATATCACAAGAAGTATTTGTATATATGTACTCATTATTCTCAATACTACTTGCGATATCTACTCGAGTTAGAATCCCTAAACTTGAGTCATAAATATTCAGAAAAGAATTAAACAAATCACTATGTTTGATGATTGTTGGACTAATAAACTCTCCAGGTCCACGTCCAATCGAAGAAAATTCCCCTCTAAGCTCATAAGTTTCTGTACTATAAACAAAGATTGGTTTTTTCTCATTCATATCAAGAACAACTAAGAAAGAGTCAATTACTATTAATCCGTTTATTGCATAATGCTTTTCTTTCATTGATTCAATTGGAGCACCAGAGATAGTAATATTCTGCGGGAAATCATTTACAATAGTAATAGATATATCAGAAGATTGACGACTGCATCCTATACTAAATATTATAAATAATAGTTGGAAAATATGTAGTTTATTCATTTTTAAATGAGGTTAAAAAAATAAGTTTCTTTGATTTAATGTTAAGACGTGCAAATTATTTAAAAATAGTTATATTATATAGTGGAATAATATTAATAAGTCGGTAAAATCTTGGGAAAGCACTATAACTTTCCCAAGATATTGAACAATTCTAAAAGACAATCTTAATGAATCGTAGTTTTAAACAGTTTAATTATAATTAACCGTACATGTTCCCATCGAGGGAAAATTTTGGTTGTGCCAATTTCTACCACATCCAGGTGCACTACAAATTCTATCTCTGAATCTATTACCAAAAAGACCAGTCTCTTTAGTTGAAGTCCAATTTTCAGCATCAACACAATCATAAGTTGCTGTATGACCACCTTCAGGATTCGCCTGCGCCATCACCGCAATACTCTCCAAAGACACATCGCCAGTATTATTTGATTGTAACACATTCATATTAAATACCATTGCTAATGCAAACAAACTTGTTGCTACTGCAAAAATTATTTTCTTTTTCATTGGGTTGCACTGAGAGCACTGAGGAGACACAGAGTTGCACTGAGCTTTTATTTATTATTTCTTCGGTGTACCTCTGTGTTTTCTCCGCTAAACTCTGTGTAATTATGCTGTTCATTTCTTTTATTATTTCTCTTATTGCAGAGGTTTGTACTCAAAATAGATTCAATTGTTCTAATTGTTAATTATATCCGATAGATCAAATTGATATATTTCATTTTCTTTATATGGGGATACACCATAAAGTGTTTTGTGTTTTTCGGAAATTGCATAACTTGTCATCAGGATATCTAAACTAATTTTGGCAATGAAATCTCCATCCCAATTCAAAATCAAAATTTCAGGATTAAAATTGTCAAAATCATTCTCAATTTCAGAATCCGTTTTATTGACCCAAAAAATTGTTACATAGTTTTCGGTAGAATAAGGAAGAGCAAAATATGTTTTATTTTTAATATCTGGATTTGTTGAATACTTTTGAACCTCTGGATCATTTACAATAATTTCCTTCTCAAGTTGTCCGGTTCTGTCATAAATTTTTATTAATCCAAAATAATTATAAAATGCTATAAACTTCCCTAAATCTGGATTTGACGTGACAAATTTAATGTATATCTGATAGTTTTCATACGCTTTTGATGTATGTATCCCCATTTTAGGATAATCACCAAATTTGCTAATAATTTCTTTTGCTTTTAAATTAAAAATTATGTGTTCATAATCTAGATCAGAATCCAAATTATCAGCGAAATAAATAGAATCTGAAATACGTTGGATCCTGTTGATAGGTTTCTCAAGTATTGGAATTTCCAACTTTTCAGTCATTACCATCTTATCATCCAGTATCTTAAATCTTTTGATATGCTGATTATCCATTAATTCTAGTTGATTCTTATATCCTCGGATAGAATAATCATCAATATTGATAAACTCTTCAGGGCCTTTACCTTTAGAACCCCAACTATATAAATAATTTAACTCCGGTAATTTATAAACTTTAAATATCCCAGATTGAACATTATCAAAAACAACAAGATAATCATCACATATAGCCATTGAATTGGGATTAAGGATAGCAACTTCAGTAAGTTTGATATTCCGTTTTAAATAATTTGTCTCCATAGGCAAATCAAATAAAACAACATTCTTGGAAGAATTATTATCGCAGCTTAAAAGCACAATAAAAAAAAACAATATTAAAAAAATATTTTTCTTAAGCATAATATATAAAAGTTAAAGTGTCAGGAAGTAATTAAATGGCTATTTTTTTAGATAAAATGCGCTTTTTGGCATGTTCTATTCTTTCTAAAAAAATAGCCCTTAATCTTATTTAAAAATAACAAATGCCAGAATCTGAATAATTCTTAGCTTTAGTTTGTGTACATATTCCACAAATAAAGATATTAGTACTTCCCTGCAAAAAGTTACCATCCTGATATGTACTATAACAGGTTGCAGAATTTCCTGAACTTTCACCATTCGCCTGCGCCATCACCGCAATACTCTCCAACGATACATCGCCAGCACTATTCGATTGTAACACACTCATATTAAAAACTGTTGCTAAAGCAAACAAACCTGTTGCTACTGCAAAAATTACTTTCTTTTTCATTGTAATAAAGATTGATAATTAAAATTTAGCTATTGTGTTAATAGCTGTTGAATTAAAAATATTAATAAGATGCCTCTGCCTTGCAGAACCACCCTACGCATAAGGGCAAGCCCAGAGCGATTTTCTAATTTAAATCTTTATCTTTGTCACAGTACCTCCTTCCTATTTTAGTTAGGGGAGTCCGAAGAGGAAGCATGGGCTGGTGAGCACAGGGGCTTCCTCTTCTTTTTCCCAATGGGTTACACGGAGAGCACAGGTTAAGTTACACGGAGGGCACGGAGAATACACCGAGTTTCACTGAGGATTTAATGATTGCCTCTGTGTGTCTCTGTGTGTACTCCTATTTTCTCTGTGTCACCTTTTACTCTGTGTAACAATATTTTTCATTTCATTCATAATTTCTCTTGTTGCCGAAGATTCCACTTTAACATTGCTATTAAGTATTACCTCGGCGGTTTGTCTTGCTTTTTGGTGTTGCCCACTTTCTGTGTAAAGCTTTGCCAACAGGTATTTTGGATAAATAAGTGACGGAATCATATCTGCACTTTTAATATATGCAGCTTCGGCATCTATAAAATTGAGCAATGCTTTGTGGTTATCGCACATTGTGTTCTGGATTATCTGACTGCTAAATCTCTTTTGAGCCAATGTGAGTATTTCATTACTTCGTTCATACTGTGCATCCATGTTGAGTGCCTTGCCATACATTTGTAGAAAAAGCCCACTGGTTTTAAGTGTGGAAGCAACTTCTTCGTAAGCTTCTACAGAACTATCATATGCACCAATATTGTATAGGCGATCTGCTTCCTGCCAAGTTTTCAGTGCTTGATAATAGGCT
>DATJCU010000125.1:0-25265 GCA_035497795.1 Edaphocola sp. | reverse complement strand
TGTGAAGGCACGCCTGTTACTTTAAATGCTGGAAACCCTGGCAGTACTTATTTATGGAATACTGGAGCTACGACTCAATCTATTGTTGTAAACGCCACGGGACAATATATTGTTACGACTACCAATATTAATAATTGTTCTATTAATGATACGGCCAACGTAATTGTTCGTCCATTGCCAATTATTGATTTAGGATCAGATACCACTATTTGTGATAATAGTTATTTAGTTTTAGATGCTGAAAATCCTGGAAGTACTTATTTATGGAGTACTGGAAGTACGAATCAGATTATAATTGTTAACCAAGAAGGCGTATATAGTGTATTGGTTACCTCTGCTTATGGTTGTCAGCAAACAGATAATATTGAATTATTCATTTATGATGATGCGACAGTTGATGGATTCAATTTTGTACCTATGGTTGAAATCGATCCAAAGCGAGTTGATTTCTGGCCTATCAATCCTGAATCGGTAACTGATTATTTATGGGATTTTGGTGATGGCAATACTTCTACGGTTGTCGCACCTTCACATACTTATGATTCAGAGGGTTATTATTTAGTTAGCTTAACCGTTAGTAATGAATGTGGTTCAAATGATACTTCATTATTGATCCATGTTGATTTAGTAACTGGTGTAAAAGCAGTTAATAATAATATTGATGTTGAGGTTTATCCAGTACCTGCTCAGAATAAACTTACAATTGAGACATTAAGCAATGGATTAAAAATTAAATCAGTTTCTTTATTTAGTACTTTGGGTCAAGAGTTACATGTTATTAATCAAATAAATAATAGTAAAACCGATCTAGATATTACTACACTTCCTTCTGGTAACTATTTCTTGAAGATAGAAACCGACAAAGGAATGACGATGAGACGATTTAATATTGTAAAATAGTATTCACTTAAAATTTCAAAAAAGCTAACTCTTTATAGGGTTAGCTTTTTTTGTTAAATTGAAAAATGTAATAAGTTATGAAGTGAAAATTTATTCCTTAATTTTTGGTATTTCATCTTTTTCTATTTTATTGAATAATGGAGAATCGGAAGCATAGGGTACGCGTCCAGAGGGAACATATTCAGATGATTTTTCCAAATGTATATCTTGATCATCAAAAAAGATATGTGCACCAAAAGCTTTTAATACTTTGTCTTTGGTTAATCCACCAAGAAAATAGGCTTCGTCAACATAGACGCCCCATTTTCTTAGCGTTTTGATAACCCTCATATGAGAAGGTGAACTTCTAGCAGTTACAATTGCTAATCTTAAGGGAGATAGCGCTATGGAACTAGGCAGTTCTTCTCTTATCTTTGAAAGTTTTATTAATAATTTTGCAAAAGGACCCGCGCCTAAAGCTTCATTTTCATGTTCCTGTTCATATTTATGAAAGGCATCAATACCTTGCGTTTTATATCTATGTTCTGATTCATCTGAAAATAAAACAGCATCTGCATCGAAAGCAATTTTGACATTGTTTTCTGATTGTTTAAACTCCTTTGGCGGTGCATATATATAGGCGGCTGCACAACTTTTCGAATCAATTACAGTTTGCACATCTTTGGCATCTTTACTTAAAAATAAATCGATATCAAAGGCATCTATATAAAGTGCTAAAGCTTGACCACCGCTAAAGGCCATTCTGGTAATATCTAACTTATGTTCTTTTACTGAATTCATTACTCTAACACCTGTTTCTGGACTATTTCGAGACATAACTACTACTTCAACGATTCTTTTATTTGTAATTTTATTCAAATGAAGTAAACTTTGAACTAAATAAAATGCTGTACCAGGTTTAAGCGATGTTTCTTCATTTTGATCTTGATATTTACGATAACCTGAAATTCCTTCTTTTTCAAATATCTCATTTTCGGCCTCTAAATCAAAAAGAGCTCGACTAGAAACGCCTATAACCAATATGTCGGATAAATCTAATGCCATGATTTTTAAAATATTATTAATTTATTATAATAATTTTAATAAAAGTATTTGATAAAGGTACGTTGTTTTAAATAATTTTTTTTTGATAAAATGAGTAAAATATTTATGATTTTTAAGGAGTAAAATTTATTTATGCTGTTAAATTCTTCTTGTTTTTTATTTTCATAAAATTTTTAATCACTAATTTTTCGTAAATTAGTAGTTTAATTTTATATTAATTCTCTAACTATCTTATGGCATTTATAGATTATTATCAAGTCTTGGGAGTTGACAAAAAAGCAAGTCAGGAGGCGATTAAAAAAGCCTTCAGAAAATTGGCAAGAAAGTACCATCCAGATTTAAACCCAAATAATAAGGAGGCAGAACAAAAGTTTAAAGCTATTAATGAAGCTAATGAAGTGCTTTCTAACCCCGAAAATAGGGTGAAATACGATAAGTATGGTGAAAACTGGCAACATGCTGAAGCTTATGAACAAGCCCAAAAAGAACAAGCAGGAAGAAGAGCAACAAGAGGCCAAGGAAGTCCCTTTGATGGATATACTTATGAACGTTCTGGGGCAGGTGAAGAAGACTTTTCTGATTTTTTCTCTTCAATGTTTGGTGATCAAGCCCAAGGTTTTGAAGGAGGAAGAAGAAGAGGGAGCTCCAATAAATTTAAAGGTCAGGATATTTCCGCAAATTTGACATTGAGGCTATCACAACTTATGAATTCTCATCAGCAAACATTTGAGATTAATAATAAAAAAGTAAGAATAACAATTCCAGCTGGAGCTTATCATGGTCAACAAATTAAATTAAAAGGATATGGTCATCCAGGCTATAATGGAGGTCCGTCTGGAGATTTATATATTACTTTTGATATTCAAAATGATACTTCATTTGAAAGAGAAGGTGATAATTTGAAATATACATTAGTAATAGATTTATATACTGCTATTTTGGGCGGTGAAGTTATCGTGCCAACATTGGATGGACAAGTTAAACTAAAAGTAAAACCTTACACTCAAAATGATAGTATAAGTCGTCTAAAAGGTAAGGGATTCGCTATTTACAAGGAAAAGAATAAATTTGGGGACTTATATGTTCAATTCAAAGTTGAAATACCAAAACATCTAAGTCAAGAAGAAATCTCATTATTTGAACAATTAAAAAATCTTAAAAATGAGTCAGAGAATAAGTAAAACGCAATGTATTGCTGTATATGAAATTGAAGAAAACTTCTTTGATGCATTGATTGAATCAGGATTGATTAATGTGATTCAAAGTGAGGAAGAATTTTATCTTGAATACGATGAATTAGATTTATTGGAGCGATTCACTTATCTACATTATGATTTGGAAATTAATGTCGCAGGTTTAGAAGTTATTGATCGATTATTGGCTCAAATTAAAGAGCTACAGAAACATTCATAATTAAAGGCTAACGTTTATTATAAAATTAAATAGATTATAGAATATATTTAGGGTTCATGTAATGCTTCAATCTTTTTAAAAAAGATGCAAATACTTTATGGTTAAGATTGCTATTGATAATAATGTATTTGCATCTTTCAACGGTATGCAGCTAAGAGATTAAAATTAATTATTTTGATAATAATTCTTCAATCAAACTATCAAATTTTTTAGCTGACTCCTTATTTTCTTTTTGTTCCTGTTTCAAATATGCTACAATTGAATCATAAAGGTTTTTGTCATTCATCATCTTTTCAATGGCATCAGCGACCGCTGTTGCATTAATATCAGTAACCAAACCATTTTTTCCATCTACCATTTGCATAAATACCGTATCAAAACGAGTGGTAACTACAGGAGTATTCAATAACCTGGCTTCTCCAATAGACAGTCCAAATCCTTCATGGCGTGAAGTTTGAACATACAAATCGGCATTCTTGAAATAAGGATAAGGATTTTTCTTCGTACCTAAAAAAGTAAAATACGCTTCTAATTGATTTTCCTTAATATAAGACTCCATTTCTGTTTTATAGGGACCAATACCAATAGCATACCAGTGAAAATTAATATTTTTTTCTTTTAATATTTTACAAACCTCTAGCACAATATCGTAACCTTTCTGAGCTTTATTTAATCTTGCAACAGTTAAAATATTAAAACTATCTTTATTATAACACTCGATGGCTTCTTGTGACATTTTCACAATGCTTTGATAATCTATAATATCATAGATAGTATCATATTTGTTTTGTAATAAGGGAAATAGGTTTTTTAAATGTTCATGTGTGAATTCTGAAACAGCAATTATACTATCAAATTTTCGATAATGATTCTCTTGAAAAACTTTATTCTTTTCTGAAAATTTAACATTAACATTTATCCAAGCTACTTTTTTTAAAGCATTAATCTTTTCATTGACATAGAAGGTAGGGATACCCTGAGCATAGGCAATAGCAACATCGTATACTTTTTTTGGTTTTGAAAAAGATTTATGTACCGATTCCCAATATAATTGTGCTTTCTCCGGATGACTAAATTGACCAGTTCTTAATCTTAATGAATAAGTTAATTTAGCAATCAAAAATTTAAGATGATTTTTTTTATAGCAATTAGTTATACTCTTATACAAACCTTGATTTGCAAAGCTTGTATAAGGTAAAGGAGGTAAAATATTTACGTAACTGGGTATAAAACTGTCAAGTTCTCCACCATAATGAAATAGTTGTAAATCGATTTCGTATTTCTCAGGATCCAAATTTGACAATAAAGCAATTAAGCTTTTCTCACCACCAGCAAGTGTTAAGGATTCATTGACAAATAGTAGTTTTATTTTCATTACATACTATTTAGCTTCTCACGTAATAAAGTTGAGCTTGTATCTATGGTATAATCGAAGTAAACTACTTCAACTTCAACTTCTTTAAACTTCAACTCTAGGTCAGTAAACAATTTTGATCCTTTCCAATCACTTCCGACAAACATTTTGTCAAATTTGATTGCTTCCCATGCCTCATATTTATCTCTATGCTCCTGTACAACAACTTTATCAACAAATCGAATGGATTCAACAATCTGTACTCTTTCCAGAAAAGGTACTATAGGCCTCTTCGATTTATATTTCTCTACCAATTCATCAGAACTTATGCCTACGATTAAGAAATCACATCGCTCTTTTGCTTTTTTTAGGATGTTTAAATGCCCGATATGAAACATGTCGAATACCCCTGTGGTATAACCGATTGTGTATGGTTTTTTCATTATTTTATTTTTAAAATTAAGCTTTGTTAAAATAGAGTATGGCTTTAAAAGATTCTCATAATCTCGAAAAATTCTTTTCAAACATAGATAAAAAATATTTCATTGCCTTAAGTTTTTGTTTTCGATTTTGTAATTGAATTATCATGATGGTTCTTTTTCCAAAAAGAATAAGGATTCAGAATATTTCGCGACAACTCAATTTTAGAAAAGTAATAAATTAAAACTATTATACCTAAAGAAAGTCCAAATAACACAAATGTGTTGATAGGCAAATTCCAGTAATTGATAATTTCCTTCAAAACTAATATTAAATACCCATGGTAAATATAATATAATAAGGTATCCTTACCTATAATATTAAACATTTTAACATCTGGCATTATATTAATAAATGCAAAAGACATTGAAATAGCGGCTAAAAAAAATAAAACTCTTCCCAAAAGACCAATTATAAGGCTAGGTAACTCGTAATAACTATAAGAACTTTTTTCAATTAATGATAAATCTATGTGGGAATAAAATAAACCGATAAAAACTATTGCTAAAAATAATAAACTATAAATTTTTGGGAAAGATTTGATTTTACTTAAATAATTGTCCTTACCCACAACGCCTAATAAAAAAAAAGGTAAAAATACAAAAATACGAGAAAGAGATAATGGATAGCCGATAAATGGTACAAATCCAATCAAAAGTGCAATTATTACAGAAATTAGTAAAAGTATTTTAATCTTTATTTTAGACTCAAATATAAAATATATTGTTTTCCAAATTGCCAATGCAAATAAATACCATAAAAACCACCAAGGTGTGATTATATTTTTAAAAGATATTGTTTCATTTAGAATTAAAGGAAGAAGGGATAGTATTTGTAAAAATACAAAAGTTTCTAAAATTCTAAAAACACCAGTTTTGAATTTAGCTAATGTGGTTGGTTTCGTGAAATATCCGGACACAAAAGCAAATAAAGGCATATGAAATAGGTAGATAAAATTCCAGATTGCTATATTAAATGGACTTGTTGATTTATAATTACCCAAAAGATGTCCAAAAATAACCAAAAGAATAAGGTAGAATTTTATAGAGTCTAAAAATGTATTTCGTTTAGATTCTGTCATTTTTTATTTTCTTATAAATATATTTAGTTAATTAATTGAATGAATTCTTCCTTTTTTCAGAACTTTCTAACTTAGGTTTCAATATTATTAATTTTTATGAATTTCCTATTGCATTAAAACTCTAAATTTTATTCAATAGCATTAATCATAGTTTCTTTTAATTTTAAATGACTTTCATTACTTAGTTCTACAATGTTTGATAATGATGGAGGCATAGGCCAGTCCTGATCAATGAATTCTATTTTATCAAAAACTCTTTTAGTTTCATATCTAGGAATAACATGATAATGCACTTGGTGGTCCACCATCATTAAAGCCAAATAATTAATTTTGTCTGCTTTAAAAGAGGCATTTAACAAGTTTTCAATAATTTTAAATGTTTGACTGAGTTCTTTGCCTTCCTCTTCCGTTATTTCACCAAAATGTGGACAGGCTCTATCTAAAGATAAAACTAAAGAACCTAACGTAACTTGTTGAGGTCTTAAACTTATTATCCAAGAGCCTACTTTTTTTATTTGTAACTTTTCAATTTGAAATTTTTCTCTAAATGCTACCATAATATTAACTTTTTAAAATTGAAACCAATTGTTTTGAAGCCGTTCCTTTTTCAAAAGATCCAATCTTTTGTTCAAAATTAGATAATTCTGACAAATAATTGGGTTTATCAAAATTTTGAATTTTATTAATAATCTCCACTTGATCAAAAGCTTTCAAAAAGGGCAGCTCTTCAACATCGTAATAAAGTTCTCTTTCATTTTTTTTATATTCTTGTAAATCTGGTAGATAGAGTAACACAGGGTTTTTAGAAAACAGAAAATCAAACATTAAAGAGGAATAATCGGTTATTAAAAAATCTGTAATCATTAAAAGCTCCTGAATATCATTATAAGAAGATGCATTGATAACATCTTTGTTCTTTATGATTTCAGATGCTTTATTCATTAAATGTGGATGTAAGCGTACAATGACCTTCCATTTCCCTCCCATTTTATTTTCTAAAGATTCTACAATATCTGAAAAATCGTTTAAATAGCATGAATAATCATTGCTCTTTCTAAAGGTAGGTGCATATAAGAGTACTTTTTCGTCACCTAAACCTAATTTTTGTCTAATTGTTTTTAATTGGGAGCTTTCTTTTTTAATAATTGGGTCAATTCGAGGAGTGCCAATTTCTAAAATTGTTCCATCATACCAAAAAGATTGTTTGAAAATCCTTGTACTTTCTTTGCAACCTGATAGCAAATAATCAATTTTAGTAGCATCTCGTTTTGCTTGTTGAATATAGCTTGGAGGTAAAAATGCTTCAGCATCTTTTTCTATTTTCTTTAAACGTAAGGAACTGTGCCAAGTTTGAATATAAATTTGACCTGTACGTTTATCCATATCTATCCCAAACCTATAGTTTGTGATAATAAATTTAGCAGTAGCTAATTCAAACAGGAATTTTAAGGATGCAAATTGAACTTTTCTGATTTTTTTATCTGGAATACTATTTGGATCTAAAGTGCCCCATACCACATCAAATTTGGGCTCGTTCGCTATTATGTATTCACTGATATATTTGGGGCTACAACCGTATTGAGCACCATAATAACCCCAGAAAATAATTTTATTATTTTTGATTGGTAACAGACAAAATAGCTTGTAAATTATTGCTCTCATTGTTTTTTTAAATTTTAATCCTTGTTGGATTAGATGAGTTCTGAGGATTAATTTTATTTAAAATTCTTTAAAAATATTGAAAACTCTAACAGCTAATTTTTCAAAATAATGGCTAAATTACTAATTTAATTCTATTTTTAAGTTTTCTACGGTTAAAATTATTACTGTTCGGTATAAAATATTAGTACAAAATTAGGGCTGATTTCATTATTCAAAAATCAATTTTAAGTTTTGCTGTGTATTTACCACAAAATAACAAACTATTACAAAAATAAATAGTTTATCGTAACAAGTAAAATGTAATTCTCTGTCTTATTAATCAATAATTTCGAATCGGAAACTGAAGAAATAATAGTTGCCTCAAAAAGAAGATTGCAAATTGAGCTTCAATTCGGAATGTTACAAGCAATAAAAACAAGTCCGCTTGCTTTTCCGCTTCCAAATAATCTTTTTATGGTTTTGTTGTCATTATTAAATTACCGAATAGATAAGTAGTGTTCCTATTAAAAAGGCAAATGGTGATATTAATTGAAAATATAATGGTTTTAAAATGTTAGCCGCTTTGACTGAAAAATTATGATGAAGTTGTCGAGGAACAAAATACAAAACCAAAGAAGTTAGTAACATAAACCAACCAAAAATTTTAAAAATATTTGGGAATTTTGAATAGTCAGCTGATATAATAAGTCCAATTGCTGGAATTATTCTAATGGTTATTTCGGCATAGTTGATGAAATTTGTGCTACCTGCTTTTCTCAAAATATCATTTGCTTTCTTTGGATTTATTAGCATTAAAAATCCAACCCAAATAAAAAAAAGTCCGAAAATTATTATTATCCATTTTGCTATTACATCTCTCATTGTATTGTCTGTTGATGGTTAATGCTGTCTGTTTTTTTTATTTAATTAGAAGGTATTCGTGATATCAGTTCGCTTACTTAGATCTGCTCCAAACAATACCTTTTATTTTTGGAACCCAATAGTAAAGCACTTGTCAATAAAACATGAACTAGCTACACATATGTTTGTTAACCATCGCTTAAACCAGTTTTTCACTGGGCTTCACGATGCTTAAAAGTTAGGCGTTTATCGTATATCTACTTGAATTTATTCTTTTCGTCAACAGGTAAATTTCCCCACCAATTGATAAGTATTTGTCTAGCTGTGTTAATGGTACAGAAGTAAAGTTTATCATTAGACATATAATATTGAATTTTACAACCAATTTGTGAATTACCGGTACGATTATTACAGTCAATTACTAAACTGCTTAAAAAGTCTGAAATGCTCAAAGTTCTTAAAAGCTTGAACATATAATATATTGAAAAGTCATCGTCAAATAGTTTTTCCTCAATGATAAATTTTCTGGATATCGAAATCTGAATTCCTTCAATGCTTCCTTAATTTAATCACTGAAATTAAAATCTTGTTTTAGCGTATTTTCGTTTTCAACTTTGAGCCTTATGCTTAAATTTTCATTTCTACTTTTAGTGTTCATGAAAAAATCCGTCAAGGCTGGAATGGCTAAATCTCCTTTTGAAGCAATTGAAAACATATCTTCGGTATAACCAATCCAATATGCTTTTCCAGTTTGCACAAAATTCCAATTATCATTTAATCTTTCTATGAGTTTATTTAATGGAGTTAGACTTTCAGTTTCCACCTGAATTCCACCACCTTCAACTGACAAGATATTATGTTTTACAGTTGGAGCTACATCAAACACTTGTCCAAACAAGCTTTAGCTCATTAAAAAAATTAAAGTGGTAAGATTGAAAATGTAACGCATTACTGAATTTTTATTCTCATTAAAAGTATTGTTGCTATCCGAATGGCCGAACATTTTTCACGATACTTGATTTAAAAAACTTATGATTGATTAACTTCAAAAATGGCTCTGAAACTCTAAAACCCATCATTTTGGTAGATAATTTTATATTATGTTTTACTTATCATTTATATTTAATGTTAATTCGTTAGGTTTTGGAAAACTTATAGGTAGAAGGTCAATTCTAAATGGTAGCTCCAGATCTTTTAGTTCATTAATTTGATTATCTAACATTCCTTTCTCATAACAGTAATTAAAAGTCAGTTTTAAATAACGTCTGATTATCATTAATGGTAAGAACTTTCCCCTAAAAGTCATCCATTCCATTAAATCCTTTTTCCCTTTTGAACTATTACAAGTCCTACAAGCAAAAATTAAGTTTTCAGCATCGTCCTTGCCACCAAGTTTTTGAGGAAAAATATGGTCTAACGCTAATCTATCTGCCGAACCGCAATAGTTACAAATTTGTCCTGTTTGCAATTTTATTTTTTCATCGTCAAAAATTGTTCGCTTATTCATAGTGCCGTCTTTTAATCCTTTGAATAATTTAGCTCTAATCATATAGTTAAACATCTCATATTTATCTTGTTTTTTGTCAATAGCTGTATGAGCCATAGCCAAATTTGCATATGAGTAGTATATTAAATGTCTAACAGTCTCAATTTTTTGTTTTGCCATTGTTTGTTTATGTCCTCAGTTTCGGTGTAGTCCTAAAAAAATATCCTATAACACACAAAAATAAGAAACTTTAATAACCTTAAGGTAAAATATAAAAACTAATGCTCATTCAAATATCCAAAATTTGTTCTTGTTTAATCCTATCATACAAAGAAAAAATCAAATTTGAAAAATGAATAAAACTTATAAATAAAACAGCATTAGAAATGTCTATTATACTTGATTCATTTTGTTCATAATCCTTCAAAATTGAGTCCAATTACGGTTTGTAAATAATAAAGTACAAATTATTTAACAATCAATTTTTTAGTAATATTCCAAGCTTCTATTTCAATAAAATACATTCCAGCAGTCAGCGATCCAATCGAAAGCGTTTTCCTATTTTCCGCTTTTGAAATCTTATTTTTAAAAACTGTTTTTCCTGATAAATCTCTTATAATTATGTTGCTTTCTACCGCTTCTGTCCAAGTTATATTAACTTCTTTACTTGTAGGATTGGGATAAATTTCAAATATTTTTGAATCTGCTCTTGTTTGATATATACCTGTCGGGAAAATGGTGTCTAGTTTTGGGAATTCTATAAATGTAGGATAGATGTTATTAAAGCTAAAAGTGATCTCAGAAGATTGAGGCTGTAAAGTTTGTCCTTGATAAGTGTAGCTATTGGTATCTCCGGGGTTCCATCTGAAAAATTCTCCATCCTCATTCGGTAAATGAGGATTACTCTGATATTTCGGGTAATTAGAGCTACTTATTAAAACCTTTATCCGATGACCTTTCCCAAAAGTATAGGCAATTGGTAAAAGCTGGAATTCAAAATTATAAAATACATTATTGTTGATATTGTCATAGCTAATTTCGGTAGAATCTATTCCTTGCAATAATGCTTTAGCATAGGCTCTAGCTTTTGCATTGACAGTGCCCTCACTTACAAATAGTTCTCTGCCATCAGGAAATACATCTACTATTCGAACCATCAAATCAAAATCTGTCTTACTGGTATTATAGGTATTGGTATGACCTTTAGCATATATTGATGCTTTAGGAAATCCTATTATTGAAAAGGTGTCTGAAAAAACTTCTGTTTGAAAGCTAAGTATATCATTTCTTTCCAATGTTAAGGTTTTCCAGTTCGAATGAGCAAGGTCAATTTGTCCTTGTGAATTTCCCGATCCATCAGGTAAAGAAGGAATCATATTATTTCCTCCTATTGTTAGCACAGGATTATGTGGGTCGGCAGTATATTGTAATTCACCTTCGAAGTTTGTAGGTATTTGAGTAGTGATAGATTTGTTTTTATGTAAATAAAATTTTTCTTTTGAAATACCTTGTTCCAAAGGAAATGCATCCAGTCCTAACCAATAATTGCCAGTTTGAGGATTTTGAGGATCATTTAAGGGTCCAGTCACATAAATTCTTACATCTTTAGTCTGATTAATCTGATTTAAATTGGAAGGACTTAAAGGGCTGCTTAAATTGAATAAATTTGTTCCTAAGGCCGGAAAATCGATACTCATTGGTGTAACAACATTGTTAACTATTATTTCAATAGGGATTTGAGGTAATTGGGTAACGCCTCCTAAATAATTTAGAAACTGATAATGAGGGATAATATAATTTTTTGCTGGAATACGGATTTGTCCTGTACCTATATTTTGCAACGTATTCGATTCAGGAATTATGAAAAAAGGTTCACCTCCCATATGCGTTTTGTACCAGTTAATGATTTCTGATTCGTAAATTCTTTTAATTATATCGGAACTAAATAGGTTGGAATCTAAATCCAAATCTATATTCAAAATATCATAAACATTCTGAGGATAGGTCACCATTCCTGTCTTGTTAGCTCCGATAGTCTGATGTGCCCATGGTCCAATAACCAATTTCTGACGGACTCCCGGATTGCTTGCTTTTATTCGATTATAGGTTTCTATTTGTCCATTGATGAAAATATCCCACCAACCCGTTATATGATAGCCTGGTTTATTTAAATTTTTATATCTTGATAATTGTCCATTCTTATCTGAATTTCCTTGTGCATTAATTGGAGCCTGAGATGCATCTAGATCACTTCTTAAAATAGAATTAGGATAAGCTCCTGATGGAGAAGTTGAATGCTTGTCCGAAACGAACCAATTGATTAAATCTTTAGACAGTTCTAGGCTATCAGTGTAGCCATAATCCGAAGTGGAGTGTATATTATTTTCTAAACTATTGTCAATTGAATCTAATGATGGTTTTACGTCTGTAAGCTGACCTGTAATCCAGCCTCGAACTAATGAATTTCTAAATACACCATTATTGAAAAGTGTAGTATTGTAGTGTTCATTAGTTGCAACAATGGGCATAATACATTTTAAAGCATTTGATTGAGCAAAAGGAAGATCTGATAATGCCTGATATTGTGAATTTCCCATTGCTGAAGCACCGAACATTCCGATATTGCCATTTGTTAATGAGATCGTATCAATGATTCCATCATTATTGACATCTTCTATTCGTTTTGCATTATTTGAGAGATAATTTATTGTTTGACTGCCATCATGATGTTTTAATGCATTTTTAGGGTGATTGAGACTATATAAATCCATAGGGATTCCTATATTTGGATGGTAACTAGTCTTAGGCCAGCTATCTGAATACATAGGGAAATAAACACCTTCACTCGAATACCGACCTCTCATATCTTGATTTGCAAAAATATAACCGAAGAAAGGGAATATATTACCTTGTTTACTAGCTCCTTCTTTATTATAAGGTGTACGAGACAGAATCAGCGGTAAACTAAAATTATCTGCTTGGATATTGCTGGTGTCGTAGATTATATATTGTGTGTTTTTTGGAATAAACTGTACCGTATAGGATTGGTTTCCAAGTGAGATTTGAGCTACAACTGAATCTCTGACGATTGGAATATAAAGGTCTGTTGCCAAAAGAGTTCCATCATCCATTGGAATATATATGGTCTCTTTTTTAGTTAATTCTTCTATATTATCAATGGTTCCATTGGGTATAATTTGAGCTTTTAATGAAGAGGAGTTAATAAGATATATAATGATAAAGAATAGGAACTTTTTCATTTTTGAAGTTTTATCAAATAAATACAAGCTCAAATATATCTATATATTATTAAAAATAATAGTAATTTTAATTTTAATTAAAAAAATGCTTATTCACTATTTTAAGAAAATTTCTAGATTATGGCGTATTTCTATTTTTTTACGATAAATGAATTTCTAATAGGTAAATAACTTTAAATTTTTGTTTTTCCTTTTCTCTTCGGAATTGGTTTCGCCTCCACAACAATCCAATCCTCTAAACTAATAATAAAAGGCATATGTCCTATTCTTACTTTTGCTTTTTTTCCATCAATTTCAATTAATCTTCCAATTTGATGATTGTCTTTGTTACGCATAATATCTCCAATCTCTGGCGTCTTAGCAAGTATTTTATAGTTTTTATCTGCTTTTGTTGCGGCGGCTTGGTTTTGTTGAATATGTTTTTTCTTAAATAATACTTTCTCTGCATTGGCAATTACTAAAGATTTATTTTCAGCTTTTTTCCAATCGAAGACAATCTGTTTGAACTTTCGTTCCATATCTTTAAGATAATCTAGCTCCTCTTTTTTTATTTTATTTTGCAACTTTAGCGTTTCATGCTGTTGTTTTAATTTTTCTTTATCTATTAGTTCTTCATACTTACCTTTTAATTTTTCATTTTCTCGGAGCAATTGGTCTAATTGTTGCTCTTTACTTACCATTCTTACGGATTGTTGTTCCGTCTGGTGTAGCATTTTATCAAGTTTGAAATGACCCTTATCTGTTATTTGTCTGGCTCTGTTGATTACATGATCTGGCAATCCACTTCGTTTTGCTATTGAAAATGTATAAGAACTTCCGGGTTTTCCAATAACTAATTGATATAATGGTAATAAGTTCTCTTCATCAAAAGCCATAGCACCATTAAAAATCCCTGGAACCTTACCTGCCATTACTTTTAGATTCAAATAGTGGGTAGTAATTACACCCATTGCTTTTTTATTGGTTAGCTGTTCCACTATTGCTTCTGCAAATGCACCACCTAAATTTGGATCAGAACCACTTCCTAATTCATCTATAAAAAACAAAGTTCTCCCATTAGAACTTTCAAGGAAGTATTTCATATCCTTTAAATGAGCACTATAGGTACTTAGTTCATTTTCAATACTCTGGGTATCTCCGATATGAACCATTATTTGTTTAAATATGCCCACCTCTGAAATGTCTTCAGCAGGAATTAGTAATCCTGATTGACACATAAGTTGCAATAATCCAATGGTTTTCATAGCTACAGTTTTCCCACCAGCATTCGGACCACTAATCATCAAGATTCTATTGTCTTTATTAATGGAAATTGTTAATGGGAAAGTTGTTTTTTGAGTTGCCTTATTATGCAATAATAATAATGGATGATAAGCCTTGATCAAATGTGTGCCAGGATGCGGACTGATTTTTGGCATATTGGCATTCATATCTCTGGCTAATAATGCTTTTGCCCTAATGAAATCATATACCCCTACAACTTTGAAATAATCTTCAAAGTCAGAATGATAGTAACTAAGGGTTGCAGTTAAGTCTTTTAATATTCTATATATTTCTCTGGTTTCTTCTCTTTCTAAAGAAGAAAGATCATTGTTGAGTTCTATTGTTTCTTCAGGTTCAATAAAAACAGTTTTCCCTGTATCGCTCTCACCATGCATAATACCTTTAACGATTCTTTTTTGTTCTGCTACAACGGCTACTGTTCTTCTTCCATTAATAAAACTTTCAGAAATATCAGCCAGATATCCTTGCTTACCTAACTTGCGAATGATGGCTTCAAAAACCTTTCTTAGGTGAATTCTCTTTTTATTTATATCATGCCTGATTTTTATTAACTCATCAGAGGCGCTGTCTCTAACAATACCTAACTCATCAACTTTTTCATTAATTGTTTTTATGATCTCTTTATGATAAGTGATTGGAACTGCAATAGTTTCGAGTCTAAGATATAAACCATTCTGTCTTTTTAACCAAAGTAGAATCTCTCTTATTGTTATTGTAAGCTGAATGAGGGCTACAAAATCTTCTCCTTTTAAAACAGCACCTTGTAATTTTAATAATTTTAATATTGAATGAATATCTTTAGAGAAATCGTTTGGAAATGGATCACTTGCACTGAGCGTTTGTTTATACTCATGAACTTCTTCTAAGGCTTGGTCTAAATATTCCTTTTTCGTATGAAATCTTAAGTTTATAGCAGCATTCTTAGCAAAAATTGTTCGGCACTTTTCCAAAAGTAACTTTTGGACTTTGTCAAATTCTAAACGCTCTGCTCCTTGCTCTGGATAAAGATGTAACATTATAAATTTAAGATTTTGGTCTAAATTATTTTAGGAATCACCTTTGGCTGATGAAACATTATTAAATGGAGTACTCTGTACTTGTGATTGAGTGGGATAAGGGAATCCTGTGCCTATTTTATACATTATTTCATAAATCCCAAAATTTACATTTTCTTTTATATTCTCTAAAGAATCAATTATCGGTATTTGGATAAAGTAAATAATATTAATATTAATGCTAGACTCACCAAAGTCATTAAGATTTATAATGGGGGTATTCGCTGTTCCTGGAGTATTTAGGATTAAATCATTTATAGCTGACATTATGTTTTTTAACTGCTCTTTCGAGAGACCATACTCGGCTCCAACAGTCATTTTAACCCTAATAACTCCTCTTTGAGAGAAATTCTCCAAATTATTACTGATAAGACTTTTGTTAGGAATAGAAACGACCGTTTTGTCGAAAGTTCTAATGAGTGTACTTCTGAATCCTACTCTTTCCACATTACCTAAAACATCATTTATTTTAATTAAATCACCAATAATAAAAGGCTTGTCTAATAAAATCATAAAAGAAGAAAGGAGATTTTCTAAACTGTCTTTTAGTGCAAAAGCAATAGCAATACCACCTACTCCTAATCCAGCAATTAGAGCAGCTACATTAACCTTAAATACAACACCAAGAATAACAAAGGACATTATAGTCCATACGAAAACACGTAAAACATCTCTTAAAAGAGGGTAGAGTTGCTGTCTTTCCTTATCATTTTTTGCAGTTACTTTTTGTAACCTTACCATGAAATAATAATTTAATACTTTAATCACTAAACCAGTAAACGTAAATATTTGAATTAGAAAGAAAATACTTTCAGTTAAGTCTAATAATGAAAACTTTTTGAGTTTTAATATTTCTTCTGTATTTACTAATAGTGCATTTCCAGTATTAGGTTTGATGGTCCTTTTAAAAAGCCAAATGCTATCCAATAATGGCGCTATTTGCATCATAGCAAAATAAGCAATTACAACAAAAACAAAGTTACTGAGTGGACGCTTAATATGAAGTGCAAATGAATTTGACGCATGTTTGTCCTCTTTGTTAGCTATAAACTTATAAGCTATTTTACCTAAAAGCTTAGAGATAATTCCTTTAAATAAAAAACCGATTGAAAGAATTATAATTCCTCTTACATAATAACTTAAAGCAAGTCCTAAAAATTCTTTTTCTAAAAATTCCATGTTAATATATTAATTCAAATATGATGTCAGGTAATAAAATAAACTCGTTTTTATAATAAACCCTAATTTCTGAAAATATGATTTTCTTTTCTCCTTTTGTTGTCAGTAAGGTTAACTGACTTTCTTTATCTAAATATTCTGTTGGCATAAATTGATCCCAGTCTTTTAGATCATTATTTAAAACTACCAACCTCCACGAAGAAATCCTTGCCTCTTTCAATGCTTTAGGATCATCACTAAGTAGGGTGAGCATGTTATTTTTGGAAAAGATATTCTTTCTTATTTTCCCTCCGTCTCTACCTGCAAAAATAACTTGAAAAGTGGGTTCATCTTTTGTAGCTTTGTAAGGAATAGTATTAGAATAATAATGGTTGTTTTTTATATTGGAGTAAGCTAAATTTTTTCCACTTGATAATAGCTTTTTTACTCCGATATCAATAACATTGTTATTTATTACCTTACTTACAGTAATATTAGTGCTTCCTAATCTTTGCGGTATCAGGAGATATTTACAGTTTGCAACCTTTTTTATTTTTCCATTATCGGTCCTTACCTGCATCTGATCACAACTGTATCCATCAATTTTTACATAAATGATGTTTTCAGAAAATGCTTGAACCTCATTAGGTTCCACACTAAAGGATTGTCCAATTGAGGTTTGGGTTAAGATTGATAAAATAACAATCAGAAATAATAATTTATATTTCAATTCTCACTGAACTTTAAATTGTTCTTTATACTGCTACATTGAAATCTCTTAATGCATCATTCAGAGATGTTTTTAAATCTGTACTAGCTTTTCGTTTTCCAATAATCAATGCACAGCTCACTTGAAACGCACCAGCTGGGAATTTTTTAGTATACGTTCCTGGAATAACCACACTTCTGGCTGGGATGCTACCTTTAAATTCTATAGGCTCATCACCACTTACATCAATTATCTTTGTGCTTTGAGTTAATACAACATTTGCACCTAAAACTGCTTCTTCTTCCACATGAACCCCTTCTACAACTATACATCTTGATCCTATAAAGCAGCCATTTTCAATAATAACAGGAGCTGCTTGTAAGGGTTCTAAAACTCCTCCAATACCTACGCCTCCAGAGAGATGTACTCCTTTGCCTATTTGTGCACAACTGCCTACTGTCGCCCAAGTATCCACCATTGTTCCTTCATCCACAAAAGCTCCAATATTTACATAGCTAGGCATCAGTACTACATTCTTAGCTATATAGGCTCCATAACGTGCAATGGCATGTGGTACAGCACGTACTCCTAATGCTTCATATCCTTTTTTTAAATCCATTTTGTCATAAAACTCAAATGGTGGTAAATCCCAAGTCTTCATCTTTTGAATTCCAAAATACATTAATATAGCCTGTTTCACCCATTCATTTACTTTCCATCCTTTTTCAGTAGGCTCTGCTACTCTTAATCTTCCTTTGTCTACTTCTTCTATTACTTTTCTTATGGCTTGTTCATATTGTGCATCTTTTAATAAGGTTCTATCTTCAAAAGCTGCTTCGATTAATTGTTGCATTTCTGTATCAAATAATTTAATGGTTCAATAATTGATTACCTTGTTCTTTATACTGTTCGTTAAGTTCCTCTATATAAAAAAGAATATCTTTTCTTCCAGTCTTCTTTACTGTTGAACTGACGAAATGTTTGGGAATATATTCCCACTCTTGTTTTAGGGTATTAATAAAATTCTTGACGTTTTTTGCTGTGTCGGATTGACTATTTTTATCAGATTTTGTAAAGATTAAATTAAAAGGAACTCTTAGTTCACTTAATCCTCTTAAAAAATCCAAATCTATTGCTTGTGGCTTTAATCTACTGTCAATCAAAACAAAAACTGTTATGAGGTTCTCTCTTTTTTCAAAATAATCATTCATCACATGTAGCCATTGTGCTCTTTGGGACTTTGACCTTTTTGCATAACCATAACCTGGCAAGTCTACTAAATACCAACCACCACCGTCCGTGTTGTCTCCATTAATCAGAAAGTGATTAATCAGAATCGTTTTTCCAGGAGTGCCAGAAACTTTTGCTAAGCTATTATGGTTGGTCAGTAAATTAATTAATGAAGATTTACCAACATTTGACCGACCTATAAAGGCATATTCAGGTCTGTCTGGTATCGGACATTTATCGACATCAGGACTACTGATTATATATTTTGCTTTTTTTACTTCCAAAATTTTTTTATTTTCTTTCGCTTTCTAATTGATTACGCTTTAATGGATTTGCATTTCGCTCTGCATAATCTGCTCTATTTTTTATAATATTTATAGCTTCAAAAATAGATTCACGAAGGCTATCTGGGTTAGCTTCTCCTTTACCTGCAATGTCAAAAGCAGTGCCATGATCAGGTGAAGTGCGCACTACTGGAAGCCCAATTGTGTAATTAACCCCACTTGATGTAGCTAATGATTTGAAAGGTATTAATCCTTGATCGTGATACATAGCTAATACTACATCAAACTTGGTATGGTGATAATGAGCAAAAAATCCATCAGCACTATATGGACCAAAGGCATACACTCCCTTTTGTTTTAGTGCCTCAATAGCAGGAAAAATTATTTCTGTTTCCTCTTTGCCGATTAACCCATTATCACTCGCATGAGGATTCAATCCAAGTACCGCAATTTTAGGGGCATCTATACCGAAATCCTTTTGAAGAGAATCTTTAATCATCAATACTTTAGAGATAATTCCTTCTTGAGTGATGTTTTTGCTAACTTCACTAATTGGTATATGTTCTGTCATTAATGCCATTCTAAAGTCACCAGCATAAAGCATCATTACAACATCTTTAACATTAAAAGTTGATTTTAAAAATGGGGTATGACCAGTATAATCAAAGTTTGGTGAATGTGTATTGCTTTTGTGTATAGGTGCAGTTACTAATGCATCAATTTCTCCATCTTTTAAACTCAGTGTTGCCACTTGAAGAGAGCGTACAGCATGTTTTCCTGCCGTTTCTGTAAGAGTTCCTGGATTAATTTGAACATCCTCTTCCCAGCAATTAAATATATTAAATTGTTTAGGATTAACCTGATCAATATTTTTAATTGAACTAAAGCTTAATGGAAAATCAGGTAATGTTTTTCTATAAAAATTCAAGACTTTATTAGAGCCAAAAAGAATGGGAGTACAAAATTCTAACATCCTATTATCAGAAAATACTTTAATAATAGTTTCCAAGCCTACTCCATTCAAATCCCCAGTTGTTATGCCTATTTTAGGTTTATTCATTGTTGAAATCTCTTTTTTTCATTTATAACCTTGCAAGTTACATTTTTTCTCTGAACTATATGTAGGCTTTTTATATGAATTTTGAAAAAAAACAAGGATTTAAGATTGTTTTTTGATTTTGATATGTGAATTAATTAAATTTAAATTAAAGCTCCTCAGAAAACTATAACTTTGCCACTTTAAATTAATATTTATGACTAAAGACAAAAAGGTTTTTGATAATATTTTAGAAACTGTGGGAAATACGCCCTTAATAAGATTACATAAAACAGTAGCTAATTTACCATGTCCGGTTTATGCTAAAGTTGAGTTTTTTAATCCTGGTAATAGTATTAAAGATAGAATGGCTTTGAAAATGATAGCAATTGCAGAAGAGGAAGGCAAACTTAAACCCGGTGGAACAATAATAGAAGGTACTAGTGGTAATACAGGAATGGGTTTAGCATTGGCTGCCATTCATAAGGGTTACAAATGTATTTTTACAACTACTGACAAGCAATCAAAAGAAAAGGCTGATATTTTAAGAGCAGTAGGGGCGGAAGTGATTGTTTGCCCTACGGATGTGGAACCTGAAGATTCGCGTTCCTATTATTCTGTTTCTAAAAGATTATCTGAAGAGACGCCAAATAGTTGGTATGTTAATCAGTATGATAATTTAGCAAATCGTTTGGCTCATTACGAGCAAACTGGTCCTGAAATTTGGGAACAAACAGATGGTAAGATAACACACCTTGTCGTGGCTACGGGTACTGGCGGAACAATAAGTGGTACCGGGAAATTTTTAAAAGAACAAAACCCTGATATTCAAGTTTGGGCAATAGATAGTTATGGTTCTCTATTAACCAAATGGTTTAATACTGGTGAACTGGATATGAATGAAGTACATCCTTATATTACCGAAGGAATAGGAGAAGATTTCCTTCCTGAAAACTATGATAAGGATTCAATTGATCATTTTGAACAAGTAACAGACAAAGATGGTGCTGTGATGGCTAGAAGAATAGCAAAAGAAGAAGGCATTTTTGTAGGTTATTCTGCTGGTTCAGCAGTTGCTGGATTACTACAGTTAAAGGATAAGTTAAAACCTGAAGACTTAGTTGTCGTTATTTTTCATGACCATGGTAGCAGATATGTTGGTAAGATATATAATGACGAATGGATGAAAGAAATTGGGTTTATGTAGCAACTGATAAATGATTTATAAAAACCTAAAGTAAAGATTTTCTTTAGCAATATTATTACAATGCAATAATGAATTCACCGCTCATTATTGCATTTTTGTTGAATCTAAAACATGGTTTTGTATATTAGAAACAGAAAATCTATTTGGTTTTTTTGTATCCTTTCCTTTTAATTCTCCATCTTAAAAAGGTTTTTTCTTTTACTAGAACAATGATTTTAATTCTATATTTTGAAAAAATTGATTTTTAGCAATGCGATTAATTTTTGTTTGGATAATGTATTCTTTATAAATTGTAAAATTTGAAAAAGAGCTACTTATGCATCTCAATTTTATCCTTTATTTTTAGTATGTTTGTAGATTAATTTTAAAATGAATACAGATTATTTATGGATGTAATACCGGGTCAGATTAGCACCAAACAATTTCATGCTTATATGTTGGGAAGTATTGCTCCCAGACCTATTTGTTTTGCCAGCACTATCGATAAAGAAGGGAATGTGAATTTATCTCCTTTTAGTTTTTTTAATGCATTTGGAAGTAATCCTGCAACCATTGTTTTTTCACCTGCAAGAAGAGTGAGAGATAATACCACCAAACATACTTTAGAAAATATTTTGGAAACTATGGAAGTTGTGATTAATGTGGTTTCTTATGATATGGTACAGCAAACTAGTCTATCAAGTTGTGAATATCCTCAGGAAGTTAATGAGTTTGTAAAGGCTGGGTTTACGCCTATAGCTTCTGATTTAGTAAAGCCTTTCAGAGTTAAAGAATCGCCAGTTAGTATGGAATGCAAGGTGGTTGAGGTGAAAGCAATGGGAGATCAGGGAGGTGCAGCCAATCTAATAATTTGTGAAGTTTTAAAAATGCATATTAATGATGCCATTTTAGATGCAGATCAACAAATCGATCCACATAAAATAGATTTAGTAGCTCGTATGGGTTTTGATTATTATTGTAGAGCTTCTGGAGCTGCTGTTTTTGAGGTGGCTAAGCCTAACCATCATTTAGGTTTAGGGTTTGACAATTTGCCTGAAAAGATATTGAAATCCAAGATCTTATCGGGAAACGATTTAGGAATTTTGGCTAATTATACAACAATACCTCAAGCTATTTCAGTTGATGATCATCAATTAACTAATCTTTTGACCGATTTTGAAAATGATGAAGAGCAAAAGATAGCTGCATTACATGAGTATGCAAAAAAATTAATTAAAAATGGTGATGTGGCATTAGCATGGCAAGTGCTTTTGGCAGGAATGGAATAAATGATTAATTTTAAAGATTATTTTAAAAATTTTTAACCGATTTATAAAAATTATGAATAGAGATATCGCAATTTTCGACTTAATCGAAAAGGAATTGTCCAGACAAAGAAGAGGATTAGAGTTAATCGCCTCTGAAAATTTTACTAGTATTCAAGTAATGGAGGCTATGGGAAATGTTATGACCAATAAATATGCCGAAGGTTATCCGGGCAAGAGGTATTATGGTGGTTGTGAAATAGTTGACCTTAGTGAGCAATTGGCAATTGATAGATTAAAAGAGATTTTTAATATTAATTATGCAAATGTTCAGCCTCATAGTGGTGCTCAAGCGAATATGGCTTTGCAAGCTGCTATTTTACAACCTGGTGATGCTATTTTGGGTTTAGATTTAAGTATGGGTGGACACTTAACACATGGTTCACCAGTAGCATTTTCGGGTAAAATTTATGATGCACATCATTATGGCGTAAAGAAAGAGAATGGATTGGTAGATTATGATGATATGGAACAAAAGGCATTAGATGTTAAGCCTAAATTAATTATTTGTGGTGCTTCTGCCTATAGTCGTGATTGGGATTACGCACGTATTCGTTCTATTGCAGATAAAGTAGGTGCTTTTGTTTTAGCAGATATTGCTCACCCAGCTGGCCTAATCGCGGCCGGACTTTTGGATAGTCCATTTGAACATTGTCATTTTGTAACCTCAACCACACATAAAACATTAAGAGGTCCGCGAGGTGGAATCATAATGATGAAGAACGATTTTGAGAATCCATTTGGACTTAAATCACCTAAAGGAGAAACTAGAATGATGAGTCATTTAATTGATATGTCAGTATTTCCTGGAATCCAAGGAGGACCTTTAGAGCATGTTATTGCTGCCAAAGCAGTTTCGTTTTTTGAAATTCTACAAGATGAATATAAAGACTATGCCCGTCAAGTACGTAGTAATGCGCAGACTATGGCAAATGCATTCTTAGAGAAAGGATATGATTTAGTGTCTGGAGGAACTGATAATCATTTGCTTTTAATTGATTTAAGAAATAAAGGAATATCAGGTAAAAAAGCAGAGAATTTATTAGGAACTGCGGATATTACGGTGAATAAAAATATGGTTCCTTTTGATGATAAGTCTCCATTTACTACATCAGGTATTCGAGTAGGAACTCCTGCCCTTACCACAAGAGGCTTCAAAGAAAATGATATGCTTCAAGTTGTGAATTGGATAGATGTTGTTTTAATGAATCCAGACAATTCTGATCTAATTGAAAAAGTGAAAGGAGAAATTAATGAATATATGAAGAACTTTCAATTATACCCTGAATGGTCATAAAGATAATTTCCCTTTTTCCTATACATTAAAGAATAATTATATTTATTTGAAATAAATGATTCTTTTTAACGAGTAATAACACTAGTGTTATTACTCGTTTTTTTAATTTTTATTTTTTCTTGATTGCAGATATCCTAAAATGAGTAGATGTTTAATTTAAAATGATTAGTTTTTACATTCCTAGAAATCATCATGCCATTATATTTCTTATTAAAAAAATGCATTATTATTTTTGTTATTCATTTGGCAACTTTTGGGAGGGTCATTTATTAATTTAAAGATTTATTTTCTTTAAAAAAATGTATTCTATTAATTGAGCAGATAGCGATAATTAATATTAAATTTTGATTTTTGGGGATATTTTTTTAACTTAGCGTTCGCAATTATTCCTAAAAAAATAAAAAATTATGAATAAAAATTTATTTAAAGTTTTTTGGGCTCTTTTATTGATAATATTGGGTTCAAGTTTTTCATCAGCACAAACTCTAATGCCCTTACCAGCTCATGCAAGCGTCTATAGTGGGTCTGCAAGAGGATTATGGTTTACTGCTCCAACTGGTTTTACAATTACTGGCTTGAGAATGCCTTCAGAAGCTGGTACAGGTCAACAATTTATACATGTTGTAAAGGTTAATGACCCGATGCCTATAGCTTTTGGAGCTCAATCTGCGAATTTTAATACCTTAGCTTATATTTCTAATGCTCCAAATGGAATTATTCAATCTGTAAATATACAAGTTAATGCGGGTGACTTAATTGGGATTTTAGGAACTACAACGGGAAATGCGAACTCTTATGGGCCGAGTACTGGAGGTTCCACGACTATTGGCGGATTTCCTGTAGATTTAAACCGATTTGGATATCAAGGTTCGATTGAGGCTGGAGCAGCCCCTGTAATTTGGGGGCAAATCGATGGTCAAATAGGTAGAGTCGAAATGTATTATATGATCGGTGGTGCCGGATTCAATAATGCTGGAATTCCTGATTTAGTTGCACCGACTAATTTCTGTGCCAGTGCACAAGATATCAAGGTAAAAGTAAGGAACTATGGAAGTAATGTTTTAAATACTTTACAGGTACAATGGTCACTAGATGGTGTTATGCAAACACCAGTAAATATTACCACACCTATCGATACGCCTGGAAGTGCTTTAGGTAATGATTTAACAGTAACTTTAGGG
>DATJCU010000124.1:0-2288 GCA_035497795.1 Edaphocola sp. | reverse complement strand
ATTTCAAAACATCTACCCAAACTAAAGAAAGAAATAGAAGACTACTTGGAAACCAAATAAAGCCAGTTGGCAACATGCGGTCATATTTCAGGTGGCGGTAGTTTTTAAACAATTGGTTCTTAGCTTTCTACCAAGTTATTAACGACTGGAAAGTTTTGAGTTCCTTTCGCCGCCCGAAATATACCGCCGTCCGTTGGGCACAATAGGAGCGAAACAAAGTGGCAGCATGAAAATAGATTTAGATAACCGAAAATTCAAAGTCCAATCAAACACTGATAATGGAGAAGTGTCTGTGGATACGATTTTTCATTATAGTCAAAATGAAAATATAATATCAGCCAATTACCAAGGTGGTGATATTGTAAAAGGTAGCTTGATTGGAAAAGTAGTAGATAACAAGTATCTTGATTTTGTATATCAACATATTAATGTAAATGGTGAAATAATGACAGGTGTATGCCAATCATATCCTGATATTTTAGATTCTGGAAAAATGATTTTGAAGGAATTTTGGCAATGGACTTGTAAAGATAATAGCAAAGGTGAATCAATAATAATTGAGATTTAAATGAATATATTAATAGTTTATTGCCATCCAAGTAAGAAATCTTTTACGTATCAAGTTTTTACTAAATTTTTAGCTGGATTAAATAAATCAAATCATAAAATTATAGTATCTGATTTATATGATATGGCTTTTCAAACTGATATGAATGAATCTGAATACGAAAGAGAAGGGTTTGCAAAAATTGAAAATACATTGCCAAAGGATATTATAATCGAGCAACAAAAGATTCAGCAATCGGATTGTATAGTTTTTATTTATCCAATATGGTGGAGTGATTGTCCAGCAAAGTTAAAGGGTTGGTTTGACAGGGTTTATTCCGTTGGGTATGCTTATGGATATGATTCTCTTGGTAATAAACAGATTATAATGAAAAAACAAAAATTAGGATTGGCATTATGTACAGCAGGTCATCCGAATGAATTTTTAGACGAGATTGGAATTGCTGAAAGTATGCGAAAAATTATGATTGATGATAGACTTGGACAAAGATTTGAAAACAAGCAAATGATAATATTTGGAGGCACTTTGGAAATTGATAAAGTCAAAGAAAAACATTTGATGAAAGCATTTGATATAGGAGAAAATATAGAAAACTACTGTGCCCAACACGCGGTATAAAAAATTGCCGATTCAGTTGGTTATTAAAGGGTTGTAGCCCGCTTCAACTTTTGTGTAATTTGATAGTGAATCTCCCGCAATCGGCAACTTTTCATACCGCCACCGTTGGGCATAATTATTTAAATTATTTGAAATTGCAATGTTCTTGGTTTATTTTTATGCAGCCTAACGGTGGCGGTATGAAAAGTTGCCGATTGCGGGCGATTTCCTGTCAAGTTACACAAAAGTTGAAGCGGGCTACAACCCCTGATTAACCTACTGCCTCGGCAATTTTTTATACCGCGTGTTATGCGTTCGGTTTTACTTTTTTAATTCAATCATTATTTTAATCTTCTCGTCTTTTGAGTCAATAATTTCAAGTTTCACAACTGATTCTGTCTTGATGTTAATAATTTTTGTAAAATCAACTTTATCTCCATTGATAAACAAACAATAGTCTTCTTTTAATTGGTCATATTCAGGTAAAACTATTTTCTCTTTTGATTTTTCTTTTATAAATTTCTTTAACTCTGACAGAACGAAATCTTTTGTATAGATTTTAACCACACCGTTATTTTGATTGGTATATTTTTGGGTTACTTCTGAATCCTTGATAACTTCAATTCTTGCAATATCATTCGGTTCTATTGATTTTGAATCAAATTCAATATCTAAATTTTCGTCAACAATGAATACTGGAGGAATGGGCTTTTTCCCTGTATACAGTATTTTACTTGAGTTATAATTTATCTTAATATCATCATTCGTTGTCGGCTCAAAATCTGAGAAAGTCCATCTCAATTGGTCATTGCTTATTACACAGTTATTCGGCTTTTTAGAAACTATTGAATCCATTTCTATGTCTTTCAGGTTTACAATAATTTCGGCCTTTCCAATTGTTCCTTTCCAATTCGCTCCAGTACTTAATAAGTATGTGAAGAACCTTTCGTTTGTTTTGTAAAGCATGCCAAAAGGTAGTGAATATTGCACTTCAATCGTTTTAGATTCTCCTTGTTGAAATTCACTTTCCCATAAATACCATTCCTCTTTTATTTGATATGATTCTACTTTCTTTCGATATTCCTTATCATATCTCAATGAGTCTGAAAAGTCAAAATTTATA
>DATJCU010000123.1:0-4984 GCA_035497795.1 Edaphocola sp. | reverse complement strand
ACCTTATCCAACCTGAAAATGATTTCCAAGCAGCGTTCAGAAAACTGGTTGCTGGATTGCGCGAATCTGGTTTGAGCAAAATCAGATATTCTGATGCCAACTCAACCTTACGCTTAAGCTACGGAAAAGTAAGAGCTTTACCGGTAGGTGACAAAGAAAATGATGCTGAGTTCAATAACTACACTACTTTAAAGGGTATGGTAGCCAAATACAAACCAAACGATTTGGAGTTTGATTTGCCACAGCACATGTTGGATATGTATGCTAAAAAAGATTATGGACGCTATGCCAATGAAAGAGGTGAACTTTCCGTAAACTTTTTATCAGATAATGATATTACCGGTGGGAACTCAGGATCGCCAGTGATCAATGGCAAAGGCGAATTGATCGGTTTGGCTTTTGACGGAAATATCGAGGCCATGGCCGGTGATGTTATTTTTGATGCCGATTTACAACGTACTATCAATGTTGATATTAGATATGTACTTTGGTTGATCGACAAATATTCTAATGCCAAACATATTGTTGATGAATTGACCATTGTTGGTGGACAATCATAAATAGAACTTGGACCGCTTCGCTTTTAGATATTAGAAGCAAGACGGGCCAAGATGAAATAAAAAATGCGAACTGATTTAATTGGTTCGCATTTTTTTATGGAATGGATAATGAGATTGTGAATTGATTTTTCAATACTGATATAAGAATTCCAACAGAAATGCATGTATAAAACTACTTCAATTTCCATAAGCATCCGGATAAAAAGTGATTTTGCACCTACATTTTCATCATAAAGATGCTGTTTAAGGTTTGTAAAACCATTTTCAGATCAAACTGTTCTCATATCATCGATTTTTTATCATCCCAAACCCTTTGCAAACATTGAGTTTTACGGTAAAACCGTAATGAAAGCAGCTATAAACACAGGTTTATTAACATTTCATTAGCTAATTTTAACAAAATTTTAAGTTAAATTACGTGTCTGATAATAATAAATACGATATAGATTTGAAACAATCCTTACGCATTTTGAAAACAGGAATTTTCCTGATAACGCTTTTGACGCTGTCCCACTGTCAAAAGGACGAGCTGATCCCGGAAGCGCAATCGGCCATTGCCACCGTTAGTTTTGAAGAGGCCATTGCCGTGTTGGGCGCCAACGATCCGTTAGTCTCCAACAAGTCTTCCGTAGTGCCCTTCGTAACGTCGGATCTGGAAAGTATTTATCACGAACCATTGACCGATAGTGATGAGTCAATGACCATTATTCCCGCTACGAACAGGTACGATGGTGTATATAGTCGTATCTTGTTGTTGAAAATAAATGGCTCGATAGAACATCTGGTATTTAGTATGGTAACAGATGAAGCCTCTGAGACCACGGCGTTTTCTGGGAAAATCTATCTGACCACATTGGAAGGCGATTATATCAATGCCTATAAGCTGGTTGATGGTATTGTAGTATCAAGGTATAAAAAACCTGAAGATAAAACAACAGAAGGCGTTTATGCAAGGATGGTGGAAGAACCTTGTTGGGGTATTGCTTGCGGCATGGAAGGAGATGAGATAATTATAGACGCCAGAACTGGGGGTGGCGACATGAATCATCTTCCAATTGTATGGTTGTTCTTACCAACAGAAAGCTCGCCATATGGCGGCGGTGGCATGGAACCTGATGTTGGCATAGGATGGAACTTTGGCGGCGGTGGCGGATCATCATCAGTTCCCTGCAGCAGTGGCTATGTTAAAGATGCCTATGGGAATTGTGTGGTGGTGGATGTTGTTGGGCCAAGTTGTAGAGCGTTTGAATATTCAAATATAGCTAATACTAATTGGCAAGCTTCGGCAACCAAAAATATTGTTGCTCTAATAGGCTATTATGACATTGCAACTGGCAATTTTGATACTGCTAATGTGCTATTTCCTCAAGCTATATATTTTTAAATGCCAATTAACTCTCCTGCTAATGATGGATATATATCGCCAGGAAGAGCGGCAGAATTAACAGCCTTAGCCCTAAAAACGGCAATTGAGAGAGCTAAATACTATTTTTTATCCACAAGTGCATCTAGTTCTCAAGTGCAATCAAAACTTTGGGAGTACCTAAGAGATGAAATGAATAATGGTGCACATATAGTCGGAGGTAAAGCTAGCTTTACACCTCCATATGGTTTTACAGGTCAAATTAAAGACTATAAAAGTTATTGGTTTCTTCCTGACAATTGCGATTAAACCTATAACATCAACTAATACATATAAAAATGATATTCAAAGATTTTTTAGACACTATCTCCTATTTCTATTATCCAAAAGGAAAATCAGTTTTCGATATAGACTATAATAGAACAATAGAAACCAAACGCTATTTAGAAAAAGTACATTTTAATTATATTAACAATCAAGAATTCATTTTGTTTTTAAATCATTTAAATAAAAAAATCAACCCATTGTTGGCAATTGAATTCAAGATGGGAACTACGCCATCTTTTAATTGTCAAATTACTTTAAAATTGGATGACTCAAAAATAAAAGTTCTTTCTATTTATATTAGCCATTTAATCCCATTTTTTCATCTTTGCCAATTGGAAGGCGATTTTTGTAATAGAACCGTATCTTTAATTGAAGCATATTCTTCAGAAGAAGTAAAATTAATAGATTCAGTAAAAACAGAGATAACCAATATGCTCTTTTTTTATGAGTTTCCTCGCGATTTTTTATTGAACAAAATACCTGATCTTAAAGAAGAAGAGAAATTTACATATTTAAACGCTTTTTTTACAGACCATTACAGAATTCTTAATTTTTAAATTACAAATTATGAATATTGATGTTAATATCAGCGATTATTATTTTATAGTTCTAATTCCTAATTGGCTTATTGGGATATTCATTTTAATTGTTTTTGTTTTAATTGTTGGTTATCTTATTAAACGAAAAAAAAATCATGTTTTATAACAAGTATAATATCATTTTAGGTAAGTTTTTCAGCCTCTTTATTATTGGGCATTGAGCAGTTCGCTAAATATGATAAATATAGTACTATCGTTAACTCTAATACCAGTTTGTCATGCCATTAATTATGACCGTTTCGTTTTTATCTATAAGTTGTTCCTTAAAACAGAATCAGAAAAACGAGCAATTAACTATTATTACAACTGTTCACGAAAAATTCCCAAAAACTTTTGTTGAACAGAGTATGTATCCAATAAAAACGAGAAAACAGGAAAGATCCCATTTATAACCTATTGTTTTCTGACTTTTTTTGGTCTTCACACACTTGCTAGCATTGAATAGTATGGTTCTTCCGTAATAAAATCATAAAATTTTCTCAGAATTTGAAATGATAAAGAAAGACATTAAACAAAAAATGCAGAATCCCATCCCAAATGTGAGCTTCACTTTTTCTGAATCTATCTTGAAGCTGTTTAATGATTCTGATACGTTTAATTTAACGATTGCTAATGGACATTTGAAAGGGGCTAATGGCAGTACAAAAGGAGCATCAATTACAATTAGTAATGATTATTTGAAAAAAGCTACTGACTTATCAATAGCAAGGACGATGATTCACGAAACAGTTCATGCCTATTTAAACGTAAGATACACTCAGGTTTTATCATTTGAAGATGGATTTGATTTTAAATTAAAAATGGAGAAATTCGCCATAGATAATGGAATTGCCAATATTAATTCTAATAAGTTTCATCACGAATTTATGGGGCAGTATGTTGATGCCATGGCGGCTTCACTTTTAATTTGGGATGAAAAGTATGGTTCCAGAACCAATTTAGGATGGGAGTATTACAGAAGTATGGCGTTTGGGGGATTAAACTATGAGGATTCTGCGGGCAATCAAATAGACACAAACTCATTTAAAGCCTTAGTTCCTAATAAATCAGACAGAGACAAAATTAAAAATCTATTAATAAACGAGCAAAATGGGAATAGCAATTCTAAAGGATCGAAGTGTAAATAGGATCAAAGTTTTTATTTTAATGGGACTAATGTTTAACACTGTTTATCCCCAAAAAAAGTTGGAGGACACTTTTTGTATGAAGTATGAATATCCAGGTGATTATAGTAATTGCTTAACATTTGAAACTGATAAAAACTTTACCTATGAATATTGTGGACATCTTGGAGTTTTAAAATATGGTCATGGAGAATATAAATTTACCGACAGTCAGCTCATTTTAAATTACAATAAAACAGAGCCTATAAAAACAGGTCATCACCTTTCAGAAATCTGGACCAATAATAAAGATACTATTTACTTAAAAATCAATATTCTAGATTTTGATGGTTTTCCGCTCCATGGTGTAAGTGTTATTTATAAGGATAGTCTATCTAAATATGGTTATAGTGGGGTAGCTTCAAATAAAGAAGGTGTTGCTCTAATAAATTTAAAAAAAGATAGAACTGACTTAGATTTTGAAATTTCACATTTAGGTTTTAATATCTATAAATTTTCATTAGATAAAAACTACAACCATAACATTTCTGTCTTCTTACAAAAGCAAGGTGACGGCTTGCCCATATTAAACCAGATCGATACCTTGGAAATTGTAAAAATAAGACCTAAATATTTCACGGTCAAAAGAAAAGATGGAAATATTGCTACTTGGCGAAAGTTGGAGGATTAAACGGACATGGACTAGGCACATGTTAAAAAAGGAATGGAAGCAAAATCAGAGAAACCCAGCCCAAATGTGAACCGTACTTTTTCGGAGTCTATCTTGAAGCTGTTCAATGAATCTAAAACAGTTAATTTAACTATTGCTAATGGGGATTTAGAAGGTACTAATGGCACAACGTTTAAAACATCTATTACCATCAGTGATACTTATTTAAAAAACGCAACGCAATTATCGATCGCAAGGACAATGATCCATGAAATGACCCATGCTTACATAAATGCATTATTTCATAATCGTAAGGAATTTAACAGTATGGATTTTCATCAAAAATTAGCTGAATATGCCAA
>DATJCU010000122.1:0-2051 GCA_035497795.1 Edaphocola sp. | reverse complement strand
TTTCGTATTTCTACAAAATTATTTTTTAGCAGAAATTCATTTTTATATGGACAAAATGACTTTTTTCTGATTACTCCTGATTGGGAATACTATAATAATATTGAAGAAACTGAAAGAAAAAATCCTAGTCTGAAGTTAGATCCTTATAGGCAAAATAAAATTTATCATATTCAAAGAAATAATGTAAAAATCCAAATAGATAGTTTAAGCATAAGAATGGACGACCCAAGAAAACCTATAACTATAAACTTCAATAATCCAGAGCTAAAAGAAAACGAAGTAAAATATTTCTTCAAAGAATGTTACGGTTCAACTTGCTGTCCTAAAGATGAAAATTGGGATTTTAAGCAAGAAAACGATAAGATAAAAAACGACTTTAATGAAAAAGAAAATGTGAACATTTATAAAAATGTTTATCGACAAGTTTTAGGTAGAGAAAGTGAACATTGCGATTATTACACATTAAGCGATTTGACAAATGAACAAAAGATTCAATTTCTTTTTCCACCAAAAACTTATAAAGAAACAGATGATGTAACACAAGGTTTTTATGTTATAATTCTACCAAGTACAATTGACACAACTAATCTTTTTCATAAAAACCCTCAAAAAACAACTAAAAATAATAATCCTAAAAAAACAATTTCAGGTTATGTATATACTGAAAATGACATTTATGTATCTATGTCAGACATCAAAATTCAAGTAAAAGGAGCAGAAAATGAAAGACACACAATTCCTAACTTTGATGGAAATTTTGAAATAGAAGTAAGGAAAGATGAAGTTTTGATTATTAGATATTCTACCTTTAGCAAAGAAATTAAAATAACTAATGAAAACAACTATGTAATTTCATTAAGTGATAAAAAGTAAGAATAAAAAAACTGCACACAATAACTAAGTTTTCGTCTTGCCCGGAGGGCTAGAGATGAAAACGCTGTTGAACGGAACCGATTTTTTATGTTCCTATGGAGTTGTCGTTTTATGGGTTTTGATTTATCAGCAGGTTTTCTACCTTGCTTTAAAAGTTTATTCTATAGCGTGATTGTTTTTCACTCTATTTTCTGTATTTTATTTCATTTTTTTTCACCTTGAGCCATAAAATCCCTTACCCACATCGTCAGAATGCAGGAACAGATTTGTTTTCCCGAAAATCAAATTTTGGTGGACCTCTTTTACTGAAAATTTCGATCGTTAGGAGCGTTCCTGTTTTGCAACACGGACATTTTCGAAGCATGGTTTTTGGTGCAACTTGGACTATTTGAACCTTTAAATCCTGTTGTAAATCTTGCAGCTTTCCTCTTTTCCAACTGCTACTAAGAATACCATAATGACGGATGCGAACAAAACGCTTGGGTAATATGTGTTGCGAAAACCTTCTTGTAAACTCCTGATTACTAAGTGTCATCGTTTTGGTTTTTCCACCATCACGATAATCTTTGTAACTAAAACCTACTTCTTTAAAATCAACTTTTTGAATGCGATGGTTACTTATGGCAACTTTATGGGTGTACCGACCAAGGTATTAACTACGCTATTAGGTATATATCAGCTGACTTATAAAAATTGGTAACTACCGAAAAGCTTCAAACTTACTAATTGAAATGAAACTACATTTTCCTGAAAAAACGAGAACAATTGAACTCATTAACGAACTTGGAATAAAATTAATTTCCTTAGGACAATCTGAAATTAATGCTGATGAGAAGGATATAGTAAAGTATTACATAGATAATTTGAAAATATAATATAACAAACTGCAAACAATTAATCCTTTATTTATTCAATCAGGCTTGACTTCATGGATACCTTGTCTTGAATTCAACACATTTTATAACAAGCCAAACTTAATTTGTCAGACCTATAAATTAGCTAAGTCACATTAGTTTTTAGATTAACGTTACATCCCCATTTTAATTGTTTCCAGTAAATTAATAGAAAGACCTTTGGATTCTATCTTAAAAAAGAATAAGTTTGAGATAAATATTATGAGAATAGGCGCAACTGAGTAATAAACGCATAAAGAAATAGGCGCAACTCGTTGCGTATAT
>DATJCU010000121.1:0-7944 GCA_035497795.1 Edaphocola sp. | reverse complement strand
AAACTTTAAATTGAAGTGAAAACTCCCCGGATGTAGGGGGGCAGCTTGCTCCGGATTATCCAGCTATTAAAGAACTTAGTATTTCTTTACGTTTGATAGGTGAGATTTCTAAATCGTGCAGTGTTTGTTGATTCTTGCCACGGTCATCAAGAAACAATATGCCGAAAATTTCCATTTTCACCTTTAGTTCCTTTAGATATGTTTCTACTTCACTTTTAGATGCCATTTGTAGATTGAATTCGGTGTAAATATACAATATTGTTTATGACATACAACTTTAAAGTTGCATTAATTGTAGTTGTGCTTGTTTTCCAAACTTTATAGTTGGGCGTTTTTTCGTGATGTGCTTACATAACAGATGTAACTTAATTTTTAAAACTGGCACAAATCAAACCGAGATTTATGACACAAATAGAAACGCTATATAGGAAAAAATCAACTAGGCAAGAATTGTGCAGGTTGAACCGAAAGCACTGGCACTGACAAACCGAGATAGCCAGTCATAGCGAAGGGGTTGATGTACTCACGGTGTTTTTGCCAATTCTTCCTTATGTGGGTTTTAGATGAACTTTTGTTTACATATCAACCTTAAATGGTTGCGTGAGTGCAAAGTGCCGTATAAGCGGAGAGGTTTAGGGGTGAGGCTCCACTTTACCTACTCGACTTACTTTTTATTAATGAGATAATTTACAAAAGCTGAGCATGCTATAAGCATAAATCTTGCTTCATCAATATCAACATCTACATCGGATTCAAGAAGAGCATGTCTAATTCCTCCTTCGTCAGATGTATAACCATATAATGCGCTGAAGGCAGATTTTAAGCTCCCTGGTATTTTGTGTATATTCTCAATTTCTTTTAAAGCTTGACCCAATGTTGTTTTATCATTACCTACTATTATTTTAGCCAACGCTTCAACTGCTGAAATCGACTCTTTTATTGAGTTTCTATAATCGGGTGATTTCCTATCGGAATATAGCTCAACAGCACGTCTTAAATGGGTTTTGACAGAATTAAATTTATCCGTATTCTTTATAGCTGATTCAATTTCAACAATTTCTTCTTTTGTGTTTATTTCCACTAATTTCCCATCTATAAAGCGGTATGCTGACATCTCTCGTTTAAGAAATTCATTAAAATATTCTGAAAAAATATTATCATCATAATTCACACAGAATTCAACAAAATCAAGAACTAAATCCCAATCTTTCTTAAAAAACCAATCTCTAATTACTTGCTGAGATTGCCGTTCAGCAACCTCTCCATAACTTAGTGGTAAGTTATCAATTGGCCACTTAAAGAAATTAATCCAAACACTTCTATAAAAACTTGTTCTCTTTGAGTATTTCTCTCCATAGTCAGCATAATCATTTTTTGTCTCAATCACTGTTTCAAGAATTAATGTCCAGAGTGAATTGAGTAATTCAGGACTAATTCCTTCTTTTTCCAATACTACCTTTGTTTCTCTTTTTCCAATTCTCTGTGAAAATCTCATATTTTTAAATCTTACTTATACGAAATATTGTGCTTTCTTTTATTTCAAAATGCTTTTATTGTATTTTCCTTAATAAATATTTTTGAGTCTATATCTTTTACAAATTGATCAACCTTATCAATTGCCTCTAATACGTCTGTACTTGAAATTTCTATCTTTTTACCATCTTTGTTTTTCCCATTACGATGAACCAAGTCATGTCTATTCATAATTATTTGCATTAAATCATTTATTATAGGAAAATCAACTTTAAATGTTTCCTGATACATCAGTTTTATTTTGGGAAGATCGTGATAAATTACTTCTATTAATTCCATTTTTACAATATCTCTTAAATCATCAATTTTTTCATAAATCTCATTTAAATTGAATCTGCGCTTTTTTATATTTGGATAAGTCTTTACAAAATTTTTGAAGTATTCATCATTGTTTAAAACATTTTGTATCAAGGTAGTTGATAAGTAATCCTCAAGACAAGTGATGATTCCTGAATAAATTTGTTTTTGTAAAGTTTCTTGAAGCGTAATGTCATGAAGGTTGACATTATTTAAGCTTTTTAAATTTTCAATCTCTTGGTTAAATTGTATTATGAAATTGGAACTTTCAATTATTGAGTCGATTTGAGATGAAACTACATAATCATAATATTCTTCATCTTCAACTATTTTCAGTGCTATTGATTCAGCATCAACATCATCAATATCGATATATCCATCTGGCCAACGTGCAAATACTCCAACATCGTAATTTTCCCCACACTTAGGACATTCTGTCCTATCGATATTATTACTATGAGAATTACTTGCTTTCTCTGTCTCAATATTTGGAGAAAATAGATTTATTTCATCACTTTCAACGTCCTCTCCACATTTACTACATATAAAATTAACAATTACTGCTTTTACTCCATGTGTTGAAAATTCACAAAATCCCATTTTTCTCTATTTATATGTTCTGTCGTCACTTAAAATAAAATATAACGTTAAATTGTATGAGTAGTGGCAGATTACGTGGAATTTACCTGTCAAACCGCTAAGTTGTTTGAGCGGACTACACACCTTGAAACTCACACTTTCTCTGCCATTACTTATACAAAATATGTGTGACTTGAATGGTAAATATAAACAAATTTTCACATTTTATTGTGTGAGAAAGTCCAGAGAGTGCAAGTCTCTTATGTGCTGGGGTAACGCCTGGAAACATTAGTAAGTCGCAAGCTGGTTTGGAGTGATCCATACAGTGAAGTAAGCGAGACTACAAAAGTCTGAACTGACGAACAGGAACGGAATAAGAGGCATAATTGTATGGGTGAGTAACCACACTTCAACAAGTTCAGTGCACCGCATCATTGCAAAGCCCAACGAACACCAAAAGTACAGTTATGTAGATTCCGCAGGATTAGATGGAAGGACATTTACCTTACAGTTCGACAAGCTCTCTGCATCGCCGAGGGAGGTCTCTGATGTTGCGTTTTTAGCAATTCAGAGAAGTCAGCAGAAGTCATAGTACTTTGTAGTAACGAGCCGATGAATAAAGCGGAGGTCTCACAAACAAAGGAAGGACTGAACACTAGTTTTTCTGAAATTAAAATGAGAAAGTTTCGACTTAGCTCATTTCTAAAGTAGGAAATAGCTACAGTCGGTGTAAAGAGCGATTGTAGAGATGATTAGTAAACCGCCGAATATGGAAGTGAGTGCGACAGCGCGAAACTTCCGAGCGAAGCTCTCGTACGTATGGTGGTGAGAGCCTAAATATGAGCCATTTGGCTCAGGTCGGGCTACTCGATTACCAGCTTTTTTTATTCTACCGACCATACACCTGCCATATATGGAACATACTGAGATTTAAAGGCAGTCACAAACTCACATTTAGTCGTTATCTGTTTTGGTAACACTAGGGGTGTATTTCCTGTAAATCTCTCTTTGTACTTGTCTACAAACTTGTCGTAAATATCAGTTTTATAATCATTATCATTTTCAGTCGATACATTGAATGTAGCTTTTTGACCTTTCACAAACTTGAACCATTTTCTATAAAACTTACACTGATTATTTGTTTCGTAATTTCGGAAATTTGTTTCGAAGTCATTGCTTTTGCCAGCAATTATGAAATAACATTTATCGGTAGAATGCTTTCTTGCCATTGACATCCTTATCAAATCGTTGAAAATCCTTCTTTTTTCTGAAAGATGACGTGTACTGGTTTTAGCAAGCTTTATTTCAAAAGCATTTATTATTTTGTCGTTTGGATTTCTATGGATTGAGTCGTTATCAGTTATTGTTAGGTCAATTAGTCGATTTGAAAAATCCGGATGTGCTAGTTCAAATTCAAGTGTATTAATATGCATTCCTCCACTATTTGCCAAATAATCAGAAAGAGGATATTTCAAAGCATCTTCATTCATCATAAAGGCTCGTCCTATTTTATCCTGAAAACCCAACCAATGTTCAAGAGCTCCCCCCATTTTACTTTCATCCATATTATAATCTATGAGTTTGGGGGTCAAAAATTACTTGTTCCATATCGTTGACTCCAGACATAACAACTCTTGTCCAAGGATTATCCATATTTATATCTATGAATTGATTGTGTCCTTTTGTTCCAACATATGTCGACATAGCTTGGTCTAATTTTGCAACAGGGTCTTCTTCTCCAAAGTAAGTGATTACAGCTATCTTCCCTTTTCTACCATGTGTTAAACTAATCTCACTTTCTTGTATTCTTATTTGTCCCATATTATCTGTATTAATTTTAAGTATGCAAATTATTTAAGTTTTACTAGTTTTCACATGGGCTAATACTTTAAATTTAATTCGATTCTGACTAGAGGTTGAAGCTGACTTAGAAGTGGAGGCTCCAGCACTAAATACTTGTACTACTGATACTTTACCTCCTAAGTCATCTTTATTTTCTTCATTTGTTGTTATTGCAATATCAAAATCAATTTTTGTGTACTGGTCCCTAATCCCTTCACCAGATTGACTTTTTTCTTTAATATATGAGCTACCTTCAAGAATCCCATCAGTTATTTGTTTGATTGTTTCTGATATAAAGTCTTTTAGTTCCATTTTACTTAGGTTATATTTATTCGATGTCGTTTCTGTATAATTGCTGGTAACGGTGGTGCTATGAATAGTTGCCGATTGCGGGTTGCTTCACTGTCCAGTTACTTTAAATTTAATGCGGGCTACAACCCTTGAGTAACCTACTAAACGGCAATTATTTATGAGCACGTGTTGGGGGCAGTTTTTCATGTATCCGCTCCAAATCTTTATCTAATCCATGAGAATGAATCTCACTTGTTATACTACCAAAGGAACTTATCAACTCCCTATGCTGTTCTTTTTCCTTCTCTTCTAAATATGCAACAAATCGTTTAGCGGTTTCAACTCTATCAGATAAAACACGAATACCTTTATCATCTGATAATGGAAATTCTGATTTAATTAAATCAAAGTGTTCCTTGCTGTAAATCGGGGTGTCTTGAAGAACTAAATCAAGATAATGAAACCTGTTTTTAGAATTCTTTAAGTAGTAATTACCTTTAGCTGAAATACAAATGTTAAAATCGGTTGATGAAAGAGATTTCCACTCAGTATCAGAAATCACGTTATCAGTTTCAATCATCTCACTTTTCACCAAATCAGACAGTGAATGATTTATGACACTCAATTTATAACCATATTCTAAGAAGAAATCCAAAAGAGAAGAAACTTGAACATATTTAGTAGCATTTCCACCTTCATCCAATAATTTCTGGAGGTATTTCAGCATCCATATTTTTAGAAAATGGTCATCAGAACCTTCAACAGGGTAGAATATATTAGTAATAACACTGATTTCGTTATTGTAATATAGTTTGTTATTTAACCCCATAGCTTTAAAAAATTCATGAAATGGTATTGAGACATGTTTTTCATTTTGACTATACCGAACACGCATGATATATTCTGTAACATCAGTGTAACCTGATATCAGAAAAAGCTTAAAGAGTCTTAGACCTTCCCTAATATTGGGAAATGAAGAGTAGTTTAGGAAATCTACAATTTGAGAATTGGTTTCTGAAAAAAGAGAATTCTTAAGACTAAAAAGAAATTCATAAATGTGGTTATTATCTAATTGTACCTTGAATCCCTTAGCTGAAGTACCTTTAGTTTTGCCATTAAACTCAAGTTTATTAAGTGTATAATTAATTCTTGCTTGCAAAACCTCATTATATCTCGGGGCTGTAATGTGGTAAACATTACTTTCAAAGGCATCAAAAGGTGGTAGATTTCTCCATTTATAATAATAGCCTTCACGGAGCGATACAATTACCCCACAATGTGCCGTTCTATTTATTGCATTTGCAAATAAGAAAACTCGTTCCTGTAAAGTTGAGTCAAACTGGTCAGCATTATCAAAAATTAAAAGTAGTCTTTTCCCTCTTTCTCTTACAAGAAATTTAGATAAAAACTCTAAGTGTTCTAACTTTTGACTTGATTTTTTCTCGAAAAAATCATTTAATTTTCTGCTATATTCTTTAGTCTCATTTGCTTTTAAGTCTTCCCATATACTATCATCATTTCGTCGAATCTCTTTAAAGTAAATGCGTTTTAAAACTTTATTAGAATGTAGTTCTAATTCAGGGTAGTTTTCATAGAGGCTCTCTAAAACATCCTCTGCTACTTTAGTTGTATTTACAGATTTATCATGATTGAAATATCTCCTAAAATCGACATAAACATAGGGATGCCTGTTTATAGTTTCTTGTCCAACCTTTTCCTTAAATAAGTAATTTATAAAAGTTGTCTTACCTGCACCTTTAGAACCAACAATTACTATTGGTTTTGGAGCGGATGTCTCTTTGGCTATTATTGGAGTATCATTAATTTCACTTTCTATTTGATTTACAATAGATTTCGTATTTGTTGCTGGAATAACTTCGGATAAGTTTGGAGCTTTATCTCCAAAAAGCTTCTCAATTTCTTTCCTGTTCTTTTTTATTTCTTCATTTGCAATAAAACATTCCTTTATAAACTCTTTACTGTCCTCTTCCGTATCTTGAAATATTTCCCCAAACACAAAGTCAATTAGTGGAGTGATTTCAGCACTAAGATTATTCCTTACAATCTCTTTTTCTCTATCAATAAGTGTAGAAACAATTTTATAAGACTTGTTATTTAGTTCTTCTGATAAAAATGAAAAACCTCCATTTTCAATAATGCTTTCTTTTGATAAGTTATTATGAAACTCGATGAAATGATTTTGTATATCATCGAATCCATTAAAAATCAAGCACTGGTTAGTTTTCCAATTTGTCCCATCTGTATTAATAAACTTACCAATTATAAACTGTTTGCCATTTGTAATAATTCCATTCGAAACACCACAATCAACTAAATATCCTCGGATTTGAGCAATGACCTCTTTATTTTCTGCTAATAATGAGTTTAGGGAAGTTTTTTTACGCTTAACAGGTAGTACAAATTCAGAGAATTGCCTCTTCGCTTCGACTATTAAATGAAAGCCTGGCATACTTAACCGATAATCATAATAGCCAGAATCCCCATGTTCTTCTCTTGTAATATCCGTCTCTTTCCATCCCAAAACATCAATAAGTAACTTATCTATTATTTTAGAACGTGTATCAGTTTCTGATATATCAATTGACTTTAGACTTTCAAATTCATTCAATAATTCACTGTAATTTTTTAATGCTTTATCTAAAGTCATCTTTGTATCTTATTTAATTTCTTTGAAATTATTAATTGTATGCTCTCTCTCCAAATTACCCCAACATATTTATATACACAATAAGTTGATAAGTATTGTGTAATAAAAAAATATTCAGAACTCATTTAAACAATAGAAAAGAGATCTGTTTTAATATTTTTTTCATAAATTTAATTAAAAAAATGCGGATTTTCAATTTAGAAGCACTTAAAAAAACCAAAATAAACCCGAAGTGAAGAATTTCAGAAAATTATACAATGCATTTAATTTTCTTACTAAGTTTGTGGCAGCAGCATAGATTCCTAAGCCAAATCCTAATTATTTCACTATTATTAAATAAAAGTGAAAATAATTTTACTGCTACACATGATGCTACACACGACATCTAAAGAGCTTTAAATCAGAGGTGCAATAAGTTCCTCCAGCTCCACTTTTAAGGTTTCAGACATACCAAAAAACACTTCACTTACCTGCAAATCAGCCTAATAACTGACTTGCAGGTTTTTTTTGGTTTGAACCATAACGTTTGATAATTTCCAACAAGCAATAGCTAATCGTAAAAAACAGTGGGACATAATTGGTAACAAAGCAGCTGGGATATGTGGTCTAGCCCCCAATAAGAAATTTATCCACAGATTACACAGATTTTCACAAATTAAACACCTTTATTATCAGGTGTTTACAAACTTACGGTTTGTCTTTTCTGTGTAGTTTGTGTCAATCTGTAGACTTTT
>DATJCU010000120.1:0-5792 GCA_035497795.1 Edaphocola sp. | reverse complement strand
AATGATATAAATAAATGGTATTTAGAGATTTATGGTGTGGATAATGGAGTCATGTACTATTCATTACAAGATAGTTCGATATTAAAATTATATGAATACAACTTTGATGAAAATCAGTCTAAAGAGATTTATACTGTTACTCCGAATAATGGTAAAAGGAAAAGAACCAGATTATCGTTATTTGATGTTAAGACAAAGCAGCTTTTTATAGTTGAATTTATGAATTTGAATACATTACTTTGTTATGATGTTTCTTCAAAAAGTAAATTAAAAAAAGAAATAATCTTGGAAGGGTCTAAATCAATTTATTATGCATATTCTTCACCGATGCAGTTTATATTATCTGATGAAAATGAGGGACTTAGAAAGTATTACAAATTAACAAGTGAGAACGGGCAAATTGTAAATCTTTTTTCTATAGCTACTATTGAAAAACATAATTTTAATAATGTTATTAAAAGCTATGCTCATTATGGTAAATGGTTTCATATAAAAGATAATATATTTTTAGCTGTTGATACTAATCATTATAAAAAATACGATTTAGATTTGATCGATTGTGAAAAAAATATTATTCTAAAAGAAATCTTGAATGATGTAGATTTTCTTATTGGAAACGTTTATAAGATTAATGAGGCAGAGTATTGTATGACAGTGTATACAGCAAAGGGGAATAAAGTTGTTTTCTGTTATTTTACACTTGATATATAAAGAACGTCTAAAGTAAAGTTTGTGCTTGACATCAGATTTTTTTTAATCGTAAAAGGCTATGGGGTTTGGGGTAATTAAATAATCAAAAGAAAAATAAGTACCCCAATTTAAAGCGCCGCAAGGAAGAGTGGGGTTATAGGGGAGAGGAAACTACGCGTCGCAAAAGTTGGTTCCTCTCCCCTAAACTATGAGCCGGTGAACTTCCTAGATTTGTGGGGGTTGGAAGCGGGAGACCAGAAACAGACAGTAGAAGTTATTACAAGTGGTATAGAAGTTAATTTAATTACTGTACCAGATTTGTCAACTGGTGATTTAATTACAGTAACAAATGGTTTTTTTGATGCTTCATTTTATATTGATGATTCTAAAACGCCAAACTTCACTGCACGTTATACATATACTGTTACAGAAAAAGATGGCTTTGAGGTAACGGTATTAGGCTTATCATTAACTGCTGGACAAGGAACAAAAACGTATGATTCTCCTCAAACAGAGGAACAAATAGCAAAAGACTTCGAAAATGCAGGTACAGATTCTGTAACAGTTGGTCTTACAGTAGTTATTGGTGGATCAATTTCTGGTTCTACTTCTGGTGGGTGGATTTTTACACAATCTTCTCTTGGTGCAGATGGAGGAGTTTCTGTTAATGTAGCAGGAGGAACAACGCATACAGAAACAAAACTAGTTGAAAAATCACTTAAGGTTAGAAAATGAAAGAACAAAAGGGAATACATAAAATTGGAGCGGTTTTTTTCTTAACAATTTTTTTAATTATTTCATTATGTTTGGTAATAATACCAAATATAAAACATTCAGGATTTATACCCTCATTGAATAAAAAAATTGATGATCTTTTTCAAAATCCGGAAATATTTAGAGTAGAAGTTACATCGCTATATTTTTGGGAATTTAGAGTACCTGATAAAGAATTACCAATTATTATTAATAATAAAGTGATATACTTAATTGGTAATATAATGAAGCAGGAAGGAAAAAAGGATGGTTTTTTAAATAGAAAAGAACCAGAAATTCTTGTTTTGAGTTTTTATAAAAATAATACTTTTTATCTTAAATGCGAATGTCAATGGGATAAGATTCAAAGGATTATTGAATTAAGATATTACGATGATTATGGAAATATGAAAAGAAATTATTATTCTCTAGAAGATAAACAGGTTTTTGAATTATTTAATATGATATATTGATGTTGTTTATATGAATATTTCGGTGAAAGTTGCCAGGGATTCCGGTGGATGCCTAGCAACTGAATGTTATAAAAACAGATTAAATTGGTGGTAGGTTTCGACTGAAATAGTCATTAAAAGGTTGAGCGTAACTTTCCCTCGCACTCACAATTCTGTACACGCCGCAAACCTGTGGTTTGCTTACCAAGTTTTGCCTGCAAAACTTGCGGGATTGTTTCAAAAAGTTTATTCACGGAAGCTGATTCATTGGCTTCCGTTTTTTCATGATCTGCGACCCTGCTAGTGACAGAAATAAATTTTATTAAATTAAGTTTAAAATTATAAATAATTTAAAGCGCCGCAAGGAGGAGAGGGGTTTAGGGGAGAGGAAACTACGCGTCGCAAAAGTTGGTTTCTCTCCCCTAAACTACAAACCTTTACAAAACAGACTTCTACTCCTATACTGGAAGCAATAGGATGAGAAGTTCCGTGATAGAAGACCATAGAGAAAAAACAAAAACAATAACTCGCTATGATTACGACGCGTTGGGAAGAAGAACCCTCGTGCAAGACGAAGGCTCAGCACTCATGAGAACCTTGTATGACGGCATGAGCTTTGATATCATTCGAGAACAAGAAAGCTTTGCAGATGGCTACTTCACCAACACGAGCGACACCTACGTTGACTGGCAAGCAAGTGGAGAAGAGAGCGCCTCGAGATATCGGTATATTGGGGAGGAAGCTGGTTCCAATGGCGGCAATCCCGGTCAAGCAAATTCTAGTGGCAGCAATTCCGGCAATTTCCGTGCCAACTCCAACGCTGACTACCGCCTCGTAAGCCCGAATCGCTCACGAAGCTCAGTCACACTCTTTGCAAAAAAGGTTTATGTTTGTGATACAGCAAGCGTCGCAAGGAAAGGTGGGGTTGTAGGGGAGGAAAAACTTCGCATCGCAAAAGATGGTTTTCCTCCCCTAAATCATGGCTACCGAGATTATTCGCCAAAGACAGCACGCTTCACCACAGTAGACCCCATACGAGACGGACACAACTGGTACGCATACTGCTCGAATGATCCCGTGAATTTTGTGGACTTGTGGGGGTTGGAGGCGGGGGATAAGAAATATGTTACGGGAGTTAAAGATACACATGTTATTTATCCTCAATATGTTTTTGCTGAAGGTGAAGGGTTTTTGGGAAGCTATACGTATGATATTTATACATCAGTTAAAAACTCAAATAATGGTTATACTCTTAATGTTTGGGCTGTAGCCACTTCTGGACCACAATCAAGGCATGATGACATTCAATATTTTGGGTCAGTTAATTTAAATGTTAATGGGAAAAAAGTTGAATCTAAACAACTTACTCAAATAGGTTCTTATGTAATCAATAGTTCATCGGTGATGGTAGGAGAAGCTTCTTTTTCTCTTCCTCAAAATGGTGAAGTTTCTGTTACGATAGTAAATACTGGTTATAGTTATAATGGAGCAGAAGGGACGACTGTTGTTTCATCAACTAAAAAACACACAATTGAAATAGAGGTAATGAAGTGAGTAAGTTTAAAATACTAATTCCAATTTGTTGCACAGTTTTTTTGATTTTATTTATGGTTGCCTACGTTGGTGTTAAAAAGAAAGAAAATCTAAAACAAGATATTGTTTTAACTGCCTTTAAGACAAAGGAACAAAAAGACATTGAAAATGCTTTACAAGTGTTAGAGAAAAAAATAAAGAATCTTAAAAAAAATGATATTACAATGACTCTAGAATTATATATCTTAAATCATGATTATGTTAAAGCATATGAATTAAGTAAAACTGCTACAGAAAAATATCCTTTAATTTTAGAATATATTGTAATACGAACGGTTCTAGCAAGAAAAACATTGTCAAATCAAGACTCTTTAAAAGAATACCAGGAGTTTTTAAAAAATATTGGTGCATTAGAAAAAAAAGAAGAAAAGCCAAATTTTAATTTTTATTCTTCCGTGTATGTGGTGAGTGCTTTATTTAATGATTTTGAAACAAAACAAGTGTATTATAAAAAAATGCAGTCTTTAAATTTAGAAGATCAAGAAATTGACTTGTTGAATTTTCTGAGTTTATCCACTGAAATGGAATTACTAGAATTCTTTAATATTGATCTATAATCTTTTTTGGAGGAATCAAATGAAAAATGCGGATTATCTTTTAGAGGACTTTATTATAACGAGTAAACTTTTATTGAATAAACAAATTAAAGGATAAGATGAATGCAACAACAAAATAAATTTAAGTTTTCAAATATTTTTCGGGCTATTTTTTTTTATAAAAAATCGATGAACACTATTTTAGATTATTCTTTTTATTGAAAAATGATAACAAAGCAAAAACCACTTGGTATGTTGTAATCGTATATGGAGGATTGTTTTTTTTTATTGATTTGCTAAAATACCCTTTAGTTTTTATTTATTTTGCTTTTGTAAAATGATGATTAAGAATTCAAAAAAAAATATTCAAAAGAGAAAAAAAAAGATAGTTAAAGAGCGGTGATGATAGGCGTGTTTCTCAATGATACAAAAAGAACAATCTATGGTAGCCTTTCTTATTTAGTTATGAGATAATATATATTATTGAAACGTATATGATAATTTTTTCTGTTTTTTTGCGCAGTCTGAAAGATATAAATTGATAAGATTCTGATAGGAGAGTCCTGTTTCTTCTGCAAGAGACTTAAAATAAGAGATAGTTTCTGAATCCAGTCTTATGGTAATTTGTTGTTTCAGTTTATTTATATAGGGATTTTTTTTTGAATTTGAAAAGTCATACTCTGCTCTCATAAGTAACCTCCGTAATTATTTGCCTCTTTTTTTGAAGCCTTTCTTGCAGAAATTATCCTTATTGTCTCATCTGATTCTTTGTAACAATGGCAGACAAGAAGAATATTCATAGCTTGACTCAATCCTAAAAGAATAAATCTGTCCTCGTCTTCTGAATGATCAGGATCATGAATTATGCGAGCGTTTGGATCCCAGAACGCGGTTTTTGCTTCTTCAAAAGAAATACCATGTTTTTCTAGATTACTAGTGGCTTTCTTTTTATCCCATTCAAATGAAATCGATTTCATAATTATATTATAATTATATTTAAGTATAATGTCAACATAAAAAGCTCGTTGTAAAAATCCTTGACAATCTTTATTTTTCGTGATAATATCAAATTGATATCAGACAGATATTGTTTTGTAGTAGTACAATTTCTAGTTTTTTTATGAGGAGATTATCATGACAGAAAAAAAAGCACCCTTTCTAAATGGTATGGTGATTTTGCTTGCGAGCATTATCGTATTTTTATTTGCTGTTGGCTTGATTGTATATGCGTCTATCGCTTTTTCAAACAATGCTATTCTTTTACCTTTTGTTGTTTCGATTGTTTTTGGGCTTCTTTTATCCGCTATTATTTGTCCGCTACTCTGGGCAGGTTTGCGAATTCTAAAGCCGCAAGAAGCGCTTGTGCTTGCTTTATTCGGTAAGTATTACGGCACGCTTTTTGGCGCTGGTTTTTTCTTTATCAATCCCTTTGTTACGGCGATGACTGTTGGTGTAGGCAATGCAAGTTCTGGTTCCACCGGCAAGAGTGATACAAAAACGGATCTAGGTCTTGAGGTTTTTAAAAGTTTTAGTATGCTTCCTAAGCCAAAAAAACTTTCGCTTAAAGTAATGACGCTCAATAACGACAAGCAAAAAATAAATGATGCGCTTGGAAATCCCATCGTTATTGGCGTTGTTGTTGTATGGAAGATAATCGATACCGCAAAGGCAATGTTCAATGTCGATAACTACGTTGAATATTTATCGATACAATGTGATGCAGCGCTTCGAAATATTGTTCGATTGTATCCTTACGATAATACCGAAG